>NZ_JBFONT020000003.1:0-369782 GCF_040779325.2 Aestuariibius violaceus
GCCAGATCAAGGCCGACGGCCTTTACTGTCATTGGGTGGCTCCTTTCCTAGCAGTCTTTGACAACTGCACTTTGGCACATTCGATGCCGGTGGAGCAGGAGCCACCCACCTCATCCGGTTTGAGCCGCCTTGACTCTAGGTCAATGCAATTGAAGTCTCTTCGGGAAGACCGTGCGGAGCGCGGCCCTAGAAGACATTGGGAGGTGTCATGAATAGTCTCACCAAAGGGGCCGTCGCGGCGACGGCACTCTTCATTTCTGCTGTTTCGGCGTCGGCCGACACGACCATTCGCGTCACCTTGCAGTTGCCAGAGACCCATTCGCTGGGTCAGAACTGGATGGCCTTTGACGAGATCATCCGCGAGCGCTCCGGTGGAGAGCTCTCCATTCAATTGTTCCCGTCGGCGCAGCTCTTCCGCGACAACGAAGTGCCGGAGGCGGTCGGATCAGGGGCGATCGATGCCGGTTCGGCATTCCTGGGCCGGTTCACCGGGGCGGTTCCTGCAGTCGATGTGATCAACCTACCCTTCCTGTTCGAGGATGAGGCGCATCTGCGGGCAGCAACCGCAACCGGATCGCCCATGCGGGAGTTGCTCGATGCCGCGGTGCTTGAGGAAACGGGGGCGCGTGTGCTCTGGTGGCAGGCCTTCGGCCGGAACGTCTACCTGTCCGACGAACAGGCCATCCGTACGCCTGCGGATATGGAGGGGCAGCGCGTCCGCACCTATGGGCGCGTCCTTGGCTGGACGATCGAGGCGCTTGGCGGCGCGCCGACGCTGATTTCCGGATCGGAGCAGTTTCTGGCCTATCAGCAGGGCACGGTCGATATCGGTATGACCGGTGTGTCCGCCGTCCGGTCGCGGTCGCTCTACGAAGTGATGGACCATATGACCCTGAGTTTCGACAGCGCCATCGAGTTTGTCGCCGTGATCAACAACGACTTCTTCGAAGGGCTGAGCGACGAAGAGCAGCAGATCATCCTGGAGGCTGCCGCCGAAGTGGAACAGCAACTTCGCGATGCGATCTATACCGAAGAAGATGACGCGATTGCCGAGGTCAGCGATCGGATGACGGTTGTCGAACTCACCCCGGATGAGCGTGCGCTCTGGGTCGAGGCGACCTCGGGCGTGGCGGACCGGTTTGTCGAAGACGCCGGTGAACTGGCGGCCGAGGTGGTCGAAGCGGCCCGTGCGTCGGCCAGGTAGACTGGGCAACCCGGTTTGGAGACGAACGCGGCCCTCCGGGATCCGGGCCGCGCCTTATCCACTACAAGGATATGTCTGATGAGGGGCTTGGTCGCATTCGTGCACATCATGGACTGGCTAGCCGAGTGGACGGGCCGCATCGCGGCGTGGTCCTTCTTCGCAGTGGGCCTGTTCATCTGTTACGAGGTCTTCATGCGCTACGTGCTGACCATGCCCACCATTTGGGTGAACGAGGTCAGTCGCATCATTCAGGTCTGGGGCGTCTTCATCGCCATTGCCTATGTGCTGCGCCACCGCAGCCATATCGTCATCGATATCGCGTTCCGCCAGCCCGGCACGACGGGCCGGAAACTGGCGGACACCTTCGCCATGCTCGTGATCATCGCGACCTGCATCGTCATCGCCGTGGGTGGCTGGGAGATCTGGCTGCGCTCGACCCTGTCCGGCCATACGACCGACAGTTCGCTGGCGGTGCCGAAGGTTTTCACGCAATCGGCGCTTTGGGTCGGGTTCGGCCTGATGGCCCTGCAGGCAGTGGCCGAGATCGTGAAGATCTGGACGGGGCTCGGTGCCCCTGCGGAGCCTGACGAACTCGGCGCGCATTGATGGAAACCGTTTTGATCATCTGCGCCCTGATCGGGCTGTTGATCCTGCGGGTTCCCGTGGCGTTCGCCATGGGGGGTCTAGGAGTCTTTCTGCTTTGGTGGAAGGGCCTCCCCCTGATCGGTGTGCCGCAACGGCTTTATGGCGCGATGGACAGTTCTGAGCTTCTGGCGGTGCCGCTGTTTTTGCTGATGTCGAACGTACTGCTCAAAGGCGGGGTCGGCCGAGATCTGTTCGCGGCCGTGCAAGCCTGGGTCGGTCACTGGCCGGGCGGGCTCGGGGTGGCGACCGTGAAGTCCTGCACGCTGTTTTCCGCCATCTCCGGCTCTTCGGTGGCCACCGCGGCGACCATCGGCACGGTCGCGATCCCGGAGATGGAGAAGCGTGGATATGACCGGCCCTTCATCATGGGCCAGTTGGCGGCAGGCGGCACGCTAGGCATCCTGATCCCGCCGTCGATCCCACTGATCCTCTATGGTGTGATTGCAGAGGTCTCGATCCCCACCCTGTTTCTCGCGGGATTGGGCCCGGGGCTGTTTCTGGCGGGGATCTTCATCGTCTATTCGATGATCTATGTGCGGGTCAAAGGGGGCGCATCGCCGTCGCCCACGCCTTGGAAAGAGCGGGGTCGGGCCACCTTGCTGGCGCTTCCGACCGTCCTACTGGCGGTTGCGATCATCGGATCGATCTATGCCGGGATCGCGACGCCATCGGAAAGCGCCGGGGTCGGCTTCGTACTGGCTATGGTGATCACCTTTGCCATGGGTCGTATGAACCTCGCACTTCTGAAGGACGCAGTGGAGGGGGCGTTGAAGACGACGGCCATGATCCTGATCATCGTGGCCGGCGCCAAGATCTTTTCCTTTGCGATCACGCTGTACCTGATCCCGCAATCGATCAGCGCCTGGCTGACGGCGACATTCGACAGCCCGGCGATGTTCATGCTGGCCGTGGGCATGGTCTTGCTGATCATCGGGTTTTTCCTCGAAGCCTTGTCCATGTTGCTGATCATGGTGCCGGTACTGCTTCCGGCGGTTCTGGGGATGGGGATCGATGCCATCTGGTTCGGCATCTTCTTCGTCGTGCTGATCGAAACTGCCCTGATCACACCGCCGGTTGGACTGAACCTGTTCGTTATCCAGGCGGTCGGACGGGCCCGCCTCGAAGAGGTCGTCCGCGGCGCATGGCCGTTCGCCCTGATCATGCTGGCGACCGCAGTGCTGCTCTGGTTCTGGAAGGACCTTGCTCTGTTCATCCCGTATCAGATCGCGACCTGATCGGCTGGCCGAGGATCGCGGCCGCAATTGCGGCGAGTCTTTGAAATGAGGTTTGGGCGAGATGGCTGATATCGGTATCAGGGGCAATCCAAGATACCTGAACGGTAGGCGCCCGTCAGGCCGCTCACGGACGACGTTTCTCACTGATTGGGACTAAGTCCTTGCAAACACGGCGAAGCAGCCTCCCGCCCACTAACACCATCAACTGCTTAGCCTTCGGATGACCATTTAGCCAGCTATGCAATTGCAGATCGGATCTAAAATGCTGCTCCAGCGCCGAGGCATTAGTGGCCAAGCTCGTACGCGGATTGAGGATGTAGCAGGCCATCCGATCGCCCGTTGCAGCTTTCCAAAATTAGAGATCTGATTTCATTGCATTTTTCGCAGAAGCATTCCAAGTGATCGCTGCACGCTCTTACTTTCCGCTGATAAATCAAGTCGTCGAGCAGCCCGTGGTCTGCTGGGGTCGCCCAGTTTTCCTCGTTTACCTGAAAAAAATCTCCGCGTGACAGGGGGGGCGGGTCTAGCGCCATAAAGATCTCAGACTTTCGCCCCCCCTGTACCGGGACTTAATCAACCACCCCTTGGAATTCGCTGATCATGGCCACCGTTGAGACGATCTCAACGCGCCACGGAGATCGCTGCATCACCGGCCATTCCATCGTTGCTTCAGTCTCGAACAAGCCGCTAGCGTCGCCAGGGCTGCAGTCTCGGCAAGGGTCAGTCAGATCATTGGTGTCGGTCATGTTGGTCTCTCCCATCGAACACCTGCGGGCTCAACGGTCCTGGGTCACTCTCCTCAGAGGGGGTGGGAAGGCCCCTTTAGGGGGCCTCCCCCCCGCGGCCCTTTGGGGGTCGTCAGATGCGTGAGCTTCGAGGTGCGTTTCCTCATCTTCCCTTCCTAACTATTCGTTGAGCACATCTTCCCTGGCCGCTTACCCGCGGTACGAAGAGGGTGCGCGGCCATCGCCCCTCGCGCTGATACGGTGTCGGTCAGTGCGTCCTCTCCAGGCCAACAGCCATCGGTGGGTGAACCACCCTCGGGCCAGGACAGTCTCCCCCCGCGGGGGAGCCTCACGAAGGCGGGATCAGACGCGGAATGTGCTCTGTCGCTTCTCCTCTCGTGTCTGAACGATGCAACTCGTGACCGGATCGCCATCGCTATCCGTTCCGAGCCGGACTTCCTTGAGTTCGAAGAAATGCTCCGCCCCGCCGCACTGATCGCGCTGCTTGGTAGTCCGTGCGAGGCGGAGATCTCCGTCGCTCTTCGACAGCTCAACCTCCGTATCGACGGCGGCGCGGAGGCTGGAATGGCCACGCGCGCCCCTTGCCGCATCCTTCCCTGTGTGATGGACAAACATGACGTGCGCACCTGTTTCGTCCCGGATGATTTCTGCGCTACGGATGAGGGCGCTCACATCGCCGCTGGTGTTCTCGTCGGCACCACCCATGACCCGGGCCAAGATGTCGATGACGACAAGCGAAAACTGGACACTCTGCACTTCGGCAAGATGCTGCACGATCTCGGAAAGCGGCTTTCCCTGAGGGCTGGGTCCGGCGAGGTTGAGTGGGCCTTGCAACACCATGAAGCTCGCCTTGCGCGCGACGAGGCGATTGGCGAACATCGCACCTCCCTCGGCCGCGCAATAGAGCACGGCACCCGCCCGGGTGCGGCAATCGTTCCACATCGTGCCTTGATGGACCGCTTGGGCCACGTCGATCGCCCAGAAGGATTTGCCAACATTGGAATCGCCATAGACAACGCTAATCGCGTTTCGATCCAGCCAACCCTTGATGACGTAATCTCGCTCGATCACAGGCCCGATTTCCCGGGCAAAGTCGATCCGGCCGTGCAATTCCTTCGCCCGAGCGGAAAGCTCGCGCCGCCAGATCGGCGTCACGTTATCCTTTTGATCCCTGGTCATGTCGCATCCTCTGCAGCGCGGTTCACATGGTTGAGAAAGGCCTTCTGATCGGCCTCGCTCAGGGCCTCGAAAGCAGCCAGCATATAGGCCTTTTTCTCTGCGCGAGAGGCGAGACCTGCCCACCAGCGAGCATCGCTCATGTGCGAAACGAACTTCGGAGGCGGGTATCCAGCGAAGCGAAGAACCGTTCGGATTACCTCTTCCGCCTCATCCGCGTTCAAGCTTTTCAGTGCCGACCAGGCGATCGAGGCGCGCTCCGGCGCAGTCAGCAGCTCTTCGATCCAATCTGAAAAACCGAGCCACGCGGAATGACTGCCATCTCGAAGGCTGGCGGCAAGCCGCGCACCCGCGCGATCGTGCCACGGTGAACTCAGCTGGACGGTATCGTTATCAGGTTCGCCAGGTGTTCCCGGAATGTCCTGACAACAATTTTCGGCTAAGTCGCTCTTTGGTTTGGTTTCGATGCAGGATTTGCAATCCGCTGCGTAACCACTCCGCCAACTCGCCGAAGCATCGGCGGGGATATACCAGTGCCGGAAACCGCGCAAGCGGCTAAACCCGCCCAAGGGGCGTTGCCGCGCGGCGGGTTCTGTGGCATCACGGCGAAAAGAACTGAACGGAAGAGTTTAGCCCCGTGGCAGATTACGCAGAGCGGCGCCGGATCATGGTCGACACGCAGATCCGGCCATCCGATGTCACCAAGTTCCCGATCATCAAGGCGATGCTCAACGTCCCGCGTGAGGCCTTCGTGCCCGATGCCGCGCGAGAGGCGGCCTATATGGGCGAGCATCTGCCGCTGGCCCCCGGCCGCGTCATCCTGGATCCGCGGGTGGTGGCCAAGATGATCAACGCGCTCGATGCGGATCAGGGCGATGTCGCGCTCGATATCGGCTGCGGGCTGGGCTACTCGGCAGCGCTCCTGGCGCAGCTCTGCGAGGCTGTCGTCGCGGTCGAGGATGACGCCGCCCGCGTCGCCGATGCGCAGGCCGCGCTGTCGGAACACGACATCGACAATGCCGCTGTCATCGAAGGTGCCCTGGCCGATGGCGCGCCCAAGCACGGACCCTATGACATCATCCTGATCGAAGGCGGGGTCGAGACGGTGCCGGATGCGCTGACCGATCAGCTCAAGGACGGTGGCCGGATCGCGGCGCTTTTCGTCGACGGCCGGCTGGGCACCGTGCGGATCGGCCACCGGACGGGTGGGCGCCTCTCCTGGCGGGACGAGTTCAATGCGGGCGCCCCGGTGCTCGATGGTTTCCGGAAAGAAGCTGCGTTTCAGTTCTAGTCAGCCCTCGAATGAGTTTTCAGCAAGGACGCGACATGAGATCATTGACCTTTGCCGGTATCGCCGCTCTCACGCTTGCCGCCGTCAGCGGGCCGGCCCGGGCCGATACGCTGGCCGACGCGCTCGTCGCGGCCTACGAGAATAGCGGCCTTCTGGAGCAGAACCGCGCGCTTCTGCGCGCCGCGGACGAGGATGTGGCCCAGGCCGTCGCCAACCTCCAGCCGGTGATCGACTATGTCGTCCAATCCCAGTTCACCAACGTGACCGGCGGCGATTTCGCCAGCAATGTTACCACGACCGCGCAGCTAAGCTTCGAGCTTCTGCTCTATGATGGCGGGGCCAACCGCCTTGGCGTCGACGCGGTGCAGGAAACCGTCCTTGCCACGCGCCAGTCGCTCCTCGGGATCGAACAGAACGTCTTCTTTCAGGCGGTGTCCGCCTATGTCGGCGTCCGCGAGGCGCGCGATATCGTGGCGGTCCGGCAGAACAATGTGGGTCTGATCAGCGAAGAGCTGCGGGCCGCCCGCGACCGCTTCGATGTGGGCGAAGTGACCCGGACCGATGTCGCCCTGGCTGAATCGCGTCTGGCCGAGGCGCGCAGCGAACTGGCCCAGGCCCAGGGCGCACTGACCCGGGCAGTCGAAGAATATGGTCGCATCGTCGGGCGTGAACCTGGCAGTCTGCAGGCCCCAAGCAGCCTGCCGCAGATCCCTGGCTCAACGGACGAGGCGAAGGGCGTCGCGCTCCGCACCCATCCCGACATCCGTGCAAGTCAGCGCCGCATCGCCGCGGCCGAACTCAGGGTCGACCAGGCCGAAGCGCGGCTCGAACCGCGCATCTCGCTGCAAAGCTCGATCCAGGTTGACGAAGACGACTTGAACGACCGCTTCGATCCGCTCGAAAGCGTGGGTGTCATCGCGAACGGCACCATCTACCAGGGCGGGCGGCTTTCCAGCCAGATCCGTCAGGCCATGGCCAGCCGAGACGCGGAGCGGGGCGATCTCATATCGATCCGTCGGCTGGTCGAGGCCGATGTGGGCAATGCCTATGCCGATTTGCGTTCTGCTTCCGCCAGCCTTGTCGCTACTGCAGAGCAAATCCGCGCTGCCGACATCGCGTTCCAGGGCGTCAGGGAAGAGGCGACACTGGGCGCGCGCACCACGCTCGACGTGCTCGAGGCCGAGCAGGACCTGCTCGACGCGCGCACCCTGCGCATCTCGGCCGAGGCCGATCAGGTCATCGCCGTTTACCAGGTTTTGCAGAGCATGGGGCTGCTGACCGCCGACCATCTGGGGCTCGGCATCCAGACCTACGACCCTGCGGCCTACTACAATCTGGTCAACGAAGGTCCGGCGATCATGTCCGAACAGGGCAGGGCGCTCGACCGTGTCCTCAGAGCAATTGGAAACGATTGAAAAAGATGCTAAGGGTTGTCGCGGGTAGGGCGTGAAATCTAGTCTCGGTTGCGAGGCTGAAGAAAGTTGACCTATGTCCGACCCACGCGGCACCGCCGAAATCGAAGAAGTCCTTTCCTCCGTCCGCAAGCTGGTCTCCAACGAGGACCGTCCCGCCCGCAAGGGGCTGGACACCGCGCAGACCGCGCAGCTCGGACGTCTTGTTCTCACCCCGGCCGATGCCGTGCCTGAAAAGGCCAAGGATGACACTCCGGCCACCGGCCGGCTCGTCCTGACCCCGGCCTTGCGCGTCACCGACAAACCGGCAGAGCCCACCGCGACCGAGGCAGAGCCGCCTGCCATCGACGCCGAACTGCCGCCGGTGGAACCCAAGCCGCTCGTCCTCGACAGCGTCGCGGCGCTGCGTGCGATGACCGCCGGACCGGTCGAGGAG
This sequence comes from Aestuariibius violaceus, assembly GCF_040779325.2. Classification (NCBI taxonomy): domain Bacteria; kingdom Pseudomonadati; phylum Pseudomonadota; class Alphaproteobacteria; order Rhodobacterales; family Paracoccaceae; genus Aestuariibius; species Aestuariibius violaceus. Next base: position 8,146 of record NZ_JBFONT020000003.1, read on the forward strand.
GCGCCGCAGGCCCCCAAGGTTCAGCCCGAGGTGCTCAACGCGCTCGACACCAAAATCGCAGAGCTCGAAGCGGCTATCGCCCGTCAGAAAGGCCGCCAAGCCCCGGCTGAGGGCGCGGCCCCGGTAACGCCCGCCGTCGCCGAAGAGGCTGCCCCGGCCGAAGCTGCACCCGAACCGCAGGACGCCCCCCGGGAGCCGTCCGCGCCCGAGACCGGCAGCCTGCAATCCCCGCCCGTCTTCGCCCACCGGCCGGAACCGGCGGAGGATGCACATGCCGAGGATCCCGCCGCTGAGGCGGAAGAGCCCGAAATCGCAATCGGCGCAGACCTCGAAGAGGCCGAGGAACCCGAGATGCCCGAGCGTCGGGCGCAGGAAGTCGGCCTCCGCCTTGTCCCCTCCGCCGCAGACGAGGCCGAGACCGAGGAGGATGATCCCTGGGCCGCGACAGCCGGCGACGACGAAACCCCGTCTGACGAGGAAGAGCTCGACCGTCAGGACAGCCTCCAGGATGATCTCACCCTGATCATGGGCGACAGCGGCAAGATCGACGAAGAGGTGCTGCGCCGCGTCATCACCGAGATCGTCCACGAAGAGCTTCAGGGCGCCCTTGGCGAGCGCATCACGCGCAATGTCCGCAAGCTCGTCCGGCGCGAGATCTTCCGGGTTCTCGCCAGCCAGGACCTCGACTGACCGTTCAGGGTCTCGACCCTAACCCACGGGCTCCGCCAGCGACAGGATCAGGTCGAGGTCCAGATGGGCCTCGACATGGGTGGCAAGGGCGTCCAGCGCGTCCTCCACGCCGTTCTCGAAGGCCAAATCTCCCTCAAGCGCACCGAACCGCCCCAGATAGGCGCGCCGAAACGCGTCCGACGCGAAGAGGCCGTGCAGATAGCACCCCATTACCCGCCCGTCCGCTGACGCGGCGCCTTCCATCCGCCCACCCACGCTCAGCCAGGCCCGCGCCGTGTCCGGCCCCTCCGTTCGCCCGATATGGATCTCGTAGCCGCGCACCGCGTCGCCCGTCGCGCCATAAACGGCCTCGACCTCCGTCAGCCGCTTCTCGGGCACCATCACCGTCTCGACATCCAGCCAGCCGAGCCCCTGATGCCGCCCGGGCCGCCCTTCGATCCCGTCCGGATCGTCGATCCAGCGCCCCAGCATCTGATACCCGCCGCATAGGCCCAGAACGTGCCCGCCGCGCCGGATATGGGCGTGCAGGTCCACGTCCCAGCCCTGCGCCCGGAACGTCTCCAGATCCGCGATCGTGGCTTTCGACCCCGGGATCAGCACCAGATCCGCATCGCCGGGCAGGGGGCGCCCGGGTGGCACGATCTCCACGCTGACCGACGGCTCTGCCGAGAGCGGATCGAGATCGTCGAAATTCGCGATCCGGCCCAGCTGCGGCACAGCCACCTTGATCGCCCCGCCGGGCCGCGAGGCCAGATCCAGCACATCCTCCGCGGGCAGCCGCCAGGCGTCGGCAAACCACGGCACGACCCCCGCCGACGGCCAGCCGGTGCGCCCCACGATTTCCTCCAGCCCGCTCGCGAACAGCCCCGGATCCCCGCGGAACTTGTTCACCGCAAATCCCTTAATCCGGCCCCGGTCCCCGTCATCCAGCACCGCATGGGTCCCGACCAGCTGCGCGATCACGCCGCCCCGGTCGATATCGCCCACCAGCAGAACCGGGCAGCCCGCCGCCTCCGCAAACCCCATATTCGCAATATCCCCCGCGCGCAGGTTGATCTCCGCCGGCGACCCGGCGCCTTCGACCAGCACCAGATCGCGCCCCTCTGCAATCCGTCGGTAGCTCTCCATCACCGGCCCGATCAGCTCGCCCTTCCGGCGCCCGTATTCCGCTCCCCGCATCGTCCCGAACCGCCGCCCTTGCACGACGATCTGCGCGCCCGTGTCGGTTTCTGGCTTCAGCAGCACCGGGTTCATGTCCACCAGCGGCGCCAGCCCCGCCGCCCGCGCCTGCAGCGCCTGCGCCCGGCCGATCTCGCCTCCATCGGCGGTCACGGCGGCGTTGTTTGACATGTTCTGCGGCTTGAACGGCGCTATGGCCAAGCCCCGGCGGCAAAAGGCCCGCGCCAACCCGGCCACCAGCAGCGACTTGCCCACATTCGATCCGGCGCCCTGCACCATGATCGCCTTTGCCATCGCCACCTCCTGCTATAGCTTCCCCCGAAGGCCGCAGGGGACGCAGATGAACACTCCAGCCCACCTGATCTTCGGCCTCGCCGCCTTTGGCAAGCCCGATGCGCCCAAGATCGCGCTCGCCGCGCTTGCAGGCAGCATCATTCCCGATCTCTCGCTCTACCTCATGGTCGGCTGGCACCTCGCCATCCTCGGCACCGACCCCCAGATTGTCTTCCGGGAGCTCTATTACAGTGATGCCTGGATGCAGGTCTTCGCCATCGACAACAGCTTCATCCTCTGGGGGCTCGCCTTCGGTCTGGCGCTCTATACCCGCCGCAGCTGGGCCATCGCGCTGACCGGCGCCGCACTCCTGCACCTCGCGCTCGACTTCCCGCTCCACCACGACGATGGCCGCCCGCAATTCTGGCCGCTCACCATGTGGATCTACGAAAGCCCCGTCAGCTACTGGGACAACCGCAATGGCGGCTGGTGGATCGGCCCGCTCGAGGCGCTTCTTTCGACCGCGCTCGTCGCCTGGATCATCATCCGCTTCCGCGCGCTCTGGATCCGCGCCACCGCCCTCGTCCTGCTGGTCATGGAATGGAGCGCCTCGGGCATCTGGCGCTTCATCTTCTGACGCCAAAAGAAAAACGCGCCCCGAAGGACGCGCAGAACAAAGAACCGGAACTGGGGGTGAGGCGTCAGGCCGCCTTCTGCTGGGCCAGAAGCTCGGCTGCCTGGCGGCGCTCGCTTTCCTCGCGCGACAGCGCCACAGAGGTGCGCACACCCTTGCCCACGAAATCCATCAGACCCTGCACGACCCGCTCGTTCGGGTCGATCCCGGCGCAGGACAGCACCTCGCGCCCATCGCGCGAGCGGGCCCAGCGGGCAATCTGTTCAGGGCCGTTGCCATATTTCTTGTCATCGGCGATCGCGTCATCCAGGGCCGCCAAAACAACCGCGGCAAACAGTTTTCGCGCGCGGTTTCCCTGTTCGTTGTTGAACGCGGTACCATCGACAAAGTCAGTCATGTCCGATCCTTCTTATTGCTCTTGTTATCCGCCGTAGCGGCCCTTATGCCCGGTTTCGAGGCGATTCGGGGTTTCTCATTAGGAATATCTGCCATGCACCCCACGCATGGCAAAGGCGGTCAATTACCGCATCTGGTGCTCTTGTCCGCTCACAACCTGCCAGATATAGCTCTTGTCAACCAATCATCAACCTTTCGCCAAGAATCTGTCACGAGGCCAGAAATGCCGAAAATCAACGGCAACGAAATCCGCCCTGGAAATGTGCTCGAACATAACGATGGCCTCTGGGTCGCGGTCAAGGTCGATCACGTAAAGCCCGGCAAGGGCGGTGCATTCGCTCAGGTTGAACTCAAGAACCTGCGCAACGGTTCCAAGCTCAACGAACGCTTCCGGTCGGCCGACAAGGTCGAACGTGTCCGCCTCGAACAGAAGGACCAGCAATTCCTCTACGAGACCGACGGCAACCTCGTCTTCATGGATCAGGAAACGTTCGAACAGATCGAGCTGCCCGCCGACATCCTCGGCGAACGCCGCCCGTTCCTGCAGGACGGGATGACCATCCAGATCGAGTTCTACGACAGCGAAGCGCTCAGCGCGACGCTGCCGCAGAAGGTGACCTGCACGATTGCCGAGACCGAACCGGTGGTAAAAGGCCAGACCGCGGCCAATTCGTTCAAGCCCGCGCTGCTCGACAACGGCGTGCGGGTGATGGTGCCGCCTTTCGTCGGCGAAGGCGAGGCGATCATCGTCAATACCGAGACGATGGACTATGCCGAACGGGCCTGACGGCCTGCGCATCGCAGAGCTGCGCGCGGACGACGCCCCCCAGATCCTGCCGCTTTGCCACATGGTGCAGCGCCTGCATGTGGAGAAGGGTGACGGCAGCTTCCGCGAGATGTCCGATGCGGAGTGGCTGGGACACCTGAACACCATGATCGACGGGCAGGGCACCGGCATCCTCGCCGCCTGGTTGGGGGAGGGACCGCCCGCGGGCTACCTGATCCACCAGATCGAAGACACGGCCAAGCATCCGTTTCGTGACCCCTACCGCGAGGGCTACATCCAGCAGATCGCTGTGGCAGAGGCCCATCACCGCCGCGGCATCGGCACCGCCCTGATCAATGCGGCACTAAGCCTCTTCGCCGAGGCCGACGCCACCCGCTGGCGGGCCAGCTGGTGGGATTTCAACGCTGCCTCCGCAGCGTTGTTCGCAAAGCTGACCAAGGATGCGGCCGTCACGACAGCGATGGGGCCGGTCTCCAGCCAGGATTTTCTAGAAAATTCTGCAAACCCAAATTCTTCTAGAAGAATTTGACCCTCAAAATCCTTCGAGAAGGATTTTCAGCCCGCCGTCTCCATCAGAGGCACCACGCGCGCCTCCCCCGCGGTCAGCTCCGCCTTCGCCCGGTCGAACCGCAGAAACGCGATCGCTTCGTCGCCCGCGCGTGTGTGGAGCGTTCCGGCCTCCCGTCCATCGGCCATCACGATCGGCGTGCCCGGCTCGGCCGCACCCTCGACCGCGACCTTCACGAGGCCCTTGCGCAGGGCTGTCTTGTGTTTCATCCGCGCGACGATCTCCTGGCCCACGAAGCAGCCCTTCTTGAAATCGACGCCATTCAGCCGCTCGAACCCGGCCTCCAGGATGTAGCTGTCGGGCGTCAGTTCCAGCCCCGCCTCCGGGATCACATGGGCGACCCGGATCGCATCCCAATCCACATCCTCCCCCGGCTGCCCGTCATAGCCGCGCCAGCCAAGGGCGGGATGGCGGGGATCCGCAAAGGCACCTTCGGGGGGCGCGCCCCGTCCGCGCGTCACCGCCAGCCCGGCCTCTTCGATCGTCACGTCCGCCCGTAGCTTGTACATGCTCAGCCGCTGCGCCAGCGCCGCGGTGTGGCTGTCCGCCACATCGACGAAAAGCGCGCCGTCCCGCTCGAAGATCAGGAAATCAGCGATGTACTTGCCCTGCGGCGTCAGCAGCGCCGCATAGACCAGCCCGTCCGACGTCCCCCCCAGATCGTTCGTCACCAGATCCTGCAGGAACTTGCGTGCCTCGCTGCCGGACACTTTCAGAACCGTCACGCCTCGACCTCCGCCCCGTCCCTGTCTTCGTCCTCGAACTGCATGCGGTAGAGATCGGCATAGAGGCCGCCTTTCGCAAGGAGGGCGTCGTGCGAGCCTTCCTCCATCACACGCCCCTGATCCATGACGACAATCTTGTCGGCATTTCGGACCGTCGACAGGCGGTGGGCGATGACCAGCGTCGTCCGCCCCTGGCTCAGCTTGTCCAAGGCGGATTGCACGATCGCCTCCGACTTGGTGTCAAGCGCCGAGGTCGCCTCGTCCAGCAGCAGGATCGGCGTGTCGCGCAGCAGCGCGCGGGCGATGGCGACCCGCTGCCGCTGTCCGCCCGACAGGTTCGACCCGCGCGGGCCGACCGGGCTGTCCACCCCGTCCGCCAGCTGGTCGAGGAACGGCGTGACATAGGCCGCATCAAGCGCCCGCTGCAGCTCGTCCTCGCTCACGTCGTCGCGGCCCAGCAGAACGTTGTCCTTCAGGCTTTCGTCAAAGAGCAGTGCGTCCTGCGTGACGACCGAGAACAGCCCCCGCAGTTCGGCAAGGTCGATCTGCTCGATCGGAACGCCCGCGATGCGCACCCGGCCCGCCTGCGGCTCCACCAGGCGCGTCAGCACGTTGAAAACCGTCGACTTGCCGGCGCCCGAGGCCCCGACCAGCGCCGTCGTCTTGCCGGCTTCGGCCACGAAGGACGCGCGCCGCAAGACGGGCAGGTCCTCATAGGCCAGCTCCACCTCTTCCAACCGTATCTCGGGCATATCCCGCGGCGCAGGCCGGGGCGTGGCGGTCACCGTCAGGGACGGGTGCGTGTCGAACAGCGCCCGCACCCGTTCGATCCCTGCGGCCGCCGACGCCCAGAGGCCCGACAGGCTCGCCAGCCGCCGCACCGGATCGAAGGCCGATCCGATGGCGAAGAAGAAGGCCACGAAATCCCCCGGCGTGGCCTGGCCGTTGATGATCTGCCGCCCGCAGATCACGAGGACGGCAAAGAACCCGATCCCGGCCATCACATCGGCCATCCCGGGCACCATCGCCCGGCCGAAGGCGCTTTTCATTGCCACTGCATTCCGCTCTTCCACCAGCGCCTCGTAGCGATCACCCTGATATTCCTCGAGCGCGTTCAGCTTCACCGGATTGATCCCGTGGAAGATCTCGTCGAGCCGCAGTGACATCTTCCCTGACAGCTCGCGGGCCTCGCGCGAGGTCTGCCGCACATAGCGCTGGGCCAGATAGGCGGGCAGAACCAGCACCGGCAGGCCCACAAGGGCGATCAGTGTCCATTGCGGATTGATGATGATCGCCGCCGTCATCAGAGAGATCAGCTGCCACGCATCCCGCCCCGCGCCCGAGATCAGCGCCGACCAGACAGAGTTGATCCCCCCCACATCCCCCTGCACCCGCTCGATCAGATAGCCCGGCGGGTGGTTCTGGTGGAACGTGGTGTCGAGCGTCATCAGATGGCGCGCCAGCGCGCCCATCACCTCGGCCGCCGTGCGCTGCTTGATCCGCGTGATCAAGAGCTTCTGGCAGACCGACATGATGCCGCGCACCACGAAGGTCCCGAAGACGATGAAGGCGATCGTCCAGAGCGCGCCCATATTCGTCCCGGCGAGTGCCACGTCGAACATCGGCTTCAGCATGTAGGCCAGCAGCCCCGCCATCGCCCCTTCGATCGACATCATCGCCATGGCCAGGGCCAGCCACCACTTGTGCTTGGCCAGATACCGCCGCCAGAGCCAGAAAAAGAGGACGCTCGGCTCCTCCGTCGGTTTGCCCTTGGGCGCCCTCACCGCTTCCACCAGGGCAGGGCGTCGAACGAGGCCTGGATCGCGTCGCGGTCATATTCCGTCCGGATCCACTCCTCGATCCCCATCTCCCCCTCGCGCGCGGCATAGAGGTCGAGGATATGGTCCAGGATCCCGGTCTTCGTCTGGCGGATATGGATATAGCGCAGGCCCAGCTGCCGCCGTGCCTCCTCCACCGGCCGCCCCTCCACCGCCATCAGATAAAGCGCCGAGGCGAACCCGGCCCGGTCCGCCCCCGACTTGCAATGCAGAAGGAACGGCTTCGGCAGCGTCCGCAGGTGGTGGATTACCGTCAGCAGCTCCTCCTGCCGCGCGGGCTTGCGGGCATAGAGCCGCGCATCGACCATCTCGATCCCCGCCGCCGCGCAGGCCGCGCGTTCCTCATGGTAATGCCCGCGCTTCTCGCGCCCCCGCAGGTTCAAGATCGTCTTGATCCCCAGCTCCTTGTACTGCGCGATCCGCGCCGGCGTCGGATGGTTCGACCGGTAGACCCCGGGCGCCACCTGGAAGAAGTTCGTCCAGTGGTGCCGCAGATATTTCTGATCGAACAGGTTGTCGTGCCACGCCGCCAGGCGCTTGCCCTCGGGCGTGGCGTATTCCTCGGCACTCATCTTCCGCATCCGGCGGCGGAGCGAACGATAGCTCTCGACCGCCTTGCGGGGCAGGTAGGGGGGGTAGGGGGCGCGGCTCATCACCCGCGCGATGTAGAGCCTCCGCCAGCGCCCCGCAAGCAGCAGCACCGCGTCGCGGGCCCATTGCGCCGCTCTCCGCCCCGGCCTATAGCCCCCGCGAACCGAGGGGAGCCGGATAATGGCAGGCAGCGCCAATCTCAACGTGATGATCAAGACCGCGCGCGCCGCGGGCCGCCAGCTTGCCAAGGATTTCCGCGAGGTCGAGCAGCTCCAGGTCTCCCGTAAGGGCCCGGGCGATTTCGTCTCCCGCGCCGATACCGCCGCCGAACAGCTGATCCGCGAGGCGCTGATGGAGGCGCGCCCGACCTACGGCTTCCTCGGCGAGGAAGGCGAAGAGACCCTTGGCGAGGATCCCACCCGCCGCTGGGTCGTCGACCCCCTCGACGGGACCACGAACTTCCTCCACGGCATGCCGCACTGGGCCATCTCCATCGCGCTGGAACACAAGGGCCAGATCGTCGCGGGCGTCATCTACGACCCCGCGAAGGACGAGCTTTTCTGGGCCGAGAAAGGGCAGGGCGCCTGGATGAACGAAAGCCGCCTGCGCGTCTCGGCCCGCAGCCGCATGGCCGACAGCGTCTTCGCCACCGGCCTGCCCTACGGCCCGTCCAAACACCTGCCCACCGAACTCCAGGACCTCGCCCGCCTCCTGCCCGCCTGCGCCGGCGTCCGCCGCTGGGGCGCCGCCGCGCTCGATCTCGCTTACGTCGCCGCCGGCCGCTACGACGGCTTCTGGGAACGCGGCCTCCACGCCTGGGACGTCGCCGCGGGCCTCATCATCGTCCGCGAGGCCGGCGGCCTGGCCGAACCCATCGACCCGTCCGGCAACATCCTCGAAGACGGCACGATCCTCTGCGCGAACGAGGCGATCTTCGACCAGTTCGCCAAGGTGATCCGGGGCGGCTAGCCTCCACCCGCAAGATCAAAAGAAGAACATGCGCCCCCTGAAGCTCTCCGAAAATCAGGGTGTAAACCGCGCTTGACACAAAAATTGTCCCACCAAACCCACGACTTGGGGTGTAAACCCTCGAGATTTAACTTAAGTTAAGTCGCATATCTCGCGATGGAGCCGTCATGTCGACCGGGATCGTCACAGACCTTCGACCACCGGAAAGCTCTAGTGCTATTGTCCGGAAACTCGGCGCGATGACGCTGCTGTCCGAGATGGAAATCAGCTTTCTCGAAAGCCTCCAGATCAACCGCATTCAGGTCGAAGACCAAGTTGATTTCATTCAGGACGGACAAGACCTCAAGGCCACGTTCATCGTCACCTCGGGATGGGCGATCCGCTATCTTTTGACCGAAGACGGCAGGCGCCAGATCCTCAGCTTCGCCCTCCCGGGCGACATCTTGGGCCTGCACATCAACTTTCAACGGAAATCCACGTACAACGCCGCGGGCATTCATGATCTCGAACTCGCGGTCATCGATCCCCTGCGCACCATCGAGGTGTCTCAGAAATATCCTGTGCTCTCGGCCGGGTTCAGTTGGTGCACGGCACGCGAATTCGCGATCCTCGGCGACCAGGCGCTCCGCCTCGGACGCCTGTCGGCGTTCAAGAAGCTGTGCCATCTCCTTCTTGAGCTGTGGCATCGCCTGCGGCTCATCAACGAGACGGACGGTCCGTGGTTCGAATTGCCCCTCAGGCAGATCGATCTTGCCGACGCCCTTGGCCTCAGTAACGTGCACATCAACCGGCAGCTTCAGGACATGCGGCGCGCGGGACTGATCACGCAACAGAAGAACTGGATAAAGATCGAAGAGGTCGAGAAGATGATCGAGATCGCGGAATTCGATACCAGCCATCTGGCCGAGTTCCGGATCTAGCGGGTCGCCTACTCGTAGGTCACGCCATCGGACCACCCAAGCGGTTCGTAATCCCGCGGTTGCACCCCCTCCAGCCCGCCAAGGTTCACGCCGAACTCCGTCGGGTCCGACCGCCGCCGGTGGTGCGTATAGATCCCGCAGATCGAGCAGAAGTAATGTTCCGCCGTCTTCGTGTGCCACTGGTAAAGCGTCAGCTTGTCCGCCCCTTGCACAATCCGCAGATCGCCCTCGGGGACCGAAACCGTGGCCGCCGCCCGCCGCCGGCAGAACGAACAATCGCAACGCCGTGCCGCGCTCAGCGGGGCCGACGGCGTGACCTCCAGGACCACCGCGCCGCAATGGCAGCTCAACCGCATCGCATCCTCCCTCTCTCCGCACCGAAAACCGGGCCGAATTCCGGCAGAACAATCCCGCCCTTTTGGGCGGATTGTCGAGGGGTGTTGCGCGATCGCCATCGCACGCACCGTTAAGGGGGCGGTTTCGCCCGACATATGTCCGACGGAACTCCGACCGAATGCCTACGGGATGCCGACACGCCGGATCCCCCGAAAAGTCACGCCTTAACCTCTGATTCGCGCCCGTTTCCGGACGTCGATCCATAAGTCACCGCCGATGGGTGACACCCCGCTACCGCTTGCGGACCACCGGGACCGAACTTCGCCGGTAGGTCGCGTCCGGATGCGGCGGATGCCCATGCGTCCTGACCCAGAACCGCGGCCCGCCCAGCCGCAGCCATAACGGGATCGCCAGAAGCGCGCCGATCACGAACCCCCCCGCATGGGCCCAGTAGGCAACTCCGCCGCTGCCGGTATCTGCGCCCACACCGCGCAGGACCTGAAGCCCGAACCAAAGCGCCAGCATGATCCAGGCAGGCACCGGGATGATCCGGAAAATAACGATAAAAATGAAGAGGATATCCACCTTCGCCCTCGGGAAAAGCAGCAGATATCCTCCCATCACCCCGGCAATCGCGCCCGAGGCACCGACCATCGGGATGGGCGTGAACGGCTCGGCCAGGTACTGCGCCAGACCGGCCGCGACACCGCAGGCCAGATAGAAGATCAGGAAGCCCAACGCCCCCATCTCGTCTTCCAGATTGTCGCCGAAGACCCAGAGAAACAGCATGTTCCCGGCCAGGTGCATCACCCCGCCATGCAGGAAGATCGAGGTCAGAAACCCACTCAACGCCTCCCCTTCGCTGACCCGTGCCGGGATCAGCGCCCAGTCCCAGAACAGCGCGTTCAACCGGGGCGGATCGTTGAAGAGGCCCGCATAGCTGAGAAAAATCAAGATGTTGGCAGCGATCAGGCCATAGGTCACCCACGGCACATTCTGCGACGGATTGTGGTCTCGGATCGGAAACATGGCCTCAGAGGTGACCATACCGGCAGCCCGCGTCAAGCTATGGGCCTTGACCGGGCGGCAAATGGCACGATCATTTAATCATGCGTGCGTTTCTGCTCTGTCTTCTGCTTGGCCCGGGTGTCGTTCTGGCCGAAAACTGCCCGCCTTACGATCAACAGGTCGAAAAACGTGCAGATCTGATGGCCGCCCTCCGCCTCGCCCCCGACGAGATGACTGCCCGCCGCATCACGGGCGAACTTTGGCAGGTCTGGCTCACCGCCCCCGATCAGCGGGCGAAAGACCTGCTCGACGAAGGGATGTCGCGCCGCGAAATGCTTGATTTTGCTGGGGCAATCATCGCCTTCGACACGTTGATCACCTATTGTCCAGCCTATGCCGAAGGCTGGAACCAGCGCGCTTTCGCCCGCTTCCTGCAAGGTGATTATGACGGCGCGCTGGGCGATCTGGATCGCGCGTTGGAGATCTCTCCCGACCATATCGGCGCCCAGTCCGGCAAAGCGCTGAGCCTCCTTGGGCTCGGCCGCAACGAGGAGGCCCAAGGCGTGTTGCGCGATGCGCTCGCCCTCAATCCCTGGCTGCCCGAACGGCATCTCCTGGAAAACCCCCCGGGCGAGCGGCTCTGACCTCTTGCGGCGGCTTGGCGGGCGGCTATGGTCGCGCTCCGGCCCGCGTGGTGGAATGGTAGACACAGGGGACTTAAAATCCCTAGGCGATAAGCCGTGCCGGTTCGAATCCGGCCGCGGGTACCAGCGCCGCTCGGCGCTCTTTCACAAGCGCTTCTCGCTCAGCGAAGAGGCCCGTCAGGGCAGATGAGCGATCGGCCTAGCGCCACTGGTTGGGGCGCTTGCCATCAGCACTGTCACCCGCCGTCTCAGCGATCCGCTTCGCACGTGTTTCGTCCCGTTTCGCATTGAGGATCCATTCCAGGACCCCCCGTTTGATCGAACGTGGAAAGGCATGCCACGTTTCCTCGGCCCCTGGCAGCGCATCAAAAGCCGCCTGCAAATCCGGGGGGATCACGAGGTCTTCCACGTCATCAAGCGCTATCCACGTCCCGTCGATCTTCGACGCCTCGATCTTGCGGCGACCGGCCTCGGTCATCAGCCCCTCGGCCTCCAATTCGTCCACGATATCCTTGTTGATCCGGCTCCAGTTCGATCCGGCCTTGCGTGGCGAGATCCAAAGCATCGTGCGCGTTGCGTCCTTGCCGCGCGACAGGCTGTCGATCCAACCATGGGCGATACACTCGCGAATAATCTCGCCCATCGAGACATAGCGGTCGGGGTCGGACTTCTTGTAGGTGACAAGCCAGATGCCCGTCTCGCGCCGGTGATTCATCCCCAGCCAGGTACGCAATTCCATGCGGGAGGCAACTTCGACCTCCTCACCGTCCTCTAGAGGACGCCTCGCCATCAACCCTCGATCCGGGCCGCCATGATCGCGATGCTCTTCTGATAGACCGTCGCGGCATTCCATTCCTGGATTACCCGGAAGTTCGGCTGGCCTTCCTGATAGCCTTGGCCGGGCTGCCATCCCTTCTGACGCAGGAAATTCGCCGTCGAGGCCAGCGCGTCAGTCTGGTTCGTCAGATCCACCCGCCCGTCCCGGTTCGCATCGACGCCGTAGCGCAGCACGTTGCCGGGCAGGAACTGCGTATGCCCCAGCTCCCCATGCATCGCACCAATCGACCCCGGCGAAATAGCGCCGTTATCGACCAGCCGCAGCGCCGCCAAGGCGTGCCCGGTGAAGAAATCCGACCGGCGGCAATCATAGGCCAGCGTTGTGATCGCCGAGAGGACATTGGCATCCCCCATGAACCGGCCGAACCCCGTCTCCATCCCGTGGATTGCGATGATAACCCCGGCAGGCACACCATAAGCCTGCTCTAGGCTGTTGTAGAAGGCCCGGTCCCGCGCCAGGCGCTGCTGCCCTTGCGAGACGATCGTATCGGAGCCCCGCACCTGCATGAAACGCTCCAGCGAGTAGTTAAAGCTCTTCTGGTTCCGGTCTGCCACAATGGTCCGCGTTGCATATTGCGTCCCCGCCAGCGCTTGCAGCCCGCGCTGGCCGATCCCCGCGCCGGAGGCCTCCTGCGCGAACTGCGCCTTCCAGGAATTGAAGCCCGAGGCATCATTGCCGCATGCGGCGGCAAGGGCGGCACCGGCCTGTAGAAGGCAGGCGGTCAGAAGGATTGGCAGGCGCATCTTGCAAACTCCCTAGAGAGGATCCGAGGCTTATCTAGCATGGCTGACGCCATCCGACGACCCTGCTGTGGGCGGGAACTCGTGGGCGGGAACCTTCGTTCAGATCCCGTAAGGGCGAAGGATCGCGTGATGGAAGAAGACGAACTGGACCGGCGGATCCGGATCGCGAACTGGGCGGTGATTGGCCTGTTCATCCTCTGCCTCGGGGCCGTCGTGGTGCTGGCCCGGGCCTTCCTGATGCCGATCCTTCTGGCGTTTCTCCTCTCTCTCACCTTCTCGCCTGTGCGGCGCGCCCTTGCGCGGCGCGGGGTGCCGGACGCGATCAGCGCTGTCCTGGTCCTCATTGCGCTCGTTTTCTTGATCGGCTCCGCGCTCGCCGGCCTCTCGACACCGTTTCAAAGCTACGCGCAGGACGCCCCCCGCATCATTCAGGACGTGGAACAGAAGCTGCGCGGCCTGTCCTCCGCAGTCGAAAAGGTCGCCGAGGCCAGTGAAGAGGTCGAAAAGCTGGCTTCCGGTGGTGGAGAGGAAGAGATTGGCGAACCCGAGCGGGTCGTGGTCGAAGAAAGCGGTGGCTTCCTCAGCCAGATCGTCAGCAGCACGCCGTCCCTCCTCGCACAGGTGATGCTGACGCTGGTGATGATGTTCTTCCTGATCGCGTCAGGCGACATGTTTTACGAAAAGCTTGTCCAGGCCAGTTCGACCTTCAGCGACAAGAAGCGTTCGCTCAAGATCGCCTTCGATATCGAACGCAAGATCAGCCGCTATTTCCTGACGATCACGGTCATCAATGCGGGGCTTGGCGCCTCTGTCGGGCTTGCACTGTTCCTCCTGGGGATGCCCAATCCGGTGCTCTTCGGCGCGATGGCGTTCGTCCTGAACTTCATCCCCTTCGTCGGTGCGATCTTCGGCGTGATCGTCACTGCCGCGATCGGTCTGGTCCATTACGACACCGCCGGGTCGGCGGCGCTCGCCGCACTTGCCTATCTGGTCCTCACCAGCATCGAAGGGCAGCTAATCACGCCCTACGCGGTCGGTCGCAGCCTGAAACTGAACCCGGTCGTGGTCTTCCTCGCGGTCGCTTTCTGGGGCTGGGCGTGGTCGGTGATCGGCATGGTCATCGCCGTGCCCGTGCTGATCGGCCTCCGCGTGTTTTCGGAACACGTCCCTGGCATGACCGGGCTGGGGCTGTTCCTCGCTGGCCGCGATATCAAGCCGGAAGAACCGGATGAAGAAAAGTCAGCCGAGACGAAACGCGCCGCCTAGGCCCGCACTCCGGCGAACCGGACCTGCCAGTCTTCCCGTTCCTCATCCATGATCTTGCGGAACAGCATGTCCGGCACCGCGAAGGCATGGCCTGCGGGTAGGATCTCCAGCGCCGCCTTCACGTCGTCGGGCCAAGCCGTGTCGTCCGTTTTCATGGCCGAAAGCATCGACTCCGCCGCGTCCGGAATGAACGGCGCCGACAGGACCGCATAAAGACGGATCAGGTTCAGCGCCAGGCGGATCTGCGCTGCCGCCGCCTCGGGGTCTTCCTTGAAGCTCGCCCAAGGTGCCGCCGCCTGCAGATACTCGTTTCCCGCCACCCAGATTGCCCGCAGCTCGCCTGCCGCCTTACGGATCTCGATCGCCTCCATGTGGCGCTCATAGGTGCGGATGCGCTCGGTCAGCTCCGCGATCAGCGCCGCTTCCCGCTCTCCCGCCGCGCCGCCCTCCGGCACGACCTCGCCGAACTTCGACCGGCAGAACTTCGTCACGCGGCTTACGAAGTTGCCCAGCACGTCCGCCAGATCCTTGTTCACCGACGTTTGGAAATTCTCCCACGTGAATTCGCTGTCCGAGCTTTCGGGCACATGGCTCAGCAGCCACCAGCGCCAGTAATCCGCGGGCAGGATCTCCAAAGCCTGATCCATGAAGACGCCGCGCCCTTGAGAGGTCGAGAACTGCCCGCCGTCGTAGTTCAGGTAGTTGAACGATTTCAGGTAATCGACCCGCTTCCACGGCTCGCCCGACCCGATCAGCGTCGCGGGAAAGCTCAGCGTGTGGAACGGCACATTGTCCTTGCCCATGAATTGGGTGTAGCGCACGTCGTCCGCGCCCTTGTCGGTGCGCCACCACCGCTCCCAATCCTCGCCCTTGCCCGCATCGACCCATTCGGCGCCGCAGGCGATGTATTCGATCGGGGCGTCGAACCAGACATAGAATACCTTGTCCTCCATCCCCGGCCAATCCGCGTTACCGCGCTTGACAGGGATCCCCCAGTCCAGATCTCGCGTGATCCCGCGATCCTGCAACCCGTCGCCGTCATGCAGCCACTTCTTGGCGATCGAAGTCGTCAGCACGGGCCAGCCCGTCTGGCTGTCGATCCACGCGTCAAGCTCATCCTTCAGCTTGGACTGCAGCAGATATAGGTGCTTGGTCTCCCGCACCTCTAGATCCGTCGAACCCGAAATGGCCGAGCGGGGGGCGATCAGATCCGTCGGATCCAGCTGTTTGGTGCAGTTCTCGCACTGATCCCCACGGGCCTTCTCGTACCCGCAATTGGGGCACGTCCCCTCGATGTACCGATCCGGCAGAAACCGCCCGTCGGCATTGGAGTAGACCTGCCGCTCCGACCGCTCCTCGATCAGCCCTGCATCGGCCAACCGCCCCGCGAAATGCTGAGTCAGCTTATGGTTCTGCGCGCTGGAGGAACGCCCGTAATGGTCGAAGGACAACCGGAACCCCTCCGCCAACTTTGACTGCGTCGCATGCATCTGGCAGCAATACTCGGCGACCGGCAGGCCCGCTTTAGCAGCGGCCAGCTCGGCGGGCGTCCCATGCTCGTCCGTCGCGCACAAAAACAGCACCTCGCTCCCCCGCGCCCGCTGATACCGCGCGAATAGGTCCGCAGGCAGCTGGGAGCCGATGAGATTCCCAAGATGCTTGATCCCGTTGATATAGGGAATGGCCGAAGTGATCAGATGACGCGTCATGGTACGGGCCCGCAGGTTGGTCCGCGCCGCCTTAGCGCAGCCACCCGCGGGAGGCCAGAGCGCCTAACGTACCCGGTCGACCCGCGCGAGGATCGTGATGTCGATCACAGGCCCGACGTAGCCGGGATAGCCCGACGCACCGAAGGCAGTGCGGTCGACTGCCCCCGTCAGGATGATCGACAACCGGTCCCGCTCTCCCGCCGCAGTGCCCTGCTGCCGGTAAAGCGCTGCATTCAACGTGACTGGCCGGGTCACGCCGCGAACCGTCAGGTTCCCCGTCACCCGCGCCCCGGACAGATCGCCCGTGATCGAAGTTGACTGAAAGGTGATCCGCGGATGCCGCGCTGCATCCAGCACCTGGGCCGAACGCAAGGCCTGACTTGCGAAGGCGAACCCGCCATCCGCCTTCGACGGGTCGAGAGAGACGGCAACACGCGACGCCGACACCCTGTCTAGGTCGATCAGCAGGTCCGCATCCGCGACAGGCATCTGCCCCTGAACTTCTCGCCCCGTGAAATCATAGGTGAAGCCGACCGTGCTTTGCCCCGCGTCCAGCGCATAGCGCTCGGGATCGGCCCAGGCCGACGCCCCAAAAACGCACCATAGGATCACGCAAAGACGCAGCATCACGCCCGCCAATGTGACTTGTCCCGCCGGAGTTGCCATCGCACATTGCCGTGACTTCGCCACCGGAAGGCCGATCCGTGCGCTTCTTGACCATCGCTTGCCTCCTCTTCCTCGCCGCCTGCGCCCGCTCCCCGGACTCCGCAACCGGGCAGGTGGTGTATCGCGACCAGGCCGCCCCCATCGCCTCTCGCGCAACGGTTGACTGGGCGCGGATGCAGGGTGATTGGATCGTCATCGAAGGCGCCCCGGATGGCATCTTCGGCCTGCCCGGCAACACAATGACCCTCGATCTGCCGCGCCTCATCGTCGAGCGTCCGGACCGCCCGGGCGCGCGCCTCATCGAAGTGGCCATCGACGGCCCCGGACGCCTCTCCCAGGTCCAGGGCGCTGCCCCTCTCTGGATCCTCTGGGTCGATGATGGATACCGCACTGTTGCAATCGGGACGCCAGACGGCAGTTTCGGCTGGATCATGGATCGCGATCCGGCGCCGGCCCGTGATAGGCTCCGCGCGGCACGGGAAGTTCTGGCCTGGTACGGCTACGACCTGACCGCCTTTAGGGGGAGTGGCTTATGAACCGACTAACGGGTTGTTTTCTGCTAATCGCGCTTGGCGCCTGCGACGCGTCGCTGGGCGGTACCGGTGGCGGTGGCGGCGTAGAAGAGCGTCTCGTCCTCGGCGGCCGGATGAGCTTTGAGCAATGCCAGGCCCGCGGCGGCCTCATCATCCGCGACGCGAACACCGCGATGATCGCCTGCGATCCCCGTGTGATCCGTCGCCAGCAGGCCCCCTCGGATACCGAAGAGTTTGGACGCAATCCAACCGGCTGATCAGCTGATCCGGGCCCGCAATTCGTCCAAATAGCCCGGCAGATCACGCGACGGGATCTCCGCCGCGCGAACCAGTCCATCGAAATGGCGCGTGATTGCCTCGACCCGTTCAACATCGCGAAAGGCGAGGTAGTTACGCCCCAGATAGATCACCGCCAGCAGCGGCCCGAAGATCGTGACCGGCGCCGAATAGAGCTTGTGCGCGTCGTAGAAGTAGATGCGCAGCGACGGATAAAGCTGGTCGTGCAGTTCGGTAAACCGGTCGAACTGGGCTGCCCGTATCTCGGGGGACAGGCCCGCGTAGTATCCCTCCGCGCCTGCGAAAGATTCAATATCATGCACCGGCAGCGCGATTTCATAATCTGACCGCGCCCCCCGCATCCAGGTCAGCCGGTCGTTCGATGCGCCGATCGCCTGGTCCGTCGTCCGCCCCAGCGAGGGTGCGTATTCCCAGCGAAGCATATCTTCAGTCTTCAGCATGTCGGGCAGGCCCGCGGGCACGTGGCGGATCTTGTATCCCGCGGCCTCCTTGTGCCACGCAAAGATCCTTTCATCGATCATGGTGCGTGAGGCTTCTGTCATGGCCATGGCCGCTGCCAGAAGATCCGCGGCGAGTTCTGGCCTGTCGGTGAGGCCTAGCAGCCAGTCGGCAGAAACACCTAACGCAACAGCGCATTCGGCAGCGACCTGCACGTTAGGCAAACGTACACTTTCGGGCGCTAGAACCTGCGAAATCGTCGAACGGTCGACGCCTACGTCCCGCGCCAGGGCGCTCTGCGACATGCCGGCGCGCTGCATCGCCTCTCGCAAGCGCGTCCGGAAAACAGTAGCGCGGTCACGTTTGTCGCCTTTTGTCACCATTGCTGCCTATTAGCACATGTGCAGCTTTTTGCGAGCGTAAATCTGGCATTCCTCAACACTGATTAAGACAGTAGGCTGTCAGCAATGTCAAAAACGCCCTGTATCACGCAGAAATTGAATAGAAATTTTGCTTGGCCGACGCTCCTCCTCGCGGTGGCAGTTCATGTCGGATGGGCTATGGCCCTTTTTCTCCCTCAGGGCCTTGCCATCCTGGCCCTCATGGCTCTCATCGCGCTCTATGCGTCGCTGCAGCATGAGGTTCTGCATGGACACCCATTCGAAAGTGCCGGACTGAACGAGGCACTTGTCTGGCCTACCTACACCCTCATCATCCCGTACCGGCGGTTCCGTGACACTCATCTGGCGCACCATCGGGACGAAGCATTGACGGATCCCTACGAAGATCCGGAGTCCAACTATCTCGACCCCGCGAAATGGGCGCGTTTGCCAAGCCCCCTGCGGTGGCTTCTCGAAGTGAACAACACACTCGCTGGCCGGATGCTCTTCGGACCGCTGATCGGAACCGTCGCCTTCCTGTTCTGCGATGTCCGCCGCGCCGTACGGGGGGAGCCGCGCGTGATCGCCGGTTGGCTGTTCCACCTGCCGGCGATGGCCTCGACGCTGGCCATAATCCTGTTGTCGCCGGTTTCGCTAACTGCCTACCTTGTCGCCGTCTACGGTGCTCTTGCGCTCTTGCGTATCCGGACCTTCCTCGAGCACCGCGCTCACGAGCGTGCCTCGGCACGAACCGTCATCATCGAAGATCGCGGATTTCTCGCTTTTCTTTTTCTCAACAACAACTTCCATGTCGTTCATCACATGCACCCCAAAGTGCCATGGTACGATTTACCCGCCCTCTACGAGGCGCGGCGCGATCATTATCTGACTCGCAATCAGGGATACCGCTACGCGTCTTACGCAGATGTCTTCCGGCGCCATTTCGTCAGGTCGAAGGATCCCGTGCCGCACCCGCTCTTCCCGAAAGAGGATCACCGGACCAGCTGAGCGGGGACCGCCCGCCCAGGCGGCTGACCAGGTGCTGTTCGTCATCGTTGCGGAAGAACGGCACGCTGGCGGGAGCATCTGACGACAACAGAAGTGGCGCGATTTCGGCCAGCACGACTTCCGTGATGAAGGGAAGGTCCAGGGCGCGGACCTCTTCAAACGGCACCCATCTCAGATGGCTCAATTCGTCCTCAGCCCGCGAGAAATCGTCAGGATCGCCCGAGATCGCGCTGGCATCGACCAGAAAGAACCGGGCGTCAAAGCGCCTTGGCCGGCCTGCCGGAGTGACGGCGCGAAAGACAAATCGCATGGCCGATGCGTCTGGCAGATGCCCTGTCTCCGCAAACGCAGCCCAATTGGGGGGCGGCGTGTCCGACCATGCCCCGCGGTGGCCTAGGATCAGTCCAGCTTCCTCCCAGAGCTCGCGGATCGCAGCAGCTTGCAGCGCGGCTGCCATCTCTGCCCGGGTCTCTTCCGTCAGTCGCGACCGGCAGGGTTCGGCGATGTCTGTGGCCAGAGGGACCGCGAAGTCTTCCGGATCCACAGCTCCGCCCGGAAAGACGAATTTCGACGGCATGAAGGCCGCCTTCTCGCCCCGCTGCCCCATAAGGATGCGCCCGTCGCGCACAAGGATGAGCGTCGCTGCATCCCGTATGTTCATGCGGTTCCGCCAAATCCGTGCATTCGGCGCGCCCACTGGATCGCGACGACCAGTCCTTTGAGCCGTGGCAGCAGATAAAGCGAGAGCGCCACGCATCCGACCGTGAAAAGCCCGGCCATAACAAGTGGATCCGGTCGGAATTGCACGAAAGCAACGTGCAGGAGCGGGGCCATGAGATGCCCCACGACTAGGATTGTCAGATAGGCCGGGCCGTCATCGGCCCGGTGATGGTAAAGCGCCTCGCCGCAGGACTCGCAGCGGTCGCGCACCTTTAGGTAGCTCGCCATCAGGCCGCCCTCGCCGCAATTCGGACAGCGGCGGCGCAGGCCGCGCCACATTGCTGGTTTCATCGGGCGATCGTCTTCGGGTGAGGAGATGTCTTCTGTCATGAGGGCAAGATGGTCCCTTCGATCGTGCTGCGAAAGTCCAAACCCGACAGCCTAGGCCAAAACGTCCCGGCATTCGCGACGGAAACCCGGACACGTTCCGTGAAAACTTCGACAAGCGGCCAGAACAGGGCCGCGCAGAACAGGAAGGAAGACGACAATGAGATCCCTGATACTGATCGTGGCACTTGGCCTCGGCTACACGCTTGAAGCGTCCGCGCAGGGCGGTCCCGGCGCCGCCTCTTTCGATGCGATCGACGCCGATGGCGACGGCGTTCTAAGCGAGGCTGAGATGCAGCAGTTTAGTGAAATGGCCTTTGAGGAACGTTTCGCTCGTGCTGACGCCGATGGGGATGGCGCGTTGAATGCTGCCGAGATGGAGGCGATGCGCTCTGAACGGACCGACCGCAGAATGCAGCGGATGATGGGCCGTCTTGATCGCAACAACGACGGATTGTTGCAATATGTCGAGCTGTCGCAGATGGCTGGGCGCAACCGCATCTTCGGGCGGCTCGATGCCAATCAGGATGGCGAGGTCAGCCGCGATGAGTTCGAGCGCCGCCGCAACTGATTGGGCCGCCTGTGCAAGGCCGCTCTGGTGGTCTAGCCCTGCGACGCATCGAGGAGGGAGTCCTTGTCGCACACCCGGTCCAATCGCCCGGCACAAGTCCATGGATGAAGCCACCTCGCAATATGGGGCGTCCGACGATGTGCTGCTTGCGGCTTTCGCCAACGGGGATCTCACTGCCGCGCGTCTTCTGACAGATAGGCTGGCGCCCAGAATCCTCGGCCATGCTCGGCGCGCGCTCGGCGATCCGGACGAGGCCGAGGACGTGACTCAGGAGGTGATGATGCGATTGTGGAGAATGGCGCCCGACTGGACGCCTGGCGGTGCGAAAGTCTCGACCTGGACCTATCGGGTCGCTGTAAATCTGTGCATCGATCGCCTGCGAGCCCGTCGTCGGGCGGGGCCTCCGCTGGATGACATCGCCGAACCGGCGGACGAGCGTCCATCCGTCGAAGCGGAGCTACATCGAAAGGCTCGCGCAGCTGCTCTGACTGACGCGCTTGCCCAGCTTCCGGAGCGTCAAGCGCAGGCTGTTCGGCTCAGGCACCTTGAAGGTTTGGGAAATCCTGAGATTGGAGAGATCATGGACATCGGCGTAGCTGCAGTTGAAAGTCTGATAGCGCGTGGAAAGCGTGCGCTTGCGGCGTCACTGTCCGAGCTGCGTCCTCAACTGGGGCTGGAAGACGATGGATCCTAGGGAACTGAGCGAAGCGGAGCTTGAAGCGTTGTTCGACGCCGTGCGTGATGAGGCAGGGGACAATCCATCTGATCTGCCGCCCGGGTTGCGGGCACGGATCCTCGCGGACGCCCACCTCGTCACCGAACGGCGCGCGCTGCCGCTTTGGCGGGTTTGGCTCAAGGCGGTTGGAGGGTGGCCCACGGTCGGGGGTGTTCTGGCTGCAAGCTTGGCTGGCCTCTGGATCGGGGTGATGCCGCCGCCCGTGATCGAGAACTTCGAGGTCAGGCTATTCGGCGAGCCCGAGATTGTGACAGTTTTCGTCGACGCCGAGTTCCTTGGCGAAGAGGTCTAAAGTTATGAGTGACAGTAAGCCTCAACCCCGCACGAGGCGTCTAAGAACCGTCCTTCTGGCGGCGTCTTTGATGATGAACGCGTTGGTCATAGCTCTGGTGATCACCGTTCTGGCGACAGGTGGCCCGCGCGGCCCGTCGGGAGGGCGGATGGAACTAGGTCTTGGCCCGCTGGCCAGTGCGTTCACGGAAGAAGATCGGGTCGCTTTGCGGTCTGAGTTCCTTTCAGAGCCGGGATATTTTCGTCAGATGCGGCAGCGGCGGCGGGAGAACATTCGCGGCCTTGCCGCGGCTTTGCGCGCTGATCCGTTCGAACCCGCCGCGCTTCAGCCACTACTGGAGGACGAGCGTGCGTTTCTCGCCGAGGTTCAGACGCGCGGGCAGTCGATCCTGATTGACCGGATCGTACAGATGGCGCCGGAGGAGCGCGATGCGCTTGCTGACCGTCTTGTTGAGCGAAGGTTTCCTCGACCCTAGCGGCGGTCCTTAAGCATCTGATGTCTCGAACAGGGTCACCTTGTTTCGCCCGTCCGCCTTGGAGCGGTAGAGCGCCTCGTCTGCGCGGCCGACCAGCGCTTCGGATAGGCTGCCGGGTGTGTCGGTCGTCCAGGCCATGGCCACGCCGATACTGGTCGTCATCGGCAGCGAGCCCCCTTCCGGAAGGTCGATCGGACAAGCGGCGATCAGTTTACGCAGGCGCTCGGCCGTCGCGCATGCTTCAACCTGCGAGGCGCCGGGAAGGGCGACGACGAATTCTTCCCCGCCAATCCGCGCAAGCATATCCTCTGGGCGAAGCGCCTTGCGCAGACGGGCGGCGAGCGCGACGAGAACAGCGTCGCCCACCGGATGGCCGTAGCGGTCGTTGATGCGTTTGAAATGGTCGATATCGATCATCATCACGGCATAGTCCCGGCCCAGGCTCCGGGCGTCTTCCGCCATCCGGCTGAGGTGGGACATGGCATAGCGGCGATTGTGGAGGCCGGTCAGCGGATCGGTCAGTGCCGCTTCCAACCCTGTACGCACACCATCGCGCAGGCGATCGCGTTGCGCTTTCCGCCTGGCCTGAGCGTCGACCCGCAAGAGCAGTTCGGTGTCCGTGAAGCCCGCGATCAGAAGGTCGTTCGCGCCTAGGTCGAGTGCCATGGCGGCAAATTCCGGATCGTCGTCGGAAATGCATAGGATCGTCGCAGCGTGCCGGGTGTGGGTCCGGCTTTGCAGCTCTGACAGAAGCCGCAGCGTTGCATGGCGGTCATGTCCGCGCCCGTCGAGCAGGAAGACGTCAATACCGTCTGCCGCAACAGCTTCGGTCAGTGTCATCACGGAAGCACGATAGTACTGGCGTTTATCGACAAGCGTCACTTCCCAGGCCTTCGCGACCCCCGAACGATCGGAGACCAGCGCGACGTGCGAAGGTTGTCGGAAGGTTGTGACTGGTTCGGCAAAACCGAGCGCCCTTTGCGTATCCTCGCGCATCCGTAACTCGGCAGACGCGTCGCGAGCCCGAAGGAGAGAGCGGATACGGGCGAGCAGGAGCGCCTCTTCCACAGGGCGTTCAAGCACCTCATCAACGCCAAGGCGCAGCGCGTCGAGCTTGCGTTGGCATGGACCTGGATCGACGATGCCGACGATCGGGATTTCGGCCATCGCCGGATTGCTTCGGACAAGCTGGCAGAGCGTCAGCCCCTCTCCCTCGGGGAGGTCGAGATTGACCACGATCAGGTCCGGCCTCTGCGACTTGAGTGCCCGCTTTGCCTCCGCCATGTCGAGGCACGGAATGATGTCGTAGAGCGAGGCCGTGAGTTTGACCTTCAGGACGATGCGGTTGGTCGCGATGTCATCAACGACCAGGATCTTTCCTGACATCAGCGATTCCTCAGACTTGCCCCCTAACACCCTTGGCTGCACTCTCGGCTTAAATGGTTAACAAAGTGTTTCGGGGCGGAATGACACCGGCTGCAGCAGAGACGATCGCGCTGGAGGCGCTGGCTTGGATCGTATCAAACGACGACCTTCGCGATGTGTTCATGGGGGCCGGTGGGGTAAGCGAAAGCGATTTGAGACAGCGAATCGGCGATCCTGACTTTCAACTCGCTGTGCTTGATTTTCTTCTCATGGATGACCGCTGGATCACCGCATTCTGCGATGCGCAGGGTCATGCCTACGATGTACCGATGGCAGCACGGCATCACTTACCAGGCGGTGAACAGGTGCACTGGACCTGATCTCGACATCGGGAAACCGTGTTCCTCCGACGTGATTGCCGAAAAGCGACACGATCAGTCGGTTTCCGAACCGCGCTTCTTGCCGGGCCCTGTCTTCCTATTCGCGAAGGGGGAGCAAGTTGTGCCAGACGACAGAGCAAGACGAAGACGGGGCGGTGGGCGCGCAGGTGCGGCGGCGCGTCGCGGGCAGGCGGCGATCTCGCAACGCCCATGGGGGCCGGCGCGTATCACTGATCGACCTGTGGAGCCGCTGGGCGAAGAGGGTGTTGCGGCGATCCATGATGGCGCGATGCGGATCCTTGAAGAGATCGGAATCGAGTTTCTGAATGACGAGGCGCTCGAGCTGTTTCGCAAGGCCGGATGTAAGACTACGGAACGCACCGTCCGCATGGACCGCAACTGGGTCATGGAGATGGTGGGACGGGCGCCGGCGCAGTTCACCATCACACCCCGAAATCCGGATCGGGCCATCACGCTTGGCGACGGACACATTCTGTTCGGCAACGTATCATCGCCGCCAAATTATTGGGATCTGTCACTGGGCCGGAAGGTGCCCGGCACGCGGGCGCAATGCGCGGATCTTCTGAAACTGACGCAGTATTTCAACTGCATCAACTTCGCGGGCGGTTACCCGGTGGAGGCGCAGGACATCCATGCGAGCGTCCGGCATCTGGACATCCTCTTCGACAAGCTGACGCTCTGCGACAAGGTGGTGCATGCCTATTCATTGGGGCCGGAGCGTGTGGACGATGTGATGGAGATGGTGCGCCTCGCCGCGGGGCTGAGCGAGGAAGCCTTCGCCGCCGAGCCGCGGATGTACACCAACATCAACTCGACCTCGCCGCTCAAGCACGATTACCCGATGATCGACGGCTGTCTGCGGATGATCCGCAAAGGGCAGGCGGTCATGGTGACGCCGTTCACACTAGCGGGGGCCATGGCGCCAGTGACTCTTGCCGGGGCGGTGACGCTGTCGATTGCAGAGGCGCTGTCGGCCATTGCTCTTTTTCAATATGTCGCGCCGGGATGCCCTTGCATTATCGGAACGTTCACCTCGAATGTCGACATGCGGTCGGGCGCGCCTGCCTTCGGGACGCCGGAATACATGCGGGCAACGCAGATGACCGGGCAGATGGCGCGCTTCTACGGCTTGCCGATGCGGGCCTCGGGCAGCTGCGCGGCAAATGTACCGGATGCGCAGGCGGCCTGGGAGACGTCGAACGCGCTGTGGTCGGCGGTTCAGTCGGGGGCGAGCGTGGTCTACCATGCGGCTGGCTGGCTGGAAGGAGGGCTGATCGCGAGCCCAGAGAAGTTCGTGATCGATTGCGAGATCATCGAATATATCGGCCGCTATTTCGATGCCGGTCTGACGGCTGCCGGGCCGGATGAAATTGCTGTCGATGCCATTGCCGAGGTCGGCGCCCATGGCCACTTCTTCGGCACGCCGCATACGCAGGAGCGCTACGAGACGGCGTTCCACTCGCCATTCCTGTCGGATTGGCGCAACTTCGAGGCGTGGGAGGCCGATGGCGCGATCTGGACGGCAGAACGGGCCCATGGGGTGTTCCAGAACATCCTGCGGGAGTTCGAGGCGCCGCCGATGGATGCGGCCTGCCGGGAGGCTCTGGCGGACTTCGTTGACCGACGGAAGGCCGAGGGCGGCGCATCGACCGACTTCTAGGCCTCGTCGGTACTCAATTGCAGAAGGTCCCAGCGGTTGCCGAAGGGATCGCGGAAGACGGCAACAGACCCGTAGGGTTCGCGGCGCGGCGCTTCTTCGAACTGCAAACCCTTAGCCCTAAGCGCCTCGTAATCGGCATCGAAATCATCCGTGTGCAGGAAGAACCCGACCCGTCCACCGGTCTGGTTGCCAATCGCCTGCCGTTGGGTTTCGGTCGCGGCGCAGGCAAGGAGAAGGGCGGTCTCGGCGCCCGGCTGGGCGACCATAACCCAGCGCTTACCCTCTTCCTGCGGCTCGTCGGAGAGAAGATCGAAGCCCAGAACGCCGGTATAGAAAGCGATCGCGCTGTCGTAGTCGGGGACGACAAGGGTGACGGCGTGGATGTGGCGCCGGGTCATCCCTTGGCGGGGCGGCTGTCCGGAAGCTGGATGCGGGCGACCTGTTCTGCGATCGGATCGACGGCGAGGGGGTGGGCGTCGGACGCGAAGTTGTCTGGGTCGGTCAGCTCTTCCCAGCGGCCGCCGCGGAAGATCTCGAGCGCACCGAAGCGGCTCTTGTAACCCATCTTGGGCGAGCCTGGTACCCAGTAGCCTAGATAGACGTAAGGCAGACCGGCTTCGCGCGCGATTTCGACGTGATCGAGGATCAGATACGTCCCGAGGGACCGCTTCTCGAGGTCGGGATCGAAGAAGCTGTAGACCATCGACAGGCCATCATCGAGCACGTCAGTAAGCGAGACCCCACTGAGCTTGCGATCCTCCATATACTCGACTACGCGGCTGCGGATCGGGGTTTCCTCGATCATGGCGGCGAATTCGTAGATGTCCATATCCGCCATGCCGCCATCGGAATGGCGGCTGTCGAGATAACTTCGGAAGAGCGCGTATTGATCGTCCGTCGCCCAGGGGGAGTTTACCCGCCGTTCGAGGCCCGCGTTCCGTCGCGCGATTCGCTTCTGGCTTCTCGACGGTTCGAAATCGGCGACGCGAATCCGGGCCGATAGGCAGGCCGTGCATTCCGAACAGGCCGGGCGGTAAAGCACATTCTGAGAGCGACGAAAGCCCTGCTTTGACAACGTATCGTTGAGCTTCTCAGCATTGTCGGTTTGCAGAGCGGTAAACAGCTTACGCTCCATCCGGCCGGCCAGATAGGGGCAGGGCTGAGGGGCGGTGACATAGAATTGCGGCGCTATGGGAAGCGTGTGTCGCATCGCGTCTTTCTTAAAAATCTCAGAAAAACGTTAGCGTGAGCCAATGGAAACGCCAACCCGTCTTAAGGCTCATTGTTAACGAAGCGGACAGGCGTTAGGCGGCCCGATTCAGCATCGCGGTCCCAAGAAAGAGGTCGTGGAGGCCCTGACCGCGCGGGGTGACAAGCATTGCACCGACCGAGATCAGTTGAAGCGGAGCGACAAAAAGGGCGAAGGTATAGGCGCCTGTATGGGCCAGCGCGAGACCCGCAGTCAGGCGATGGCCATCGATATCTCTGAGCTCGATGCCCATCAGTCGCATACCCCACGTCGCCGATTGGTTCGCGATCGTGACCCAGCGGTACAGGAAGCCGAGGACGAGCATCAAGGCGGGAAAGAAGAAGATACCGATGAAGGCGGTGAACGGCAGGACCAGAACTGCAAGCAACGCGATCAGCGCGATGTCGACGAACCAGGCGATCCCACGCTTGATCAGGACCCCGTCATAGAAGGCAGCCTCTCTATCTGGGTCGGGCAGGCGGTCGGTCATCAGGGCGCGGTCCATGTCAGTCATCCGTCAGGTCAGAATAGCAGACGGCCCCGGAGGGCCGTCGTGGCAGGTATCGGTACTTAGGCAGGCTGGCCGTTGGGTGCATCATCCTCGTCATCGAGGGAGGCGCGTTTGGCGCGTTCGTCCATGAACTGATCGAACTCTGCCTTGTCCTTGGCTTCCCGCAGACGCTCGAGAAAGCGTTCGAAGCTCGCCTGTTCTTCTTCGAGGCGGCGCAGCGTTTCGGCGCGATAGGCGTCGAAGGCGCTGTTGCCAGTCGAGGTCATCATCATGCCACGCATGCTGCCGCGGCGGCGGGACGAGCATTTTCCGCTGAACATCTGTTTGCTCCAGATCATGTAGGCAAGGAGGGCGAGGCCAATGGGCCAAAAGAAGATGAAGCCGAGGACCATCGCTGCGATCCAGGCGCCTTTGCCACGGGCATCGAGCCAAGTCTCGGTTCGGGCGAACCAACTAGGCCGACTAAGGGGCCTTTGCTCGTAGGTGTTCATCGACGGGGCAGTTTGCATAGGTGTCTCCATCTGGGCTGGGCGCTATCGTATGTGAATGTCTTTCACATGACCCGATGTGGTGCGTCGTCCTGGTTCGGTCAAGAGGTATGTGAAACTTTTTTACATACGCTGTGGATTGGTGGGCGCCGCCGTTGACCAACAGCGGTCACGGGCGCAGTGTCGGATCATGCCGTTGGCCGATGATCTGACCCGGGCGCCGCGCCCTTTCGATTCAGCGCGGGGGCGCGAGGCGGCGACCCTGTTTCCGGGCGTTGCGCCGGGTGTTGCGGAGCTAATCACCGGCGCCGCAGGGTGCAGCCCCTTCCTGTGCGGTCTGATGCAGAAAGAGCATGACTGGCTTTCCCTTGCGTTCGATGAGCCGAGCGTGCGTTGCGCGGCTGAGATCGGGCGGATCGGCACGGTCGACCTGTCCGATCTGCCGGCGGAGCTGCGCCGCGCCAAGCGGCGGATCGCGCTGATGGTCGCACTCGCCGATCTGGGCGGGGCCTGGGATCTGGACGCGGTGACCGGGATGCTGACCGATTTCGCGGATGCAGCCGTGGGCCGGGCCGTGACATGCCTCGTCGCTGCTGAGGTCGCTCGCGGCAAGCTGCCGGAGGGTGAGGGAGATGCCGGTATGGTCGTCCTTGCCATGGGAAAGATGGGCGCGGCAGAGCTGAACTATTCGTCAGATATCGACCTGATCTGTCTGTTCGACGAGAGCCGCTATGATCCTTCTGAGTACGCGGATATCCGGGCGGCGTTCATCCGGGTAACGCGGAAGCTAACTGCGCTTTTGAGCGACCAGACGGCGGAGGGATATGTCTTTCGCACCGATCTGCGTCTGCGGCCGGATGCCAGCGTAACGCCGGTTTGCCTGTCGATGGAGGCGGCCGAGCGCTATTACGAAAGCGTTGGGCGCACGTGGGAGCGGGCTGCCTATATAAAGGCGCGGCCCTGTGCGGGGGATCTGGCGGCGGGGGACCGGTTTCTGGACGCGTTGCGGCCCTTTGTTTGGCGCAAGCATCTGGATTTCGCGGCGATCGAGGATGCCTATGCGATGCAGGCGCGGATCCGCGGCCACAAGGGGCTCGCCGGGCCTTTGCGGCTGGAGGGGCATGATCTGAAGCTGGGGCGCGGCGGGATCCGCGAGATCGAATTCTTCACCCAGACACGGCAGCTGATTGCCGGTGGGCGCGATCCCGCATTGCGGCAGAGGCGCACGGTCGAGGCGCTGGATGCGCTGGCGGGGGCAGGCTGGGTCGAGGGGAAGACGGCAGAGGCGCTGTCTCGTCACTACCGCGCTCATCGGGAGGTCGAACATCGCCTGCAGATGATCAACGACGCCCAGACCCATGCGCTGCCGAAAGGCGATGAGGGTTTCGCGCGGTTGGCGGCTTTCATGGACCGGGACGAGGCGGATTTGCGGGAGGAGATCCTCGGCCGGATCGAGGCGGTGGAGGGGCTGACGCGGGATCTGTTCGCGCCGGTGCAGCGCCCTGCCGGGGAGGCGGCGGATCTGGATCCGGAGGTGGCCGCGCGATGGCTGACCTATCCCGCTTTGCGGTCGGCGCGCGGCGTGCAGATCTTCGAGCGCTTGCGGCCGCAGATCATGAAAGGGCTTGCACGGGCGGCTCGGCCGGAGGAGGCGCTGACCCAGTTTGATCAGTTCCTGCGCGGGCTGCCCGCGGGCGTGCAGCTGTTCTCTCTCTTCGAGGCGAACCCCCAACTTGTGGATCTGATTGCGGAGATCTGTGCGACCTCGCCCGCGCTCGCCGCGTATCTGTCACGGAATTCCGGAGTTCTGGATGCTGTGATCGGAGGCGATTTCTTTGCCCCTTGGCCCGGCGCAAAGGCGCTGGGGCGGTTGGCCTTCGAAGCGATGGCGAAGGAGGAGGACTACGAGGCGCGGCTAGATGCTTTGCGGCGCTGGATGAAGGAGTGGCGCTTCCGGATCGGCGTACATCACTTGCAGGGGCTGATCGATGCAGAAGAGGCCGGACGGCACTATGCCGAGCTTGCCGAGGCGGTCCTGAGTGCCCTTTTCCCCGTGGTTTGCGATGATCTGGCGCGTCGTCATGGATCGCCGCCCGGGCGGGGGGCGGCGGTCTTGGGGATGGGGTCGCTGGGGGCAGGGCGGCTTCATGCGGTGTCGGACCTTGATTTGCTGGTGATTTACGATGCGCCGGGCGATGCGATCTCGGATGGGCGGAAACCGCTGGATGCGCGGCAGTATTATGCGCGGCTGACCAAGGCTCTGGTGGCGGCGTTGTCGGCGCCGATGGCCGAGGGGCGGCTTTACGAAGTCGATATGCGGCTGAGGCCATCCGGCCGTCAGGGGCCGGTCGCGACGGGCTGGGCGGGCTTTCAGAGCTATCAGCGGGAGGAGGCCTGGACGTGGGAGCATCTGGCGCTGACGCGTGCGCGGCCGGTGGCGGGGAGCGCGGCATTGGGAGCGGAGATCGAGGCGTTTCGCAGGACGCTGATCGCGGAGGTCGGTCAACG
The DNA here is from genome assembly GCF_040779325.2 of Aestuariibius violaceus. Classification (NCBI taxonomy): domain Bacteria; kingdom Pseudomonadati; phylum Pseudomonadota; class Alphaproteobacteria; order Rhodobacterales; family Paracoccaceae; genus Aestuariibius; species Aestuariibius violaceus. The sequence continues at coordinate 38,885 of NZ_JBFONT020000003.1, forward strand.
CCCCGGGGTGCCCGGCGATCTGGTGGAGATGCGGGCGCGGCTCGCCGAGGCGAAGCCGGGGGCGGCGTGGAACGTCAAGGACGGGGCAGGGCGGCTGCAGGATATCGAGCTTTTTGGTCAGTCTCTCGCGTTACAGGCGGGATCGGATCTACGGCGCATGCGTGAGCAACTTGAGGCAGGCGTGTCGGCGGGGCTGATCAGGACAGAAGATGCCGCGCGGCTTGACGATGTGGAGCGGCTGCTTTGGAAGGTGCGAGCGGTGGCCCGGCTCGTTGCCGAGGGGGCGTTCGATCCGGAGGCTGTCGGCGAAGGGGCATGCAGCTTTCTGCTGCGGGAGACAGGGCTATCCGACATTGCCGCTCTGGCGGAAAACTTAAGAGATGCCACGGCGCTGAGCGCTGCGATCATTGACAGCGCGCTTGCCGGAAAGCGTTCGGTGGGCTAGCTGCCTTCGAGACAGCAACAGGGCAGGATGGGATGACTGAGATCGATCCGAAGGGAGTGATCGCCGAAGCCTACCGGATCGACGGGATCGGGCCGGCAGAGTGCCGGTCCATCTTCCTCGATTGGGCTTTGGCCCTGCCGGAGGGCGCTGACACCCATGCTGCATTGCAGGATCTGGTTGCGCGACATGGTGCGCAGGCGCCGGATCATCCGATGACGGCTGTCTTGAACGCCGGGTTGGAGGTCCCGCCCGATGCGGGCCGGCGCGGTGGTCGGCGCGGGCGGGTTACGACAGGCGGCTGACCGCCTCTGACGCGAGTGTTTCGATGCGTTGCCAATCGTCAGTCTCGACAGCGTCGCGGGGGGCGACCCAGCTGCCGCCAACGCATAACGTATTGGAAAGCCCCAAATAATCCGGTGCGTTGGAGAGGCTGACACCGCCTGTCGGGCAGAAGCGGATCTGCGGGAGGGGAGCGCCGATGGCTTTGAGCGCAGGGGCGCCGCCGGACGCTTCTGCCGGGAAGAACTTCTGCACCGTGTAGCCGCGTTCGAGAAGGTGCATCGCCTCGGTTGCAGTCGCTGCGCCGGGGAGGAGCGGCAGATCGTTCTCTTCCGCCGCGTCTAGAAGGGCATCGGTGGCGCCGGGCGAGACGCCGAAGCGTGCGCCTGCGGCTTTCGCCAGCTCGACATCCTTGGGCGTCAGTAGCGTGCCCGCGCCGACGATGCCGCCCTCAACTTTCGCCATCTCGGCGATCGCGTCGAGCGCGGTCGGGGTGCGCAGCGTCACCTCCAGGGCGGGCAGGCCGCCTTTGACGAGCGCTTCGGCGAGGGGCCGGGCCTTGCTGGCGTCATCGATTACCAACACCGGAACGACCGGCGCGCGGCGGCAAAGTGCTTCAGTTTCGCGGCTTGCGGCCTCTGGCGTCATCGGGCTCTCCCTACGTTATCGTCAGGGGGATAGCGCGGAACGTGCGGCGAGCGCGAGCGGTTTTCCTTGTCGTCGCGGCGGACAATCGGAGGAAAAGGTTACCACATGGTTTTCGCCGCGCGCGCGGGCCATTCTGCGTCGTAACTCGCCCCGCCGACCGCGCCTTCAGTCATAGCGGCGAGGATCTGGCCGGGGGTCGGAAGATCCGGCGCCTCTTGCCAGTTCCAAAGCCCGGCGCGGATCACGGCGCGCGCGCACTGGAAATAGAGTTCGTCGATCTCGATCAGGATCACGCTGCGGGGCGGGCGGCCCTTGATCGTAAAGCCTTCCAGCAACTCGGGGTCGGCCGTGATCCGGCCACGCCCGTTGAGGCGGATGACCGTGGGCGATCCGGTCACCAGAAACATCAGCGAACAGCGCGGATCGCGAACGATGTTGCGCAGAGTATCGATCCGATCGTTGCCGCGCCGGTCGGGCAGGGCGAGCGTCTGGTCGTCCATGATCCGCACGACCGGGCCGTCATCGCCGCGGGGCGAGCAATCGGTACCTTCTGGGCCGACCGTCGTCAGAGCGCAGAAGCGCGAGGCCTCGATCCAGGCGCGGTATTCTGGCGTGACCCTGTTCGCCACCTTAAAGAGGGAGGGTGCCTTGGGCCTGCCATAGAGCGCCTCAAGTGCCTCCATGTTATCGATAATGTTGGTCATGTGCCGTCCTTTCAGCCTCTTTGTGGCATCGGGCAGCAGTGACCGCGACAACAAAAAAGGCGCGCAGGTGTGCTCCTGCGCGCCCCGGTTTCGAAAACCCTGGTGCGGCTTACTGACCGAGATTGGTCTTTCCGTCGACAACGACCGCCTCAAAGCTGCCATTGTCGGTGATGCGGGTCAGGTAGACCGCGTCGGAGCCCTGGTTGTCGCCATCATCATACACGAGTTCGATCCCGCCGAGATCGACACTGCGCAGAGAGTTGAACGAATTCAGGTACTTCTCCCGCGTCAGCTTGGGGCCTGAGTTGCGCAGAGCCTCGACCGCAAGGCGACCGACGAGGTAGCCCTCAAGTGAGACGAAGCCAAGCTCGGCCGCCATGCCGGAGAGGAGGAGCGAGCTCTGGTATTCGGCGATCGCGGGGATCGAAGAGTTGAGCGGGAAGGGCACGACCTGGCTGACGATCACGCCTTCACCTTGCTCGCCAAGCTCGCGCGACAGGGCGTTGGAGCCGACGAAGGAGATGTTGACGAAGACCGGATCCATGCCGCGGGCCTTGGCCTGCTTGATGAATTCGGCGCAGGGCGCATAGGCGCCGACCATTACGACCGCTTCGGGGTTGGCTGCTTCGATCGTGTCGAGCGCTTCGGTAACCTCGAGCGTGTTGCGGGTGTAGGTGCCCTGGGCGGAGAGCTTCATGCCGCGGCGGTCAAGCGCCTTTTCCACGCCGTCGAGGCCGACATAGCCGAAGCCGTCATCCTGATAGAGCATGGCAATGTTGGTCATGCCGAGGGAGTCGACGAGGTACTGCATCCACGCCTCGGTCTCGGCGGCGTAGGTGGCGCGGACGTTGAAGATGTTGCCGTGGCTCGCGTCGCGCAGGAAGCCGGCGCCGGTGAAGGGGCCGATGAACGGGAATTCCGCCTCGGTCGCGATGGGCTGGGTGACCAGCGTGGTGGGCGTGCCGACGGGGCCGATCAGACCGATATACTTATCGCTTTCAATCACTTGGGTGATCTGAGCGATCGATTTGTCGGGCTCGTAGCCGTCATCGAACGATTCCAGGTAGATCTGCCGGCCATGAATGCCGCCATTCCGGTTGGCTTCAGCGAAGGCAGCTTCAAGCCCGGCTTTCATGCCCAGGCCGAGACCCGCGGCCGGGCCTTCGAGGGCGGCGACCTGGGCGAAGGTGACGCTGTCGTCTGTCACGCCTTGTTCTGCAGCGACGCTGCTCGCCAGCAGCAAGGCCGCGGCAGCGGCGGCCAGTTTGGGGAGGGATGCGTGCATGTCTGGGTTCTCCGAATCCGGTTTCGCTTTTCACACGGTATGAGCGGGCAACCGGAAGATTTTGGGGCAGCATCTTGTTTTCGGTCTGACAACGCTGGGGAGAGTTGGGCGGGATTGTCCATGATTGGCCGGATTTCGGCGGATTGCCGCACATCCTAACGGCTTGTGAGGGGTGAGGACGGGGTGTGAGACAGCTTCAGCGCATGAATTTGGGCGAATCGGGCTGTTAACCTTGGAAAATATGGGCGGCGCGGCGTGTCGGCATATGGTCGGCGTTTGGTCGGCATTCTGTCGGACATGAAACGCCCGCCAGGGCCGGTTTAACGGTGCGGGCGATGGATGGGCGCGCAACGGGCGGCGACAATTATGGCCATTTCGATCTTTGTGTCTTTTTTGGGGACGATCCCACCGGCCGGGCTCAGGGGGCCAGGAGGCCGCGCAGGTCGTTGAAATCGACCTGCGCGAGGAAGGGGAAATGTTCGTCCATAATCTGGGTGAACGCCTTTGCGTCGATGCGGGTGTGGCCGGGTTTGCCTTCGTCCGGGTCGATACGGCTGGCGTCGTGGCCGTCATATTTGAGCGCGAGGGAGCCGAAGCCTTTCAGGTCGGTGATGCCGGTGAAACGCCGTTGCAGCCGGAAATGGCCGAAGTCGAAGATCGTCTTGCCGCGCGGCGGGCGGAGGGCGGCGCCGGCGCTGTGGTAGGGGCGGTTGAGGTCATAATAGCCCACCGGTTCCCCTTCGTAGAGCGACAGGACGAGGCCGCGGGCGCGGGAATAGGTGATCGGCTGGAGCCCGGCCATGCGGTTCATCATGTGGCGCAGGCGTTCGATGTAGTCGGGGGAGAGGCAATCGTCGTCGTCGATGCGGAACTGGACGGGACGCTCGCCGTAGATCTCTTCTAGGTGGGAGATGTGGGGGCGGATGGCGTCGCTGACGCTTTCGGCGTCGGAGATCAGGAGGTCGACTTGGGGGAGGGGCGCGCAGAGGTCTTGCAGCCGGGCGCACATCGGTGCGGGCAGGTCAGGGGAGGTGAGGACGAGGAAGGCGAAGTTGGGGTCGGTCTGGGCCTTCAGCGAGTTCAGGAGCAAGTGTTCGAACGTCCAGAACCGCGGCTCCATCCGTGTGGGCTGGTAGAGGGTACGGGCGAGTTCAGCGCGGATTTCGGCCTCGGAGCGATCCTTGGCGCCCCAGATCCGCCAGTCGCAGCGGCCGAGGAAAGAGAAGCGGCAGATGCCGAGGAGGGGAGGGTGCGTCATGGGGCCGGGGCGTGGTGTCGGTTCCGGGGAGGCGACGCGATTTGGGGGCGGTTTGCAAGGGGGGGTGTGGGGCGGTGGGTAAACCGTTGCGAGGGCGAAGGACCACTCTCCGTACGGTTGTTTGGATGGGTGATGGGTGAAATCACCCATCCTACGCTTGCTACGTTTGCCGCGACTGCGGAGAGGGTCAGGGAAGGCGTCTCCAAGTTGCAATGTCGTAGGTAAGTGAGGCCGACCTGCCGCCTAAGTTGGCTGTTATCATCGCTTCTGCCAAGGCTAGTGCGGATGGCCCTTTTTCGGTTTGAGAGACGACGACCACTTTGCCCGGTCCGGGGGCAATAACAGGAACGATCCCTTCGGTTGGGAATAGTCCGGGAACTTCATTTGGGATGATGCGGGAAAAGTCGACCCTTAGACGGCTTCTGCTTTGGAGGACGTATTGTCCGCCATCCGTGAAATCAGCTCTCGAAAATAGGGCGTACCGTCCTTTGTATTCAAGCATCAAAGCCTTTGGTGGGCCTGAGTAGTAACGCGATGCCACTGTCAGAAAAGAATAAAGATGGGTGCGAAGCTGCGACTGTCTTGAGGCTTCGCAGGATTTGCCACCTTCAGTATAGCAGAAGTTCAGCGTGTCTCCGGTGAAGTCCGAGGGTAAAAAGACAAGTAAATATGTTTGCGTTTGATCAATTGGGAACTCGTTTTTCGACGCCGGAGACGAAGTCGGCTCTCGAAAGGCAGTGCAACCAACGATCAGTAAAGCTAGTAGGACAGCATTCATAATCTTCATGTTCATCTCCTTGAAGGGAAATGAACACTATCTATGAACAATGTTCAAGTCAGTTAAACTACCAAACTCCCTCCCGTGCTCGCCATCCCGCAGTTCTTGCGGAAGGCCTTGAACAACTCCCGGCCGACGCCGTTGCCGTTGCCGGTGAGGTCGGGCGTGGCGGGGGCGCGGCCCGAGAGGTCGGCCAGCGTCTCGATCGTGCCGGTTGTCGCGTCGAGGCGGACGATGTCTCCGTCCTGGAGGTAGGCGAGGGGGCCGTCATCGGCCGCTTCGGGGCAGACATGGATGGCCGACGGCACCTTGCCGGAGGCACCCGACATGCGCCCGTCGGTGACGAGGGCGACCTTGAGGCCACGGTCCTGCAGGACCGCCAGCACGGGCGTCAGGGCGTGCAGTTCCGGCATCCCGTTGGATTTGGGCCCTTGGAAGCGGACGACGATGATCGTGTCGGACGTGATCTCTCCGTTCTGGAAGGCTTTCTTGACGTCGTGCTGGTCATGGAAGATGCGGGCCGGCGCTTCGATGATATGGCGTGAGGGGTCGACAGCGGAGGTCTTGATGACGCCGCGGCCGAGATTGCCCTTCAGCTGGGTGAGCCCGCCATGGGGCGAGAAGGGATCGGAGGCGGGGCGGAGGATCTTGTCGTTCTGGCTCTCGGTGGGACCGGGGCCGTAGGTCAGGCGGTCGCCGTCGAGCTTGGGTTCCTGCGTGTAGAGGTCGAGGCCGTCACCGGCGGCGGTGCGGACGTCCTCGTGCAGGAGGCCCGCCTTGAGGAGGTTGCCGATCATGTAGGCGAGCCCGCCCGCGGCGTGGAAGTGGTTCACGTCGGCGAGCCCGTTTGGATAGACCTTGGCCATGAGGGGGACGGCCTCGGAGAGGTCGGAGAAGTCCTCGAGATCGAGCAGGATGCCTGCCGCACGGGCCATGGCGGGCAGGTGGATGACGAGGTTGGTGGAGCCGCCGGTGGCCATCAGGCCGACGAGGCCGTTCACGATCGCCTTTTCATCCAGGATCTCGCTGACCGGCGTGTAGGCGTTGCCGAGTGCGGTGATCTCGGCCGCGCGTTCGGTGGCGGCGCGGGTCAGCGCGTCGCGCAGGGGCGTGCCGGGGTTCACGAAGCTGGCGCCGGGCAGGTGGAGGCCCATGAACTCCATCAGCATCTGGTTGGTGTTGGCGGTGCCGTAGAAGGTGCAGGTGCCCGGCCCGTGGTAAGAGGCCATCTCGGCCTCCATCAGCTTGTCGCGCCCGATTTCGCCAGAGGCGAATTGCTGGCGGACCTTGGCCTTTTCGTCGTTCGGCAGGCCGGAGGTCATGGGCCCGGCGGGGACGAAGAGGCCGGGGATGTAGCCGAACGTGGCGGCGGCGATGACGAGGCCCGGGACGATCTTGTCGCAGACGCCCAGATAGAGCGCGGCGTCGAAGGTGTTGTGCGAGAGGCCGACGCCAGCGGCCAGCGCGATGACGTCGCGGGAAAAGAGGGACAGCTCCATGCCGGTCTGGCCCTGGGTGACGCCGTCGCACATGGCGGGCACGCCGCCTGCGACCTGGGCCGTGGCGCCAGCGGAGCGGGCGGCGTCCTTGATGAGGTCCGGGAAGGTGGCGAAGGGCTGGTGGGCCGAGAGCATGTCGTTATAGGCGGTGATGATGCCGATATTCGGGCTCTTTTCGTCGGTGAGCTTGCCCTTGTCGTCGCCCATGGCGGCATAGGCATGGGCCTGGTTGCCGCAGGACAGGTGGGCGCGGCGGGGGCCTTCCTCGGCCGCGCGTGCCATGTTGGCGAGGTAGGTGGACCGGGTCTGGTGGCTGCGTTCGCGGATGCGGTCGGTGACGCGGGCGATGGTGTCGTCGAGGGGCATTGGGGGCTCCCGGCTGTGCGGTTCAGTTTCTTTTACCACCGGGTGTTTGCGCTAACAACGGGGCGCGGTGTCGCGTCGCCCGGGTGGTTTCACTTGGGACCGGGATATGGGATGGCTTTGCGCATGACGGGAGACGCTTCATGATCCGATTGACATCCGATGACCTCGAAAAAGCGGCTGCACTCGTCTACGGGCAGATGCAGCCGACGCCGCAATACGCCTGGCCTCTGTTGGCCGAGGCTGTGGGGGCCGAGGTCTGGGTCAAGCACGAGAACCACACGCCGACCGGTGCCTTCAAGGTACGCGGCGGGATCACTTTCATCGACTGGATGCGGCGTGCGCATCCGGAGATGCGCGGGGTCTGTACGGCGACGCGGGGGAACCATGGGCAGAGCATCGCGCGGGCGGCCAATGCGGCGGGGCTGACGGCGAAGATCTATGTGCCGCGCGGCAATTCGGTCGAGAAGAACGCGGCGATGCGTGCCTTCGGCGGCGAGTTGATCGAGTTCGGCGCGGATTTCGACGAGGCGCGGGAGGAGGCGTTTCGGGTGGCCGAGGCAGAGGGGCTGATGATCGTGCCGCCGTTCCATTCCGAACTGGTGCGCGGGGTCGCGACCTATGGCTATGAATTGATGAGCGCGGTGGCGGAGCTCGACGCGATCTATGTGCCGATCGGCTGCGGATCCGGGATCTGCAGCACGATCCTTGCGCGCGATGCGCTTGGGCTGAAGACGCAGATCATCGGTGTCTGCTCGACCGAGGCGCAGACGACGAAGCTGTCGGTCGAGGCGGGCCGTCCAGTGGAGACCGGAAGCGCGACGACGTTTGCCGACGGGATGGCGGTACGGGTTCCGGTGCCGGAGGCGCTGGAGATCTATTCCAAGGGGGCCGAGCGGATCGTGACGGTGAGCGACGACGAGGTCGCCGAGGCGATCCGGCTTTATTACACCGCGACCCATAACATCGCCGAGGGAGCGGGCGCGGCGCCGCTGGCCGCGTTGCTTCAGGAGAAGGAGAAGATGCGGGGCAAATGCGTGGGCGTAATCCTCTGCGGCGGGAATATCGACACGGGCTGGTTCCTGGAGGTCATGGCGGGCCGGACGCCGGTTCCCGCATAGAAAAAGGGAGCCTGTCGGCTCCCTTTCGTATCTGCCTGGTTCGGCGGTATCAGAACCTGCGGAAGATGCCTACTTTGACGGTCGAACCTTCAGCCTCGGCGTCGAGCCCGTCATCGTCGAACTCGATCTCGAAGGCGTTGACCTCACCACGGACGGACGTGTTCGGAGCGAAGAAATACTCAGTGCCGATGCCAAGCGAGGTGCCGTTGTAGCTTTCGCTATCGCTTTCGCCAAAAAACTCGGCCTCGTATTCGATGCTGATTGCACTGAGCTTGCCATAGAGGAGGAAATCCGGCGAAATAGCCGTGCCGATGATGAAGCTGATGCCGAATTTGCTCTCTTCCTCAAAGCTTGGATCCCCGGCAACATCACTGTCGAAATCGGCGTCGACATCCGACAGGGCGAAGTCGAGCTCGACTGCGCCGTAGAGACGGCCGCGCGTTGCGCCGACACCAGCGACAAGGCCGTATTCGGTGCCTTCGAAGTCGACATCGGTGTCGTCGTATTCGGTGTAGCCGATCGTCGCACCGATATAAGGGCCGGTGGGGATGTCTTGCGCCGAAACAAGCGCGGGTACGCTAACAAGAACCGTGGTCAGGATGGCAAAGCGTGTCATCTCTTTTTGTTCCTGTGCTCGATTGTCGATGGCCGCAACCTATAGTGGGCGTGCTGAACCGGATACGGGCATCACTCCGACTATTTGGAGCTGTGCCCGGAATGAGACAATCTGGATTGTGTTCCGGCGGGTTACCGCCATCTGTTCAGGTCTCAAAGCCCCGATTGCTGACGGCTTTTCCGCATCGCGCGAAGGTCTTCGGCGCTCATCCGGTCCACCTGCCGTTCTTCCGCGAGCGTGTGGTCCTCGATGGTGGCAATCTTTCGGAACGCGGTCACGCCGGCCGCTGCTTGCAGGCAGAAAAACCACAGGAGCAGCAGCAGCGATATCGCACCGACGGCATAGCCTTCGGTGGCGAACGGTACGTCGAAGAAACTGCCCGTTTGCCTGTTCTGGAAGGCGTCCCAGAATTGCCTGATCTCATCGTCGAGACCGATGACCTGGAGAACTTGATTTCCAGCGATGCCGATCAGGACGGGCGACAGAAACGAGATGAGGCAGATGATGAAGACCGGGATGAAGCCGCCGCCAACCTTCCAGAGGAAGGGATAGCTGCGCCCGTGCATTCCTGCGCCGACGGCCGAGGCCGTCATCGGGACGAGAAGCGCCGCGCGGACGATGCTTGCTGCCACGAAGATGAGAAAGGGTGCCGCGAAGAGGGGCACGATCGTGCTGACATCCTCGAAAGCGGTCTCTGGCACGGTTTCGGCTTCCGATAGGAAATCCTGGAGCTCGGACACGCCGTAGGGGGACAGCACGGCAACGGCGAAAACGACGATGGCGCTGAGGATCATGACGGCCAGCATCTCGATGAAGCCGTAGCCGAGGGCCGGAAGGAAGAGGTCACGATAGGTGCCGTTGACCTCCTCCCCCTTCGCGCTGGCGCCAAGGCGGAGGGCGATCAGGAGAGGGATCGCGTTGGCGATGAGGATCAACATCGCGATGACGATGACGGCCAGTGGAAGGGAGACGAGGCTCAGCACGAAGCCAATGCCGATCGCGGCAACGAAGAACGCGATGAAGAGAAGGCCGATCAGCGGCACGACGATCAGGAACCGCCAGTAGATCGAAAAGGACAGGGCGAAGGTGCGGAGGAAAAACATCTCAAGCCTATGAATCTGGTCAAATGTCGTCTTCTCGGGCCGATGGATCCGCCGACTGAAAGACGACCGCCCCGCTGTGCGAGAGACGTGTCGGGCCCACCTTCCCATTTGTGGAGATAGTCGGGCGGCCTGTCCATTCTATGGCTGCTTTGGGGCGATTTTGGTTAATGGGGCTTCTGGTCTTGCCGAGTGAATTCCCGTAGGCCGCGCGGATGGATCGCCCTGTCATTCGACTAAAGCCAAAGGCGGATCCCCGGCCGGTGCGCTGGGGACGGCCGTGGGTTTATGCGAGCGATCTGGTGCTGGACCGGCGGACGAAATCGTTGGCACCGGGGAGCCTCGCGCGGCTGGAGGATGGGGAGCGGCGGGCGCTGGCGACAGTGGCTTTCAATCCGGGAAGCAAGATCGCGGTGCGGGTGCTCGACCCTGATCCGGAGGTGGAGATCGGGCGGGAGTGGTTTGCGGCGCGGTTGGAGCGGGCTTTGGCCTTGCGGGAACGGATCTATGAGGCGCCGTTCTACCGGCTGGTCCATGCAGAGGCGGATGGGTTGCCGGGCGTTGTGATCGACCGGTTCGGAGAGATCTGCGTGGTGCAGCCGAATGCGGCTTGGGCGGAGGCTTTGCTGGGGTCGTTGGCGGAGGCGTTGGTCGATGTGACTGGCTGCCGGACCGTGCTGAAGAATGCAGGCGGCCGGGCGCGGGGGCTGGAAGGGCTAGACGATGTGTCGGGCGTTCTGGTGGGCGCGGCGCCGGAGGGGCCAGCCCGCGTGCCGATGAACGGGGCGGTCTATCTGGCCGATCTGACGGGCGGGCAGAAGACGGGTCTGTTCTACGACCAGCGGGAGAACCACGCCTTCGTCGCCCGGCTGTGCCGTGGGGCGTCGGTGCTGGACGTGTTTTCGCATGTGGGGGGCTTTTCGCTGGCCGCCTTGGCAGGCGGGGCGCGGCAGGCGCTGGCGGTGGACGGATCGGCGGCGGCGCTGGAGCTGGCGCAAGGCGGCGCGCGGGCGATGGGGCGCGAGCTGGCCATACGCCGGGGCGATGCGTTCGAGGTGATGGAGGCTTTGGCCGGGGAGGGCGCGGTGTTCGATGTCGTGATCTGCGATCCGCCGGCCTTTGCGCCGTCGAAGCAGGCCTTGAACGCCGGGCTGCGCGCCTATGAGAAGGTCGCGCGACGGGCGGCGCCTTTGGTGGCCGAGGGCGGGATCCTGTGCCTCTGCTCGTGCTCGGGGTCGGCGGATCTGGAGGCGTTCCGGGCGGCCTCGGTCCGGGGGATCGGCAGGGCCGGGCGGCAGGGGGCGCTGATCTATACCGGGTTTGCGGGGCCTGACCACCCGGTGCATCCGCAGTTGTCGGAGACGGGGTACCTCAAAGCGCTGGTGTTCCGGCTGTGAAGGTCGTTCTCGACGCCTGCGTTCTTTATCCGACGGTGATGCGGCAGGTGCTGCTGGGCGTGGCCAGTGAGGGGCTGTTCCGGCCGATGTGGTCGGCGCGGATCCTGGAGGAATGGGCGCGGGCGGCGGAGCGGGACGGCGGGAGCGCGCGGGCGGAGATCGCGTTGCTGAGGGATGCCTGGCCGAGGGCTGAGCTACCACCTGCGCCCGGGCTTGAGGCGCGGCTTTGGTTGCCGGATGATGCGGATGTGCATGTGCTGGCGGTCGCTGTGGCCGGGTCGGCGGATGCAATCATGACGGTGAACGCGAAGGATTTTCCGCGGGGGACGCTCAGCGAGGAAGGGCTGATGCGGGTCGATCCCGATGGGTTTCTGCTGCGGATGCTGGGCGAGGCGCCCGAGGCGGTTGAACGGGTCGCCGCGGACGTTCTTGAGGACGCCCGCCGCGCGTCGGGCGCGCCGTGGGAGATGCGGGCGCTGATGAAGAAGGCGCGCCTGCCGCGGTTCGGCAAGGCGCTGGAGCGAGGCGTTTAGGCAGGCTGCTTCTCGGCGAAGTCGCGGGCCATCGATAGCGTCTTCCGGCGGGGCAGGAAGGGGACAAGCCAGTCCAGCATGAAGCGCAGCTTCTTGTCGTTGATGACGACCAGCTCGCCCTTCATCATCGCGTCGTAGCCGATCCGGGCGACCTCTTCGGCGCTGGCGATGTCGCCTTGGGCACCTTTGGCGCCTTTCATGTCGGCGACGTCGAAGAACTCGGTCTTCACGGGGCCGGGCGCGAGGACGGTTACGGTGACGCCTTTGTCCTGCACCTCGTTGGCGAGCGCTTGGCTGAAGGAATTCACGAAGGCCTTCGTGGCATGGTAGGTCGCCTGGAGGGGGCCGGGGATCATTCCGGCGGTGGAGCCGACATTGAGGATGCGGCCGGAGCCTTTCGCAACCATGTCCTTGAGCGCGAGGTGGGTGAGGGTCATCAGGGATTTCACGTTGAGGTCGACCATGGCGAGCATCCGGTCGAGGTCCTGTTCGTGAAAGAGCCCGTGGCCGCCGAAGCCGGCATTGTTGATCAAGTAGTCGACGGTGAGGCCGTCGGCCTTGATCTGCTCCCAGACGGCTTTCGCCCCGTCCGGGGTGCCGAGATCGGCGGCGTAGACGTGGACCTTGGTCCCGTTCTTGCCCTCGATTTCGGATTTGAGTTCTTGCAGAGCGTCCTCGCGCCGAGCGGCGATGATGAGATCCCCACCCTTGGCGGCGTGCGTGCGCGCGAGTTCCTTGCCGATCCCGGCGGAAGCACCGGTGATGAGAGCAGTGGCCATGAGGGCTGTCCTTTTCTTGTGGTAGATCGACAAGTGATCTTCAGAAGAGGATGCCATGGCCGACAATAATGTTCCACGGAAGCGGGACAGAGCGCGGGGCGGAAACAGATCGGGATGCCCCGGGTTCGGGATGGGCGATTGCCGTCGATTTGTCCTCCAAGGGCAAACCGCGCGCTAGAAAGATGCGCGATACCTTTTCATCGACGGCGTAGTCAGCACATCCGGTACCCGACATTGCGCAGGGTCACGATCCGCTTGCCCTCGGCGCCGATCTTGCGGCGGATGCGGCCGACATAGACGTCGACCACATTGGTCAGCGGATCTGCATTCAGGCCCCAGACCGTGTTGAGAATGCGCTCGCGCGATAGGACGCGGCCCTTGTTGGTCATGAAGAGCAACAGGAGGTCGCGTTCCTTCTTGGACAGCTCCAGCTCGTCTCCCTCCACGGTGACCAGGAGGGAATGGCGATCGAAGGCGATGTCACCCACTGTGACAAGGCCATCGTCGGTGCCGGCGCCATAGCCGGTGGCGCGGCGGTGCAGCGCCTCGATCCGGGCGACGAGTTCGTCGAAATCGAAGGGCTTGGTCAGGTAATCGTCGGCACCGATCCGCAGCCCCTCGACCTTTTCCTCGTTCGCGTCGAGCGCGGTCAGCATGAGGATTGGCGTCGTCGTCTTGCGGGCGCGCAGCTTGCGGCAGACGTCCTGCCCCTGCACGCCGGGAAGCATCAGGTCGAGCAGGATGACGTCGTATAAATTGTTCAGCGCGTAGTCGAGGCCGGTCTCGCCGTCAGGGGCGTGATCGACCGTCCAGCCTTCGGCGCTGAGGCCCCGGCGGACGAAATTGGCGACACGTTCTTCGTCTTCGATAAGAAGGATGTTCATGGTAACCCCACATGGCAAACATGAGCCTTTCCTGCGGGCGTTTCGGGGTCAACTGAATCGGCTTTACGTTGAGGGATTTGAGCATATAGCCGCGGTTTATGCAGATCGACTGGCAGGTTATGCGGATCGACTGGCAGGTATAGAGGGGATCGGGTCGACGGCCCGGATCTGAGGGCTTCGCGGCAGGTCGAGGACGACCCTGAGCCCTCGCGTCGCGCCATCTTCAAGCCGGGCGGTGCCGCCATGGGCCTCGAGGATGGCCTTGACGATCGGAAGGCCCAGGCCACTGCCTTCCAGCGCCTGACCGTTGGCGTTCGATCCGCGGAAGAATCGCTGGAAGGCCTGGGCCTTTTCATCGTCCGTCATACCCGGCCCGTCATCTTCGATCGTGAAGCGCAGGCGGGAGCCGTCGGTCTCGAGCCGGGCGGTGATGGTCGGGCCGCCGTAGCGGCGGGCGTTCTGGAAGACGGCGAGCACAGACTGTCTGAGCCGGACTTCGTCGACCATGGCGCGGACCGGCTGGGACGGCATGTCGACGGAGACCGCGCCGGGGAACATGTCGGCTGCGTCGCGCAGGACCTTGCGCAGATCGGTGTCGCGCCGGTCGAGCCGCAACTGACCGGCCTCGTGGCGGGCGACGGTCAGCATATCATCGACGATCTGGTTGGTGTGCTTGGCCGAGTCACGGATGCGAGCGAGCGCATCGGAGATATCGTCGGGCATGTCGCCATTGGTCCGGAGGGTCACGTCGGCTTCGCCCAGAATGATGGCGAGCGGTGTGCGCAGCTCGTGGCTGATATCGGCCATCAGTCGCTTGCGGTTCGCCTCGTTGGTTTCGATCTGGCGGACCAGCCGCTGCAACTCGGCCGTCCGTTCGGTGATCCGGCGTTCGAGTTCCTTTTTCTGCTCTTCGCGGCTGGCTTCGCGCTTGGCCAGCCCTTCAGCCATGTCGCGCAGGACCGTGGCGAGGTCGCGGAATTCCCGACTGCCGTGCAGGTCGATGGGCGTGTCATATTGCGCCTGGCGCAGACGCGCGACGGCCTCTCTCAGGCGGATGAGAGGGGCGCGGATCTGGGTGTTGAACGACACGAGCGCGGCCAGAAGGACGGTGAGCGACAGAACGAGGAAGCCGTAGACGAGGCGCTGGTTTGCGGTACGGAACGCGACGGCTTCGGCGATGACCTCTTCCATCTCCTCAAGCTCTTCGGCCAGCGCCGCGTCGATCTTGCGGCTGAGGTCCATGTCGATCTCCTGATCGAGCAGGTCCGCGAGCCGTTCCACCTGGACCGCGTTTTCGATCGGCTCGCCCGAGGCGTAGAGCGTCGTCAGCGCCGTGGTGATCGCGCGGATATCCCCCTCGATCGCGTCGAGGCGTTCGAGCTCCTCGATCTCTTCGTCGCCGACCATCTGGATTTCCTGGGCGATGACGGTGCGGATGTCGGCCAGGTTGTCCGCGATCCGTCCGCGCAGGTCCGCCTCGCCCGCGCCGCCGTCGCGATCGCCGATCAGCAGCGCGTCACCGTGCTGCTTGAAAAGCTGGAAGGTCTTGGACTGGAGCTTAAGGTGAAGGCTGTAGGATTGCTGCGCCAGCTGGGTGCGCGCATCCCACCAGCGGGCCTTGTCGATGCTATAGAGGGCGAGCACCGACAGGCCGAGGATGAGGCCCACGATGATCATCGCGTAGATGGTGAAAAGCCGTGTCGAACGCATAGTCAGACATCCTGTGTGATCGTGGCGGCGATTGGACTGACGGAAATGTCGTTCCTGCAAGCATCTGCGTCAACGCAAACGAGTGTGGTGTCGAGCCGTTCGCGGAGCAGCGCCAGAAGCCGGGGCGCTTCGGGATCGCTGCGCCAGCGGACGCTATCGATGACGATCAGTTCTGCCCGCCCGAGGACCGCGCGGACCAGATCGAGCCGCAGGGTCTCGGTAGGGCTCATGTTTCGTCCGGCTTCGCCGACCGTGCCGCGCAGGCCGCCGAGGCGGTCGCAGAGATGGCCGAGGCCGAAGGCGTCGAGTTCTTCGCGGATCCTGTCATCTTTTGGGCGCTTGCGGTTCAGCAGTGTCGCCGACCGGCGGAGCGTGCCCTGAAGCGCCACATGGGTGTCGCCGATATAGAGGCAGACGGGCAGGCGGGGGTCGTCGCCATAGAGGACCTGCCAGCCGGTATCCCGGTCGAGGCCCGCGAGGATCGCGCCGAGCCTAGGCGCCAGCGCGCCTTGCAGGGTGACGGTCTCTCCTGCAGGCACGGTAAGCTCCAGCGGGCCGTCGCCGGTCTTGCCGCGCAGATCCAGCGCGACGGGGCCGCCGCGACGGCGTCTGCGCCGGGCGCTGCTGTCTTCGGACAGCAGGCGTTCGGCCTTCTCGCGCGCGATACGCCAGGCGCAGAACTGATCCCAGGCTTCGCCAAGGTCCTGAAGGGGCATGGCGAGGAGCGCGAGAAGCGACAGGGCGGCGGCGGTCGTTCCGGTGGCCACGCCATAGGTTCCGGCCGCCCAGAATGTCGCGACGCCCGCCAGGGCAACGCCGCCTTGCAGGATCGCCTGCAGCCCCGAGATGCGTCGCATCCGCGCAAGCGCGTTGTCGCGCAGGACCGCGCCGTCGGCGTCGAGGAGCTTCAGTTCGGTTTGCGTGCGTCCCATCAGGTCGAGCTCTGGCGAGATCGCGATCCGCTCGGTCATCGAGATGGCAATCCGGGCGCGTTTCTTGCGCAAGGCGGCATGGCGCGCCTCGAGATGGAGCGCGACACCGGCCATCAGGATGAGAGC
This sequence comes from Aestuariibius violaceus, assembly GCF_040779325.2. Lineage (NCBI taxonomy): Bacteria > Pseudomonadati > Pseudomonadota > Alphaproteobacteria > Rhodobacterales > Paracoccaceae > Aestuariibius > Aestuariibius violaceus. Next base: position 55,342 of record NZ_JBFONT020000003.1, read on the forward strand.
CGCGGCGATGGGCACGATTCCCGAAAGGGCAAGCTGGGGGCTGAGGAGAAAGAGGATACAGGCCGCACCCGGCAGGACGATCAGCGCGGAGAGGACCCGCGGCAGGCCGCGCCCGAACCAGAGCCGCGCCGCGGAAAGGTCGCCGACGAAGCGCAGGGAAAGTGCACCGACCCGACGCGCCGCATGGCGGGTTTTCGGCATTCCGGCAAGATGGGCGTAGATGATGCGGCGCAGGGCGATCGCGTAGCTCTGACCCAGAGCCTCGGACCGCTGTCGGGAGAGGAGAAGCGCGATCGCCGCGACGATCCCGGCGCCGGCAAGCGAGGCGAGCGTGGTCGTCGCGGGCACCGTGCCGGCATGGAGCGCCGTGAAGGCATCCCGCGTGGCGAAGGTGGCAACCGCAAGCGCCGTGGCTTGGGCCACGCCGCAGAGAACGACAAGGACCGCGTCGGTGACGCGGTCCTTGCTGGCGAATTTGGGGAGGGAGGTCATGCGGCCTCGTTCTCCTTAGCCTGCCGCATCAGTGGCGTCACGTGCAGCGCGATGGCTTCGGGCGACCACAGGTCTTCGCGGCAAAGGATGGGGAGGCCCGTCACCTCGGCTGCCTCGGCCGCGGCGAGGGGCGAGCAGCTGACCATGCCCGAGATCGCGAAGGGGGTGAGGTTCATCTGCTCCATCACATGCACCCCACCAAGGGCGCTGAGCGCGTCTGGCGCGGCGAAGAGGATCCCGTCGAGCCGGTCCCGGATGCGGGAGCCCCTGAGGATCGCCCGGGTTTCGCGCTGGAAGACGCCGTCGGCGATCTCGACCACCACGACTTCGGCCCCGCGGGCGGCGGCGGTGGCAACAAGTGTGCCGAAGCCGCGCTCGATCCGGTCTAGCGGCATGCGGAAGGTCGTGGCCATGCCCACATCGGTGAAGTCGAGCGCAGGGGCGCCGCCATCCTCGAAGCTGTTGAAATCCCCGAAGGCGCCGGTACCGGTCGCTTTGACGCCCGCCACCGCATAGCCCGAGCGCATGAGCCCGTGGGCGAGGCTGGACGCCGCGGTGGTCTTGCCGGAATTCATCGAGGCCCCGAAAACGCCGAGCACGGTCACGCGGTCATTCGCGGGCAGGTCGGGCAGGGCGTAGTCGGCAACGTTCAGGACACGGTCGAGATCGCCGGTGAGCAGGCCGATCGGGCGCAGACGGGTGGGTTCGTCGAGGAAGTCATGGATCGCATCGACCCGGCCCGCGACCCCGCCGCCGGCGACCAGGGCCAGGTTGTCGGGTTCGATCACGGCGGTTGCGAGGAACTGGTCGGGGGCGTAGCGGTCGCCGAGGCAGAGGACGACGAGATCGCCAGGGTAGCTGGCGGAAACGCGGCGTTCGGCAAGCTGGATCTTCTTGTGATGACCGATCTGGGCAATCTCGCAAAGGATCAGGTCGCCCGCCTTGGCGCGGTGAAAGTCGGCACTGAGGCCGCGGACATCCTCTCGGCGGACATTGCGGGTGGTGAACGCCCATTTGGCGATATCGCACATGGCGGGGGTGAGCGGGGTGAAGTGGGTCATCGTTATCTCCAAGGTTTCTTTGCCTGCTTGCCAATCTGGAGCAGGCAAGTGAGAGGCGCCGGAAAGCCAGATGAACCCGGGGGGCGCGGGAAGATGAAAGGCGGATGAACTCTGGGGTAAGATCTGGGGGTAGGACGTGGGGCGCTGCGTTGCGGATCGCCGGCTGTGGTTTCCACGCGCGCGGGAAAGGCCTAGGGTGCGAGAAAGGGATGTCGTTGAAAACCTTGGGGTTTCAGAGAAGACAATGCGCGAAGATGCAGCTTTGAGGGGTGCGCGGCTGTCGGTCGCGCCGATGATGGATTGGACAGACCGGCATTGCCGGTTCCTGCACCGGCAGATCAGCCGGGAGGCGCTGCTCTATACCGAAATGGTGACGGCGCCCGCCTTAGTCCGGGGAGGGGCGGTGCATCTGCTGGAGTTCGATGAGGCGGAGCATCCGGTAGCGTTGCAGCTGGGCGGGTCGGATCCGGCGGAGTTGGCAGAGGCGGCGCGGATGGGCGCGGCGCGGGGGTATGACGAGATCAACCTCAATTGCGGGTGCCCGTCGGACCGGGTGCAGTCGGGGACATTCGGGGCGGTCCTGATGACCGAGCCCGCGCCGGTGGCCCGGTGTGTGGAGGCGATGCGGGAGGCTGTCGATGTGCCCGTGACGGTGAAATGCCGGATCGGGGTGGACGATCAGGTGCCGGAGGAAGTGCTGCCGGAGTTCCTGCGCCACATCGCTGAGGCTGGATGCGAACGGGTGATCATCCATGCGCGAAAGGCGTGGCTCAAGGGGTTGAGCCCGAAGGAGAATCGCGAGGTGCCGCCGCTGGATTATCCGCTGGTTTTCAAGATGAAGCGCGCGTTTCCCGAGCTGCATATTTCGGTCAATGGCGGGGTCGCGACGCTCGATCAGGCGCTGGAGTTTCTGGAGCAGGGGCTGGACGGCGTGATGATCGGGCGGGCGGCCTATCATGCGCCGATGGATGTGCTGGGGGCTGTCGACCGGCGGGTGTTCGGCGCCGGTCGCGACGCGGATGTCTGGGCGGTGATCGACGCGATGAAACCTTATATTGCGGGGCATCTGACCTCTGGCGGACGGCTGCATCAGGTGACGCGGCATATGCTGGGGCTCTTTGCCGGGCGGCCGGGCGCGCGGGCCTGGCGGCGCTGTCTGTCTGAGGAGGCGACCCGACCGGGGGCGGGGCTTGAGGTGCTCGACAAGGCCGCGGATCTTGCGGGGCAGGCCTTGGCCGCGTGATTTTCCTTTTCTCCGGAAGGGCTTGGCGGTAGCGACGGGGGCGCGTCCTGGAGGTTATGCCATTGCCCGATCCCATGCTCCTCGCTTTGATGGCCCTTCTTTTGCTGGCGATCGGTGCATTCGCCGGAGTGCTGGCGGGGCTTCTGGGCGTGGGCGGAGGGATCGTGCTGGTGCCGGCGTTCTTCTATGCCTTCAGCGCTTTGGGCTATGGCGGGCCGTCGCTGATGCAGTTGTGTCTCGGGACGTCGCTGGCGACCATCATCGTGACCTCGCTGAGATCGGTGGCGAGCCATCACAAGAAGGGCGCGGTGGATTGGGAGATCCTGAAGCGCTGGGCGCCTGGGATCGCGCTGGGCGCGGTGTTGGGCGTGGCGACGGCGGCGCGGTTGGGGTCGGTCGTCCTGCAGGCTATCTTTGCGATTCTGGCAATGATCGTGGGCGTTTACATGCTGGCCGGACGGTCGAGCTGGCGGCTGGGACCGGTCATGCCGGGGGGGATTTTGCGGGCCGGGATGTCCTTTGCGATGGGGGCTTTGTCGGTGCTGATGGGCATCGGAGGCGGGTCGTTCGGGGTGCCGGTAATGACGCTTTACGGCGTGCCAATCCACCGGGCGGTCGCCACGGCGGCGGGGTTCGGCGTGGTGATCGCGGTGCCGTCTGTGATCGGGTTCCTGATCGTGGTGCCGGCAGGGCAGATGCCGCCCCTGACCATCGGGTCGGTGAACCTGGTGGCCTTTGGACTGGTGATCGCGATGACCTTGATAACAACGCCTTACGGGGCGGCCTTGGCGCATCGGCTGGATCCGAAGCCGCTGAAGCGGGTCTTCGGGGTGTTTTTGGTCCTCGTGGCGCTGAACATGTTGCGCGGGGCAGCTTTCGGATAGAACGTTAACGCCGCGGACGGCGAGCACGGACGCTGCAACCCCCGAGGTGGCGCGAATCATCCGTTAACGCAGGAAGAATGAGGCGATGCGGGCTGTCGGCATCCTGTCGGCTTTGCGTCGGCTTTCTGTCGGGCATTTCCCGCCGCGGGCACCGGGTAACGGACCGTTCTGCTGCGCTGCGGCGCAACAGCGTGAGCAATGATGCGGGTGGGCGAGATTGTTTTCCTGAGCGAAGGGGTTGCCCCGTGTCCTATTAGTATGGCGCGGCGAACCCCGCCCTGCGGTGGGACGGCAGATCCGGGTCGTCAGGCCGTCTTGGGTAGAGCAGGGCAAGGAGGATCGCGACGGCGTAGAGCGGCCCGGCCGTTGCGGGATAGTGGAACGGCAACGTTACGGCGACCTGCGCGCCCAGGACGAGGCCAAGCGGCGGGAACGTGATGAAGCCTGCGATGACGCCGACGATCGGAAACGCGAAGAGGCAGATCATGAGGTCGAACAGGATACCTGAAGTCCCTGGTTGGCCCATCTGCGGATAGACCGCCCAAGCGAAGGTCGCGGCGACCACGGTGGTCACGAACCACGCCCAGAGGCTGAGGGCGGGGCCGAGATCTCCGCCCGTCCCGACGACGAAGATGCCGAAGGCGAGGAAGGCTGTGATCGCGGCTGTGGTGGAGGCTTTTTCGCGCATTCTGCTCAGGCTCCTGAAGAGATTACGCGACAGCTTCTCAGGAGACTGTCGGCATGTCAGTCGGGCAGATCGCCGCTGGGGCACGGCGGAGCGGTGGTTCACGGAGATGAGGGCTGCCTTTCTTGCCAGTGGAGGTCCCGGCTCAAGGCCGGGACGCCCTGTGGTTGCGTTAGGACGATGCGGGCGGCGGGTCGCGGATGCTATGGGCGGATCAGAATTTTCTAGAAAATTCTGGGTGGGCAAAATCTTCTAGAAGATTTTGAGGGTGCAAGTTTTTCTAGAAAAATTTGGCTACGAGGCGCAATGGGTTACCGTCCTTAATCCGGTCGTTGAGCGGCGCGCTTTTGGCGCCGAGCGCGTCCGCCGCGCCGTCTTTGCAGGCGCGGGGCACGGGCCGGGAGGTCGGCGATCACTGCACGACGGGCCTCGGGCGTCATGCGGGACCAGCCGCCGATCTCTTGCAGCGTGCGCAGGCAGCCGGTGCAGATCTTCTCCTCGGGGTGGAGGATGCAGATCTTCACGCAGGGGCTTTCGACCTCGTCGCGCTGCCAGATATCGTCGCTCATGTCGCCTCCAGATGCCTGAGCCTGTCCAGCACACCCTGGAGGATAAATCCAGCCGCCACGTGGTCGATCACCTCGGCACGACGTTTCCGTGTCGTATCCGCCTCGAGCAAGGCCCGTTCGGCGGCGACGGTCGACAGGCGCTCGTCCCAGAAGGTGATCGGCAGGCTGGTGATCTGGTGGAGGTTGCGGGCGAAGGCGCGGGTCGACTGGCAGCGCGGGCCTTCGGTGCCGTCCATGTTGCGGGGCAGGCCGAGGACAAAGCCTGCCACCGCCCGCGCATTGGCGAGATCGAGGAGGCGGGCGGCATCGGTGGTGAACTTCTTGCGCGGGATGGTCTCGAGCGGAGTCGCGACCGAGCGAAGCGTGTCAGACGTCGCCACGCCGATCGTCTTGGTGCCGAGGTCGAGGCCGAAGAGGGCACCGGTGCGGGGCAGGGCTGCGGCGAAGGTGGCGATGTCGTCGTGGATCATCAGTCCGCGACGCCTGCGGCGCGGGCGGCCTGGTGAAGTTCGGTCATCGCCTGGGCATTGCCGCCGAAGACCTCCTGCGCCTCCTGCCAGATGGCTGTGGCGGCGTCGGTGCGGCCGAGGACGCCGTAAGAGCGGATGAGGCGGGCCCAGTCCGACGGCGGGCCGCCTTCGGTTGCGAGCCGGTCGGCGAGGCCTGCGACCATGCCTTCGATGGCGGCGGTCTGGTCGGGATCGTCGGTGAGGATGGGGGGGGGAGCGTAGTCGACACCGGCCTCGAAGGCGGCGCGTTCGATCCCCTGGCGGGCGAGAAGGCCGTAGAGGCCGGTGCCGGGTGTCTCCACGATCGGCCGCCAGAGCTGGAAGGTCAGGTCGGGGCGACCGGTTTGTGCGTGGAGGAGGCCCAGATAGTAGCGCGCGGCGGGATCGGCGGCGTTGCTGGTCAGGCGGGCGGTGATCTGGGCCTCGAGCTCTGGCGAGATGCGGCCGCCTGCGGCTTGCTGCATGAGCTGCCAGAGACGTTCCTCGTCAAGGGGGTCGAGCGTGCCGTTTGCGGTCTTGAGGTCAATGATCCGCTGCTGGGCCATCCGGGCCTCGGCGAAGCGGCCGAGGCGGGATTCGTACTGGACGAGGAGGGTGAGGCCCTGCAGGTCGTCGGGGCGTTCGGCCACGGCTTCCCTCAGGCGGCGCATGAGATCCTGTTCGTCCTCGGACAGCGGCGGTGGGGTGATCGCGGGGGCGGTCGCTTCGAGCGCCTCTTGATTGCCGCGGGCGGTGCGCAGCTCCTGAGCGGCAGCGAGGCGCACCTCGTGCGGCAGGTCGGGGCGGCCGGGATCGCCGACGACGGCATAGAGGCCGAGGCCGCCGCCAGCGATGGCGAGCGCAGCGAAAGCGAGCGCGGCGCGGGTCGCCCCCTTGGGGGCGTCGGTCTGGTCAGTCGTGCCGCGGGCGTCGGCGGCGAGAAGGCGGCGGGCGACCTCGGTCCGGATGCGCTCGGCCTCCTCGTCCGAGATCAGGCCGCGGGCGCGGTCGCGGTCAATCTCGTCCAGCTGATCGCGGTAGACCGACATGTCGTTGCCGCCCGCGCGGTTGGGCGGAGCGAGAAGCGCTCGACCGAGTGCGGCGAGGGAGAGAGCGACGAGCGCTGCGGAGACGATCCAGAAGACCATGGGGGGATACCTAATGGTCCCGGGCCGAAGACGGAAGGCGCTGTCGTTTTCGGTGCGACAAATGCCGCAGCGGATCGGGGTTTTGCATGGCAAGAGGTGCAGATATCGTCTGGCCGTTACGAGGGAGCCGGTATGAAGCGTTACTCTGCCTTTGCCATCGCGCGCGAGGCCTTGCGGGGCCACAAGGGCTGGGAGCGCGCCTGGGCCTCGCCCGAGCCGCGGGAGCGCTATGACGTGATCGTCGTGGGTGGCGGCGGGCATGGGTTGGCGACGGCCTATTACCTGGGCAAGAACCACGGGATCACGAATGTCGCCGTGTTGGAAAAGGGCTGGATCGGCGGCGGCAATACCGGCCGGAACACGACGATCATCCGGTCGAACTACCTGCAGGACGCCTCTGCCGCGATCTATGAGAAGGCGCGGGCGCTTTACGAGACGCTGAGCCAGGAGCTGAACTACAACATCATGTTCAGCCCGCGCGGTGTGATGATGCTGGCCCAGACCCATCACGAGGTGCGGGGCTACCAGCGGACGGCGCACGCCAATGCGCTGCAGGGGGTGGCGACGGAATATGTCGGGCCGGAGCGGGTAAAGGAGCTGTGTCCGATCATCTCGATCGACGGGCCGCGCTATCCGGTCCTCGGCGCGCTCTGGCAGGCGCGCGGCGGGACGGCGCGGCACGATGCGGTGGCGTGGGGCTATGCCCGGGCCTGTTCGGATATGGGGATGCATATCGTCCAGAACTGCGAGGTGACGGCGGTGCGGTCGTCGAACGGGCAGGTGACGGGGGTGGAGACGACGAAGGGGCCGATCCAGTGCGACAAGCTGGCGCTGGTCGTGGCCGGCCATTCGGGGCGGCTGGCCGAGATGGCGGGATTCCGGTTGCCGGTCGAGAGCGTGGCGCTGCAGGCGATGGTCAGCGAGCCGATCAAGCCCTGCATGGATGTCGTGGTGATGGCCAACACGGTCCACGGCTATATGAGCCAGTCCGACAAGGGCGAGATGGTGATCGGCGGCGGCGCGGACGGGTTCAACAACTACACGCAGAGGGGCTCTTTCCACCATATCGAAGAGACGGTGCGCGCGCTGATCGAGACCTTCCCGATGCTGTCGCGGCTGAAGATGCTGCGGCAATGGGGCGGGATCGTCGACATGACCGGGGACCGCTCGCCGATCATCGGGAAGACGCCGCTCGGCGGGTGTTTCATCAATTGCGGCTGGGGGACCGGCGGGTTCAAGGCGATCCCCGGCGGCGGCTGGGCGACCGCCGAGACCGTGGCGAAGGGGGAGCCGGGGCCGTTGGCGGCGGCCTTCTCGCTCGACCGGTTCCGGGAGGGGCGGTTCATCGACGAAAGCGTCGCGGCGGGGGTGGCGCATTGAGACAGATGCAGCAGGAAACCGCCGATCTGCAGGCGGCGGCGGGGCCGTGCGCAAGCGGCCGGACGTTGAAACGCGCCGGGCGATCCACATCTAGGAACCTGTGTCGGGAGGTCGCAGTTGGCCTTTCGGCGGGACTTGGATTGGAGCATTTGGAATGGCCGAAGAAGGCAAATCGTCTAACAGCACGCTGGCGTTCATCGTGGGCGGGCTGGTTGTTGCAGTCATCGTTCTTTTCTTCCTTTTCTCAGGCGGCGCGGATGACGCCGACACCGCCGGCGATGCCGGAGGCGACACGACCAATGTCGAGGTCAATACCGGCGGCGAGACCGATGCCGGGGAGGCGGAGGTCGAGGCCGACACCGATGCCGGCGAGGCCGACGGCGGCGCCGAGGGCGAGACGACCGGAAACTGATGTGAGCGGCCGCGACGGTGGGGCGGGGCGGCCGTTTTTTGCAAGCTGGAGAGACGTATGGAGTTATCGCGCAGACAGACGCGCTTTGCCGGATTTTTGGCCGGAGCCTTCGGGACGATCGTCGTGGGCCTGTTCCTTACCGTGGCGATCACCGGGAACGCCTTCGGCGTGGAAGAGCGGAAGATCCCCGCGAGTTTCATCGAATACTAGACTTTCCGCATGGGGGCCGACCCCATGCTGATCCTGCGCTGCCCCTATTGCGGCGTCGAGGCCGACGAGACCGAGCTGGCCCCGGGCGGCGAGGCGCATCTGAAGCGTGAGGGTCCCGAGGCCTCGGACGAGGCGTTCGAGGAATACCTGTTTTTGCGGGAGAACCCCAAGGGCCTGCATTTCGAGCGGTGGCGGCACGCTTATGGCTGCGGGAAGTGGTTCCACGCGGCGCGCTGCACGACGACGCTTGAGGTGTTCGGGACCTATCCGGCGCAGACCCTGGAGCCGCCCGAGGAGGTCAAGGCGCGGCTGACCGAGCGGCGGCCCGGTTGGTCATGGAGGCTGTTCGGATGAGTACGCGGCTGGCAAGGGGCGGGCGGCGGATCGACCGGTTGAAGCCGGTGTCGTTCACGTTCAACGGGACATCTCTGAAGGGCTATGAGGGTGATACGCTCGCCTCGGCCTTGCTGGCGAACGGGCAGGCCTTGATGGGGCGGTCGTTCAAGTATCACCGGCGGCGCGGGGTCGTGACGGCGGGACCGGAAGAGCCGAATGCCTTGATGGGGCTGGGTCGCGACGGGCGGTTCGAGCCGAACGCGCGGGCGACGATGACGCCGCTGCATGAGGGCCTGGAGGCGCGGTCGCAGAACCATTGGCCGAGCCTGGAATATGACGTGGGCGCGGTGAATGCGCGGCTGTCGAAGTTCTTTCCGGCCGGGTTCTACTACAAGACCTTCATCCAGCCGCGGCCCTTCTGGAAGCATGTCTACGAGCCGGTGATCCGGCAATCGGCGGGCCTGGGGGCGGCGCCGAAGGACCGGGATGCGGACACCTACGAGCATGTGAACCGGCATGTCGACGTGCTGGTCGTGGGCGGCGGGATCGCCGGGCTGCTGGTCGCGCGGGAGTTGGGGCGGTCGGGCGCGGACGTCCTGCTGATCGAGCAGGACGAGGTCTGGGGCGGGCGGGCTCCGACGGACGGCGGCGAGATCGACAGGGTGCCGGCGGAGGCTTGGGTGGGCCGCGTCGTGCATGAGCTGTCGGGGATGGAAAACGTCGAGTGCCGTCTGCGGATGACGGGCTCGGGCCTTTATGACCACGGGTTCGCGCTGGCCGAGGAGCGGCTGACGGATCATCTGGCGGGCAAGGATGGGCCGCGGCGGCGGATGTGGAAGATCCGGGCGCGGGCCATCGTGACGGCGACCGGCGCGATCGAGCGGCCTTTAGCGTTTCAGAACAATGATGTGCCGGGCGTGATGCTCGCCTCAGCCGTGCGGGATTACGTCGAGGGCTACGGGGTGAGCCCGGGGGACCGGACGGTCGTCGTGACGAACAACGATGACGGGTACCGGACGGCGCTGGCTCTGGTCGAGGCGGGGCTTTTGGTGCCCGCGGTGCTGGATGCGCGAGCGGGCGGCGGTGGGGCTTTAGCCAAGCGGGCCGTCGAGGCCGGGATCCGGGTCGAGGCGGGGCGCGGGGTGGCCAAGGTGCTGGGTCGCAAGCGGGTCGAGGGCGTGGCCGTCTGCCTGCAGGCGGGCGAGGGCGCGGTGCTGGAGGAGATCGGCTGCGATTGCGTGGCGATGTCGGGCGGGTGGTCCCCGGTCGTGCATCTGTGGTCGCAGGCGGGCGGGAAGCTGAACTGGAACCCGGAGCGGGTGGCGTTTGAGCCGGACCCGGAGACGGCGCCGAAGGGGGCGGATGGGAAGCAGATCGTCTTTGCAGCGGGGTTGGGCGGGCTGTCGACCGCGGAGGTCATGGGGTCGGCGCGCGAGGCGGCGAGCGCGGTGGCGGGCGTGCTGAGCATCCGGGTGTCGGAAGAGGCCGTGACGCTCTCGGACGAGCCGGACGCGGCGCCGATCGAGCCGGTCTGGATCATGCCGAACGGGGCGAGCCCCGAGATGCGGACGAAGATGTGGCTCGACTTTCAGAACGACGTGAAGGTGAGCGACGTGGAGCTGGCCGCGCGGGAAGGCTTCGAGAGCGTCGAGCATACCAAGCGCTACACGACGCTGGGGATGGCGACGGATCAGGGGAAGCTGAGCAATATCAACGGGCTGGCGATACTGGCGCGGGCTTTGGAAAGCGGCATTCCGGAGGTCGGGACGACGACCTTCCGCCCGCCTTATACGCCGATGGCGCTGGGCGCGATCGCCGGCGAGGCGCGGGGGGAGTTGTTCCAGCCGGTGCGGCGGACGCCCCTGCATGACTGGCATGAGGCCCACGGCGCAGATTGGGAGCCCGTGGGGCAGTGGCGGCGGCCCTATTGCTATTTGCGCGACGGCGAGACTGCCGAGGCAGCCGTGAAGCGCGAGGTGAAGGCGACGCGGGAGAGCCTGGGGCTGCTGGATGCCTCGACGCTGGGCAAGATCGTCGTGAAGGGGCCGGATGCGGGCCGGTTTCTCGACATGATCTACACCAACATGATGAGCAGCCTGAAGGTGGGGCGCTGCCGCTACGGGCTGATGTGTTCCGAGAACGGGTTCCTGATGGATGACGGCGTTGTGGCGCGGTTGGACGATGACGCGTTCCTTTGCCACACGACGACCGGCGGGGCGGACCGGATCCATGCCCATATGGAGGAATGGCTGCAGACCGAGTGGTGGGACTGGAAGGTCTGGGTGCTGAACGTGACCGAGCAATGGGGGCAGATCGCGGTGGTCGGCCCGAAGGCGCGGGACGTGCTGCAGGGGCTGACGGAGATGGACCTGTCGGCGGAGGCGCTGCCGTTCATGGCCTGGGCCGAGGGCGAGATTGCAGGCGTGCCCGCCCGGGTGTTCCGGATCAGTTTCTCGGGCGAGCTGAGCTATGAGGTGGCGGTACCCGCCGGGCAGGCGCTGGCGCTGTGGGAGGCGCTGATGGCGGCCGGTGCCGAGCATGGCGTGACGCCCTACGGGACCGAGGCGCTGCATGTGATGCGGGCCGAGAAGGGCTTCATCATGATCGGGGACGAGACCGACGGGACGGTGATCCCGCAGGACCTGGGGCTCGATTGGGCGATCTCGAAGAAGAAGGACGATTTCATCGGCAAGCGCGGGCAAGCGCGGAGCCATCTGGCGACCGGGGAGCGCTGGCGGCTGGTGGGTCTCGAGACGTTGGACGGCAGCGTCCTGCCGGATGGGGCTTACGCGGTTGGGACTGGCGAGACCGGGAACGGCCAGCGCCAGACGGTGGGGCGGGTGACGTCGACCTACCTCTCGCCGACGCTGGAGAAGGGGATCGCCATGGGTCTGGTCGAACGGGGTCCGGAGCGGATGGGTGAGGTTCTGGACTTTCCCAAGGTCGACGGGAGCGTCGTTCAGGCGCGGATCGTCGATCCGGTGTTCTATGACCCCGAAGGGGCGCGGCAGAATGTCTGAGCCTTTGGCCTCGGTCCGCCGCGCGGGGCCCCGAGGGATGATCGCGGTGCGCTGCGATCTGGGCGACAGGGCCTTGCGGTCGGTCGCGACCGGTGTGACGGGGCTGGATTTTCCCGAAGCGCTGGAGGCGAAGTGCGTGGGCGAGAAGGGGCTCTGCTGGATGTCGCCGGACGAGCTTTTGGTGATGGTGCCTCATGCGGAGGTGGCAGAGGCGCGGCAGCGGATCGAGGCCGCGCTGGAGGGCATGCACGCGCTGGTCGCCGATGTCTCGGACATGCGGGCGGTGTTCTTTGTCGAAGGGTCAGGCGTGCGGGATGTGCTGGCGAAGGTCAGCCCCGCCGACACTCGCGCCGCTGCCCTGCTGCCTGGGCGGTTCCGGCGGACGCGGATCGGGCAGGTCGCCGGTGCGTTCTGGCTGCGCGACGGAGAAAGTGCCGAGATTTTATGCTTTCGGTCGGTGGGGTCGTATGTCGAGCGGTTGTTTATCGCCGCCGCGGAAGGTCCGCCGCTTGACCGCAATTAGGGCGCTCTCTATCCCCTATAGCGATGCAGGGCCCCCTTTATCTGATCGCAAGCAGCCCCCGAGTTGAGAGGTTGCCATGAGCGACGGCACACCGCGCTCTGTCCTTGTTGCGTGCATGAAGGACGAGGGGCCGTTCGTTCTGGAGTGGATCGCCTATCACAAGTCGATCGGTTTCAACGATTTCATCATCCTGACGAACGATTGTACGGACGGCACGGATCTGATCCTGGACCGGCTGGACGACATGGGGATCGTACAGCATTTGCCCAATCCGTGGGTTATCGGTGCCGGCGAGAAGACATTGCAATCGACGGCGATCGAATATGCCCAATTGCAGAAGAGGTTCCGTCTGGCGGATTGGGTTTTTATAGCGGATGCCGACGAATTTCTGAATATTCAGATCGGCAACAAGGATTTGCCCAGCCTGTTCGGCGTTATCGGCGATGCACAGGCGATCTCGTTCAATCAGGTCGTCTTCGGCAATGCCGGGATCCAGGAGTTCGTCGACGCGCCGGTCACGATGCAATTCTTTCGGCGCTTCGATTTCAGCGGGGACAGTCCGCGGCTTTACCCCATGATGTTTGGCCTGAAAACGCTGGCCCACAATCGCGGCGACATCTATTCCCGTTTCACGAACCACATTCCGCGCTTAAAAAAGCCGATCGATCCGGGGCTGATCTGGATGGACGGTGGGGGCAAGCCGGTTGATCCCCGCTTTCTGAATTCGCAGACGCGGAGTTATCCGGTCTATATGCACCGGAGCAAGGATCCCAAGACCGGAAAAGTCCAGAAGACACGAAAGCTCTATGATGCCGGCGGGCCAACCCACGACCTTGGCTATGTCAATCACTATGCCTTGAAATCATTGGAATCGTTTGTTGTTCAGAGCCGTCGCGGCGACGCGGTGAACCCGGAGATCAGGCGCGATGTCTCCTACTGGCGGAGCTATGACCGCAACGATGTGGAAGACAGGACAATCGTGCCGCAGGCAGAGCGAAGCCGGGACCTCCTCGAGGATTTCAAGAAAGATCCGGTTCTGGGTCCCCTTCACGATATCGCTGTGAAGCGGCACAGGGAAATCTATCGGAAGATGCTCAAGCAGAACAAGGTACGGAACCTTATCGAGGAGTGTCTTGCCGCAGCGTCCGGCGGATAGCCGGTCAATCGTCTTGGAAACGGCGGAACTTCATCCCCTCTGCGTCTTCGATCTTGGCGAGTTCTTCAGCCACGGCGTCTTGCGGGATATCCGGCCAGGGAAGCGTGTCTGCGGGGAGGAAGCCGTTCGCCATAAGCTCGTGATAGAGCTTTGACATATCGACCTCGCCCCAAGACAATCGGCCGGGTACGCGGGCACGTTCAGGTATCCAGTCGGCACGAAGACAGTTGATCGTGACGGCGTCGGCGCCTGTGAAGGCCTCGATCTGGCTCTGGAAGATTTGGTTCATCTCGACGCCGCGCCGGGCGATGATGGCGACCTTCTGGTCTTTGGGACCGACGTAGGCCAGCATGTGGAGCGGAGAGCCGTCCGGCGAGATGACGTAGCGGGCAGCCCGGTAACGTGCGATCTGTTCTTCCTTTGGCAGCTTTTGCGGATGGATGATCGCATAGCCCGCGGCTTCGAGGTGGCTTTCCAGGATCTTTTCGGAAAGGTAGCTTGCCCTCTGAACGGGCAGTTCCGAGCGGGAGATGTAGATCTTTTCCGGCCCATCCGGTGCGACCGTCTTGCCACCGTATTCGCGCATGTGTTCCCGGAAAGCCTCGCTGGCGATTTCCCAGCCGCTTCCGGTCCCGACGCCCTGGGTCGGGACATACAGCATATCGACGCGCGTTGGATCGGTGATCAGGTGTACCGGTTTGTCGAGACCGAAGGCCCGGATCATCGGCGTCTGAACTGTGACGACGTGCTCGACATTTCCGGTGTTGGTCTTGGGCGTGAAGACGACGCCGTCGATCTTGTCCCGAAGATGTCCGATGGCCCAGATACGGGACATGGTGTCCATCAGGAAATGGCCGAAATGGCCAAACATCGGTCCGCCATACATATAGCGGCCTTCGAGCGTCAGGATCTCGGACGCGTCCGGCAGGTCCGGCGGATGGTTGAAGCGTCCATTCGGCCGATAAAGGCTTGAGGCATCGACGAAGGAGGCATTGGCGTCGAATACGCCGGATTTTTGGACCGGCGCGTTTTTCAATCCCTTCAGCGGGGGGACGACGAGGGCATTCTCGACCTCAACGATCTCGTCGCGAAGGATGTCTTCCTGATTGAAGGTCGGTTTCTGCCCCATGGATATCCTTGTCGGTTGCGCGGTCCGGTCGCCACCCGCAGCCAGATCAGTGCCGGAGGGATAGCGGTCTGCAGAAGCTGCGGCAAGACCTTCGACGGGGTGATTTAGCGGCACGGAGCAGACGATGGCTTGCGCATGGAACTGGATGCGGGTCATCTGCGCTTAGCTCATGACAGAAGCCAATATGCAAGGAGATCCTGCATGTCTTTCGACCTTCCCGACCTTCCCTATGCCCACGACGCGCTGGCCTCGAAAGGCATGTCGAAGGAGACGCTGGAATATCACCACGACAAGCACCATGCCGCCTATGCGACGAAGACCACGGATATGGTCAAAGGCTCCGAATGGGAGGGCAAGTCGATCGAGGAGATCGTGAAGGGGACCTATGACGCCTCGTCGGTCACGCAGTCGGGGCTTTTCGACAATGCTTCGCAATACTGGAACCACGTGCAGTTCTGGGAGTGGATGACGCCGGACGACAGCAAGATGCCGGGCGAGCTGGAGAGCGCGCTGACCGAGAGCTTCGGGTCGGTCGACACGTTCAAGGACGAGTTCAAGTCCGCCGGCGGTGGACAGTTCGGGTCGGGCTGGTGCTGGTTGGTCAAAGATGCGGACGGCAGCCTGAAGGTCACGTCGACGGCGAACGGGATCAATCCGCTGTGCTTCGGGCAGACGGCGCTTCTGGGCTGCGATGTGTGGGAGCATTCCTACTATATCGACCACCGCAATGCGCGGCCGGCCTACCTCGATAACTTCGTCAACAATCTGGTGAATTGGGAGAACGTCGCCTCTCGCATGTGAGGGCGATGCGATCTAGAGAGGGCCCGCAGCATGCTGTGGGTCCTTTTTGTTTGTCGGTGCGTTGTGTCTGTGTGGGGGCCGCCCGGGGCACTGTTCCCCGGGAGGGAGCGGCGGTTCGGAGATCTGTTTCGGTTTGCGTGACCCACCCGGATGAGAGCTACGTGGAGAGAGAGATGACAAAGCTGACGAATGGAACCTGGGTGCTGATCGCCGATGGCGAGAAGGCGCTGTTTCTGGAGAACCAGACAGATGGGGAGGATCCTTACCTCAAGGTCGTCTCGGAGCAGTCGCAGGAGAACCCCAAGGACATCGACCAATCGGCAAACCGGCCCGGGCGGATGAATGCGCCCGGTGATACCGGCCCGCGGTCTGCCTTTCAGGACACCGACTGGCACGAACTTGCCAAGGACCGCTTCGCGGCGGATCTGGCCGACAAGCTCTATAAGGAGGCGCATTCGGGCAAGTTCGACCGGATCGTGCTGGTCGCGGCGCCGAACATTCTGGGCGAGTTGCGCGATCAGCTACATCAGGAAGTCACCAAGAAGGTGGTCGGCGAGATCCCCAAGACGCTGACCAATCATCCGCTGGATGAGATCGAGAAAATCGTGAAGGCTGACCTTTCGGAGACAACCTAAAACCTTTTGGCGGCAAGGCTTTGACCCGGCCTTGCCGCATTGCTATCGTCAGTCAGTTTCGTGACGCGGGTGTGGGACGCCGCGGCATGATCGGGATGACAGGCCCCTTCGGGATGAGGACGTAGTGAAACTGGGACGCACCCTAGCAGGATTGCTTGCCGGTCTGGTGCTGGCGGCGGTTGCCGTCGTGGTGCTGGCGCTGGTCGGCCGGGACGATCCGCAGCCGATCGATGCGACCGTTGCGGTGCCAGCTGAAGATGCGCCTGTGCCTGACCCTGCACCTGCCGAGGTGGCTGGACAGGATGTGCCAGCGGAGGTGCCTGCCGAAGCAGCGGAAGAGCCGGCTGCGGAAGACGCGGTGCCGCGCTTCGATCTGGTGCGGGTCGCACCCGGCGGGCAGGCGGTGATCGCCGGTGCTGCCTCCGGCGCTGACAGGGTGCGCATTCTGCTGGACGGAGAGGTGATCAGCGAAGCGCCTGTCGACGGGCGCGGGCAGTTCGCGACCGTGGTGCAGCTTGCGGCGAGCGACGATCCCCGCAGCCTGAGCCTGATCGGGCTGGCGGGCGAGGCGGAGGTCGCGTCGCTCGAGACGGTCATCGTCTCACCGGTTCTGAGCGGCGGGCCCGAGACCGTTGTGGCCGGTTCTGGTGCAGAGGTGCCGGGCGATCCCGGCGCGGCGGCGCGCGAGGCGGTGGCGGCGGCCGGGGCTGAGGCAGTGGAAGAGGAAGGATCGGCACCGGTTCTTCTGGCCGGTCCCGACGGGGTCGAGGTGTTACAGCCTGCCATCGCGCCGGGGGCGGGGCCTGATGTGCTCGATTCGGTGGCGTTGGACGCGATCACCTATGACGACGAGGGCGACGTGCGTCTGAGCGGGCGGGCTGAGGAAGACGGGTTCGTCCGGGTCTATGTGGACAACGAGCCGGTCGAGACGGCGTCGGTCGATGCCGACGGGCGCTGGCGTGCGGATCTGCCCGAGGTCGATACCGGGGTCTATACGCTCAGGATCGACGAGATCGGGACGGAGGGCGAGGTCGTCAGCCGGATCGAGACGCCGTTCCGACGGGAATCGCCGGAGACGGTGGAGGCGGCGCTCGATGCGGTGGAGAATAGCGGCGATGTCGTGGCACCGAAGCTTGAGACGGTGCAGGCGGGCGGGACCCTGTGGGCCATCGCGCAGAGCCGGTATGGCGACGGGTTCCTCTATGTGAAGGTCTTCGAGGCCAACAAGGACCGGATCCGCAACCCCGATCTGATCTATCCCGGGCAGGTCTTTCTTCTGCCGGAATAGGCCACGGGTGGCGGAGCGGCGCACCTTGGCCTAAGTCATGGGGCCGATGCGCGTGGCGAGGCAGCAAATTTGGCGGAACTGAACGAAGACCAGCGCAGCGGCTGGCGCACGGTGCGCAAGGTCGCGCCGTATCTGTGGCCGAAGGATCAGGCCTGGGTGAAGCGGCGCGTTGTCATCGCCTTGGCGATGCTGTTCATCGCCAAGGTCGTCGCCGTCGGGACACCGCTGCTTTATAAGGGCGCTGTCGACGCGCTGGCGGGCGAGGACAGCGACGCGGCGCGGTTCCTTGCGCTGGGGGCGGTCGGGCTGACCATCGCCTACGGCATGGCGCGGCTGATGAATGTGGGCTTCCAGCAGCTGCGCGACGCGATCTTTGCGCGGGTCGGGCAGCGGGCGCTCAGGATGCTTGCGCTGGAGACCTTCCGGCACATCCACGCGCTTTCGCTGCGCTATCACATCACGCGTAAGACCGGCGGCCTGTCGCGGATCATCGAGCGGGGGGTGAAGGGTGTCGAGTTCCTGCTGCGGTTCCTGCTGTTCTCGATCGGGCCGCTGCTGCTGGAACTGATGATGATTGCGGCAGTGCTCTTCGTGCTGTTCGACGTCTGGTATCTGGTGGTCGTCGTCGGGACGATCGCGCTTTACGTGACCTTCACGTTCAAGGTGACGGAGTGGCGGGTGAAGATCCGCCGCGAGATGAACGAGCAGGATACGGATGCCAACCAGAAGGCCATCGACAGCCTCCTGAACTTCGAGACCGTCAAGTATTTCGGCGCCGAGGAGCGGGAGGCGGCGCGGTATGACAGCGCGATGGAGCAGTACGTGGATGCGGCCCTGCGAACATCCTATTCGCTGGCCTTCCTGAATTTCGGGCAGTCCTTGCTGATCACGGGCGGGCTGGTCGCCGTGATGGTGATGGCAGCTGTGGGCGTGGCGAACGGGGCGTTGACGGTCGGCGATTTCGTGATGGTCAACGCCTACATGATCCAGATCACGATGCCGCTGAACTTCCTCGGGACGGTCTATCGCGAGATCCGGCAGGCGCTGGTGGATATGGGCGAGATGTTCGACCTGCTGGAACAGCCGGCGGAGGTCGAGGACAAGCCTGGTGCCCCGGACTTGGAGGTGGATGGCGGGGAGGTCGTCTTTGACGACGTGTCCTTCGGCTATGAGGCCGAGCGGCCGATCCTGAAGGGCGTCGCGGTCGATGTCGGGCCGGGGCAGACGGTGGCGATTGTCGGACCCTCGGGGGCGGGGAAGTCCACGATCGGTCGGCTGCTTTTCCGGTTCTATGACGTGAGCGGCGGGGCCTTGCGGATCGACGGGCAGGATGTGCGGGATGTGACGCAGGAGAGCCTGCATCGGGCCATCGGCGTGGTGCCGCAGGACACGGTGCTGTTCAACGATACGGTGGGGTACAACATCGCTTATGGGCGGGCCGGTGCGACGCAGGACGAGATCGAGGCGGCGGCGCGGGCGGCGGAGATCCATGACTTCATCGCGAGCCTGCCGGAGGGCTACGAGACTGTCGTGGGCGAACGCGGCTTAAAGCTGTCGGGCGGGGAGAAGCAGCGGGTAGGCATTGCGCGCACGCTGCTGAAGGACCCGCCGATCCTGTTGCTGGACGAGGCGACCTCGGCCTTGGACAGCGAGACGGAGGCGGAGATCCAGCGATCGCTGCGGGAGATGAGCCGGGGGCGGACGGTGATCGTGATTGCGCACCGGCTGTCGACCATCGCCGATGCGGACCGGATCGTCGTGCTGGAAGGCGGCGTGATCGCCGAGGAGGGGCGACACGAGGAGCTGTTGGGGCGGAACGGGCGCTATGCGGCGATGTGGCACCGGCAGCAGGCGGACGAGGAGGAAGCCGCTTAAGGGGTTACCGCCAGAACGGAGTGCTGGCGAAGAGACCCTGGAGCTTGGCGGTAAGGCGGTTGAGCTTGCCGGGTTGCGGCAGGTCCCCCGTCGCCAGACGGTCGAGCGCGATTTCGGGCGGGCAGGGGAGGTTCGTCACCGGATCGTGGTAGCGCGGATAGGCGATGAGCGCGGCGTGGACGAGGCCTTCGAGACTGGGCGTCGCGGTGCGGCGCGGACAGGGGGCGTCGCGGTCTGTGGTGAGGCCCCATCCGGCGTAGAAGGGCGTGCCGTAGCAGGTGAGGGGTTTGCGGCGGATCAGCGCCTCGAACCCCAGGAGGGAGGTCATGGTGTGGACCTCGTCGGTGGCTTCGATGAGGGCGATGGGGTCGGCGTTGGTCGCTGTGATGTCGGCGAGGGTGGCGTCGATGGCGCCGGGACGAAGGCCCGCTTCGACATCCGGGTGGGGTTTGTAGATCAGGATGGCGTCGGGATGGGCGTCACGGACGGCCTTGAGGAGGTCGGTGTTGGTGCGGATGGCGCCGGTGCCGGTGAGGATGGAGGCGTCATCTTCGACCTGGCCGGTGACGAGGATGCGGTGGCCGCCGGGCAGGTCGGGAAGGGTGCCGGGGAGGTTGTATTTCGAGAGGCGGTCGTTGCGCAGGCGCCGGATAAGGGCCTCGGCGCGGCGGTGATCGGGGTCTGAGAGGGTTTCGGACGCGGCGATCAGGCGTTCGAGGCGGCTTTCGCGGCCGGGGTCGTAATAGATGCCGAGATCATCGAAGGCGAGGGAGAGCGGCGGGATCAGCTCGGCGCCGAGGCCGCGGGAGCGGAGGAAGCCGTCTTCGACGCGGATGGCGTTAGCGGCTTCGAGCTCTGGCGGGGTTCTGCTGGACCAGCTGAGGAGGCGTTGAGCATCTCCCACGGCGGCGAGGGCCTTGGCTGGGTCGTCGCGAAAGCGGACGGGGCCTTGGAGGAACCGCCGTGTGGGGGCGCGTTTCCAGAGGCGGAAGCCGTGGGCGACGGAGCCGTTGCGGTCTTCGCGGTAGGCACGGGACTGAGCCTCGAGCGTGTCGAGCGTGTCCTCCAGCGTTGCCGCGCGGTCGTGATACGGCGAATGCCAGTGGGGGTAGAGGATCAGCGCGGCGGCGGCGAGCTGAGCGCGGGTCAGGCTGCGCTGGCGGCGGTCGAGCGGCTTGCGGTCGTCGGTCAGGCCCCAGCCCATGTAGAAGGGCTGGCCGAAGACGACGGGGCGGTGGCCCGCCAGGATCGCCTCGAACCCCATCTGGGAGGACACCGTGTAGACGGCGATGGCCCCTTCGAGGAGGCGGGCGGGGGTATGGGGTGCGTTGATCAGCTGGATGCGGTCGGTCTGGGCATCTGTGTCGAAATAACCCGGACGATGGCCCGCGGTGGTTTCCGGATGGGTCTTGATGAGGATGCGGGCGCGGGGGTGTTCGTCCTGGGCGTAGAACAGCATCTCGCGGAAGGAGTTGAGATCGCAGCCCGAGGCGGTGACGGAGGCGTCGCCGCGGGTCTGGTCGAGGATGAGGACATAGCCGGGGTCGGGCGGCGCCAGCGCTGGGTCGCCGGTGTTGTATTTCGAGAGGCCGGTTGCCTTGATCCGGTCGATGGCGTCGCGGGCGCGGTTGAGGATCGCGCTGTCGTCGAGGGGGTCCTCAGCGAGAATCCGTTCGAGGTCGGACGGCGTCGACGGGTCGAAATGGAGGCCGCTTTCGTCGAGGAGAAGGCCGAGCGGCGGGTCGCCGTCGCGACCCGTGCGGACGGAGCGGAAGAACGGGTCTTCGACGCGCAAGATGGGGTTGCCGGTGAGGCCCGCGACCCTTTCGCCCCGGGGAGCGGTGGGGCTTTGGCCCCAGACGCCGATCCAATCGCCGTCGCCCGGTTTGCCGATGCGAATGTCCCATCCGGCAAGCGAGAGGATCCGCCGGATGCGCGGCTGGGTGAGGAAGCCACCGTTATAGACGTAGAGGTTGCGCCGGGGCCGGTCGGTCGTGGTGCCGTACAGCATCTGAGGGTCGGTCATACGGGTCGGGTGCCTTGCGGTCCGGTGCGATCCGGCCCTGTGTCGCGGTTCGGAAGCGATGCGGCAACCAGAAAAGCGGGTGGCGGTGCCGGGAGCGTCCCCGCGCTGACGCGCGGACCCGCGCCCCTGCGGGGAGCGGGGCGCGGCAGGCCGTGCGTCTCCTGACCGGTTGGGTCTGGAAAGGTTCGCGCCGGGACGGTTCTCGGCCTCCGGCGGGAGTATTTCTGGCCAGATGAAGAGGGGAGCGCTTTGATTTAAGGGATTGCGCTAAGGTTAACGGGTGTTGGGGTCAATTGAGTGTGCGGGTGATCGGGGTTTCCCGGTTCAATATTGTTTTGCCAAAACTGCCGGATCGCATGTTTCAGAGGCTCAGCCGACCGCCTGGAGATGCTGGCGGGGAGCAGAGCGGCCAGCGGCGAAGGCGTCGTATGGGTCCTCCTCGGCCAGCATCATGTCGACGACAAGGCGCAGGAGACGGCGGCGGGATCGGGCCGCGTAGTAGCCGCCGGGGACCTGGCTGGTTTCCAGGAGGAACCGGCGGTAGTCGGCATAGGCCGCGGCATCGGGGCGGTCGGGCTGGGCGAAGAAGGCTTCGATGTCCTGGGAGGAGACGAATTCGGGCTTGCCGTAGACCGCCTCGCCGAAGGCCAGGAGCGGTAGGCCACGGCGCAGGACCTGCTGGGCGGCGGTGGAGTTGACGGTGACGGCCGAGCGGGCATCGTCGAGCAGTGCTGCAAGCTTGCCGCCGTGGAGGAAGTGGACCCGGCCGGTCACACCGTGGTCGCGCGCGAGAGCACGGATATGGCGGCGGTGGGGGCTTTGGCCGGTGTCGAGCGGGTGGGCCTTGAAGACGAGATGGTGGTGGGGCGGCGCGCCCGCCGCGAAGCCTGAGATGACGCTGGCTATGAACTCACGCGAGGTATCGAAAGGCGAATGGGCCTGGAAGCTCGAATCGTGTTCGAGCTGCATGAGTGCCAGGTGATAGGGGTAGCCCGAGAGCGTCAGGCGGGTGGTGGCGATCCGGCGGGAGAGCGCGACGAAGGGCATGAGCGCCAGGCGGCGGGTATAGAGCAGCATCTCCTGCCGAACCGACAGGGTGCGGTGGCGCTGAAAGCCTTTGTAGCGGCCGCCGCCGGCCAGGACGAAGGTGTGGTAGAGCGCGCCGTAGAAGATGTGGTGGCGCATGTCGCCCCAATGGGCGGGTACGGGCATCGTATCCTGCTGCCGGAGTGCGAGGGCCGCGCGCATTTCCTCCACCGACATAGTCATCAGGCGGGAATGGCCATTGGTGCCGTCTCGCTCGTAGGTGACCCAGTAGGGCCTCAGATAGCCCTCCTCGAAGACGTGGACGGTGACACCGCGCGCCTTGGCCTTGGCGATCGCCTCCGCATGGCGGGGGCGGACATCGCCGTAAAGGACGAGGTCGGTCACGAATTTGTCGGTGAGCAGTGTGTCGAGGTGATCGGGCCAGGCCTCGGCCGCTTCGCGGAAGGGAAGGTAGCTTTTCCCGTCGGGCCAGAACGCGCCGTCGCCGCCGTTGAAGCCGACGCGCCAGACATCGGCGCCCGCCATCCGCAGCATGCGTGCAAGGCGCCAGAAGAAGGGGCCGTGGGGACCCTGCAGGAACAGGAAGGTGCGGCTTTGAATGTTGGTTTGCGGCACGGGGATACTCGGAACAGCTATGGTAGTGTCTTTACCTGCCCTGGTCGGGGGCGGACAATTGTTTTTGCGCAGCGGAGCGCTTGTTTGCACATCCGGCCCATCGTAGGTCTGATCTGGTTAACAATGAGGCAAGACGGCGATGTTCACTGGGATCGTGACGGATATCGGCGAGGTGCGCGCGGTCGAGCACCGGGGAGACCTGCGGCTGAGGATCGGGACGCGGTACGACATGGGCTCGGTCGATCTTGGTGCGTCGATCGCCTGCGACGGGGTGTGCCTGACGGTGGTCGAGAAGGGGCCGGACTGGTTCGACGTGGATATGAGTGCGGAGACGTTGGAGAAAACGACGGCAGGCGGCTGGGCGGTCGGTGGTCGGCTGAACCTGGAACGCGCGCTCAAGGTCGGGGACGAGCTGGGCGGGCATATCGTTTCTGGTCATGTGGACGGGGTTGCCGAAGTGGTTTCGGTTGAGGAAGAGGGCGACAGCACGCGCGTTCTCTTCGAGGCGCCGGAAGCACTAGCGCGGTTCATTGCGCCGAAGGGGTCCGTGGCGTTGAATGGGACGTCGTTGACCGTGAACGAGGTGGACGGGCGTCGGTTCGGGATCAACCTGATCCCCCATACCAAGGAGGTGACGACCTGGGGGTCGGTCGCGGCGGGGGACGGTGTGAACCTCGAGATCGATACGCTCGCGCGGTATGTCGCACGGCTGGCGGAGGCGGCATGACACCCGGGATCGGACACAACCAGGGCCCGACCATGGAGGCGGGTTATGGCTGGCGGCGGCATGCCTGGGGCAAGGCGCGGGCGGCGCTGTTGCCGAAGCTGCCGGTGGAGGTGCTGCGGCTGAGGATCCGGCGGGCGGAGGAACTGGGGCTGCCGTACAAGACCTATGCCGGGATCCGGGCCAGCACGGGGCGGGACGTGATCGGGTTTCTGTTCTCGACCAATGCCCTGCGGCTGATCCGGGCTGGCGACGTCTTGCCCGAAGATCGGGAGGCCAAGCTGGTGGCCTTGCGCGCTTGCGCGCGGATCGCGGCGGCGCAGCCGGGCTTCCCGCTGGCCGAGCTACCGGTGCCACCCCTCGACCACGGCTTCGCCGCGCCGTCCTTCGCCGAAAGCTGGTCGGCCATGCGCGACCGGATCGCTGCGCCGCTGCGCGAGGCGGGCCTGCCGGCCGACGGGGTCGTTATCGTCGGGGAGACTGCGATGGAGCGGGAATGGGTTGCCGCCGCCCGCGCGGCGGGCTTTCTAGCCGCCGACAGGTATTTCGGCGCCGCCTGAGCGCGCCGCTTCCCCTTCATCTGGCCAAAAATACTCAAATTCCTGTGCGTCGCCGCAGGTGCGCCGCTCTGGTCATTGCGCGGCGCGCGCGCTATCCCGCGGCAAGCTTGCCTGAGGGGACGCCCCATGAGTTTCGAACAGCCCGGACCGGTCGAGGAAAGCTGGACCGATGCAATCTCGTCCGTGGACGAGATCATCGAGGATGCCCGCAATGGGCGGATGTTCATCCTTGTCGACCACGAGGATCGCGAGAACGAGGGGGATCTGGTTATCCCCGCGCAGATGGCGACGCCCGATGCGATCAACTTCATGGCGACCCATGGGCGGGGGCTGATCTGCCTCGCCATGCCGGGGACGAAGGTGGATGCGCTGGGTTTGCCGCTGATGTCGTCGCAGAACTCCTCGCGCCACGAGACGGCGTTCACTGTGTCGATCGAGGCGCGCGAGGGGGTGACGACCGGCATTTCGGCGGCGGACCGGGCACGGACGATTTCGGTGGCGATCGACAGCGCCACGACGGCCGCCGATATCGCGACGCCGGGGCATGTCTTTCCGCTTCGGGCGCGGGAAGGGGGCGTTCTGGTGCGGGCCGGGCACACGGAGGCGGCGGTCGACGTGGCGCGTTTGGCCGGGCTGAACCCGTCAGGGGTAATCTGCGAGATCATGAACGAGGACGGGACGATGTCGCGTCTGCCGGACCTCGTGGCCTTTGCCCAGCTTCACAACCTGAAGATCGGCACGATCAGCGATCTGATCGCCTATCGGCGGCGGCACGACAACCTTGTGCGGATGCGGGACCGCGAGGTGGTACAGAGCGAGTTCGGCGGCGAATGGGAGATGCGGATCTTCCGGGACGAGACGCAGGGGGCCGAGCATATCGCGCTGGTGAAGGGCGATATCTCGGGTGATGAGCCGGTGCTGGTGCGGATGCATGCGCTGGATCCGCTGCTGGATGTCGTCGGCACAGGCGGCATGGGCCGGGCGCGGGAGTTCGGCGACGCGATGGAGCTGATCGCGGCGGAAGGGCGGGGCGCGCTGGTGCTGCTGCGCGACCTGCATATGAAGATTGCCGCGGGCGAGGAAGTGTCGCCGCAGACGCTGCGGCAATACGGGCTGGGGGCGCAGATCCTGAGTTCTCTTGGGGTGTCGAAGATGATCCTGCTGACCAATTCGCCGCAGCCGAAGGTCGTGGGGCTCGAGGCGTACGGGCTGGAGATCGTGGATGTGCGCAAGATATCGGAGATCGGGTGATGGCGGCAGCGGAAGAGCATTACGAGCTGGAGCGGCCGAGCTTCGAGAAGGCCCCGAAGCTGCTGATCGTGGTGGCGCCCTACTACAAGGACATCGCGGATGAGTTGGTCGCCGGAGCACGGACCGAGATCGAAGCGGCGGGCGGCACCCATGAGACGGTCGAAGTGCCTGGTGCCCTGGAAGTGCCGATCGCGATCGGGATCGCCGAGCGGATGAGCAATTTCGACGGCTACGTTGCACTGGGCTGCGTGATCCGGGGCGAGACGACCCATTACGAGACGGTCTGCAACGACAGCTCCCGCGGGCTGATGCTGCTGGGGCTGCAGGGGCTGTGCGTGGGCAACGGGATCCTGACGGTCGAGACCAAGGACCAGGCGCGGGTTCGGGCTGAGGCCAAGGGTCAGAACAAGGGGGGCGGCGCCGCGGCGGCGGCGTTGCACCTGATCGCGCTGTCGCGGAACTGGGGGAACGCGCGCAAGGGCGTCGGCTTCACCAGCACGCTGCTTGCCAAGGGTGGAGAGACGGTGTGACCGAGCCGAAACTTTCCGGCAATCAGAAGCGCAAGATGCGGTCGGCCGCGCGGCTGTTTTCCGTGCAGGCGCTTTATCAGATGGAGATGTCGGATCAGACCGTCGATGCGGTAATCCGGGAATTCGAGACGCACCGGTTCGGCGAGGTCTTCGAAGACTACGCAATGGCCGAGGGCGATCTGGAGACGTTCCGTGCGCTGATGGAAGGGGCGGTGAACGATCAGGCGCGGATCGACCAGATGACCGACCGGGCGCTGGTCGCGAAGTGGCCGATCGGGCGGATCGATCCGACCTTACGGGCCCTGTTCCGCGCGGCAGGCGCGGAGCTGATCGCTGGTGAGACGCCGCCGAAGGTCGTGATCGTGGAATTCGTCGACGTCGCGCGGGCGTTCTTTCCGGACGGGAAAGAGCCGAAATTCGTCAACGCCGTGCTTGATCATATGGCGCGCGAGGCGCGGCCCGAGGCGTTTTAGGCGGAACCTCTGCGCGTCCGTTCTGGTTCGGCTGGAAAGGAGAGCGCGATGGCCGATACCCCGACGGATCCGGATAAGCTGCGGGCAGAGTTCGCTGAGCGGATCCGGGAGAACAGCAAGCGGTTCACGATCTTCGGGATCGTCCTGATTGTGATCGGGACGCTGGCGATCCTGTTTCCGTTTCTGGGCTCGATCTTCGTGAAGGTGACGGTGGGGTGGTTCCTGCTGCTGAGTGGCGCGATCACGCTTTACGCGGCATTTCAGACGAAGACGTGGAATTCGGCGATCCTGAACGGGCTGATCGGGCTGCTGCACCTTGTCGCGGGGGCATGGCTCGCCTTTTCGCCGACGGGTGGGCTGATCGCGCTGACCTTCCTGCTGGGGATCGTCTTTGGTTTGCAGGGCGGTGTGGAAACCGCGATGGCCTTGCAAAACCGGGGCCACAAGGGCTGGGGCTGGCTTTTGGCTTCGGGGATCGCGTCGTTGGTGCTTGGCCTGTTGCTTATTCTGGGGCTGCCCGGCACGGCGGTCTGGGCGTTGGGCATCTTTGCGGGTATAAACTTCGTGACGACGGGGATCGCCTTCGTCGCCTTGGCCAGAGGAGTGAGAGATGCCGTCTGAGCAGAAACGCCCGCTTCCGCGGATCGTGAAGTTCTATATCCGGCACGTGCTGATTGGGTACGGAATTGCCGCGGCGTTCGTCGCGATGCTTCTCTATTTCGATGTCGTTCGCCTATGGAGCCTGATTTCCAATTCCGATGTCGGGCTGCTGGCCGTGTTCCTGCTGTGGTTCTTCAACGGAATCGTCTTTTCCGGCGCGCAATTCTCGGTCGCGCTGCTACTGGATGCCGATAGCGACGATGATGACGGCCGGGGTGGTGAGGCGGTGCCTCAGCTAGCGCCGATTTCGGTCGCGAGGCGGTAGGTTTCCAGCTCTTCCGGGAGCAGGACGTAGATCTCGTCGGGCGGCGTGACGAGGGCATGCCGCATCAGAAGCGGATCGATCCCCATATCATTGAGGTACGTCATGACCTCACCCTGGCCGCGCTGGATGTCTTCGACCGCGGTGAAAGCGGGCAGGACGATGTTTTCGCCGAAATAGTGCTGATGGACGCCGACCGAAGCGGTGATGTGGACGCGCCGTTCTGTGCCGCCCGCGAGGATGTAGGGGCAGGCCGAGAGGCAGAACGTGTCGGGCTGCATCTCTGTTATGATCCCCGCGTCCCGGATGCGGCGGCCGATGTCGAGCGCGTCGCCCACCGACCCGCCGGGGCTGTTGAGGCGGATGCGGGTGAAGGGCCCTTCGCGGTCGAGGAAATCTTCGAAGCGGGCCGCGTCGCCGGCGGCGATGCCGCCTTCCATCGTCAGGACATCTCCGAACGGCTGGAAGGTCAGGCGGCGGGGCATGGGGCCGGTATCGGGGCCGGTTGTCATTCGGCGGGGCGCGTAGCGACGGGTTTGATCTCCGGGGGAGACGAGGCGTTCGAGGGTGGGCGCGACGGATGGCGAGAGAAGCTGCGGGATGCGCGCGCCCAGATCGCCTGCGAAGAGGAGCAGGGCGAGGCCCACCTGCAGGCCGAGGATCCAGCGGATCGCCTTCTGGGCGGAGGTCGTCATGCGCTGCGATCGGGCTTGATCGTCTCGACCTGGGCCGGGCGGGGTCGGGGCGGCGCGCCGTGTTCTTCGGTCAGCATGTCGTCGACATCGCGCGCGGCGCGGAGGGCGGCGCGCAGTTCGGTCAGCGTCAGCGTGTCTTCGATTGGTGTGTCGCGGCGGCCCGCGCGGATGGCGGCCTGGGTGACGGCGAGGATGAAGACGAGGACGGCGGGCAGCAGGTCGATGGCGATGGCACCCGCCCATGAGGGGATGAAGTTGCCCGCATAGAGGATCACCGCGTCGGCGGTGGAGATGGGCGTGTAGGTCGTCTCGGGCGGTTGTTCCATCGCCATGACGTCGCGCGCGGCCTTTTCGAGGCCTTCTGCCCGGGTGGAGAGGACCGAGAGGACGCTGTCGATGGTGCGCGCTTGATCGGTGCGCCCACTGGCGGTAGAGCCGTCGAGTTCTGGCAGGACGACGGAGTTTTCAAGGTCGACCGCCGCGCGGGCCACGAGAGGCGCGACGGAAAGCTGGCGCAGGCGGGTGATGAGACCGGCGAGGCGCACGGCCTCTTCCGAGAATTCGACCGAGCGTTCCTCGACCGGGCCGGTGCCGACGGTGAGGGAGCGCATGCGCGACAGGATCTCGTTGCCTTCGTTGAAGGCGGTGTCGATGAGGGGGGCCTGGGACGCGATCTGGGCTTCGAGGGCTGCGAGTTCGTCGGATTTCTGTTCGAGCACGCGGAAGACGGCGCCGCGGCCGGCGAGGCCGGAGAGGGTGCCTGCGGCCTCTTGCTCCGACAGATCCTCGAAGCTTTGGCGGACGCGGGCGACGTCCCGTTCGAGCGCCTGGGCGGTGAGGGCGACGGTGTTGGCTTGTTCGAGGCTGTCCTGGTAGTCGCCGATGGTCGTCGCCAGGTGCTGTTCGACAGCGGCGGCGCCGGCCAGGGCGGCTGCATTCAGCCAGGAGGACATGGCGACGATGGCGAGCGAGCCGAGCGCCATCGAGACGATCAGACCGATCCGCGCGCCTGCGGTGCGGACGGCGGGCAGAAGCCGCATCATGTAGGACCAGAAGACGAAGATGCCGACAGAGACAGCGATGGAATAGGCCATCGCTGCGAAGACCGTGAGCGCGCCGTTATCGTCGAGCAGCGAAGAGACGCCGAGATAGGTGTAGATGCCCGAGGCGACGGCGAGCACGCCAAGAGCCGTTCCGGTGATGCTGTCGAGCCAGCTGACATGGCCTTCCAACTCGCGGGCGTAGGACGTCTCAGGCATCGCGCGTCTCCTTGTCGAGGCCGAATTCCGCCCGGATCCGGGCGATCTGATCGGCATCGGTGATCCGGTGAGTTTGCGCATAGCGCAGCTTGCTGTCGAGAGTGCCGCGCCGGGCGATCATGTTCTCGCCATGGCCGACGAGGTAGAGCGCGGCGGGGAAGGGGATCGGCGTCATCTCGTAGCCGAAATAGCGCATCCGTTCGGGGATGCGGCGATGGGACTTCATTTCGCCTAAGGGGCCTTTGCTGCCCGTGTGGCGGCGGAAGTCGAAGCGGACGGCGTTGGAAGAGCCGCAGATCTGGTTGAAGGCGATGTGCTTCGGGGCATCGTCGAGGGGGGCGAAATGGGCGCCCGGCTGTTCGAGCATGTAGCCTTGGTCGATGTAGTAGCCCGATCCGTTATCGTCTTGGTGGATGTGGGCCACGACGCCGGGATGGAGCAGGTCGTCGGCGTCGAACTGGAAGAGGTAGCCGTCGTCCTTCCGGGTGCGGGCGGCGTTGCGAATGAGCGCCCGGCGCTTGCGGCCCTTGTCGAAGAAGCTGTCGGAGCCCTTGAAGGGCAGGAAGCGGACCTGATCGTCCCAGGCGATACCGTCGGGGGCGTCCTGGCCGCAGATCACGGCCTGCCATCGGGAGGAGGTCTGCGCGCGGAGCGAGGCGATGGTGGCGGCGAGGTTCTGCGACACCAGTCCCCAGTCTTCCGAGCGGCGTTTCGAAACCAGAGGAATAGCGAAAAGCGTCGTCGGGTCGCCGGAGGGCGGGTCAAAGCTGTGGCGCCATTGCCAGAGGTCGCCCTTGAGGCGCATCTGGACGGGTGTCTTGCCGCGGAGAACGTCCTTGATCGTCGCCATCGGCGCGCTGTCCTTAACTTTGGCGCACTAGGCGGTTAAGTGGCGGGCCCGCGCGCAGCCGTGCGGTTCTTTAAATTCCCGAGGACCTGTATGTACAGGTGGGCGCCAGATAAACGGACCAGGATCCGAACAGAGCCAGCTCCCTCGGAATTGCTTAAGGCCACCGGAATTTGACCGAGCACGAGAAAGGCAGAACCCGCCAGCGCTCAAGCTAGGGTGGGGATGCGGCTAAAACAAGGTGCGAAGTAGGGGAGGGTGGCGGGGGCTTCGATGTTTCGGATGAGAAATGGTGGATCAGGAGGCGTCCGGCAGTGTGATTAGCCTCCGGCGGGAGCATTTAGTGCCAGATGAAGCAGGGGCATTAAGGTTAACGGCCCGCAAGCTCAACGGTCGGGTCTTGCGCAATGTTCATGAATTGTTCATAGCTAACGTCATGCCCGATGACTTCTCCACAGACGGCCTCTTGCCGGGCCAGATCCTCGCCCGGGGGGTGTGCCGGCATCTGGCGAGCCTCGACTTCGCCTGCGTAGAGGAGTTCGTGCCGGCGCCGGGGCTGAGGGTCGATGTGATGGCGCTGGGGCCGAAGGGGGAGGTCTGGATCGTCGAGTGCAAGTCGAGCCGGTCGGATTTCACCGCTGACCGGAAATGGGAAGGATATCTGGACTATTGTGACCGATACTTCTGGGGCGTGGACGAAGGGTTCCCGTCAGAGCTGTTGCCTCTTGAGACGGGGCTGATCCTTGCCGACGCCTATGACGGCGAAATCGTTCGGATGGCGCCGGAGGACAAGCTGGCAGCACCCCGGCGCAAGGCGATGACCGCGCGTTTCGCCCGCCATGCGGCACGGCGGCTTCATGCGATGCGGGATCCGGGGTTTACTTTTTTGATCTGACGGCGTCGGCCGCGGCGGAAGCGGCGAGGATCTCTTCCGCGATTTCTCTCGCTTCGGTTGTATCGAAATCCATCGGGATTTCGATGCCGGCGGCTTCGACGAAAATACGCACCATGCCCTGATCGGTGGGGCCGATCTGGAGGTTTGCCTCGATCTCACGTTCGGTATTCATACCCATAACTCGGAGTTAGGGGGTCGTTAACCGCGTGACAAGTCTGGAAATCAGGATTGCGAAGCCTTCTGACAGTGGTTGGATCGTTGATCGGCACGCCAACCTCTATCGGGTCGAGGCCGGGTTTGACGCGACCTTCGCGCCAGTCGTCCGGCGGGCGGTCGACAGCTCTTTCGCGTCGGGGCAGGGCCGGGGATGGATAGCGGAAGCGGGTGGAGCCCCCATTGGATGCATCTTCTGCGTGTTGGAGGAGCCGGGCTGGGCGCGGCTGAGGCTTTTTCTGCTGGAGCCGGAGTGGCGCGGGAAGGGGCTGGGGCATCGTCTGCTTCGGACCTGTATGGAGTATGCTCAGGCGAGCGGTGCCGAGGCGATGCGGCTTTCCACCCATGCGAGCCATCGGGCGGCCTGCGCGCTTTATGCCCGATCCGGTTGGGTTCAGGTGGCCGCGCGGCCGGTGCGAAACTACGGATGTGACCTGGAGGAACTGGACTGGGAGTTTCAGTTTTGACGTCTGCGGCGGTCTTGCAATCGTCGCGCCTGCGGAGTATTTCGCGCGGTGTGCCGGCTTAGCTCAGTTGGTTAGAGCGCCTGATTGTGGATCAGGAGGTCCCCAGTTCGAGCCTGGGAGCTGGTACCACCCTTTTATTCGAGTACGACCGTCTGACGGAGCGCACCGTCTGTGTCGTAGACGAGCAATCTGTCATCATCAGTCACGACAAGGAGGCGGTTGCCGGTCAACGTGACCGCTGTGGGCGTGGTGCCGTCGGGCAACGTGAGCGTGTCGGGCAGGGCGAGCGCAGCGGGGGCTTCGGTCAGGCGGATGACAAGCAGGGTGACGATCGTTATGACGCCTCCGATCATCACAACTGTGAGCGTTGTCACGAGCCGCCGCAGGAAGCGCAGGTTCGGCGGTTCCGGGCCGTTTTCCGGAGTATCTGACATGGAGCCTGTCACCTTTCGCATCGCTGCCGATCCGCCGTCGCGTCTGGATAAGGCGCTGGCGCGGGATGTGCCAGAGGCGGCGGCTTTGAGCCGCTCTCGGATTGTGCGGCTGCTGGAGGACGGCGCCGTGCGGGTGAACGGAGCGGTTGCGCTGGATGCCAAGGCGCGGGTCGTGGAGGGCGACGCGGTCGAGATCGCCGTTGGTCCGGCGGAGGAGACGCATCTGGCGGCGGAGCCGATCCCGCTGGAGATCGTCTATGAGGACGACGATCTGATTGTGGTGAACAAGCCGGCGGGCATGGTCGTGCATCCGGCGCCGGGGACACCGTCGGGAACGCTCGTCAACGCGCTGATGCACCATTGCGGCGATCATTTGTCGGGCGTGGGCGGCGTGGCGCGGCCCGGGATCGTGCACCGGATCGACAAGGATACGTCCGGCCTGCTGGCCGTGGCCAAGAGCGATCGGGCGCATCATGGGCTCGCCGCGCAGTTCGAGGCGCATAGCGTAGAGCGTATCTATGAGGCGGTCGTTTATGGCGTGCCCGATCCCGCCGACCCGCGGCTGCGGGGGGTGCGTGGGGTCAGCGTCGAGCCGGGCGGGGTGATCAAGATCACGACGGGGCTCGCGCGGCACAGGACGGACCGGCAGCGGCAGGCGGTGATCTTCGAGGGCGGGCGACATGCGGTGACGCGGGTTCGGACGGTCGAGGTGTTTGGCGGGGTGGCGGCCCGAGTGGAATGCCGGTTGGAGACCGGGCGGACGCATCAGATCCGGGTGCATCTGGCCCATGCGGGGCATGGGTTGATCGGCGATCCGGTCTATGGCGGGCGGCGGAAGCTGTCGGCTAAGGCAGTGGGAGAGGTGTCCGCGGAGATTGCGGCCGGCTTCGGACGGCAAGCGTTGCATGCGCGGGTGCTGGGGTTCGTACATCCGGGTAGCGGCGCGGCCTTGCACTTCGAGGCGCCGCGTCCCGCGGATATGGAGGCCTTGCTGGCGGCGCTGCGTGGCGACGTGTGACAGCGCATCCCATGTGCGTGAGAGCACTGAAATGGGTCTGGTGTGCGACACTCCGTAGGTGCATATTTTGAACTGAACAGGACGGTTTTGTTTAGTCTTGGACTTGAAACCCGACGAAAACCGTCCATATAGGTGTTAAAGCCCTTAACATGGGGAGGGACATGATGGCGAATTATACGACTTTGCCGGCCCCGTCGCCGGAGCAGGGACTGAACCGGTATCTTCAGGAAATCCGCAAGTTTCCGATGCTGGAGCCCGAAGAGGAATACATGCTGGCCAAGGCTTGGGTCGAGCAGGAAGATACCGAGGCGGCCCATAAGATGGTGACATCGCATCTGCGGCTCGCGGCGAAGATCGCCATGGGCTATCGCGGCTATGGTCTGCCTCAGGCAGAGGTGATCTCGGAGGCCAATGTCGGCCTGATGCAGGCGGTGAAGCGCTTCGATCCGGAGCGTGGGTTCCGGCTGGCCACCTATGCGATGTGGTGGATCCGGGCGGCGATCCAAGAATACATCCTGCGGTCCTGGAGCCTCGTGAAGCTCGGTACGACGAGTGCGCAGAAGAAGCTGTTCTTCAACCTCCGCAAGGCCAAGAGCCGGATCGGAGCACTGGAGGATGGCGACCTGCGGCCGGAGAACGTGCAGCGGATCGCAAACGATCTGGGCGTGACCGAGGACGAAGTGATCTCGATGAACCGGCGGCTGTCCGGCGGCGACGCGTCGCTCAACGCGATGGTCGGGACCGAGGGGGATTCCGCCACCCAGTGGCAGGATTGGCTCGAGGATGAGGATGCGGATCAGGCGACGGATTATGCCGAGCGCGATGAGCTTGAGGCGCGGCGGGAGCTGCTCTCCGAAGCGATGGACGTGCTGAATGACCGCGAGAAGGACATCCTGATGCAACGGCGGCTGTCGGAAGAGACCGTGACACTCGAGGAGCTTTCCGGGCAGTACGACGTCAGCCGCGAGCGGATCCGCCAGATCGAGGTGCGGGCCTTCGAGAAGCTGCAGAAGCGGATGCGGGAACTGGCCTCCGAGAAGGGGATGCTGGCTCCGGCTCCGGCGTAAGATCGGCGGCGGGAGGGCGCCTGCGTGCCTTCGGCACGACACCCGCCCGCCCAGCCGCGCTTTCTGCGCCCGGCGGTTCGGCGTTGCGATTGGGGCGGCAGCCGCAGGACGTGATTGTTTTTGGCCAGATGAAGGTCAGGTTTGACTGAGCGCGGCGAGGCCGTCCTTCAGCGTATCGAGATCGGTTTCACGCAGTTCGGCATCAAGCGCGTTGTGTTCGGAGCGCCAGATGGGCAGGGCGTCGAAGAGCAGCGCCTTGCCCTCTTCCGTTAGTGACACGAGGCGGCCGCGACGGTCGTTGGGATCGACCTGGAGCGTGATGAGGCCGCGGCGGTCGAGCGGTTTCAGAGCCGCGGTGAGCGTCGTGCGGTCCATCGCCAGGAAATCTGCGAGCGGGGCAAGGCGCGCGGGCTCCGGGCGGTTCATTGCCATCAGGAGCGAGAACTGGCCGTTGGTCAGGCCGAATGGGCGCAACGCTTCGTCGAAACGGCGGGCGAGCGCCCGTGCGGCGCGCTGGGTGCGGAAGCAGAGGCAGCGGTCGCGAACCTCGATCGTGTGCTCGTGGCGGAGCTTTGCTTCCTCGGTCATGCAAATAGATTGATATCAACTCGAATCCATGTCAAGCTGGCCGCACATCATGGAGGGTTCAGATGTGGCTTATGTAAGTGGATTTCTTTGTGCTGTTCCGACTGCGCGCAAGCAGGACTACCTCGATTTCGCGACTCGCTCCTGGCCGTTGTTCGAAAGCTCCGGGGCGCTCGATATGTGGGAGTGCTGGGGCGATGACGTGCCGGATGGGGAGGTGACGTCATTTCCGATGGCGGTGAAGAAGGCAGATGACGAGACGGTCGTGTTCAGCTGGATCGTGTGGCCGGACAAGGCGACGGCCGATACGGCCTATGCTTCGATGCAGTCCGATCCGAAATGGCAGGAGATGGGCGAGATGCCGATGGACGGCAAGCGGATGATCTGGGGGAATTTTACACCGCTTGCGCAATTCTCGGCCAAGGCCAAGGCGGCTTGAGGGGGCGGGGCCTTCGGAGGCCCCGCCGTTCGTTTCAGCTGTCGTCTTCGTTTTCGAAGAGAGCGGCCTGCCAGTTCTGATCGGGGATGTCCTCCACAATTTCAAAAGTGTAGCCCCGCGAGAATTCCCGCCCGTAGCGGTCGGTTGTCGAGACCGTCATCCGGTGCACGCCGACGACCAAGTCGGTGGGCAGATCGACGCGCCAGAGATGCTTGGAATTGTCGGTGAGCATCCAGCGCTGGAGGGGCCCCGCGACGCCGATCCATTCGGTGCCCTGCCAGGTGCGGTAGCCCGCCGTGTCGTCACCGCCCGAATTCGAGCGGATCGTCATGTCGGACTGCGTGGATTGGCGGGCCAGCGCCAGCGGGTCGGCGAACTCGGGGCCTTTGTTCTTGGCTTCGCCTTCTCCGGGCTGGGTGAGGGTGCCAGCCATGCCCTCGCCTTCGTTGATGGAGACCTGGACAGTCGATTCTTGCGAGCCGTTCCAGACGTTTACCGCGACCCAGGTGCCGTCCTCCAGATCGGCCTGGGTGAGCATGTACATGTCGCCCAGATCGTTGATCGTCACCGGTGGGATCACGTCGGACGGGGTGCCGTAGAGGTCGGAATAGGCCAGCAATTGTTCGGCCCAGTCGCGGAAGCGGGGGGTATTGAAGCTGGCGTGGAGCTGCTCGTCCTCCTCCCGGCCGAAGGCTTGGTAGGTGTCGACGTAGTCGGAGCCATCGAATTCCAGACTGAAGAAGCCGCGCGGGGAGCCGAGGCGCTGGGTGCCATGGGGCACGCCGTCATCGCCGCGGTCGCCAGCCCACCAGCTGCCCGAGACAGCGCCGGTGACGATCTGATGAAAAGGGGCGCCGTCGACGCCGGTGTTCTCTTCCCAGCCCTCGTAATCCACGCCTTCAAGGATGTTCTCGGTCGTGTGGGTGTGGCCCGCCAGTGTCAGAACCGGACGATCGCCAAGGATTTCAGCGAGTTCGGCGAAGTTGTCGGTCTGGTGCTTGGCGGCGGTGTTGTCGGTGAAGGTCTGGAACGGGATGTGGGCCGACATCACGATCAGCTTGTCTTCGGGCACGTTGGCGAGGTTGTTGGCGAGCCAGTCGACCTGCCGGTCGGTGACGACGCCGTTATAGGTCGTGCTTGCTGCCGGGTCGCAGAAGGCGTGGACCTGGCTGTCGGTTTCGTCCGCGTTACAGGGGTAGCGGACATTGTCGAGCACGATGAAATGGACGTTGCCGATATCCATCGAGTAGTATTCCGGGCCCCATTCGCGGCGGAAGGTGTCCATGGAATGGTCGTCGGTTTCGGCGTCGAAATCGAGGTCGTGGTTGCCGGCGACGAAGTATTGCGGGACGCCGCCGGTGGCCACGATCTCCTTGAAACGGGGATAGAGCGACAGGTCATCGCCCATCACGTCGCCCTGGAAGATCAGCATCTGGACCGAGGAAAGATCCCGGTTTTGCAACATGTTACCGACCGTTTCGCGGACATAGCCGATTTCCCGATTGGAATAGGGCTGGGCGTCGCCGAAGGCGAGAACCTCGAAGGTGTCGCTGGCGTCGGGGTCTTCGATCAGGGGGAAATTGATCTGACCGGGCAGGGGGCCGGTGGGGTCGATCCCGCCGAAGCGCAGGGGCGGGGAGCCGTCCTCCTTATGGATATAGGCGAATTGCGGGACCATCATCCGATCCACCGGTGTGATGTGGCCCCGGGGCTTGGTGATGAAGAGGTTCATGTCGCCATAGGCGGGCAGTTCGTAGGTGCCATCAGGCCCGGTCAGGACGACCTCGCGGCCGTTGGAGACCTGGACGCCTTCGAGCCCCTGTTCACCCGCGTCGAGCTGGCTGTTGCGGTTGGTATCAAGAAAGACGGTGCCGCGGGCGGTGCCGTCATTTGCCGGATCGCCGATCGTCTGGACCTGGCCTATGTAACTGGTATCTTTCGCAAAAGCGGGCAGCGCGGCAAGCGCCGTGCCGAGCAGTAGCAGGGAACGCGTGAGCATGAGAGCCTCTTCCGTAAGGTGGTGTGGACCGTCAGACTGTCAGGGGATCATGTCAGTGAGGCGGACCTAACGTAAAGGTTGAGCGACAGTTTTATGACGGAGGGCGGGATGGAGTCTGTGAGATGGGGGATCCTGGGGGCGGCAAAGTTTGCGTTGACGGATATGGCCCCCGCGATCCATGCGGCGCGCGGGGCGGAACTGGTGGCGCTGGCGACCTCCTCTCCTGAAAAAGCGGCGCCGTTTCAGGCGTTTGCGCCGGGGGTGCGGGTCGTGGGCTATGACGCGCTGCTGGCTGACCCGGAGGTCGATGCGGTCTATATTCCGCTGCCGAACCACCTGCATGTGGACTGGACGCTGAAGGCCTTGGCGGCCGGAAAGCACGTGCTGTGCGAGAAGCCTTTGGCGATGGAGGCCGGGGATTTCGACCGGGTCATTGCGGCGCGGAACAAGGCCGGGCGGCTGGCGGCGGAGGCCTATATGATCCTCCACCACCCGCAGTGGCAGCACATCAGAAACCTGATTGAAGACAAGGCGATAGGGCGGCTGCGCCACGTGCAGGCGCTGTTCGCCTACAACAATGCCAGCGACACCGGGAACATCCGGAACGATGCCGCGAAGGGGGGCGGGGGGATCCCGGATATTGGGGTCTATATCTATGGATCCACCAGATTTGCCACGGGGCAGGAGCCGGAGGAGATCGTCAGCGCCCGGATCGAGTGGGAGAACGGGGTGGATGTGGTCGCCAATGTTTCAGCGCAATTTCAAGGCTTTACGGCGCAATGGCTAACGTCGATGCGGATGCATCGGCATCAGGAGATGACGTTCCTTGGCGAGGACGGCGTCATCCGGCTGAACGCGCCGTTCCGGCCGCTGACCTTTACCGAGCCAAAGGTCGAGCTGCGCCGAGGTGACGCGTTCGAGGTCTGGCGGTATCCGGCGATCAACCAGTACGTCCGGCAGGTCGAGGCCTTCTGCCGGTCGGTTCGCGAGGGCACGGACTATCCCTGCCCGCTGGAATTTTCGAAAGGGACGCAGGTGGTGATCGACCGGGTCTTCGAAAAGGCGCGGGAGACGGGGTAGGGCGGACTGGTTTACGAGGTCTGAGCCATGCGCGCGATGGGTGTTGCGGAGACATATTAGGTAAGCAATATCAGGTGCTTGCGAGATAGTTTGTGTGTCCAAGCGAAACCAGTCGCGGAGGAGCAGGACCGCCCTGCAGCGGATGAGATCGGCGACTTTCGGGAAGACCGGCCCGTCGGCCTTCCGTCATCTTTCCGTCGGACAGGGGCCACGGGATTCGAATTTGCCAAATCGATGAATATCAGGGGCTTGGCGGGTGTCGCCGGGGAGCCCCGCCCGCCGATCCATAGGCGGCCGCCTATTGGTCGGGGCGACGTATTCGCGACGGACGATGGGATGCGGCTGTCGGGGGATGGCAGGAATTCCGCTTATGCGAGAGTTTTCCGTTGGGTCAAGCGCACGAATCTGTTATCCGGCCCGGACCGAAACTCGGAATGGAGGCTGCACGTATGGAAGGACATCTTATCAGGTAAGGCCTTAGCGCCCCCGCAGCACTCTATCTGCCGCCCGACCTCGCGGCAATTTCCATCCCGAGAGGACATCCAATGCATCCCCCGTTTTTTGCGGTCGACCACCGGGTCGAGACTGCCCATTTGCCGCCGCATGAGCGGCATGTCACCCGGCGCAGTGCGCCTGAACGATTGGTCATCCATCCGATTGGCCCAACGTCCGGCTATTATGTCGTCGGGACGCTGTCGGGGCCGACCTTTTCCCATGTGGCGCGGACCGAGCCCGATCCGACTTCTGATCCGCGCTATGTGGCGGAGCCGGGCGGCGGCGGCCTGTTCCGGCGGCTGTTCGACGCCTTCGGCCCGGGCCGCGGCCCGACCCGCGCCGCCCCCAGATAAGGCGCGCCGCCCGGTTTCGGGCGGCGTGATCCGGCCTGCATTAACCTTGAGTTAAGCCAGTCGGCCTTACCATGAGACGGCGATGGATGACCTCAGAACGATACTCATTCTCGGCACCGGCAATTCGGCCCGGTCCCTGATGGCTGAGGCGATCCTGAACCGCGACGGGGCAGGGCGGGTCCGGGCGTTTTCGGCCGGGTCGCATCCGGCGGGCGCCCCGCATCCCTCGGCGATCCGTCTTCTGAAGCGGAAGAGGCATGACACCTCTGCCCTGTGGCCGAAAGGCGGGACGGCTTTCGCGGGCGCCGGGGCGCCGCCCGTCGATTTCGTCATCACCGTCTGTGATCGCATGGAGGGGGAGGTTTGCCCGGCTTGGCCGGGGCAGCCGATCCGCGCCCATTGGGGGATGCCCGATCCCGTCACCGCCACCGGCACGCTGTCGGAGCGGCATCTGGCGTTCTGGAACGCCTACCGCACGCTGGAGCTGCGGGTGACGGCCTTCCTGGGTCTGCCGCTCGACCGGCTTGACCGGCACTGGCTGCAGGCCGAGGTCGACCGGATCGGGCTGCTCGAGGTGCCGGGCACCTTGCCCGCCGCCCCGCGACAGGAGGAACCGGTCCTGCCCCCGCCCGGTTGACCCCGAAAGGAGGGGCCGCCGCGATGTCCGATTTTCTGAGTGAGCTGTGGAACGTGTTGCCCGGGCCGATGCGGGACCAGCTGGAAGGGTATATGACCGCGTTCTGGCGGGTGCTACCGCAGCTTGTGATGGCGCTGGTCTTTCTGTTCTTCGTGTGGGGCCTTGTCCGGCTGGTGCGGTGGCTGCTGCCCAAGGCGATGCGGCGGGCCCGGATGCGGCGGGCGCTGATCGAGGTGGCCCTGATGGTGGCGACGGTGGGGCTGTGGCTGATGGGCGTGCTGATTGCGGCGACGATCGCGTTCCCCACGATCTCGATCGGGAATATCTTCGCGGCCGCCGGTGTGGGCGGTCTGGCGGTGGCCTTTGCGGCGAAGGATTCGCTGGAGAATTTCTTTGCCGGGCTGATGCTGCTGATGCGCGAGCCGTTCCGGATCGGCGATTTCATCGAATGCGAGGGGATCGAGGGGCAGGTCGAGAAGATCAGCGTGCGCGAGACCCATGTGCGGAAGACCGACGGGCAGGTCGTGGTGGCGCCAAACGGGATGTTCTTCAAGAACCCGGTGACGATCCTGACGGCGGGCAATCTGCGCCGGACGACGGTGATCTGCGGCGTGGCGTATGGCGAGGATGTCGATGAGGCGCGGACGGTGATCGAGGATGCCGTGCGCGCCGTCGACAGCGTGCGCGACGAC
Organism: Aestuariibius violaceus; assembly: GCF_040779325.2. Classification (NCBI taxonomy): domain Bacteria; kingdom Pseudomonadati; phylum Pseudomonadota; class Alphaproteobacteria; order Rhodobacterales; family Paracoccaceae; genus Aestuariibius; species Aestuariibius violaceus. The sequence goes on from NZ_JBFONT020000003.1 coordinate 96,000, forward strand.
GTGAAGGACGTGCAGATCTTCGCCCGGGAATTCGCCGACAGTGCGATCAATTTCGAGGTGACGTGGTGGACGGGATCCACCCCGCTGGACGAACGCCAGAGCCGCGACAAGGTGGTTGCGGCGGTCAAGCGGGCGCTGGACGAGGCGGGGATCGAGATCCCGTTCCCCTACCGGACGCTGACCTTCAAGGAGCCGCTGGAGACCATCACCGAGGCCCGCCGGGAGGCGGCGGAGTAGTCAGCTGGTGCTGGTCAGGCAGGTGGCGTAGGCGGCGCCGATCCCGCGCAGGAGTGCCGGATAGAGGCCGGGGCCCTGGTCGAGATCGGTGCCGAGCGGGTCGACCGGGATCACGGGCAGGTCGGTGCCGTCGGTGATGGTGGCGACGAGATCGGCGGAGGTCTCGGGGTCGGTCAGCAGGCAGGCGGTGGTGCGGTTGCCCGCGATCTCGCGCATCTCGCGGATATGGCTGGAGCCGGGGGCGGCATCGCTGGCATCGGTCAGGCTGCCGGCATGGGCGAGGCCGAAACGCTGCTCGAAATATTGCAGGCTGTCGTGGCCGACGAGGACGGCGCCCTGCGCGCCGTCAAGGCGGGTGCGGATTTCGGCTGTCACGGCGTCGATATCGGTGATCGCGCGGGCCGCGTTGCTGCGGTAGAGGGTGGCATTGTCGGGATCGGCCCCGGCCAACGTGTCGGCCAGCAGTTCGAGCCAGAGGCGAGCATTGACGGGGTCGAGCCAGCCGTGGGGGTCGGTGTCGCCGTGATCGTGGCCATGCCCGTGCCCGTGATCATCGTGGTCGCCGCGCATCTCATGGGTGACGGCGCCTTCGGTGTCGGCGAGTTCAAGGACATCTGCGTTGCCGGCGAGGGTCTCGATCGGCTCTTCGAGCCAAGGGGTCAGGCCGTGGCCCATCCAGAGGACGATATCGGCCTCTTGCAGGCTTTCGGCCTGGGAGGGTTTGAGGGCTGCGTGGTGCGGATCGGTGCCGGGGCCGAGGAGGAGGGTGGGGGTGCCTGCGCCCTCCATCACGGCGGCGGCGAGAGAGTGGACCGGCAGGATGTCGGTGACGACGCGCGGGGTTTCGGCGAAGGCAGTGCCGCCTGCGCAGGTCGCGATCAGGGCCAGTAGTCTCATCTCTCTTGTCCTTTGTTATAGTATAACATATCCCCGTTATAGAGCACATCTGCTAAGGGCAAGGGGCATGTCCCAGTCAGGCTTCACTCCCCACGACCATTCCGGCTGCATCGCCCAGACGCTGGGCGCGGCCGAGGCGTTGTGTGCGCGGGAGGGGTTGCAGTTCACGCCGCTGCGGCGCCGGGTGCTGGAGATCCTGCTGACGGGGCACAAGGCGCTGGGGGCCTACGAGATCCTCGACCGGCTGGGGGCGGACGGGTTCAGTGCCAAGCCACCGACAGCCTATCGGGCGCTGGAGTTCCTGACGGCCCATGGTCTGGCCCACAAGATCGAGCGGCTGAACGCCTATATCGCCTGCACCCATCCGGGCGAGGCGCACAACCCGGCCTTTCTGATCTGTACCGATTGCGAGACCGTGGCCGAGACGGAGGCGCCTGCGGCGGTGGGGCCGGCGGCGAAGGCGGCGGGGTTCAAGGTGAAGGCGACGACGGTCGAGGCGACGGGAACCTGCCCGGCCTGTCAGGCGGCGCGGCCGTGAGCCTGATTTCGGCGGAACGCCTCACCGTCCGGCGGGACGGGCGTGTGGCGCTGCATCATGTGTCGCTGGCGATCGAGCCGGGGGAAATCGTGACGATCGTGGGCCCGAACGGGTCGGGCAAGACGACATTGCTGAAGGCCCTGATCGGGGCGGAGGTGCCGTCGGAGGGGCGGATCGTGCGGCAGCCGGGGCTGAGCATCGGCTATGTGCCGCAGGGGCTGCGGCCCGATGCGACGCTGCCGATGACGGTGAAGCGGTTCCTGTCGCTGCCTGCGCGGCGGTCGAAGGCAGAGCTGAACTCGGCCTTGGAACATGCGGGGGCGGCGGATCTGGCGGACCGGCAGCTGGCGGATCTGTCGGGCGGGCAGACGCAGCGGGTGCTGCTGGCGCGGGCCCTTCTGGGGGCGCCGCAACTGCTTTTGCTGGACGAGCCGACGACAGGGCTGGACCAGCCGGGATCGGCGGCGTTCTACCGGCGGCTGGAAGCGGTACGGAACGAGACGGGGTGTGCGGTTCTGCTGGTGAGCCACGAGTTGCATGTGGTCATGTCAGCGTCAGACCGGGTGATCTGCCTCAACGGGCATGTCTGCTGCGAGGGGCGTCCGGATGCTGTCGCCTCGGCCCCTGAATACCGGGCGCTCTTTGGTACGGGCACGGGCGGGGCGCTGGCGCTTTACCGGCACGAGCACGATCACAGCCACGACCACGCCGCAGAGTAAAGAGTAGTGTAAGACCCTCAGATGCTTGACGATTTTCTGACACGGGCGATGCTTGCCGGGCTGGGCACGGCGCTGGCGGCGGCGCCTTTGGGGTGCTTCGTCGTCTGGCGGCGGATGGCCTATTTCAGTGACGCGACCTCGCATTCCGCCATTCTGGGGATCGCCTTCGCGCTGGCCTTCAACGTCTCGCCCGCCTTCGGTGCGCTGGCGACGGCGTTCCTGATGGCGCTCGCGATCGGGAGCCTGACCGGGCGCCGGTTGACCGGGGACACGGCGCTGGGTGTGCTGGCCCACGGGGCGCTGGCGGCAGGGCTGGTGGCAGCGGCGCTGCTGCCGATCCCGGCGATCAGCCTGGAAAGCCTGCTCTTCGGCGACATCCTGACGGTGTCGCGCACGGATCTGGCGGTGATCTGGGGCGGGGCGGTGGTGATCCTGGCGCTGCTGGCCGCGCGCTGGACGGCGCTGCTGACGGCGACGTTGGATCCGGACCTGGCCCGCGCCTCGGGCATCGACCCGGACCGGACGGAGCTGGTGCTGACCGTGACGCTGGCGCTGACGGTCGCGATCGCGATCGAGGTGGTGGGCGTTCTGCTGATCGGTGCGCTGCTGGTCATTCCGGCGGCGGCGGCGCGGCCGCTGGCCCGGACGCCCGAGGCGATGGCGGGGATCGCGGCGGTGATCGGGGCGGCGTCTGCGCTGGGCGGTTTGCAGATCGCGGCGTGGCAGGACACGCCTGCGGGCCCGACGATCGTCTGCACGGCGCTGGCGCTGTTCGCGCTGTCCCGCGTCAAAATGACGTTGACGTAACACCACACAGGTGCTCTGCGTTGCAGCACTTTCCCGGGGCGGATGGCTGGACTAGGTTCTGGGCTGACCGCGCAGAGGATACCGAGATGGGGCTTCGCAATACCGACATCCGCTATGGGGGCATCGCGAAAACCTTCCATTGGACGGTGATGCTGCTGATCGCGACGCTGATCCCGCTAGGGATCTATGCAAGCAATCTGGCCCATCTGGCCGAGGCCGATCCGGCGGCCTATGGCGCCCGGGCGGGGTTCTGGTTTTCGCTGCACAAGACGCTGGGGATCATCCTGTTCGGGGTGGCGGTCCTGCGGATCCTCTGGAGCCTGATCCAGAAGAAGCCCGTGCCGTTGCATCCCAAGCGCCGGGTCGAGACGTTTCTGGCCGAGACGGTGCATTGGCTGCTCTACGCCTCGCTGATCCTCGTGCCGCTGGCCGGGTGGGTGAGCCATGCGGCCTCGACCGGGTTTGCGCCGATCTGGCTGCCGATCGGGCAGGATCTGCCCTTCGTGCCGAAATCCTACACGCTGGAGCAGCTGGCGGGGCATCTGCATATCATCTTCGAACGGGTGCTGATCTTTGCGCTGGCGCTGCATGTGATCGGCGCACTGAAGCACCATTTCATCGACCGGGACGCGACCTTGCGGCGGATGTGGTTCGGCTGGACCGAGCTGCCGCAGCTGTCGACGTTGCGGCCGGATCACGGGCGCGCGCCGGTGATCGCGACGGTCGTGGTCTATGTGGCGGCGTTGGGGATCGGCGCGGGGCTGGGGATGTACGATGTCTCGGCCGCGCCGCGCCCGGATGTCGCGGAGTCGAACCGGGCATCTGCCGGGGGCAACTGGGCCGTCGAGGCGGGTTCGCTGTCGATCACGGTCGAACAGTTCGGATCGCCGGTGAACGGGCAGTTCAACGACTGGACGGCGGAGATCGAATTCGACGAGGGCACCGGGACGGGCGCGGTGGAGGTGTCGATCGATATCGGGTCACTGACGCTCGGATCGGTGACGCAGCAGGCGATGGGCAGCGATTACTTCGATGTCGAGACCCATCCGCGCGCAGTCTTTGACGCGGTGATTCTGCCGGGCGAGGGCGACGGCACCTATTTTGCCGACGGGACGCTGACGCTGAAAGGAATAGAGGCGCCGGTGATGCTGCCGTTCACGCTGTCCATTGCAGACGGGACGGCGCAGATGCAGGGCGAGACGGTGCTGGACCGGCGGAATTACGGGATCGGCAGCGGCGAGTCGGATCCGGGATTTGAGGTCGGCGTGACGATCGAGCTGACCGCGCGGGAACGCTGAAACGGAAACGGGCCGCCCAGATGGACGGCCCGTCGCTTGGAATGAAGTCGGTTTAGCTGGCTTGTTGCGCCTCGAGCGAGATCATCACCTCGACCTCGTCACCGACGGCGGGCGCGAAGGCGCCGACGCCGAACGCCTCGCGGCTGAGCGTCGTCGTGGCGTCAAAGCCGAGCGTCGGCACGCCTTCGTTCGGGCCGAAGGGGAAGGGCTGCGACTGGTTGAGCGTGGTCTCGAGCACGACCTCGTTGGTGATGCCGTTCATGGTGAGGTTGCCGGTGATGTTCGCGGTGTTCTCGCCCGTGACCTGGATCGAGGTGGATTCGAAGCTCACCATGTCGTTGCCGGCATCGGCCTGGGCGGAGGCGTTGAAGAAATCCTCGCTCATGAAGTGCTGGTCGCGCTGTTCCCAGCCGGTGAACATCATGGTGACGGGCATGGAGACGCTGACTGAGGAATTCTCGGGATTTTCCTCGTCGAACATGATCTCACCCTCGAAGCCGGAGAACATGCCGTAGGTCGTTGAAAAGCCGAGGTGGTTGTAGCTGAAGATGACCTGGCTGTGGCTCGCGTCGAACGTGTAGGGCACCGGTTCGGCGGCGAGGGGGGCGGCGAGCACTGTCGCGGCAAGGGCGGCGGTGAGCGTGCGGATCATGGCGTCGAGTTCTCCTTTGGAGCGTTGTGTGACCCCACACATCTCGCGCGAATTGGGCATAAGGCAATTCCCATGGGCCGCGCAGACCCTGTTCGCATCTACGCAGGAGAGGATCTTTGCCTATTCGGGGAAGACCTCCCACCGGGTGGCGAGATCGTCGAGGCCGTCGCGGATGATCTCGCGCAGGACAGCCTCGTCGATATCGGCGAGCTTGCCCACATAGAGGCAGGCCTTGCCCGTCTTGTGCTTGCCGAGCCGGTCGAGCAAATGCTGGCGGTCGGCATAACCCGGCATGATGTAGAGCGAGAGGTTGGCCTTGCGCGGGCTGAAGCCGGTGGCGAGGAAGTCGCCCTCGCGTCCGCTGTCATAGCGGTAATGGTAGCGGCCGTAGCCGATGATGGTGGGGCCCCACATCTGCGGGGTCCAGCCCGTCACCTCGCGGAAGATCGCGTCGAGCCGGTCGGCATCGGCGCGGCGGACCGGGTGGTCGATGGCTGCGATGAAATCCGCGACGCTGGCATCGGTGGCTTGGGTCTTGTTGTCGGACATCGGTGCTTCTCCTCCTGCGGCAGTCTAGCGCGGAACGGTCCGCTTGGCTCGCCGGTTGGGTGGGGAGAGTTAGGAGTATGGTCATGAGCAAGACAGTGGTGATTTTCGGGGCCGGCGGGGCGACGGGTCTGGAACTTGTGCGGCAGGCCAAGGCGCGGGGCCATCAGGTGCGGGCGGTCGAACACGAGCGGCCGTTCGATGCGGCCGATGGCGATGCGGTGGTGCATTACGAGCTGGACGTGATGAAAGATGACCTGACGGAGGTGATGCAGGGGGCCTATGCGGTTATCTCAGCCCTCGGCCTCGATGCGGGGCTCAAGACCATTTTGAACCCGCCGCCGCTCTACACGGAAGGGACGCAGAAGATCGTCTCGGCCATGGAGGAATGCGGTGTGACGCGGCTTGTCGTGATCTCGGCGAGTTTCGTCGAAACTCTGAAGCGCGGGCCGATCTGGTTTCGGGCAGCGGCTTTGGTCGGGCTGTCGTCGGTCGTGAGCGAGATGAAGCAGATGGAGTGGTTCCTGCGCGGCAAGCAGACGATCGATTGGACGGCGGTGCGGCCGGGCTGGCTGCTGGATGCGCCGATGACGGGCGATTATGTCGTGGCGGAGGATGTGATCCCGCGCGACCTGATCCGGACCCGGCACGGGGATCTGGCGCATTTCATGCTGGACTGCGTGGAAGAGGGCAGTTGGCTGCGCCAGACACCTGCCATCGCACGGGCGGAGCCGGCGCGGGTTTCCGGCCCGGATGCGGTGCTGCGCGAGATGATGGGCTAGGCGGTGGCCAAGAGCGTGCCCATCAGCATGTCGATATAGGCGTCGGGACTGGTCTGGTGGGCGCGCGCCGATGCAATCTCGGGCGTCGCGGCCCACATGGCGCGGCCCAGGCTGATTTCGAGGAGCGGCCCCGCAACGAGCGCATGGACATGGTGCTGGGGCATGGGCCGGAACTGGCCGCTGGCCACACCATCGGCATGGATCGCGTTGAGCGCGATTTCGAAGGGCACGATGAAGCGTGTGTAGAAGCCGGTCGCCACGGCCGGGATGCGGCCCGCGGTTTCGGCAATGACGGAGGTGAGGCGCCCGGCGGGGCTTTCGACGATCATGTCGTAGCAGATCCGGAGTGCGGCGCGCATCCGGGCCTCGGGATCGCTCGTTCTGTCTTCGGAAAGGCGACGGAGATCGTCCATCAGCCCTTCTGGGTCGGCCACGGTGGCGGCGACGAAGAGATCCTCTTTGGAGGCGAAGTGGTGGTAGAGCGTCGCCTTTGTGATCCCGGCGACGCGGGCAATCGCGCTCATCGACGTGCCAGCATAGCCCTTCTCGAGGAAAAGCGGCAGGGCCTTGAGGGAAATTTCCTGCGATTTCAGGCTTTTGTCGGCGGTGTCGGGGTCAGGCATCCTGAGGTCTTCAATCCGGGTCTGGGTCCTGCCCAACCGGTTGGCTGATCAGGAGGCTTGACGGAAAGTGGATCATGAAGATGCACCGGGGTTTTGCCAAGGCCGCCGCCTTGGCCGGAAGGCGATCTGACGCGGACTTCCGGATCAGCGATTGCGCCGCGGCCACCCCCATACATGAGGCCGCGGCGCGTTCTGATTATTCGGTGCCGGGCAGGCGGGCCACATTCATGCTGGCGATCTGCCAGCCGTTTTCACGGGTGAAGACGCGGGTGATGGAGTAGCGGATGTTGGTGATGACGACCCGCCCCTCTCTGATCGTCCGGCCTTGGTCGTCGGTTTCGTCATCCTCGACCATGAACATTTCGAGATAGCCGGTTTCGACCGCGACCATCGGCTCTTGCCCCTCTTCCTGGACGGCCGTGTCGTAGAATTGGACGGTGGGCTGGCGGAAGATGATGTTGACCCTGTCCCAGGCCGCGAAGTAGCGCGCCCAGAGATCCTGGATCGCGTCCCCGCCTTCCAGCCAGAAGGGCTGGAGCGTGCCGGCGAAGGTCGCGTCTGGGTGGTAGAATCGCGAGATCGCCTCGACGTCCTGGGCGCGGTAGGCTTCGACCCAGCCGTTGCGCAGGTCTTCGATTTCGCCGACGGCCGCGCGTTCGGCCTCGGTGAAGTCCCGCGCCTGGGCGTGCACGTTGGTGGCCAGCAAGGCGGTAAGGATGGCAAAGCCAAACGTTTGAAATGTGGAGCGTATTCTTGACATTAGTTCCTCCGAAGGTACGCAGGTGGTAGGGTGACCTGGGGGCAAGGGGACCATCTGCGCCCCGGCCCGCATGTGCAAGTCCTTTGAAAGATCGCCCGATCCGGAGGTGCCGATGGAATGCCCGGCCTGCCAGAGCGAGACCAAGCCTGTCGGCGGGCGGTGCAGGGTTTGCGATACGCTGCTGCTGGAGCAATGTCCGCGGTGCGACATGCGGGTGGATTTCGAGGATCGGTTCTGCCGGCGGTGTGGGGTTCGGCTCCATGCGGAGGGGGAAGGCGGCGTCGTGCGCGCCTTCGAGAGCGAGCGCAAGAACGTCACCATCCTGTTTGCGGATCTGACGGGGTCGTTGGAGCTTTTGGCAGAGGATCCTGAGGCGGCGACGGTGCTGCTGGAAAGCGTGCTGGACCCGCTGGCGGAGCTGACGCGGGAATTCGGCGGCACCGTCGTGCAGGCGATGGGCGACGGGGTGATGGCCGTTTTCGGGGCGCCGCACGCGCAGGAGGATCACGCGTTCCGGGCCTGCAATGCCGGCCTCGCGATCCAGGCGCATTTTGCCGAAGCGCGGGAGGGGCCGGATCTGTCGGTGCGGGTGGGCATCAATTCGGGCGTCGTCGTGATGAAGGAGCGCGGCGAGGGGTTCGAGCAGCAATACACGGCCTTCGGGCGGACGGCGCATGTGGCGTCTCGGCTGGAGAAGATGGCGGAGCCGGGGACGGTCCTGATCTCGCAGGCGGTGCTGGATCTGGTGGGGTCGGACGCGGATGTGGTGCCGTTGGGTGAAGGGCATGTGCGGGGGCTGGAGGCGCCGGTGGGGCTGTTCCGGCTGACCGGGATGGCCAAGCGCTGGCGGAAGTCGACGGACGGGGCTGCGGTGCCGCTGGTGGGCCGGGAGGCGGAGCTGGCGCGGCTGCTGGACCTGGCGGGCGAAGCGGAGGGTGGCGCGGGCCGCGTTGTGACGCTGTCGGGGGAGCCAGGGGTCGGGAAATCCCGGCTGATCGAGGAATTCACGGGGCGGCTGGATGCGGGGCGCTGGCGGGTGCTGCCCGCGACGGGGCTGTCGCACCGGGTGCCGCAGGCGTTCAGCGGGATCCGGGAGGCCTTGGCACCCTGCGTGGACGACGCGGATCCGGCTTTGGCGCCGCATCTGCCCGCGATCCGGGCGCTGTTCCGGAACGCGCCGGACGAAGCGTGGGATGCGCTGGAGGCGACGGCGCGGCGCAAGCGGATCTTTGCGGCGGTGCAGGCGGTGTTGGAGATGCAGGCGGGGAAAGGGCCGGTTCTGCTGCTGTTTGACGATCTGCAGTGGATCGACCGGGACAGCGCCGATCTGGTGCAGCAGCTGGATGTGTCGGGTCTGCCGGTTCTGATGCTGTGCTGTTTCCGGAAAGGGTATCGGTTCAGCGGGGAGGCGGAGGAGATTGCGCTGGATTGCCTTGAGGCGGCGGGGTCCGAGGATCTGCTGGTGGCGATGATTGGCAGCGATCCGGCTTTGGCGGAGCTGCGGGCGACCTTGAGTGAGCGGACCGGGGGGAACCCGTTTTTTCTGGAAGAGATCGTGCGGGCGCTGATCGCTTCGGGCGTGCTGGTGAAAGACGGCGACGGCTGGCGGCAGGACCGGGCGCTGGAGGCGGGGGATCTGCCCGCGCGGGTGCAGGATGTCGTGGCCGCCCGGATCGACCGACTGGCGGGACGGGAGAAGCGAATTTTGACGTTGGCGGCCGTGTTCGGGTTTCGGACCGGGTTGCCGTTGCTGGCGCCCTTGGCGGGGCGGGATGCGGGGCGGCTGGAGGCGATCCTGGCGGCGCTGGAGGAGGGGGATTTCCTGCGCCTTTCGGGGGTGGGAGAGGACCGGCAGATCGCTTTCAAGCATCCGCTGACCCATGACGTGGCCTATTCGGGGCTGCTGAAGGACGAGCGGGTGCAGCAGCACGGGCGGATCTTCGGGCTGCTTAAGGAGGTTCGAGGTGATGGACGGAAGGTCGCGCCGGAGGATCTGGCCCATCATGCGGAGCGGTCGGGCCAGTTGGCGCCGGCGCGGGCCTATTTGCGAGAGGCGGGCGAGACCGCGATGTCTCAGTCAGCCAGCCAGCACGCGATCGGGTGCTTCGAGCACGCGATCGGATTGATCGGCGCGGACGATGCGGAAGAGGCGGTTCAGCTGCGGCTGATCCTGCGCAATGCTCTCTTGCCGGTGGGACGGCAGGGGGAGATCCCGAACCATCTGGCCGAGGCAGAGCGGCTGGCGCGGCTGATCGGGGACGAGGCGCGGATCGCGCAGGTGCTGTCCTACCTGTCGCATTATCACTGGCTGGTGGGCGATTGGGCCGCCGCCATCGCCGCAGGACGCAAGGCGCTGGCGCGGGGCGAGGCGCTTGGCGACAAGGGGCTGGTCGTGACGACGCGGTTCATTCTGGGGCTGTCGCTTTATGCCACGGGCGCCTTCCGCGAGGCCGTCACCGATCTGGAAGAGAACTGCCGCCTGTTGCGCGAGGCCGATGCCGATCAGCGCTTCGGGATGTATGCGCTGCCGTCGGTCGTCTCGGGCGGGTATCTCGCCTGGTGCCTGGCGGAACTGGGCCGGTTCGATGAGGCCGAAGACTGGGCGCTATGGGCCAAGGAGGTGGGCGAGGCCCATGGCCGCCCCTTCGACCGGGTGCAGGGGCATCTGGCGCTGGGAGGCGTGCGCGCCCTGAAGGGCGATCCGGCGGCGATCCCCGATCTGGAGCGGGCGCGGGAGCTGTGCGAGACGACGGATGTGGTGCTGCTGCTGCCGCGGGTGCTGGCCTGCCTGGCCTACGCGCTGTCGCAGGACGGGCGGCACGGGGAGGCGGTGCCGATGGCACGGCTGTCGCTGGAGCGGGTCACGGCGCTGAAGCTGGCCGCGATGCGGTCGCTCTGCCTGCGCTGGGCCGGGCAGGTGATGCTGCGGGCCGGAGAGGATGCGGAGGCGATCCGCATCGCGGCTGAGCTGGAGGAGGTCTGCGACCGGTCGGGCGAAGCGGCGAATGCCGCCTGGGCGCGGTATGTCCGGGGCAGCGCCCTGCTGCGCGGCGGCGCGGCAGAGGAGGGACCGGCCTTGCTGGAGGCCGCCGAGACTGCCGCACGCGCGCTGGGGATGGGGCCGCTGGCCGAGCGATGTAGACGTCAGTCCGGGTTGACAGAGCCAGTGGGTGCGGTCACTTGACTGTGATCGCCCGCCCGGGACATCCTTAGGGCGAACAATCTGATAAGTGTGCACGCTTTCCGTTTCCACTCCACGGGGCGACAAACATGAACGATGCCGCGCGACAGGCCTTCGACAAGGCTGCGACGACGGGATTTCTTGCGGATGCTCCCGCCCCGCTGCTTGAGGCGTTTCGGACGATTGCGATACCTGTCCATCTGGCCGATGGCGAGATCCTGTTCGAGCAGGGGCAGGCGGGCGATGCGCTTTATGTCGTCGAGATGGGGACGGTCGAGGTCAGCGTGGTGTCACGTGAGGGGCGGAAGCTGGCGCTGGACGTATTCCGCAAGGGAGACGTTTTTGGTGAGATCGCGTTGTTCGACGGCGGGCGGCGGACCGCCACCGTGACCGCGATGGAGCCATGTACGCTGCGATCGGTCCGGCGGGCCGATCTGTTCGCGCAGGTGGCCCGGCAGCCTGATCTGGCAAGCGATCTGATCCTTCTGGCGGGCCAGCGGCTGCGCTCGGTCAGCCGACAATTGCACGAGCAGGTCTTTCTGCCGATGCCCGCGCGGCTGGCGCGCAAGCTTCTGCATCTGACCCGGCACGGGGCTTTGGACGGCAAATTGGCCCTGTCCCAGGCAGAGCTGGCCGATTTCATCGGCGCCTCGCGCGAAGCGGTGTCCAAGACGCTGGGGCGGTGGCGGGAAGAGGGGATCGTGACGGTGGGCCGGTCGACGATCACCGTCGAGGACCGTCTGGCGCTCGAGGCCCATGCCGAGATCGGTTTCATCTAGGTTAAAATAATCTTGCTTCTGTGAAGCGGGTCACAGAACACGCCGTTCACACGTGGCATCACACGGGTGTCGAAGGCGAACGGGTGACAGGAGTGGCAGCCAGGAGCCTTCGGGAGTTGGTACCGTTGTTACTCTGGCGCGTGTTTTGCGCCGTGTGGTTTGCGAAGGGTTGCTGGGGGCTTTGGCCCGATGCGTCTAGTGAGCGGTTTCGCCTGCTTCGAAGTGGTTACCGTGTGCAGCCAAGGGCCCGCGGTTCGAAGCTGGCGGTACCGTGGCGTATCGGTCCGGGACGGGACGAATCTCGGTTCGTCTCAGGTGATCCAATATCATCGTCGCCGATCCGGTCTTCGGGCCGGTGGAGTTCCGGTTGGAGTGGGGCCGGACGTGGCGGTGACGCGGCCTGTGCTGTGATGCCGGCTACTTGGCGGCTGGGTTGTGGTGCAGGGCGCTGAACCGAAACGCTCCCCGGCGTTTCGGTTCCCTTCGGGAGCCTGCAGCGGCTGTCCGGAAGGGACGGTTGGTAACGAGTGACTTGTTTTTGTTTCGATAAAGTCTTTTGAGATGCTCTTCCCCGGCTCGTGTTTTGAGCCGGGGAAATTCTTTTGGAGGGTGCCTGCGGCGATTTCTCCTTTGCCTCCGGTCCGGGCAGACGCAGAATGGCGGTGCGGACGGGAGGACAGGCGATGAATTACCCGGTGGATATGGCGGTGCACCCCGAGGTGACGGGCTTTTTCGACGAAGCGACCAACACGATCAGCTATATCGTGACGGACCCCGCCTCGGACGCCTGTGCGGTGATCGATAGCGTCATGGATATCGACTATGCGGCCGGGCGGATCACCTACGGACATGCCGATGCGATAATCGCCCATATCCGCGAGGGCGGGTTGCGGCTGGAGTGGATCATCGAAACCCATGTCCATGCCGATCACCTGAGCGCGGCGCCCTACATTCAGCAGGAGCTGGGCGGCAGGATCGGGATCGGCGAGAAGATCATGGAGGTGCAGGAGACCTTCGGGAAGATCTTCAACGAAGGCACGGAGTTCCAGCGCGACGGATCGCAGTTCGATGCGTTGTTCGTCGATGGCGACACGTATCAGGTGGGCGAGATGGCGTGTTTCGCGATGGCGACGCCGGGCCATACGCCGGCCTGCATGGTGCATGTGATGGGCGATGCGGCTTTCGTCGGTGATACGCTGTTCATGCCCGACGGAGGGTCGGCGCGGGCGGATTTTCCCGGCGGGGATGCGGGGGAGCTGTACGATTCGATCCAGAAGATCCTGGCGTTGCCCGATGAGATGCGGCTTTTCATGTGCCACGATTACGGGCCCGGCGGACGGGACATCGCCTGGGAGACCTCGGTGGCCGAGGAGAAGGCGAACAACATCCATGTGGGCGGCGGCAAGAGCCGGGAAGACTTCGTGCGCTTTCGGACGGAGCGGGACAGGCAGCTGGCGATGCCCAAGCTGATCATCCCGTCGCTGCAGGTGAACATGCGGGCGGGCGAAGTGCCGAAGGATGACGACGGGCGGCCGATGCTGAAGGTGCCGGTCAACGGGCTGTGAGGTAGGGATGATGATCGTGAGAATGACAGCGGGACTGGTGTGTCTGATGGCCCTGGCGGCGTGTGAGCTTGAGCCGGAGGGGCCGGACAGTTTCGTCGCCGGCGGGGTCGTGTTCACCGGTGTGGACGAGCCCGAGGACCGCAACCACGGGCGGAGCCGGCACAACGACCGGCGGGATGGGGTGGAGATCGGCGACGATTGAGCCGCCGGAGGGTCAGATCTCGATCGGGACCAGCACCTGCGGTTCGATCACGTGGATATCCGGCAGCGCCTCGATCAGGGGCTGGGGGCTTTGGGCGAGGATCGGGAAGGTGCCCCAGTGGCAGGGGATGATCGTCTTGAAATCGAAGAACTTTTTCGCGGCATAGGCTGCGCCCTCCATGTCCATCGTGAAGTGGCCGCCGCAGCAGAGGAGGCCGATATCGGGATCGTAGCGCTCGGCGATGATGCCCATATCGGCCATCACGTCGGTGTCACCCGTGATATAGATCCGGTGCCCTTCGCCGCGCAGGATATAGCCCACCTCTGACCCGGTGCGCGCCGGGCGATCGTCGAAATCGAGCGTGGAGGAGTGGACGGCGTTGACCATCGTCACGCTGGTGCCGCCCAGCTGGGTCGTGCCGCCCTTGTTGAAGCCGAGGCCGGTGATCTTTTCGGTGTGCTGCCACCATTCGATCAGGTCGAACATCCCGACGACGGGGGCACCGGTTTCCTTGGCGATGGCCAGCACGTTGCCCGCGTGGTCGCCATGGGCATGGGTCAGGAGGATCGCCGTCGCGCCCTGGATGGCCTCCGCCCGGCGGTCTTCCGGGAAGCTGGGATTGCCGGTGAGCCAGGGATCGACGAGCAGGATCTGATCCTCGATCTCGATGCGGAAGCCGGAATGGCCGAGCCAGATGATCTTCATTTGAGTTCTCCTTGGGCCGCGTCTAGCGGATGCTGCTCCAGCGTTGTTCGATGGTGGCCGCAACGTCGGCCGCCGGGGTGCCGGTCGTGTAGTCGACCATGCCGGTCCAGAAGGCGTCCGCCCCGATCTCTCCCGGCATGAGGTCGGAGGCGTCGTAGCGGAAGACGGTGGCGCTGGTCAGGATCTCGCCCAGGGCGCGCTGGGTCTCGGTCGGGTAGATGTCCTGGTTGGCCTCTAGGTGCGGTGTCAGGAAATTCCCTTGCGCCATATAGACTTCGTGGGCGATGGGCGTCTTCAGGAAGTCGATGAAGGCGCGGGCGGCGGGGCTGTCGTCGGTGATGGTGTAGGCGGCCCCGGAGCCGAGGACGGGGGTGCCGAGGTCGCGATCGGAATAGGCCGGGAAGTAGAAGAAATCGACATCCTCGCCCAGCGTCGTGCCGTCGGGGAAGAAGCTGGGGATGAAGGACGCCTGGCGGTGCATGTAGCAGGCCGGCGGGACCGAGAAGAGGCCCTGGGGGCTGTCGCGGAAATCGGTCGTGGCGACGGCCTGGGAGCCGCCGACGACATGGGCGTCGGTGTTGATGAACCAGCCGAATTCCTCGATCGCCGCTATGATGGCGGGGTCGTCGAAGGGGATCTCGTGCGCGACCCAGGCGTCGTAGGTTTCGGGCGGGGCGGTGCGCAGGAGCATGTCTTCGACCCAATCTGTGGCGGGCCAGCCGGTGGCCGCGCCCGAGCCCAGGCCGATGCACCAGGGGGTGCCGCCGTCGTCGACGATGGTTTCGGTGAGCGCCTTAAGCTCTTCCATTGTTTGGGGAATTTCGTATCCGGCCTCGTCGAACGCTTCGGGCACGTACCAGACGAGCGACTTGACGTCGGTGCCGAAGAAGAAGCCGTAGAGCGCTTCGCCATCAGGACCGTCGAAGGTAGCGAGGTCGATCCAGGACTGGCCGGCGGCGTAGCCGTCGCGGAGCCAGTCGGCGGTGGCTTGGTCAAGGGGCGTGAGGGCGCCCTGGGCGGCGAGGTCGCCGACGAGGCCGGGCTGCGGGAAGATCGCGATGTTGGGGGCGGAGCCGGCCTGGGTCGAGATGACGATGTCCTGCTCGAAACTGTCGGAGCCGGAATAGCTGACCTCGGCGCCGGTCGCGTCTTCGAAATAGGCGATCATCGCCTCGATCTTGGTCTTGTCCTCGCCGGTGCCGGGGCCGGTGATCGTGAGGCTTTGCCCGGTGAGGTCGTGGGCGGCGGCGAAGTCCTGCAGGCTCTGCCAGGAGAAGTCGCCTTCGCCCGGGGTGAACATCAGGTGGCCGCCGGCAAGGGCCGGGCCCGCCGCGAGGGCGAGCGCGCCGAGTGCGATTTTCATTGTGATATCCTCCCCTTACAGGACGTTTCTCACCGGATACCGTACACTCCCCACCGGCAGTATCGGGCGGTGGGGCGGGAGGTGCAAGCGGTCAGGCGAAGCGGGGATCGTAGGGGTAGGACGAGAGCATCTGGGCCCCGGTTTCGGTGATGAGCACCTGTTCTTCCAGCTTGATCGAGAAGTCGGCGCCTTCTTCCGAGACGAGCGCCTCGGGACAGAGGCACATGCCTTCGGTGATCTCGTGATCGAAGGCGCCGGGGACCATCTGATCAGGGTATGCGACGAGGGGCCATTCGTCACAAAGGCCAACGCCGTGGGCCAGGCAGCCGTATTTCTGCTTTTGGAACGTGTCGTGAAGGCGGTGGGCTGTGCGGGAGTAGTCCTCGATATTCAAACCGGGGCGGAGGAGTTTCGTATTGGTATCAATATGTTCGACGGCATGTCTGTGGGCTTCGGCCATGCGCTTGGGCGCCGGATCGTCGCCCAGCCACCAGGTGCGGGAGATGTCGCAGCAGATGCCGTAGGGGCCGATGAGGTCGGTATCGAAGGACAAGATCTCGTTTTGGTTAACGGTGCGCGGCCCGCATTCCTGGAACCACGGATTGGTGCGCGGCCCGGAGGTGAGGAGCCGCGTTTCGATCCATTCGCCGCCGCGGCGGATATTCTCGGCGTGGAGGACCGCCCAGATGTCGTTTTCCGTGGCCCGGCCGGTATTGGCGCGGGCGAACTCCTCCATCACCGCCATCGCCGCCTCGCAGGCATGGACGGCGCAGCGCATGGCCTTGACCTCTTCCGCGTTCTTCACCGATCGGGCGCGTTCGGTAAGCTCTTCGCCCGGACGCACGTCGAAGCCGCGCGCCTCTAATGCCCGCATGGTATGAATCATCGGTTTATCGACCGCGAGGCGGGTGTTGCGGGGGGCGTGGGTGGCGAGCAGGTCGGCGATTTCGGCGGCCAGAAGGGCGGCGGCGTCGCCGATCCGGTCGCCCCGGTCGAAATAGAAGATGTCGGCGCCGGAGCGCGCTTCGCGCACCAACGGGTTGAAATTGCTCAGGAACGGGGCGTTCTTGTAGTCCCACATCACCATGTAGCCGTCGGCGCAGAGGAGGACCGCCCGGAAGGGGTTGTGGGTGTTCCAGAGCTGCATGTTGGTGGAATCGGTCGCGTATCGGATGTTGAGCGGATCGAAGAGGAGGAGGCCCGCATAGTCGCGGGCGGCGATGTGATCGGTGAGCCGCCGCCAGCGGAGTTCGCGCATCTTCGGCAGGTCGGGCAGGGCGAGGCCGGCGGCGCGCCATTCCGCGAAGGCGAGCGCGGTGGGGCCGATTTCGACGCGATTTCCGTCGTTTAGCGTCTGGTCGCCGAGGGTGTTGCCCTGGCCCGGATCGATCTTGCGGCGGTCGCGGTAATGGGTGTTCATGCGATGAGTTTTTGGGAAGGGCAGCGTGATGTCCGGTCTGTTTGCGACATGAAAATCGCCATGAGCCGCGGGTTGAGTTACGAGCCGGAGGAGATCAGGGCGCGCGGGCTGCCCGGTGTGCGGCCTGTCGGTGACGGGCCGTGGCTGCTGGTGCGGGACGATTACCCGGCGCAGATGGCCGAGCGGGAACGGCTGCTGGCGGGGCGGCGGGACGATGTTCTGGCACTGCTGCCGGAGGGGTGTGCCGCGGCGGGAGAGCTGCTGGAGCAGGTGGTGGGCGTGCTGCCCACTGTCGGGTTTTCTTCTGTAGCCAGCGGGATACGCTGCCCGGACGGACGGGTCGTCGCCCTGGACCGGGGGGATCCGCTGGGCGTGCTGGGGCGGCTTCTGCAGGCCGATTTCTGCCTTTTGCAGAAGCAGGGGGAGGAGCATGTGCTGGTGGGGGCGGTGCTGTGCTTTCCGTCGCATTGGACGCTGGCGGAGAAGCTGGGCAAGCCCTTGATGCGCATTCATAAACCGGTGCCGGACTACCGGCCCGCGGGGCACCGGGTGCAGCGGCTATTCGACGGGGTGCAGGCGGGGCGGCCGTTGTGGCGGGCGAACCTATTGGGAGATGAGAGCGATGCGCTGTTTCAGCCCCTGTCGGAGGCGATGCCGCGGGATCAGAGGGTTCGTGAGGTCAACTTCATACGGTCCGAGCGGCAGGTGATCTGGCGCCTGCCGGAGAGCCGGGACGTGGTTTTTGCCATCGAGACTTCGGTCTGGCCGCTGGGCGCGCCGCCACAGGTTCTGCCGATATCTTAACGGCGCGTGCTGCGGGGATTTCGGGGCGTGCGCTGCAGATGGGCGAATCGCAGGTTAATCCTATGGTTTTCAGAGGCAGGCGGGCTGTCGGCGTTCGGTCGGCATCGCGTCGGCATCTTGTCGGACATCTTTGCGCAACATCGCCCCGGTAACGGAGCGTGCGGTGCCGGGCCGCGCAACGGGCGGGGACAGTTAAGGGCTTTCGCTGACTTCAGGAGGTTTGGCGAAACAATCGCCAATCAGGCCCGGAGACCCGAGAGGAGGCCCATCAGCAGGACAAGCCCCGCCATCGTCACGAGGACGATCCGGCCGGCCCGGAACTTCCAGATCCAGCCGATCAGTGTGAAGATCGTGAACTGGTAACGCTGCTTGTTCTGAAACTGGAGCTCACGCTGGCGCTGCCAGTCCTGGTATTTGAGGTCGAGGCGGTCGGCGATGTCGTCGGCACGTTCCGACTGGTAGGGGGCCCGGGCGCGCGCGCCCTCATTGTGCCAGGGGAAGCTGGCCGCGCCGTCGCTGGCTTCGGCGGGCTTGCCTGGCCCATCGAGGCGGGGGGCGGGCTCTGTCAAGGCGAGGGGCACTTTGGTCATGCGACAAGGCTTGACCGGTCGGTGGGGCAGGATTGGGGCGTTTGAGAGGCGTTATTCGCCTGTTGTAGAGTTCGCCCGCGCAGATCCCCGGTTGAGCGCGCCGCCGCCGCCGAAGGCGCTCCGGTCGCCGACGGTCGTCAGGCGGTTGGGGCCTGCGGGGCCGCTTGCGGCCAGCCTCTCGCGATGCCAGGCGGTGACTGTCTTCACCCAGTCGCGGGGGATGTAGTGGCCGCCGTCGTGCAACGCTATGGCATAGCTTTGACCTGCGATGCAGCCGGTCCAGCGTGTGATGTCGAGCCCGGACTCGGTCGCGCTGTCGGTTGAGCGGCAGCCGCGGCCGTCAAGGATCGTCTGCACGCTGTCCTCGACACCTGCGGTGCCACGGATCCGGCTGGCGGCGGCGCCAGAATAGGGGACGACGCGATCGTTGCGGCCGTGCGTGTGGAACAGGTGGAATGCATGGCGGCTGTTCTGGCAGACACGGAGCGTGTCGCTGCGGCTGCGGCTGCGGACCTGTTCGTCGGCGGGCGATAGGGTGCCTGCGACGGGCGCGAAGTGACGCAGCCGCCGGTCGGTGTCGGAGCAGGCGAGGTACCAGGCGAATTCACCACCGTCCGAGAGGCCAGCGGTCAGGATGCGGCTTTCGTCGATCGGGAAAGTGAAGGCGACGTCGTTCAAAACCTCGCGGACGAAATTGCTGTCGTTGCGGGTTTCGCCTTCGTTGCCTTCTGCCCAGCCGAGCGTTCGGATCGGACGGAAATTGTCGGTCTGGTCGAGGAAATCGGACATCTGCCCGGTGGGGGCGATGACGGCATAGCCTTCGTCGATTGCTGGCCAGACCAGGATGTTGTCGAAGGTGGTCATCACCCGTTCGCCCGACCCGCCGGTGCCGTGGAAATAGAGGATGGCGGGGAAGGGACCTTCGCCCTGGGGCAGGATGATATGGTACTGGCCGTTCGGCGTGAGGCAGGGCCGGTCGACGCCGCCGCAGCGGTGGTAGGGCGTGGCGTCGATCTGGGGGAGGGACTGCGCGTGGAGCGCCGTGGCCATGAGCGTGACGAGGGTGATGGCGATGGCTTTGAGCAAAGGCATGGATCTGTCTGGGTCGCTGGAAATGGGTCTGCGGGAGAATTTGCCGAGCGATGTGGCGATTTTAAGACTTCGGATCAGGTTTTGGACGGTTGCCTGTGCGGGCGGGCGGTCGGCGTCACACGAGGTCGCCCTGATGCACGACGGGAGCCGGGTCAGCGGCGGCCCGTGGGATGGCGCTGCGACGGCTGAGCGGAGCGCTTTTATGGTGCCGTGTTCGTCTTCCCTCGGAGGTCAGCGCGCGGGTGGCAAAGCGCCAGCCCGCGTTCGTCGGGCGAAAGGTCCACTGGACCTTTCGCTGATCCTCCTCACCAGGCCGCCGCTGGCCCGGCGCCTTCGGCTTGAGTCCGGGCCAGTCAGCGCTCTGCGACCAGCAGTAATGCGCTGATGCTTCAAAGCAAAAGAGCGCCCCGTGGGGCGCTCTTGTTGTGTCGTAGATCCCTTGGATCAGCAGCTGTAGTAGAGCTTGAATTCCATCGGGTGAGGCGTGTGCTCGTAGGCGTAGACCTCTTCCCACTTGAGCTCCATGTAGCCGTCGAGCTGGTCGCGGGTGAAGACGTCGCCCTTGAGCAGGAACTCGTGATCAGCTTCCAGTTCGTCCAGCGCTTCGCGGAGCGAGGCGCAGACGGTCGGGATGTTGGCCAGCTCTTCCGGCGGCAGGTCGTAGAGATCCTTGTCGGAGGCTTCGCCCGGGTCGATCTTGTTCGCGATGCCGTCGAGGCCCGCCATCAGGAGCGCCGCGAAGGCGAGGTACGGGTTGGCCGACGGGTCGGGGAAGCGGCATTCGACGCGCTTGGCCTTGGGGCTTTCGGCCCACGGGATCCGCACGGAGGCCGAACGGTTGCGCGCGGAATAGGCGCGCAGCACCGGTGCCTCGAAGCCCGGGATCAGGCGCTTGTAGCTGTTGGTCGACGGGTTGGTGAAGGCGTTGAGCGCCTTGGCGTGCTTGAGGATGCCGCCGATATACCAGAGCGCCTCCTGGCTGAGATCGGCGTATTTGTCGCCCGCGAAGAGGGGGCTGCCGTCTTTCCAGATCGACATGTTGACGTGCATCCCGGTGCCGTTGTCGCCCGCGATGGGCTTGGGCATGAAGGTCGCCGATTTGCCGTAGGCCTGGGCCACGTTGTGGATGACGTATTTGTATTTCTGCAGCTCGTCGGCCTGGGTCAGCAGGCTGTCGAAGATCAGGCCCAGCTCGTGCTGGCAGGACGCCACCTCGTGGTGGTGCTTGTCGACCTTCATGCCCATGCGCTTCATCGTCGACAGCATTTCGGACCGGATGTCCTGGCCGTCATCGACGGGGGCCACGGGGAAGTAGCCGCCCTTGACGCCCGGGCGGTGGCCCATATTGCCCATCTCGTAATCGGTGTCGGAGTTCCACGCGCCATCGAGCGCGTCGACCTCGTAGGAGACCTTCTGCATCGAGACCGAGAACTTGACGTTGTCGAAGAGGAAGAATTCCGCTTCGGGGCCGAAATAGGCGGTGTCGCCGATGCCGGAGGATTTCAGGTAGGCCTCGGCCTTGGCGGCGGTGGAGCGGGGGTCGCGGTCATAGGCCTCGCCCGTGTCGGGTTCGACGACCGAGCAATGCACGCAAAGCGTTTTCTCGGCGTAGAACGGGTCCATGTAGGCGCTGTCGGTATCCGGCATCAGCTTCATGTCGGACTGGTCGATCGACTTCCATCCGGCGATCGACGAGCCGTCGAACATGAAGCCTTCTTCGAGGAAGTCTTCGTCCACCTGATCGGACATCACTGTCACGTGCTGCAGCTTGCCGCGCGGATCGGTGAAGCGGATGTCGACGTAATCGACCTCCTCGTCCTTGATGGTCTTGAGAACGTCCTTGTTGCTCATAGTCTTCCCCTTGATTGGACTTTGGTACTCGGGATGGAATTAGAGGGCGTCTTCGCCGGTTTCCCCGGTGCGGATCCGGATCGCCTGGGCGACGTCGGAGACGAAGATCTTGCCGTCGCCGATCTTGTCGGTCTTGGCGGCTTCGATGATCGCGGCGACGGCGGTTTCGACCTGATCGTCGCCGACGACCGTCTCGATCTTCACCTTGGGCAGGAAGTCGACGACGTATTCGGCGCCGCGGTAGAGCTCGGTATGGCCCTTTTGGCGACCGAAGCCCTTCACCTCGAGGACGGAGAGGCCCTGGATGCCGACCTCCTGCAGGGCTTCCTTCACTTCGTCGAGCTTGAACGGCTTGATGATGGCCTCGATTTTTTTCATGCCGACTCCCTCTGGCATAGGCTTGGCGGTGGTGAGACCATGGCGCAGGGGCAGCCTCAATCATAGCCCTCTGCGGATGCCATGGGCGGCGGCGGCTTTCCAGAGGGTGCGCCCAGAGAATGTGCGTCGTGCCCGATTTTTGGGCGGAATGCGAAACGGAGGATGCCTGAGAGATGACCGAACTGCTGACCGCTGCCCAAATGCGCGCCATCGAGGAGGCGGCGATCGCGTCCGGCGCGGTGACCGGGCTGGAGCTGATGGAGCGGGCGGGGCGCGGCGTGGTGGAGGCCATTGTCGAGGAATGGCCGGAGCTGGGCCCGGGCTGCCGGGCGGTGGTGCTGTCCGGGCCGGGGAACAATGGCGGCGACGGCTTCGTGGTGGCCCGCCTGCTGTGGGAGGCCGGGTGGGACGTGGAGGTGTTTCTCTACGGGGATGCTTCGAGGCTGCCGGCGGATGCGCGGGTGAATTATGAGCGGTGGTGCGAGAGGGGGGAGGTCGTGGCATTGAGCGACGAGACGCTCTTTCGATCGCGCGCGAATACAAGTGCCGACGATCGGGAATGCATCGTCATCGATGCCCTTTTCGGGACGGGTTTAAGCCGCCCGCTTGATCGTGATGTCGGAATGCACCTGTCCGGTACTCGTTCAACTGGCAGTTTTGCTTTCATGAAGTTGGTGGCGGTGGATTGTCCGTCCGGCGTTTGCATCGATAGCGGAAGGGTTCTGGGTCAGCAGAACGTGCCGACCGCGACGGATCTCTGCGTTACATTTCATCGAGCGAAGATCGGACATTATGTAACGCCGCTCGTCGATGCGATTAGCAAACTGGTGATTGTGGATATCGGGCTCGAGGAGGACTTTTCTTCGAAGATTTCTCGAATTGGCGAGGGCTTTGGGAGTATGTTTGAGATTGCCGCGCAAGGGGGTGCCGGTGCGATCCGCGAAGAGGCGCTCTCGGAAGCCATGCACGGTGCGTACGAAACGCTTGCCGAGCGGGATGGGGCGGTGAGGCTTCTCGAGGCGTGGTTTCCGGACGAACTGGGCAAAGCGGCGGCGATCGGAGGTCACAAATACGCGCACGGCCACGCTCTGATCCACTCCGGCGGCGTTGGCCGGGGCGGGGCGGCGCGGATGGCGGCGCGGGGGGCTTTGCGGATCGGGGCGGGGCTCGTGACCGTGGGGTGCCCGCCGGGGGCGTTGCAGGAGAATGCGGGGGCGCTCGATGCGGTGATGCTGCGGAGTGTGGCGGATGGCGAGGCTCTGCGGGAGATGCTCGGGGACGCGCGGATCAGTGCGATCGGGATCGGGCCGGGGCTGGGGACCGGGGCGCGGGAAGCGGGGCTGGTGCGGGCGGTGCTGGACGCGTCAGCGGACGCTAAGCGCGGCGTTGTGCTGGATGCGGATGCTTTGACGCTGGTGGCGCAGGACGAGTCGCTCTTCGATCTTTGCAGATCTCATCGCTCGGTCGTTATGACGCCGCATGCGGGGGAGTTTGCGCGGCTGTTTCCGGACATAGCGAAGAGGCTGGAGGAACAGCCGATGAGCGGCCCCGCCTATTCCAAGGTCGATGCGGCGCGGGAGGCGGCGGCGCGGGCGGGGTGCGTCGTGCTGTTCAAGGGGCCGGACACGGTGATCGCTTCGCCCGAGGGGCACTGTTCGGTCAATTCGGCGGCGTATGACCGGGCGGCGCCCTGGCTCGCCACCGCCGGATCGGGGGATGTGCTGACGGGGTTCATCGCGGGACTTCTGGCGCGGGGCTTTGGCCCGATGCAGGCGGCGGAGACGGCCGCCTGGTTGCATGTGGAATGTGCGCTGTCCTTCGGGCCGGGGCTGATCGCGGAGGATCTGCCGGAAGAGTTGCCGACGATGTTTCGGGCGCTTGGAGTCTGAGGGCTCTGCCCTCGCCGCCTTTGGCGGCTCACCCGAGGTATTTTCGGCAAGATGAGGATGGCTTGTGGGCCTGTGGGCTTGCCGGTAGGTGTTCGGGCAAACGGGAGGGATCGTCATGAAAGCGTTCGTGTTTCCGGGGCAGGGGGCGCAGACCCTCGGGATGGGCAAGGACCTGGCCGAGGCCTATCCGGCGGCGCGGGCCGTGTTCGAGGAGGTCGACGCGGCCTTGGGCGAGGCGCTGTCCGAGGTGATCTGGGGCGACGACCAGGACAAGTTGACGCTGACCGAGAATGCGCAGCCGGCGCTGATGGCGACCTCCATGGCGGCGATGCGGGCGCTGGAGGCCGAAGGCGTCTCTGTCACCCATGCGGCTTATGTCGCGGGGCATTCGCTGGGGGAGTATTCGGCGCTGTGTGCGGCGGGGGCGTTGACGCTCGCCGATACGGCGCGGCTTTTGCGCACGCGCGGCCGGGCAATGCAGGAGGCGGTGCCTGTGGGCGTGGGCGCGATGGCGGCGCTGCTGGGGCTCGACTTCAAGCAGGCGACCGACGTGGCGCACAAGGCGGCGCAGGGCGAGGTGTGCCAGGCGGCCAACGACAACGATCCGGGACAGGTGGTCGTGTCGGGCCACAAGGCGGCGGTCGAGCGGGCGGTGGAACTGGCGAAGGAAGCAGGCGCCAAGCGGGCGGTGATGCTGCCCGTGTCGGCGCCCTTCCATTGCGAGCTGATGGCCCCTGCGGCGGCGGTAATGGCCGAGACGCTGAGCCATGTGGATATCGAGGCGCCGAAGGTGCCGGTTATTGCCAATGTCTGCGCCCGGGAGGAGACGGATCCGGCGACGATCCGGTCGCTGCTGGTCGATCAGGTGACCGGATCTGTGCGCTGGCGGGAGAGCGTTCTGCATATGGCCCATGAGGGTGTGACCGAGATCTGGGAGATCGGGGCGGGCAAGGCCCTGTCGGGGATGATCCGGCGGATCGACCGGGCGATCGCGACCAAGGCGGTGGGCACGCCGGACGAGGTTCGGGCGGCGGCGCAGGGCTGAGACGACCGGCATTGAGTATTTTTGGCCAGATGAAGAGGAGCGGGCATGTTTGATCTGAGCGGGAAGGCGGCCCTGGTCACCGGGGCCTCGGGCGGGATCGGCGGGGCGATCGCCACGGCCTTGCACGGGGCCGGAGCGACCGTCGGGTTGTCGGGGACGCGCGAGGGACCGTTGGAGGCGCTGGCCGGCGAATTGGGCGAGCGGGCGCATGTGCTGCCTTGCAACCTGAGCGATGGGGATGCCGTGAAGGCCTTGCCCGGTCAGGCGGCGGAGGCGATGGGGTCGCTCGATATCCTCGTCAACAATGCGGGGATCACGCGGGACAACATCTTCATGCGGATGTCGGATGAGGAATGGCAGTCGGTGCTCGACGTCAACCTGACCGCCGCCATGTGGCTGATGAAGGGTGTCGTGCGGCCGATGATGAAGGCGCGTTGGGGACGGATCGTGAATATCTCGTCCGTCGTCGGCGCCACCGGCAATCCGGGGCAGGCGAATTATGCGGCCTCGAAAGGTGGGCTGGTCGCGATGTCGAAATCGGTGGCCTACGAGGTGGCGAGCCGGGGGATCACCGTGAACTGCGTGGCGCCCGGGTTCATTACGACGGCGATGACCGACAAGCTGACCGACGATCAGAAGGCCGGGATCCTGGCCCAGGTGCCCGCGGGGCGGATGGGCGAGGCGGACGAGATCGCGGCGGCGGTGCTTTACCTCGCGAGCCCGGAGGCCGCCTATGTTACCGGTACCACCTTGCATGTGAATGGCGGTATGGCCATGTTCTGACGGCCTCTTTCACGGGGGTGTGAAAGCGTTTGCCTGACCGATGCGGTGTGATATAGGCGGCGCAGATTGCCTGGGGGGACCGGTGGCTTTCGTAAAGAAATCCTTTGGAACCAAGGGCTTATGAGCCGCCCCGCAGGGGCACCACGAAAGGCCGGGGGACAAACCCCCGTAAGGAAATGAGGATACATTCATGAGCGACGTCGAATCCCGCGTTCGCAAGATCGTTGTCGAGCACCTGAGCGTCGAAGAAGACAAGGTGACCGAAAACGCATCTTTTATCGACGATCTGGGCGCTGACAGCCTCGACACGGTCGAGCTGGTCATGGCCTTCGAGGAGGAGTTCGGGATCGAGATCCCCGATGACGCGGCCGAGACCATCCAGACCTTCGGAGATGCCGTGAAGTTCATCAAGGAAGCGACCTGACAACCGCTCTGTCACGACGTTGAGGGCGCCCTTTTCGGGCGCTCTTTTTTATTGGCGTGTCCGCTTCCTGTGCTTGCAGGGGGTATGACCTGGAGAAGCTGCCGATGTCGTCCTATCATCGTGTTTGTCTTCGATTGACCCTGCGGCGTGACACGCCGGATGCCCTTCTGCGTGCGCTGTCTGCAGCGGCAGAGGGGCGCAAGCCCGAAGCGGACGATCTTGCCGCGTTGCCTGAGGTGGTGCGCGATCATATCCGGCCTGCAGAAGCGATGGAGGACGAGTTTCATTCGGCGGGCTTACGCGCCCTGCGGTTTTCCACAGACCTTCAGCCGCCCGCACGAGAGATGCCGGGCGATCCGCTTTATCTGCTGTATTATGAAGAAGTCTTTCACGATGACGCCTGGGCGAACTGGAGCATGTTCTTCCTGTATTCGCTTTTTCGGCACGTCGCTGCCGATGGCTACATTGCAAGTTTCGAGATGGATGAAGGGCTTCTTCCGAAGATCTATCTGAAGGACGGGCCAGACATAGTGGTTCTTCATCTGGCTCCTGCCGGAGGACAGATCTGGCCCTTGTTCGGGGAGGCGTCCACGCGTCTTGATCGGGAGAGACCCGTGGAGGTCGAAGCGCCCTATAGGTTTTCGATTGTGGAAGCCGCGGATCAGGCGGATTCCGTTAGCATCGACGATATCTTCTGATCTTTGGGTCTGCGGGCGGCGCGATTGCCTGCCCTTTGCGTTTGACCTTGGTGGAATCAGGTCCATCAGCGGAGCGGCGAAGCCGTCCCAATCGTTGCTTCGCGAGGTCTCGCCTGACCTTTGGCCTATGCTGCAGCCGCAGCGGGTTTGGCATCTCGGAGGCCCCCGCTGCGCCGGCCGGCCGCCCGCACAAAACGGCGGAATTCCCGGCGGGTGAGGGGTTCGGCGAACTGGATGCCGAAGAAGAGGTTGTTCTTCCAGACGATCTTGGCCTGGTACCAGGTCTGGCCGATCTCGATTTCGAGCCGGTCGCGGGGCACCCGTTCGTTCCGGTTGAGGCCGTGCAGTTTGAGCCCGCTGCGGCTGATGTCGGAGGTGGTCACGTTGTAGTAGTCGGCCTCGGCCCGCAGGCGCAGGGGCACGCATAGGGTGACGCGCCGCGCGCGCCGCCGCCGGTTGGCGAATGCCTTGATCTGGGCGCGGTAGCGGTGGGCCAGCGCGGCCGCACAGCCGATTGTGAGGATCGCGGCGAAGCCCGCGCCGAAGACGGGAGCGGCATTGCCATCCTCGAACCGTGTCAGCTGGGCGAAGAAGCCAGGCTGGCCGCTGCCGCTGCCTTCCTTGCCGGCGCCAAGGGCGACATCCGTCGCCTCGACCTCATTCTCGTCGTCGGCGCAGTTATAGGCTGAAACGCGCCGGAGCGTCTGGTCGGCATTGGCCTGATGGCGGGGATCGGCGGCGAAGCGGTGGGCCAGCGCTGCGCTGGACAGCGCGGCCTGTTCGGACAGGATGCGCGCATTGTGCAGAAACAGCATCAGCTCCGGTTCGTGTTCGGCAAGGGGGGTATCGGCAATGGCGTAGCGCACGGTTGCGGGGCCGAGCGTCAGCAGGTCGAAGTGGAGCCGCGCCGCGAGGTCGCGCCGGAACGACGTATCGAGCGCGCCGGCGAGAAGTGCATAGGAGGTCTGCGCCCGTTCGAGGCGCGCGATCGTGTCGCAATCCTTCGCCGCAAGTCCTGCCGGGGCAAGGGCGAGGCCGAGGGCGAACCGCAACGGGGTGAGTTTGGGCAAGGCCGGTATTCCGCATCTTGTCATGTCGGGACAGTCATGCGGCAAACTGCTTAAGAAGAGGTGAAAGCCCGCGCGGCTCCGCCTGTACCCCACGGGCGAGGCTTGCGAGGGGGGCGGGTGGCGTATATCCCTCAGGCGCAAGAAAAACGACGAGCGGAGGCGGGGCATGCGCCGAGTGGTGGTAACGGGACTGGGGCTGGTCACGCCGTTGGCGGACGGGGTCGAGGCGAGCTGGAGCAGGATCCTTGCGGGCAAGTCGGGCGCCGGTCCGATCACGCAGTTCGATGCCTCGCATCTGGCGACGACCTATGCCTGCGAGGTGCCGCGCGAGGGCGAGGGGGCCTTCGAGCCGGACACCTATATGGAGCCGAAGGAGCAGCGGAAGGTCGATACCTTCATCCTGTTCGGCCTTGCCGCCGCAGAGCAGGCGGTGAAGGACGCAGGCTGGATGCCGACCGATACCGAAAGCCTCGAACGGACGGGCGTCATGATCGGGTCGGGGATCGGCGGGCTGAACTCCATCGCCAATACGACGCTGACGCTGAAGGAGAAAGGGCCGCGCCGGATCTCTCCGTTCTTCGTGCCGGGAGCGCTGATCAACCTGATCTCCGGGCAGGTGAGCATCCGGTACGGCTTCAAGGGGCCGAACCACGCGGTGGTGACGGCCTGTTCGACCGGGGCACATGCGATCGGGGATGCCTCACGGCTGATCCAGCACGGGGATGCGGATGTGATGATCGCGGGCGGGGCCGAGGCCGCGATCTGCGAGATTGGAATTGCCGGGTTCAATGCGTGCAAGGCGCTGTCGACCAAGCGGGGGGATGCGCCTGAGACGGCGAGCCGTCCTTACGATGCGGACCGGGACGGGTTCGTGATGGGCGAGGGCGCGGGGATCGTCGTGCTGGAGGAATACGAACACGCGAAGGCCCGCGGCGCCAAGATCTATGCCGAGATCCTCGGCTATGGCCTGTCGGGGGATGCTTATCACATCACGGCACCCTCAGAGGACGGCGAGGGCGGCGAGCGGTCGATGCGCGCGGCCCTGAAACATGCGGGGCTGGAGCCCTCTTCGATCGACTACATCAACGCCCACGGCACCTCGACCATGGCCGACGTGATCGAGCTGGGGGCGGTCGAGCGGCTGATGGGGAATGCCGCGGGCAAGGTGACGATGTCGTCGACGAAAAGCGCGACCGGGCATCTGCTGGGCGCGGCGGGTGCGATCGAGGCGATCTTCTCGATCCTCGCGATCCGCGATCAGGTGGCACCGCCGACCATCAACCTCGACAATCCTGCGGTCGAGACGCCGGTCGATCTGGCGGCGAGGGCAAAGCGGGAACGGGATATCACTGTGGCACTGTCGAATTCGTTCGGTTTTGGGGGGACCAATGCGAGCGTTCTTTTCGGGAGGGTCTAGGCCATGTGGAAACATATCGCGTCTAACGGGCTGACGCTGATCGGGGTCGCGCTGTTCCTGATCGGGGGCGTGATCCTGTGGGGGCAGGGATCGTATACGGCCGAGGGTCCGCTGGATGAAGCGGTCTGCCTGCGGGTGGAGCCCGGGTCGAACATGCGGCGGGTGACGGCGCAGCTGGACGAGAAGGGGGCGATCGCCTCGCCCGCGATCTTCCGGATGGGCGCAGATTATACCGACAAGTCGTCGCTGCTGAAGGCGGGGAGCTTCCTTGTTCCTGCGGGCGCGTCGATGGAGGAGATCGTCGATATCGTCACCCGGGGCGGGGCGTCGACCTGCGGGACCGAGGTCGTCTATCGCATCGGGGTCAACCAGGTGCAGACGGTCGTGCGCGAGCTGGATCCGGCGACGAACGACTATGTCGAGGCGGCGAAGTTCCTGGCCGATGAGGAGCCTGCGGCGCGCTATCTGGAAGTGCGCGAGGAGAGCGACACGCGCTATCGCGTGGCGGTGGCCGAGGGCGTGACCTCGTGGCAGATCGTGAACGCGCTGAACGGGCTGGACCTGACCGGTGCCGATCTGGAGGAGGTGCCCGAGGAGGGGACGCTGGCGCCCGACAGCTATGAGATCCGTCCGGGGGATGATGTGGCCACGATCGTGGCGCGGATGGACGAGCGGCAGGACGAGATCCTCGAAGAGCTGTGGGCCGAGCGGCAGGACGACGCGCCGGTGAACAGCCCGGAGGAGACGCTGATCCTGGCCTCGATCATCGAGAAAGAGACCGGGGTCGCGGAGGAGCGGCGGCAGGTGGCGAGCGTCTTCGCCAACCGGCTGGAACGCGGGATGCGGCTGCAGACGGACCCGACGGTGATCTACGGGATCACGCGGGGGCAGGGCGTTCTGGGCCGCGGCTTGCGGCAGAGCGAGCTGCGCGCGGCGACGCCGTGGAACACCTATGTCATCGAAGGGCTGCCGCCGACGCCGATCGCCAATCCGGGGCGGGCGAGTATCGCGGCGGCGCTGGATCCGGACGACACGGACTACATCTTCTTCGTGGCCGACGGGACGGGCGGGCATGCCTTTGCCCAGACGCTGGACGAGCATAACCGCAACGTGGCCCGCTGGCGCGAGATCGAAGCGCAGCGCGCAGCGGAGCAGGAGGCGGCGCCGGAGAACTGAGTTCTCTAAGCCGTCTCCCCGGCGGCTTCCTTTGCGACGTTCAGTCCGGCGGGACTAGTGCGTTTACCATGCTCGACGGTGTCTCTGGCACGGATCTTTCGGAAGTTTCCTTATCTCCGGAATCGGACTTCTGTCATCATCAGTTCGAGGTCGATCATGCCGTTTAAGGTGGTCAGAGAGCCGCTGCGGAAAGGTGAGATTTCCGAAGGTTCGAGAAGGCGGCCTGGGCTGGTGTAAAAGTCTAATGACAACACCTGTTTTCACTGGTGAAACAGCAAAGGCTCCATATAACTAAAGGCATTCTTATTCGCTTTGCTCAAGGAGTTTGCAGCTCATGGCCTTTCCCGAACCGACTTACGTCAAAGATATTCACGACTGGCTGGAGAAGAACGTTCTGTCGGCTATGTCGCTTCAGGATTTCATGCTCGTCATCCTTATCCGGCACAACGTCGATAGCGCTGAGGTTCTGAGCGATCTGAACATCCAGCTGATCCTGTCGGAATGGCGGCAGAAGAAGCTATTCGGGGACGTTCCGAAGCCGACGTTGCTGAAGCCGGAGCCGCTGGGCTGCAAGGCCGAGGTGAGCGTGAAGGACAGCACGGTCACGCGCAAGTTCAAGTGCGATAAGATCACCCTGGGATCGAAGGCCACCCTTCTGGCAGATCAGTACCTCTGGATGATGATGTCGCCGGAAGAGATCGCGGCGTCTGTTCCGCAGAAACTGGACGAGATGTCAGGCGATCTGAAGCTGAATGGCATGTCGAGTGTCACGCTTAAGCTGAAGCCAGCCGGAAGTGACGCCTTTTTCGGAGACGACACCAAAGTCACCCTCACCGGCAAGATGAAGACCGCGAAATGGGGCAGCTACAGTCTGAGCGGGACCCAGAATTTCGGCGGTGACAAGCAGGGCCTGATGCTGACCATCGGAGACCTGAAGGTGTTCAAGGGCGGTTCCCTTGGGTTTACAGGATCCACGGATTTCAAGAAGTACAAGCTGGATGCCTGGCAGGTCGGCGCAAGCCTGAAGATCCGTTTCTAGGACTGTGTCGGCCGTTCAGTCCTCGTCCAGTGAGCCGTGGATGGCGAATTGGTCGAGGTCAGCCTCCTGTGCCTCGATCACGCGGAAGCTTTCCTTTACGCCGCTATCTGTCAGCTCGCGGGCGACGGTGAGGAGCGTGTTGGGCGCGTGCTCGTCACAGAGCTCGGCCATGTGGGCGATCTCGGCCTCGGCCACGGGGCGGGCGGTGTCGAGGTCGGGGGCGCCGTAGAGGTCGATGAAGTGCTGGGCGAGGGTGTCGGTCAGCGCCGCGACCTCGGCCTCTTCCGCCTTGGTGACGGCGACGAAGGTGACGCGGCCGAAGGTCTCGAGCCCCAGCCAGCCGTTGGAGAAGGCCTGCTTGGCCTTGCCGGTCAGGTCGGCCTCGGACCAGTTGGAGAATTCGAAGCCCCCGGGGATGCACCATTCGCCGGTGCGGGCGGGCGAGTGAAAGACGTTCATGTCGCTTTCGTCGAAATGGATCGCGCGGGCCAAGTTCATGCGGACGTCTCCAGCAGGCGTGTGAGGGGGATGAGGCGGGTGTCGTCGGCGTCGCGCAGGAGCATGCCGAAGCGTTCGTCGATGCCGAGGAAGGTGCCCTTGTGGCCGAAGAGCGCGACCTCTTCGCCGACGCCATGGGCGAGGCCACGCCATTCCTTGTGGACGGGGGCAAGGCCCTCGTCGGTCCAGCGGTTGAGCCAGACGAGGGTGTGACGCGCCCAGCTTTCCAGAAGCGCGGTCGCATCCACATCGGCGCAGCCTTCGGCGTAGAGCGCGGTGCGGGTCGGGTCGTGCCCGGTGTCTTCGGAGGGCGGCCAGAGCGGCAGCGACAGGCCGACGACGAGCCAGTCGGGCTGTTCGGACGGCGCGGCGGTGGCGGCCGCCATGCGCAGGCCGCCGCAGAGCGCGCCGTTCACGCGGATCGGGCCGGACCAGTCGAGGTGGACCGCGACCTCGGGCGGGGCGAGCGCGCCGAGCGCGTTCTGAAAGCCGATGCCGCAGATCGGCAGGGCGGCGACGGCGTCTTCCAGCGGGACCTCGGGGGCGAAGACAATCGCGGCGCGTAGCGTGTCGTGGGCGAGGTTGTGGACGACGAGGCCGGCATCGCAGCCGAGGAGCGCCTGCGCCTGGGCCTTGTCGAACGGGTCGATCGCGCCCTCGACGGCCTGACCCGAGAGGAGCGGCGGGAAGGTCGGGGCGGTCATGCCGCCCCGGCGTCGATCAGTTTGCGGGCCACGTCGCGGAAGGCGCGGGCCTGCTGGCTTTCGGGTTTGGAGACCACGATGGGCGCGCCGCCATCGGCGGCAAGCCGGATGTCGAGGTGGAGCGGTACCTCGGCGAGGAGGGGGACGCCCATCTTTTCGGCCTCTGCCGCCACGCCGCCATGGCCGAAGACGTGCTCCTCGTGCCCGCATTGGGAGCAGATATGCGTCGACATGTTCTCGATCATGCCGAGGATCGGGACGTTCAGCTGGTTGAACATGTCGATCCCCTTGCGGGCGTCGATCAGGGCCACGTCCTGTGGGGTGGAGACGATGACGGCGCCTGTCACCTCGGACTTCTGGGAGAGCGTCATCTGCACGTCGCCGGTGCCGGGCGGCAGGTCGACAAGGAGGACGTCGAGCGCGCCCCACTGCACCTGGGTCA
This sequence comes from Aestuariibius violaceus, assembly GCF_040779325.2. Lineage (NCBI taxonomy): Bacteria > Pseudomonadati > Pseudomonadota > Alphaproteobacteria > Rhodobacterales > Paracoccaceae > Aestuariibius > Aestuariibius violaceus. The sequence continues at coordinate 128,974 of NZ_JBFONT020000003.1, forward strand.
GCATCTGCTGGAGAGCGCCCATGAGCATCGGCCCGCGCCAGACGACCGCCTGATCCTCGTTCGTCATGAGGCCAAGCGACATCATGGTGACGCCGTGATTGCGCATCGGCAGGATCGTCTTGCCGTCGGGCGAGGCCGGGCGGCCCGAGACGCCGAGCATCCGCGGCTGCGAGGGGCCGTAAACATCGGCATCCAGAAGGCCGACCTTGCGCCCTTCGGCCGCCAGCGCGCAGGCGAGGTTGGCCGAGACGGTGGATTTGCCGACGCCGCCCTTGCCGGAGGCGATGGCGACGATCCGGTCGATCCCGGGGATCTTCTGCGGACCCTTGGGGGCGGCTGCCTTCGGCTTGAGGTCCGGAGGCGCGGCTTGGGCGGTGTGCGCCGTCAGCATGGCCGAGACCGTCTGGATCCCGGGCAGCGCCTTGACCTTCGCTTCGGCGGTGTCCCGGATCGGCTCGAACGCCTTCGCGGCCGATCCCGGGATTTCCATCACGAAGCGGACGGTTCCGCCGTCGACATTCAGTGCGCGGACGATGCCCGCCGAGACGATATCGGTGCCGTCGGGGGCGTTGATTTCCTTGAGGACGCCCAGAACATCCTCGCGTGTTGCGGTGCTCACTTAGCTTTGGCCCTTGATCTGTCCGGTGACGACATGTTCGAGGTCGAGACCATCGATGGTGAGCACGACCTTGGCGTCGAAGGTCTTGCCGGAGCTGTCGGCCTCGCGCATCGCCTCTTCGATGGCTTGCTGCGACGTCACCCCAACCTGTTTCAAGAACTTGCGCATCGACATGTTGAAATCGTCGCTCATCGACATCTCCCTTCCATTGACGGACCGGTGCGGTCCTTTCTAGCGTTGGATACCTAACCCACGAAGCGGGAGGCTTCCATGACCCTCAGGCGGTTTGCGGTCGGATTTTTTGTGGTTTTGCTTGCGGGTGGGGTGTCGGCGGAGCCGTTCACGCTGTCGGCGCCCGAGGAAATGGAGGAGAGCGGGTTCCTGCGGCACGTGCTGTCGCGGTTCTCGCTGAAGACGGGGCAGGCGGTGGAAATCGTGGACGACGGGGCCGATGCCGTGATCGGAACGGACGGGGTGCCGGTGTTTCGAGAGGGGGATATGGTCTGGCATTTCGCAGGCGAGGGCGCGGGGCCGGAGCGGTTGGGGGACTACCTGACGAGCGATATCGGCAAGCGGACGATCGAAAGCTTTCCGCCCGGGGGCGATGCGCTCTATTCGGCGGATGTGACGGTGGAAGAGGTCGTGGTCACGGCGCCCGTGGAAGGCGATGCGGTGGCCGGCGCGGACTTGTCACTTGAACTGTGCGGGCGCTGCCATGTGGTGGGCGAGGTGAACCGGATGAAGAGCATCGGCTCGACGCCGTCCTTCGCAGCGCTTAGGGCGCTGAGCGACTGGCAGGCGCGGTTCGAGACGTTCTACGTGCTTGCGCCGCACGGTGCCTTCACGCAGGTCGAGGATGTGACGCCGCCCTTCGACCCGGAACGGCCGTCGCCGATTGCGCCGGTCGAGCTGACGCTGGAGGAGCTGGAGGCGATCACGGCGTTCGTCGCGGGCATTGCGGCAGCGGATCTGGGGAAGCCGGTACAGTCGCGTTAGGGGCGGTCCTTTCTTGCCAGGAGCCGTCAGGGAGGGATTGCAACGTCTTGTGATATGCCTTTGGTGTATTGGGTTAACTCATAGTCTTGCCCCGCCCGGAGCAGTGCCAATCAGCATGAATGACGGTTTTCGAAGACGGGAGCCTGCCAGCTAGAGCCCGAGGACCGACTTCACCGAGCCGGCCGGGCTGAAAGACCAGTCGGCCGGGCTGTTCTCCAGAAGGAAGATGATCGAGTTGTTCGCATCGAAGCCAATCGAGGCGAGGCGGTTGCGGACATTCTTGAAAAGGTTCTCCTTCTGCTCGTCCGTCCGCCCTTCGAGCAGGGCGATCTCGATCACCACGGTTGCCTCAGGGTCGCGGTTCCCGAGGAAGGTCGGATGAAGCAGCATATCGCCCGGCTGATATCTTGCGACGAGGCAGAAGTGATCTTCGGGGTTGACGCTGCACGTCTCGACGAGGCTTTCGTGAAGCTCTTCATTGATCGCCTGGCACGTCTCAGCTGCAAGGCCTTGTGGTACGTGTAGTTTGTTGAAGGGCAAAACCGTTCGTCTCCCGAGTGTTCGTTTCCGGCAGCAATACCTCGATTTGCGCGTGTCTGCCACGCGAAGCGGACCGTCGTGTGACCTATTGCGGCCGCTTCGTTCCCGATCATAGACTCTAGCAGGAGTAGGAGGTCGGGTTTGTTGTGCTTTGAGAGCGCGTTGATCCGGTCCTTTGACGCTAGAGTCTGTCCGGCAGGGCGGCGAGGAAGGCGCGGACGACTTCGGCGGAGTTGGCGGCGGCGAGGCTGAAGAAGACCGGGAGCTCGTTTTCCTCATCTCCGCCTCCGGCCAGGTCCGAGAGGCTGCGGAAGGCAATGAAGGGGGTGCCGTTGGCGTGGGCCACATGGGCGACGGCGGCGCTTTCCATGTCGAGGACGGCGGCGTCGAACGTATCGAAGACGTAGGCGCGGTAATCGGCGTTGTCGACGAAGCTGGAGCCGGAGACTCCGTTGCCGCCGACCACGATTTCGGGTGGGGAGGAGAGGCAGGCATTGTCGGGGTTGCACTCGGCGAGGTCGATCTCTTCGGCGACGGTGGCGGCGATGTCCAGATAGCCGGGATCAGAGGCGAACCAGAATTTCTGCTCGCCCTCGGGCGCGGCCTCGCTGACGACGCCGACGGAGCGGGTGAACATCATGCCGTAGTTGGGGAAATCCGAGCTCATCCAGGGCGGGATTGCGTAGCCGTCGCCGGTGTCGCGGGCCATGACGGTTTCGAGGTACTGGCCCCAGTTTTCCGCCACCACGACGTCGCCGATATCAAGCGCCGGGTCGACGCCACCGGCGATGCCGGAGAAGACGATGCCCTCGATCTCGAAATGGTTCAGGGCAAGCTGAGTGGTCATGGCGGCGTTGACCATGGAGATGCCCGAGAGGAAGAGGACGACGGGCTGGCCCTCGATCTGGCCGGTGACGAAGCGGTTGCCGTTGACGGTATGGTCGGTGGGGCTTTCAACCATGTCGAGGAGGAGTGTCCATTCCGGCTCGAACGCGGACATGACGGCGAGGCGCGGCGTGGGGTCGAGCGGGTCGGCGGCAAGCGGGGCGGCGAGGAGAAGAGCGGGCAGGCAGGGACGGAGCATCAGAACACCTTTTGTGATCGTTGCGGCAGGGGAGCGGTTTGCAGTGTGGTGGGCAACCGGCGGTGCGTCCGGATGCCCTGCGCGAGATGCTTTGCGCCCAAAGATTCGGCAGATGGTACAGCGATCGCCCGCCGCGAGACCCTTGCGGCCTTCAGCGGGACTGGCTACATGACGCGCCACGGGTGATTAGCTCAGTGGTAGAGCGCTTCGTTCACATCGAAGATGTCAGGAGTTCGAATCTCTTATCACCCACCATTAAACCTGATGCCCAAGATGGTTTCTCGCGGAGTGCAGCGCGGCTCGCCCCCCGACGGCCGGGTCGTGGCGAGATAACGCTGCCGGGCTTTTTTAGCTGCGGCGCCTGTACCTCGACGGGACGCGGTGCCGCCGCGGTATGGGTCCGGGCCTCTCGGCAGTACGGTCAAGCCTTCCGTTCCGGATGGAGCATCGGGAGAGAGATCATGCTCTTTGCTTCTCCCTGACCGGCAGGAGCCGTTCGCGCGTCTCGTCGCGATGCTTCTTCAGATAGCGCATGAAGGGTGTTCCGCCGGTGCCGACCTCGGTGTCGTTGCCGGTCGCAGCCCTGGTCTGCCGGTTGATGTAGGACGCCGCATATTCCAGGTGTCGTGACCGGAAATCGGCCACGGCCTTGATGTTGGCATTGTAGGCTTCCGTCAATCCGGGGTCACCACAGCGTTCGACGAAGCTGCGCAGCCCGCTCTGCGCCCGCAGATCCTCAATGAACCGCCGATGCGCTGGCGGGCGGTAGATGTGCAACTCGTCGAGATAGGCCTTCATCGGATCGTGGGCATGTCCGACGCCGAGAAGCGCGTCCATCGACGGCACGATCGAGGATTGCGATCCGGTCTGGCCGCGGAACGCCCGGCCTTGGGTGCCGAACCGCTCGACGCCCTCGTAGAGCAGCCCGTGTGGCATGGCCGGATTGTCCTTCCACCCGTGGATGTAGGGCCGGACGCGGGCGAAGTAGATATATGGATCGCACCGCTCGGGCATTCTGTCGAAGATGCCGTTGATCCCTTCCCAGACCTGGGCAATCTCCTCCAACAGGGTTCGGATCGCGCCGATATCCTCGGCTGCCGTGGCCTCCACCACCTTCGGCATTCGAGCCAGCGCCCCGCCGGCTGCCGCTTCGATCGCCACATGGATCAGGACGAACCACGCCTCGTCCTGGCCGCCGAGGAACTGTTGGATCATGCGTGTATTGTCGAGCGTCAGCCCCTGGCCGCGTTCGACCTCAGCCCAGTTGTCGAGGACGTATCCGCTATAGGCGAGAAGCGGTTGCTGGCCGAGGTGATCGGCCAATGCCACGATCGGCGCCGACAGACAGCGCGGCAGCACCTCCGGCGGGTTGGCCTCGCCCCAGACATAGGCCTGCACCATGAAGGAGTAGTGCACCATGGCCATCCGCGCTTCGGCGTCGCCGCAGGATTGCAGGACCGCCGCGATATCGATGTCCGGCAGCCGGTCCCGCAGAAGCGCCCGGACGCGGCCGGTTGGCAGCAGGCTTGGCAATGACAGTGCGACGTCGCCGACTGTGGCCAGATCACCTGTCAGGCTGATGTCGCCCGCGTTGAACTGACAGAGAAATCCGCGCTCTGCGGACATGTCATAAGCGTCGAGTGCCTGCACCGGGTGCCTCCTTCTGGGTGAGAATTCCTTTGGAGATTATCGGTGGAAAACGGGGCAATTTTCTTGCAAAGTAGGTCGTATGGCATCCATTTGAGCAAGAAATGTCTGATCTAGACCGTGCAAGCGAAGAAATATTGTCAACGCTAGAAGCGTCCGGCCGACTCACCAATATCGAGCTGGCGCGGCGTGTCGGTCTGTCCCCCTCGGCCTGCCTGAGGCGGGTTCAAGAGCTTGAGCGGGCGGGCGTGATCAAGGGCTATCGTGCGATCATCGACCGGTCCGCGCTGGCACCCAGGATCACGGTCTTTGTCATGGTCGGCCTCGCCCAGCAGCTCCATAAGGATGCCCTTGTGTTCGAGGATGCGATGGAGGCGGCGCCGCAGGTCCTTGAGTGCCACAACATCGCCGGGAACGTCGAATATCTGCTGCGGGTCGAGGTCGGCGATCTGGAGGAGTATAAGGAGTTCCACGCCCACACGCTGGGTCAGTTGCCTCAGGTGCGGAGCATCACCTCGCACTTTTGCCTGGAGACGTCGAAGGACCAGCGAAACCGGCTGCGCGACTAGCCATTGTTGTGCCTGCTGTCGCCATTGATTGGGCTGAGCTGGATCGGGTGTCTCCGCTGGTGCTTGGGCCCGCCGGCGATTTGGCCAAAGCTCTTATCACGAGCGTTAGGATGAGCCGCCTCATCCATTAGTGTCGCGCAGATCGGCAGTTCGCATGGCGGTTTGCTGAACCTGGATGAACGGCAATCTCCAGGACTTTTTCGAAAGTCGTCTTATTGAACCGAGTGTCTTGGGCCACCTACCAACGCGTCGGTGGAGCGCCTCTTTTATTTGTGTCCAAGATGTCAGGCGTTAGAAGCTCTGATGACCTGCTGTTTTCTTCAGGCGCCTCCTTGCCGAGATGCGCTTTCTTCTTTGGGGCCCCCCGATGACCTATCCTGATCTCTGGATCCTGCGCCACGGCGAGACGGAGTGGAATGCCGCGGGTCGGATGCAAGGGCATCTGGACAGCCCGTTGACCGAACGCGGGCGGGAGCAGGCGGTGCGGCAGGGGGCGCTGCTGGAGGGGCTCGATTTCGGAGCATTGGATGTCTGGATGAGCCCGCTGGGCCGGGCGGTGCAGACGGCGGCGATCGCGCTGGATGGGCGGGCGCGGATATTGCGAAGCGACGACCGGCTGATGGAGATCGGAATGGGTGAGTGGCAGGGCCGCGCCCGGGCTGAGCTGGACGTGTCACAGGAACAGGATGGATTGCTCTATTACGACAGTGCGCCGGGCGGAGAGGGGTTTCCGGCGCTGTATACGCGCTGCCGGTCTTTCCTCGATGACCTTGAGAGACCGGCAGTGCTGGTGACCCACGGCATCACCAGCCGGATGCTGCGGCTGATCGCGACGGGGCAGGGAATGGACGGGCTTTCGGATCTGCCGGGCGGGCAGGGCGTCGTTCATGTGGTGCGGGCGGGACGTCACGACACGCTGGGCGGCGAGCCTTGAAAGAGGCGCCCGCTTCGGGCTAGGACCGTGCCGGGGGCGATTAGCTCAGTTGGTAGAGCGTCTCGTTTACACCGAGAATGTCGGCGGTTCGAGCCCGTCATCGCCCACCACCCCTTTCCTTGGACAGCGATGGTTCTTGCATGGCCTGCGGGGCGGAGATGCGATGGAAAGCGTCTAGGCCTTCGGTTGTGATGCTCACAACCCTTGGCCCAATTCGCCGCGAAATGGACGTGTTTCGGCGGGCCCGGCCCGATCCCGTCATTTTTCCGGCGCAGTGACGCGGCGTCGCCAGCTGCATAGCCATCCTGACGCCGCGTCAGAGACGTAATCGCGTGACAGACCAATGTGGCAGGGCGGCGTATATCCCCTCGCATCCAGAACGGACGGTGCAACACGATGTCGAACGTGGTGATCATGACGAAAGAACATGTAGCGAGCTATGTCGAAGGACAGCTGCGCAGGGATATGCGTCAGATCACGACGCGGCTTTCAGGTCTGCCCCGAGAGCAGGCGGCGCAGCTGGCGCTGGGGCTCGCGGCGGATCTGGTGGAATTCGCGGCTTACGAGATGGCCGGTGAGCGGTCGAGCGCGACCGTCTCCCGCCTGATCCTGACCGCAGCGGAACTCGAGCAGTTCGCCGAAGGGCCCAAAGACGGCTTCCCGGCGGAAGAGAGGCGCATAACGGGAGAGTAGGGCCCACTCCCCCCTCTTTGCGCCGGGATCGGGGCGGACTATCTGACCACTCACGGATAGTCCGCCCCGATACCTTTCAAAGAGGCCCTGACATGAGCTGGAATCCCGCCCTTGATCCACATTGCCCGACCGGCAACGAGGTTGATGCCATCGAGACGGTGATCGTGCCGCGCGCCCGCGATCTGGGCGGGTTCGAGGTGCGCCGTGCGCTGCCTGCGCCGAAGCGGCAGATGGTGGGGCCGTTCATCTTCTTCGATCAGATGGGGCCTGCGGAGTTCCTGACGGGCGAGGGGATCGACGTGCGGCCGCATCCGCATATCGGGCTCGCCACGGTGACCTATCTGCATCGGGGGAAGATCCATCATCGCGATTCGCTCGGCACCGATCAGTGGATCGAGCCGGGGGCGATGAACCTGATGATCGCGGGGCACGGGATCACTCATTCGGAGCGGATGGATGGTCCGGCGCGGGCCGAGCCCTCGTCGCTGTTCGGGATCCAGACGTGGCTTGCCGTTCCAAAGGATAAGGAGGAGAGCGCGGCGGCGTTTCTGCATGCGACCAAGGACGAGCTGCCGGTGCTGGAGGCCGAGGGTAAGGAGGTGCGGGTGATTCTGGGCCGCGCCTATGGCGCCGATGCGGGCGTCGAGACGCCGTCGGAGACATTCTATGTGGATGCGCGGCTTGATCCCGGGGCAGGGCTGCCGCTGCCGGATGATCAGGAGGATCGTGGAGCCTACGTCCTGGAAGGGTCGGTGCGGATTGCGGGCGAGGTGTTCGAGGCGGGGCGGATGATGGTGTTCCGGCCGGGGGACAAGGTGTCCCTGCATGCCGGGGATCAGGGTGCACGGGTGATGCTGTTGGGCGGCGCGACGCTGGATGGGCCGCGTTATATCTGGTGGAACTTCGTGGCGTCCTCGAAGGAGAAGATCGAGGCGGCAAAGGAGGCTTGGCGGGCGGAGGATTGGCAGCATGGCCGGTTCCAACTGCCGCAGGATGACAATGCGGAGCACATCCCGCTGCCCGACAAATAGATCCTGGACCAGCCGTGAGGCTAATGCGACGGGTGAACACGTCTCTTGTTTTGAGGAACAGGAGAATGAGGCGATTCATGCGGCCGATACGCGGCGCTGTTCGTCAGCAGTTCGAATTGGCAAGGCAAGCGGTGCCCGACTACGAGATCGGGTTTGCCCCCGAACTGGCCCTCGCGACGGATATCAAGGTGGAACGCGGCCGCGGCGGCCGGTTCTGGCTACTGTTTTCCCCGACCGAGCCGACATGGGAAGAGTACGCATTCCTTAGGTCCTACTCCGCCTGCTGCCTCTTCTGGTTTCAGCAAAGCAGGATCGCGAAATGGGCGACATTTTCTGTCACAGACGGCAACCGGCCATCACATGCGCGGTTTTCGTTCTCGTCGCGCAGTTCTGATGTGGTGCCGGTGCCTGACCCTCGCTTCTTTGCGCAGTGCGCTTACCGGGAGGTTGCGGACTTCGCTTCCGCGAATTCTGTGGACTGGGCAGACCGGCGGGGGGAACTGGTCTGGCGGGGCGGATTGAATGGAGACGGGGTGTTTCTAACGGAACCGGGGGCCATCCTTGCCCATCCAAATGCGATCCAGCGCTTACGGCTCTGGGCGATGGGGCAGCGGCTTGGGCTCGATATCCGGTTCGTGCTGTCCGGGCCCCCGACCTATCACAAGAAGATGACTGATCAGGGGGCGATGGTTGGGCCCGGGGTTCATAGCAATGAGTGGTGCGCGATGAAGGTCGCGCTCGACATCGACGGCTTTACGAATACTTGGGACAACCTGCCGGTGCGGATGCTGATGGGGTGTTGCGTTCTGTGGGTCGAGAGCGCGTATGGCTACCGGATGTGGTATCACGACCGGCTGCGGGCCTGGGAGCATTATGTGCCGGTGCGGGCCGATCTGGGTGATCTGGAAGCGCGCCTCGAGTGGGTCCGGGCGAACGACCGCGAGGCGGCAGAGATCGCCCGGCGGGGTCAGAACTTTGCCCGCGGGTTGGATTTTTGTGAAGAAAGTGCCTTGGCCGGGCGTATCATCGATACGCATTGGGAAACGTAGAGGCGGAGAGTTGAGGCAGGTTCTGATAGCCGGTGGCGCCGGTTTCATAGGGGCGCATCTTGTGCGCGCGATTCTGGCCCGCGGAGACCGGGTGACGGTGATCGACAACTTTCAGACTGGGCGCCGCGAGGCCTTGGATGGATTGAAGGTGGCGGTCATCGAGCATGATCTTGTGCAGCCGCTGCGGACGGCGCCAGGGCGGTTTGATTTGGTCTTCAACCTCGCCTGTCCCGCCTCACCTCGCCACTATCAGGCCAATCCGCTGGGGACTTTGCGGTGCAACTTCGTGGGAACTGACAGTTTGCTGTCGCTCGCTTTGTCTTCGGGGGCGCGGATGGTGCAGGCGTCGACATCCGAGGTTTATGGCGACCCTGAGGTTCATCCGCAGCCGGAAGGCTATCCTGGATCGGTCAATCCGACCGGGCCGCGAGCCTGTTATGACGAGGGAAAGCGGGCCGCCGAAACCCTGTGTGCGGAGTATCACCGGCAACACGGGTTGGATGTGCGGATGGCGCGGATCTTTAACACCTATGGCCCCGGGATGATTTCAGGCGACGGGCGTGCGGTGCCCGCCTTCATTGCGGCAGCATTGGAGGGGCGTGAGATACCGGTTCAGGGGACAGGGAAGCAGACGCGGTCGCTCTGCTATGTGAGTGACACTGTCGCGGGGCTTCTGGCGCTGGCTGATGGGGAGGGACTGGCGGGAGAGGTTTTCAATATCGGGAACCCGGACGAGATCACGATCCTGAAGTTAGCCTCTGCCGTGGCGTCGGCGTGCGGGCGGCCCGATCTGGCAATCCGCTTTGAGGCTGCTGCGGTGGATGATCCGCGACGGCGCTGTCCCGACATCGGGAAGGCTCAACGTGTTCTGAACTGGGCGCCGCGCATCGGGTTGGAAGATGGTCTTCGCCGGACCGTCGCCGCATTTCGGGAGAGTGCCCGCCTGATGGCATCTGTGAGTTGATCGGCGCCTGGCCGGGTGCTGCTGCGTCGTTTGTAAAAATGCATCGCGACTCGCTTGACGGGGCCGGACTTGGGTCATAGTAGGTCCGTCACGCTTGCGGTTTCGCCGCAGGCGTGCAGCGGGCGGTTGTAGCTCAGTTGGTTAGAGTACCGGCCTGTCACGCCGGGGGTCGCGGGTTCGAGCCCCGTCAACCGCGCCACCGCTGCCAAATCAGGGCCCCGAGGCCCACACTCTGCGCGGTTGTAGCTCAGTTGGTTAGAGTACCGGCCTGTCACGCCGGGGGTCGCGGGTTCGAGCCCCGTCAACCGCGCCATTTCCCCCCTTCTCTCGATGGTATTTCCGCCGCAGTTTTGCTGCGATGCAGAAAGCGGCGCTTTACGTAGTGTCAGGGTAGGCTACTCTTCTTCCTATGCCACGTGACGCCCATACGAGCCCGGTGAAAGACCACGAACTGCGCTACAAGCTGGCGAACGAGCTGCATGCGCGGCCGTTCCCGACGCTGGAGGCGCCGTGCCATGCCGCCTATCTGGCGATCAAGAGGCCGGAAGATGCGGCGAGCCGGGACCGGGATGTGGACCGGGCGCATCTGATCGCCTTGCTGGATCGCCACGGGGCACCGCATCCGTCGCCAGGGGCCACCCATTGGTTCGGCCAGCTCGGGCGGCATCAGCTGAAGTGGGAAGCGCATACTGAGTTCGTGACCTATACACTATTCGGCGACGGGGTGGCGGAACGGCCCTTCGACGGGACGACCTTTGACGCCTACCCGGAGGACTGGCTGGCGGACGCGCCGGGGGTGCGAATGACATCGGCCCTGATCCGGGTACAGGGGTGGCCGGGTGAAGAAGCCATTGTTCAGAAGATCAGCGAGTGGTTCGTGCCGGAGAGCCTGGCGGCCAGCCGGGTGCTGGATGACAGCGCGACGATCGCAGGCGATTTCCGGATCGACGAGAACGGGCATATGCGGTTCGCGGTTTTCGTGCGGGACGAATGCGGGTCGCGCCGGGTGGGCCGGATAGTCCAGCGGCTGTGCGAGATCGAGACCTATAAGACGATGTCGATGCTGGGCTTCGCGCGGGTGCGCGACATGGGGCCGGAGCTGACCCGGGTGGACGAAGCGCTGACCTCGCTTGTTGACGAGATGGCCGGTGACGTCGCGAAGCCCGACCAGACGCTGAAGGCGCTGCTTGAGGTATCGTCTGAACTCGAGGCGATGGGGGCGCGATCCTCGTACCGGTTTGGGGCCACGGGCGCTTACGAGGCGATCGTGAACCAGCGGATCGAGGTTCTGCGGGAAGAGCGCTTCGGCGGGCGGCAAACCTTCGCGGAATTCATGATGCGCCGCTATGACCCGGCGATGCGGACCGTCAAGGCGGCGCAGGGGCGGCTGGAAGCGATGTCGGAGCGGGCGTCGCGGGCGTCGTCACTGCTGAGGACGCGGGTGGATGTGGAGCGGTCGGCGCAGAACCAGACGCTTCTGGAAAGCATGGACAAGCGGGCGGATCTGCAGCTGCGGTTGCAGAAGACGGTCGAGGGGCTGTCGACGGTGGCGATCAGCTATTACGCGGTGAACCTTGTTGTCTATATGCTGGAGCCGTTCGGGGCCGAGATCGGGTTGGGCAAGCTTGCCCTGATGGCGATCACGACGCCGCTGGTCATTCTGGCCGTCTGGTGGATGGTGCGGCGGATCCGCAAGAGCCTTTAAGGGCGGATCCGCAGGGACTTTCAAGCCGCTTGCAGAAGTTCCTGACGCGGCGGCAGGGAGATGCCTTCGGGCAGGGTGCCTGCGGCCTCCTGATCTTCGAGCAGTTCCAGCGAGCGGTTTTCGATCGCGGCTTCGAGGCGGGCCATGAACGTCTCCTTGTCGAGGCCCGGCGGGATCGGTTCGAGGTATTCCAGCGTTGCGGGACCCGGGCGGGGGAAGAGCGCGCGCTGGGGATAGCGGGTGCCGAAGTCGGTGGCGGCGGGGACGACTGGGCAATTGTAGGACCGGTACATGTGATAGATGCCCCTGCGGTAGCGCTCGGTCTCGCCGATGGCGACGAGGCGGCCTTCGGGATAGATCAGGAACGGGCGGTTTTCGGCACGGGCCGCGGTAAGTTCTGGCCCGGTGATCTTGCTGCGCGAGACCTGGCCGCCGGCGGAGTCGATGACGATGGCGCCAAGCTTACGAAAGATCGCGCCGAGCAGCGGATAGCGCAGCAGGCCGTCATTGGTGACGAAGCCCAGATCGGGGATCTGCGACAGCTGGAGGAAGCCATCGCCCCAGCTTTGATGCTTGGCGGCGACGATGAAGGGGCCCTTCGGCAGGTTCTCTTTCCCGCGGAAGCTGAAGTCGATGCCGCAAAGCGTGTCGAGCAGCCAGACCATCGTTCGGGCGTAGACGCGCAGCATGACGGCCATGGGTTTGCGGTTGGGCCACAAGAGCAACGGGATCGAGATCAGACCGAACAGGATCGAGACGGTCCAGTAGCCGATCGGGAACAGGTAGCGGGTCATCGGGGCCTCCCTTCATAGGTCTGCTCCGATATTCATGAACAATGTTCAAAAATCAATGAACGATGTTCGTGACGTAGCGTCACTTTTGTTTAGCGGCCGCGGATGCGGGGGTCGAGCGCGTCGCGCAGGCCGTCGCCGACATAGTTCACGGCAAGGACGACGACCGAGATCAAAAGTCCCGGCCAGACGACCCGTTCGGGGTATTGCTGCATGTACTGCACCCCGTCGTTCAGGAGCCGCCCCCAGGTCGGGAAGTCGGGCGGGAAGCCGAGGCCGAGGAAGGACAGCGCGCTTTCGGTGATGATGGCGCTGGCGATGCCGAGCGTGGCCGAGACCATGATCGGCGACATGACGTTCGGCAGGACATGGCGCAGGATCATCCGGCCGGGGCGCGTCCCGATGGAGCGGGCGGCGAGGACGAATTCGCGTTCCTTTAGTGCCAGCACGTCGCCGCGGACGATCCGGGCTGTGGGCATCCAGGAAGTGATACCGATACCGGTGACGATCAGGATGAAGATCCCGCCTTCGGTTCCGAACGCCGCCGAGAGGGGCTCGCGGAAGAGGAGGACCATCAGCAGGAGGAGAGGCAGGAGGGGCAGCGCGAGAAAGAGGTCGGTCGTGCGCATGAGCAGGCCGTCGATGCGCTTGAAATAGCCAGCGAGCACGCCGACGAGGGTGCCGAGAAAAAGCGCGATGCCCATCGCCGTGAGGCCCACCGCCATCGAGATGCGTCCGCCGAAGAGGAGGCGCGCCAGCGTGTCCCGCCCGATATTGTCGGTGCCGAGCGGGTGGGCCCAGGTGACGTTGATCGATACCATCTCGGACGGGTTGAGGAAGCAATTGGCCACGTCGCCCCACGGCAGCGAGAAGCAGGCGAGGATGTGGCGCATGTTGCGGGCGCGGAAGTCCTGGTAGCCGGGATCGACCGTCCAGATATACGGCCCGAAGAGGACCATCGCACAGATGAAGAGGAAGACGGCGGACCCCATCAGCGCTCCACGGTGCGACCGGAACTGCGCCCAGACATTGGCCCAATGACCACGCTCCCGCGGGGAGGCGGGCGGTGCGGGGGCCGCGGCGGACTTTGACGCGGTCTGGTCAGTCATAGCGGATCCGGGGGTCGAGAACGCCGTAGAGGATGTCGGCGATCAGGTTGAAGAGCACGATGAGGAAGGCGAAGATGAAGGCGACGGTCAGGACCATCGGCAGGTCATTCGCCTGCAGCGCCGTGATGAAGAGCTGGCCGATGCCGTTCACCTTGAAGATCTGCTCGGTGATGATCGCTCCACCGAAGATCGAGGGCACGCCGAGGGCGATGACCGTGACGACGGGGATCATCGAGTTCCTGAGGACGTGGATGAGGACGACGCGCCACTCGCTCAGCCCCTTGGCGCGGGCGGTGCGGACGTAGTCCTGCGTGAGATTGTCGAGCATGGAGGCGCGCATGAACCGGCTGATCTGGGCGGTCGTCTGCAGCGCCAGGACCATGACCGGCATGACCATCTGGCGGAGCTGGACCTTGAAGCTTTCCCAATCGGTCACCGTATGGGTCGTGTCATAGATCGAGGGGAACCAGCCGAGCTGGACCGAGAAGATGACGATGACGACGACGCCCGAGAAGAAGGGCGGCACGGAAAACCCGATCATCGAGATGAACGTGCCCGCCTGATCGAAGACGGAGTATTGGCGGTAGGCCGAGATGATGCCGATGGGCAGCGCGATGAGGACGCCGACCACATAGGCCATACCGACGACCCAGAGCGTCTGCGGCAGGCGCTGGACGATGATGTCCATCACGGGCGAGCGGCTCTGCCAAGAGATGACGCGCTGTTCGCCGTTATAAAGCTGAGTGTCTGGCAGCCAGCCGAGGAGGAAGCTGCGGTTGGTCAGGTAGTCAATGAAGACCTGCGGTTCGATCCAGAACATCTGGACGATCCATTTGTAGAAGCGGATCGGGACGGGTTCGCCGAGGCCGAGCGCCTCGCGCATGCGCTGGCGGACCTCGTCGGGCACGGTCAGGGGGACTTGGGCCATCGGGTCGCCCGGGGCAAGCTCGAGCAGCAGGAAGATCACGAGGCTGATGAAAAGCAGCATCGGGATCGCGGTGGCGGTCCTGCGGATGGTGAAGGTGAACATTTACTGTCCCGGCAAGGTGGTTGGGGCGGCGCGGACGCCGCCCCTTGTGAAAGATCAGGACCCGTCGATGCGGTACCAATCCTTGATGTTCCAGATCTCGGCATCCCAGTCATTCATCTGAACGCCGCCAAGGGAATTTGCGTGGGCCGAGGGGTTGCCGCGATGGACCAGCGGGATGATCGAGTAGCTTTGCATGATCATGTCGTTCATCTGCTTTGCCAGCTCTGCCCGAGCTTCGAGGCCCGAAGTCGTCGCCATCTGATCGACGAGGGCATCATATTCCTCGCTGCAGAAGCGTTGAATGTTCGAGCCCTGCCATTGGGTTTCGGGCGACGGGATCTCGTTGCAGCGCCAGTTGGCCATGTAAGCTTCGGGGTCTACGCCGGCGAAGTTGTTCGTGTACATCTCGATATCGGCATAGAACTTCTGGAAGGTATCCGGGCTGCCCGGATCGCCGCCGAAGAAAACCGAGGCGTCGATGTTGCGAAGTTCCACCTCGACGCCGAGTTCTTCCCAGAGCTGTTTGATGATGGCCTGGGTGTCCTGCCGGACGGCATTGGTCGAGGTCTGGTAGAGGACAGAGAGACGCACGCCGTCCTTCTCGCGCACGCCATCGCCGTCTTCGTCAGTCCAGCCGTTTTCCTCGAGCAGGGCTTTGGCACCCTCCATATCCTGGGTCTTGCAATCGTCGTTGGCGGTCGAGGCATAGGCCTCGGGCGCGGGCAGGACGTTGCAGGTGACCTGACCGGCGGGACCATACCCGACTTCGACAATCAGATCGCGGTCAATTGCCATGGAAAGGGCCTGCCCCACGATGGGATCGGTCAGGAAGGGATGGGGATGGGCCATCGTCGCCCGCTCTTCCCCGAGGGAGGGGGACGGATCGGTCTGGTTGAGGTGCAGACGCTCGACCGAGGTGGCGAAGGCGGTCACGACCTGACCGTTGCCTGCCGAGGCGAGCTGGTCGAGCACTTCGGGGGCGAGCTGAAGGTTCCAGGCGTAGTCGAATTCGCCGGTTTCCAGTACGGAGCGGGCTGCTGCCAATGCGTCACCGCCACCCTTGAAGTTGACGGATGCGAAGGCGGGCTTGCCTTCCTCGCGGAAGTTTTCGTTTGCCTCGTAGGTTACGACATCGTTCGGGCGGAAATCGGTGACGACGAAGGGGCCGGTGCCGATGGGGCCGAAGTTCGCGTCGGTGCATTCAGGGGCGCGTGCGCCGATGCATTCCTCGAACTGAGCCTTCTGGATAATCGGGCTCTCCGATCCAACGAAGGCAGTGTAAGGGAAGGGCTTGGGCGCGCTGAATTCGACGCGGACGGTGCGGTCATCGACCGCCACGACGTCCGACACGCCATCGAAGTAACTGGCCTGCGCGCAGCCACCTTCGGGGTGGGTGCAATATTGCCAGGTGAAGACGACGTCTTCGGACGTGAATGGGGTGCCGTCGGACCAGAGCACGCCTTCCTTGAGGGTCCAGGTGATCGAGGTCAGATCCTCAGCCACGCTGCCATCCTCGACTGTCGGGATGCTTTCGGCGAGCCACGGCACCATCTCGCCTTGGGAGTCAAAGCGTACCAGCGGTTCGATGATCAGCGAGGCGCTTTCCATCTCTTTCGTGCCGCCTGAGAGGAACGGGTTCAGCGTCGAAGGCGCCTGCCAGTAGATGATGTTGAGCTGCCCGTCACGGCCGCGTTCGCCTTCGTGGCCGTCGGCCCAGGCGCCCGTGACCGCGACGCTCGCGGCGGCACCCAGAAGGGCTGTTTTGAGTTTCATCATAAGTCTCCCTGTTGGACTTCGGTTGGCTCGTTGTGCCTCGGTGCCTCCGTTCTGGGGGAGGTCTCATTGTAGAGGTGGCAGGCGGCGAAATGGCCAGGGGCCAGTTCGCGGAATTCGGGGTCGATCTCGTGGCAAATGCCCATCACTTGCGGGCAACGGGTGCAGAAGTTGCAGCCTTTTGGAGGGTTGGCGGGCGAGGGCACATCGCCTTGCAGAACCGTGCGGTCGGCTTGCATGTCAGGATCGGGTTCCGGCACGGCGGAGAGGAGCGCCTGGGTGTAAGGGTGTCTGGGCTCGCCATAGAGGGCGTCGCGCGGGGCCAGTTCGACGATCTTGCCCAGATACATCACCGCGACGCGGGTCGCGATGTGGCGGACCATGGACAGGTCGTGTGAGATGAAGAGGTAGGTCAGGCCAAACTGGCGCTGGAGGTCTTCCAGCAGGTTCACCACCTGCGCCTGGATCGAGACGTCAAGTGCGGCGATCGGTTCGTCGCAGACGATGAATTTCGGGTTGAGCGCAAGGGCGCGGGCGATGCCGATCCGCTGGCGCTGCCCGCCTGAGAAAGCGTGGGGGTAGCGGGTCGCGAAGGCGCGGTTGAGGCCGACGGCGTCCATCAGTTCCAGAACGCGCTCGCGCTTTTCGGCCTTCGACATCGAGGTGTGTTCGTCGAGCGGTTCGGCGATGATCGCCTCGACCGTCATGCGCGGATTGAGGCTCGCTTGCGGGTCTTGGAAAACCATCTGCATGATGGGGCGCATTTTGCGCAGCTGGGTCTGCGGCAGCCTCGCGATCTCGGTGCCGTCCATCATGATCTCGCCCGAGGTCGGGTCGTAGAGGCGCAGGATCGCGCGGCCGCAGGTTGATTTGCCGCAGCCGGATTCGCCTACGAGGCCGAGCGTTTCGCCTTCGGCGATGTCGAAGGAGACGCCGTCGACGGCCTTCACCTCTCCCACCTGGCGGCGGAGGAGGCCGCCATGGATCGGGAAGTGCATCTTGAGGTCGCGGACCGAGACGAGCGAGCGGTCGCTGGGCGAAGAGCGCGGGGCGTCAAGCATCGGCGGGAGTGCCTTCGACGAGGAAGCAGGCTGCGTCATGCTTGTGGCCGACATCGTAGCGGCGCGGGTTTTCACGGGCGCAGCGCGGCATGGCGGTTGGGCAGCGATCACGGAAGGGGCAGGCGGTGGGGGCGGCCGATAGGATCGGAGGCTGGCCTTCGATCACCGTCAATTTCTCGGCTCGGACACCGCGAATGTGTGGGATGGTTGTAAGCAGGGCCTTGGTGTAGGGATGCTGCGGATTGGTGAAGAGCTCGCGCTTTGGGGCCTGTTCGACGATCTGGCCGCCATACATGACCATAACGCGGTCTGCGATGCCTGCGACGACGCCGAGATCATGGGTGATCCAGATCACCGCCATGCCAAGCCGGTCCTGCAGGTCGGCCATGAGATCGAGGATCTGGGCCTGGATCGTGACGTCGAGCGCCGTCGTCGGCTCGTCCGCGATCAGGAGCTTTGGGTCGCAGGCGAGCGCGATGGCGATCATCACGCGCTGGCGCATCCCGCCGGAGAATTGGTGGGGGTAGTCGGCGAGGCGGCGCTTGGCGTCGGGGATGCCGACAAGCTCCAGGAGTTCGCAAGACCGGTCGCGGGCAGCTGCCTTGGAGAGGCCCATATGCTTCACCAGCGGCTCGCGCAGTTGATAGCCAACAGTGAAGACCGGATTGAGTGATGTCATCGGGTCCTGAAAGATGAAACCGATGCGTCCGCCGCGGACCTTCCGAAGGCGTTTTTCGCTGGCTTTGAGCAGGTCGGAGCCTTCGAACATGACCGTCCCACTGCGGATCCGCGCCGGCGGCATCGGCAGGAGGCCGAGAAGCGACATCATGGTGACGGACTTGCCCGAGCCGCTTTCGCCTACGACGCCCAGGAGCTCTCCCGGGCGCAGGTCGAAGCTTACGTCGTTGACGGCATGGACTTCACCGGCGCTGGTGTCGAAGACCGTATTCAGGCCGCTCACTTCAAGGATGACATCGCTGCGTGTGGCAGTGCCGTCGGGCATCCAGCGCTTTCCAAACTACACAATCGTTGTTGTCTTGCCTCCGGCAGCCTTCCGTCCTGCCGGGATGGAGCGACGTTAGCAGGAACCCGCCATCCCGCAAGCCCCTTGCCGGGGGTGACCTAGAGGAGGTTTTCGGGACGCGGGCGATTTGGGCAGTGATCTTGACCTATGCCACAGGGGGCGTCAGCTTGTGGTTCATCACCCGACTTGAAGGATGCTGAGGATGCCGAAAGCCCTGTCTGCCCGTGCGCTTCTGGAGCGGCTGGTGGCCTTTCCGACCGTGAGCCGGGACAGCAATCTGGCGCTCGTAGATTTTGTTGAGGAATACTTGGCAAGGTTCGGCGTCGAAGCCCATCGCGTTTATGATGAGACGGGGCAGAAAGCGTCACTTTATGCCAATGTCGGGCCGGAAGTGTCGGGCGGCGTGGTGCTGTCGGGGCATACGGATGTTGTGCCGGTGGATGGTCAGGATTGGTCAAGCGATCCGTTCACGGTCGTAGAGCGGCGCGGGCGGCTATACGGGCGCGGCACGTGCGACATGAAGGGCTTCGATGCCTTGGCACTGGCGGCGGTGCCGAAAGCGCTTGAGGCGGGGATAAGACGGCCATTGCAGATTGCTTTCTCCCGGGATGAAGAGATCGGCTTGCTGGGCGCCCCTGACCTGGCGGCGGCGATGCGCCGGGATCTGCCAGATGCCTCTGCGGTGATCATTGGGGAGCCGACGCGGATGAAGGTCGTCTCGGGGCACAAGAGCTGCGACGGGATCGAAGTCCATGTGCGTGGGCATGAAGTGCATTCCAGCCGGATGCACGAAGGCGTCTCAGCCGTGATGACCGCTGCGCGGCTGGTTGAGTGGCTGCGCCGGCAGACCGAGGCGAACATGGCCGTCGAGCCAGGGCCGGTTGCGGCGCTGTTCGATCCCCCGTTCACGACGCTGCATGTGGGGATGATCGAAGGAGGCACGGCCCACAACATCACCGCGCGGGACTGCCGGTTCGTCGCCGATATCCGCTGCGTTCCGAATGAAACCGCAGACGAATGGTTGGAGAAGCTGCGGGCCGAGGCGGCGCGAATCGAGTCGGAGATCCGCGAGGTCGCACCCGACGCCTCGATTTCCGTGGAATTGAGCGTGCCGGGTCCTGGCCTTCAACCCGAGGAGGATGGCGCAGCGGAACATCTTTTGCGGCGGCTGACTGGCGATAACGGTGCCCATACGGTCAGTTACGGCACGGATGGCGGACACTTTCAGGCTGCCGGATATTCTGTCGCCGTCTGCGGGCCTGGCGACATCGCGCAGGCGCATCAGGCCGATGAGTTCATCGAAGTTGCGCAATTCGAAGCCGGGGAAGCGTTCCTCGATCGGCTGATCGCCGATCTCGCGGCGGAGTGACTCGTCGCGGCGTGATCGGCTCGCCCTTGCCGGGACGCCGGAGCGTCGCAATTTCTAAGAGGACAGTTTCAGGAGACCCAAATGCCGATCAGGAACAGCATCGCCGATCTTCAGGTTGAAATCACCGAGTGGCGGCGCGATATTCACGCCCATCCCGAAATTCTGTTCGAGACGCACCGAACGTCGGCCCTTGTCGCGGACAAGCTACGGTCGTTCGGGTGTGACGAGGTGGTCGAAGGTATTGGCCGGACCGGCGTTGTGGGCGTGATCCGGGGACGAAAGCCTGGGGACAAGACCATCGGCTTGCGCGCCGATATGGATGCCTTGCCGATCCATGAGGCGACGGGACTTGATTATGCATCGAAGACACCCGGCGCGATGCATGCCTGTGGTCATGACGGACACACTGCAATGCTGATGGGGGCCGCGAAGTATCTGGCTGAGACCCGGAATTTCGCCGGAACGGTTGTGGTGATCTTTCAGCCTGCCGAAGAAGGTGGCGGTGGAGGCCGGGAGATGTGCGAAGATGGCCTGATGGACCGATGGAAGATCGACGAGGTCTACGGGATGCATAATTGGCCCGGTCGTCCCGTCGGCTCCTTTGCGATTCGTCCGGGGTCGTTCTTCGCCGCCACGGACATCTTCGAGATCGAAATTGAAGGGAGGGGTGGTCACGCCGCCAAGCCGCAGGAGACGATCGACACCACGATCGTCGCTGCCTCGATCGTCACGGCGCTGCAGACGATCGCAAGCCGGAATGCAGACCCGACGGAGCAGATCGTTGTGTCCGTAACTTCTTTCGAGACCTCAAGCACCGCATTCAACGTGATCCCGCAGAAGGTGTATCTGAAAGGAACCGTTCGGACCTTGTCGCCGGAGATAAGGGATCTGGCGGAACGGCGGCTCACCGAGATAGCCGAACGGCAAGCAGCGGTCTTTGGCGCGGTGGCGCGGGTGGACTATCACCGAAATTATCCGGTGATGGTCAACCACGATGCCGAGACCGCCCATGCTGCGGAAGCTGCCAGGCGTGTCTCGGGGGATTGCTCGGAAGCACCGCTCGTCATGGGGGGAGAGGATTTCGCCTTCATGCTGGAGGAGCGACCTGGAGCCTATATCCTGGTCGGTAATGGCGACACGGCGATGGTTCACCACCCGGAATACAACTTCAACGACGACGCAATTCCCGCTGGTGTGTCCTGGTGGGCCGAGATTGCAGAGATGCGCCTGCCAGCGTCTTGACGGGGTCCTGCATCAGTCAGGACAGAACTACTTCAACTTTTACGAATTTTCTTTGCTTTGGCGGACAACCTGTCGACCGACATTTGTCGGGTCGCACACAGCTATAGAAATAAGGGAGCACGCTGAGGTCGAAGCGTTCAATTCCTGGACTTTTGGCGCGACACGAGGTGGCGAAAGACTGCCAATCTTTTTATTCGACGCCTTTTGTTTCGTCAAAGCTTTGCACAAGCAGAATTTGCCTGCTACATGTCCAAGTTGAGAGAACTTTTTGACTAAGGAGGCCTCCATGAAAAAGCTTCTCGCTGGTGCAGCAATAGCTGCCCTTGTTACACCGTCTCTGGCTCCGGCTGGCGGTCTTCTTGCTCCAGCCGGTGAACCCGAGCCGCTGCCGCCGGTTGTACAGTCCCAGCCCGGCACGTCCGCTGGTAACCTTGGCACGATCGCCGCGGTTGCAGCCGGTATTCTCGTGATTGCGGCGATTGCGTCCAGTGATGACGATGACGATGACGATGACGATGACGGCAGCACTGGCACGCCCGACACGGCCAGCCAGAACTGACTTAGTGTTTCTTTATTTTTTTGACCGCGTCCGCTGGCCGGGCGCGGTTTTCTTTTGTGCCACCCCATTGAAGCTGTGATCCGTCCCGATTAGGCGCGGGGCATGGCTTATGCAGATCCATACAGGCGCGAGGCGGAAGCTTTGCTGCAACTCGGATTGCCGTTGATCGGCAGCCAGCTGGCTGCGCTTGCGATCGGAATAACTGATGTCATCATGCTTGGCCGCTATAGCGTCGATGCGCTGGCGGCCGGCGTTCTGGGCCATTCGGTCCTGTTCGCGTTCATCATGCTTGGTGCAGGATTCGCCTTCGCAGTCATGCCTTTGGTTGCGACCGCGGATGCTGAGGGGGACCGTACCACGCTGCGTCGCGTGACCCGAATGGGGCTCTGGCTCTCGGTCGGCTTCGGGATCGTCATGTTGCCGCTGATGCTGGTCGGGCCGGGCTTGCTGTCGGTTCTGGGTCAGCCAGAGGAGCTTGCCGCTGATGCTGGGCTTTACCTGCAGATCGCGGGCCTCGGAATCGCACCCGCGCTTGTCCTTTTCACAATGCGCAGCGCCTTGTCTGCAGTTGAGCGGACGCAGGCGGTGCTTTGGGCGACGATCCTTAGCGCCTTGGTGAACCTTGGGCTGAACTGGGTGCTGATCTTCGGACGCTTCGGATTTCCGGAACTTGGTGTCGCTGGTGCTGCGATCGCTTCGGTCGTTGTGCAATGCGTCGGGGCCGGCGCGCTGGCGCTTTACGCCCGCTACGTCTTCAGGGCTGAGAAGCTTTTCTCGCGGATCTGGCGGGTGGATACCGAGGCGATGGCGCAGGTGTTTCGGCTGGGTCTGCCAATCGGGTTGACCCATTTAAGCGAAGTAGGTCTTTTCGCGGCGGCTGCGATCATGGTCGGCTGGATCGGGACGGTGGAGGTTGCGGCGCATGGCGTCGCGCTGCAGGCGGCCTCGGTCACATTCATGTTCCATCTGGGGCTCAGCCATGCGGCGACGGTGCGCGCCGGGAGTGCCTATGGACGGCGGGACCGGACGGATCTGATGCGCGGCGCGGGTGTGGCGCTAACCTTGTCTTGCCTCTTTGCTTTAATCACCGTTTTGCTGTTCATCGCGCTTCCGGAACCGATTGCGGGCATCTTCCTTGATCGGTCGGATCCGGAGGCACCACAGGTGATCAAGGTAGCTGTCGTCCTGATCTTCATGGCGGCGCTGTTCCAGGTTGCTGACGGGATGCAGGTGATGGTGCTGGGGCTTCTGCGGGGGCTGCATGATACGGCCTGGCCAATGGGGCTGGCTGCGGGGAGCTATTGGTTGGTTGGTATTCCTCTCAGCTATGTCCTGGGCCATGTAGCGGGATACGGGGCCGTCGGCGTCTGGTGGGGCCTTGTTGCGGGTTTGGGTTGTGCGGGCGTTCTTTTGATGGGCCGCTTCGTGCAGCGGTCCCGGATGCTTGCATGACGCCGACCAGGATGATGATGTCGCCCTGACATGTTCGATCTCATCTCAGGCTGGATGGAAGCAGGCGGGGCAGTTGCCGTCTTTGCACTGATGTTTCTGGAGAACCTTTTCCCACCGATTCCGTCGGAACTGGTTATGCCGCTTGCCGGCTTCAAAGCAGCCAGAGGCGATCTGAATGTTGTCGCGGTTTTGGTTAGTGGCACGGCTGGATCGGTTCTGGGAGCTTTGTTCTGGTACTGGGTCGGCGCAAAGTTCGGAGAGCGGCGCCTAATCCGGTTTGTCGATGGTCACGGTTTCTGGCTGACCGTGGGGCCTGACGACATAAGGCGAGCGCTTGGTTGGTTTGACCGGCATGGGGCTGCAGCAGTCTTTTTCGGGCGGATGGTCCCGGGCATCCGCACCCTGATCTCGGTTCCCGCTGGCCTTTCACGGATGCCGCTTCCACGGTTCCTGCTGCTGACCACACTTGGCAGCGCGATCTGGACGGGGTTTCTGACCCTTGCCGGCTACATCCTTGAGGCACAGTACCACCGCATCGAGGTGTGGCTGAATCCGATCACCACCGCCATCGTCATTGGCCTTGCCGCTATCTATCTTTTCCGATTGGCGCTCGGCATCCGGCAGCGCTTCTCGCGGCGCAATCGCGGGCGGTCAACTCCGCGCGAGAGGGGGTAACGCAAGAGGAGTGGCGGCGTAGAGTGCGGCCATCATCCACTTGGAGTGTTCCCGATGAAATTCCTGATGACAGCCGCCTTGCTCGCAGGGCTTGCCGGAGCCGCCTTCGCCGGGCCGCAATATGTTGACGACACAGGTTTTGCGGTGTCCGGCTACGACGTGGTCGCCTATCGTGACCTGGCGCAGGTGCCTGTTGGCCAATCGCAACCTGCCGGGGTGCCCGGACGGTCCGACATCACGGCGGAGTATAACGGCGCTGTCTTCGCTTTCGCGACAGAGGAGAACCGGGAGCGGTTCCTGACCGACCCGGCTTTCTACGCGCCGCAATATGATGGCCATTGCGCCTATGGCGTCGCGCAGGGTGGCAAGGTGCCGGGCAATCCGAACCTTTGGCGGATCGTAGACGACAGGCTCTACCTCAACATCACGTCGAATGTGGTGACCTTCTGGGAAGAGGACATTCCTGCCAACATCTCTCTGTCCGAAGGGAACTGGCCGGGTATCGAGGCGGCGGATGCGTCTGATCGGGCAATTCCGCAATTCTCGTCGGAGGCGCCGGTTGCAGACTGACCGTCGCACATTTCTGATCGGAGGCGCGGCGCTCCTGGGCGGTACCGCGATACTCTGGCAGTCAGGCGGCGCCGGGGCGAGTGGCGCCGTGATGACGCCCGACGAAGCGTACCGGGCGGTCAATGCGGGAGAGATCCTGCTGGTCGATATCCGTAGGCCTGACGAATGGACGGCGACAGGTATCGCGGAAGGTGCCGTGCCGATAGATATGCGGCGGGACGATTTCCTGACATCTGTGGCCGCCGCGGCTAACGGCCGCCCTGTCGCTATCATATGCGCACGTGGTGTCCGCTCGCGGCGTCTGGCTGCGCGGATGGCTGCGGCAGGGCTGACCGATGTCATCGATATCCCGGAGGGCATGTTGGGATCGCCGGCCGGTCCGGGCTGGATCACCCGGGATCTGCCGATTTCGGTGGTGACCGGGTAGCTCATGCAACGCCCACCGCGCGCAGGCGGAAGGGGGCGTTGAGGAATAGCGGGCAGGTTGCCCCTCGACGGCGCTGGAAACGGCGGAGCGATTCGAGGGGATGCGGGCATGTTCGACTTTCTGAAGCGGAAGGCGCCTGAGGCGAAAGCCTCGGCCACTGGGCGGGTGATCGCGCATGCGAGCGCAGGTCGTGTGGCGTGGAGCCCGCGGGATGCGGTTTCGCTGACGCGGACCGGTTTCACGGGCAATCCGGTGGGCTTTCGCGCGGTCAAGCTGATCGCAGAGGCTGCCGCCGCCCTGCCGGTGACGCTTCAGGATCGAACGACGCGCTACGATGCCCATCCTGTCATCGATTTACTGACACGGCCGAATGGCGCCCAGGGACGCGAGGCGTTTCTGGAATCGCTTTACGGGCAGCTTCTGCTGACCGGCAACGGATATGTCGAAGCTGTCGGCGAGGAGATGCCGGGGGAGATGCATGTCCTTCGGTCCGACCGGATGCGGCTGGTGCCCGGCGCGGATGGCTGGCCCGTTGCCTATGAGTATGCGGTGGGGGGGCGCAAGCATCGGTTCGATCTGAACGGCGGCGTCTCCCCCGTGTGCCACATCCGGGCCTTCCATCCGCAGGATGACCATTACGGTCTGTCGCCGATGCAGGCGGCGGCGCAGGCGCTGGACGTCCACAATGCGGCCTCGCGCTGGTCGAAGGCGCTGTTGGACAACGCCGCGCGGCCTTCGGGCGCGATCGTCTATCGCGGTGTGGATGGGCACGGGCAGCTGAGCGCCGATCAGTTCGAGCGGCTGCAGATGGAGATGGAGAGCCAGCACCAGGGCGCGCGCAATGCCGGTCGGCCGATGCTGCTGGAAGGTGGGCTGGATTGGAAACCCATGGGCTTTTCGCCGTCGGACATGGAGTTCCAGAAAACGAAGGAGGCGGCCGCGCGGGAGATCGCGGTGGCGTTCGGCGTGCCGCCGATGTTGCTGGGGATCCCGGGCGACGCGACCTACGCCAATTATGCGGAGGCGAACCGGGCCTTCTACCGGCTGACGGTCCTGCCACTCGCCGGGCGGGTGCTGAGTTCGCTGGGCGATTGGCTGTCGGATTTCGCAGGCGAGGTGCTGACGCTTGCCGCCGATCTCGACCAGGTGCCGGCGCTGTCTGCCGAGCGGGAGGCGCTTTGGCGACGCGTGGGAGAGGCCGGGTTCCTGACCGATGTCGAAAAGCGCCGGATGCTGGGGCTGCCTGTCGTGGAGATGGGCGATGAATGAGAAAGACGGGTTCGAGCCATTTGATTGCGCCCCGGCGCTGCGAATCGCGGCGAATGAACGGGTGGCGGCGCTGCAATTCGCGCAGCTCGATGCGCGGTTGGTGAAGATCGAAGAGATGATGGAGCGGCTGGACCGGCGGCTCTGGCTCACCGTTTACGGTGTGGTGGGTGTGATTTTGGCGCAGGCGTTTCAGTCGATCCTGACGGCGACGCCGGGAGGAGGGGTCTGATGGATCTGGAGCACAAGTTTTGCCGTCTGGGCGGCGATGTCACCGTACGCGAGGCGGCGGCCGGGGGGGCGGTGATCGAAGGATACGCCTCGCTGTTCGGGATCTGTGATCAGGGTGGAGATGTTGTTTCATCAGGAGCTTACGGGGCATCTTTGAAGCGTCTCAAGGAGTCCGGCGGGACCGTCAAGATGCTGTGGCAGCATGATCCGGCGCAGCCGATCGGCGTCTGGGATGAGGTGCGCGAGGACAAGCGCGGGCTCTACGTGAAGGGCCGCCTTTTGGAGGATGTCGCGCGGGCACGCGAAGCGGCGGCCCTGGTTCGGGCCGGGGCGATCGACGGGCTGTCGATCGGCTATCGCACGGTCCGGGCGGGAAAATCGGACAAGGGCGGTCGGCTCTTGTCGGAACTGGAGCTTTGGGAAGTGTCGCTGGTGACCTTCCCGATGCTTCCGGAGGCGCGTGTCGACGCCAAGGGGGACGACCCTGACGCGGCGGCGATGCGTGATCTGGCGGTGGCGCTCGAAGAAGGGCGGCGCCTGTTGGCCGGGACCTGAGCCGGCGTTTCGAAGACCACGAGAAGGGAAGACCATGACCACACCCGAGACGAAGGCTCGGGCCGGGGAGGCTTTGTCTCCGGCCGGGGAGCTGGCGGGCGCGATGCGCGCCTTTTCGAGCGAAATCAAGAGCTTCAAAGACGACATTCAGTTGAGACTTCAAAAACAGGATGACCGCATGACCATGCTGGACCGCAAGACCCTGGCGGCGCGCCGCCCCGCCCTCGAAACCAAGGCCGAGGCCGAGACACCGCATGTGGAAGCCTTCGGTGCCTACCTGCGCTCGGGTGATGATGACGGGCTGCGCGGGCTCGACCTTGAAGGCAAGGCGCTTGGCACCAGCGTTGCGGCCGATGGCGGCTACCTCGTCGATCCCAAGACGTCCGACACGATCCAGTCGACGCTGAATTCCACCGCATCGCTGCGGTCGATCGCCAGCGTCGTGCAGGTCGAGGCGACGTCGTTCGACGTTCTCGTCGATCATACCGAACTGGGCGCTGGTTGGGTCGCTGAGGCGAGCGGCGTGGCCGAGACCGACACGCCCAAGATCGACCGGATCTCGATCCCGCTGCACGAGCTGTCGGCCTTGCCGAAAGCCTCGCAGCGTCTGCTGGACGATGCCGCGTTCGACATCGAGGGCTGGCTTGCGGGCCGCATCGCGCAGAAGTTCGCGCGGTCGGAAGCCGCAGCCTTCATCACCGGCAACGGCGTCGACAAGCCGCGTGGCTTCCTGAGCCATCCGGTTGTCGCTGCGGGCACCGAGCAGTGGGGCGAGATCGGCTATGTTCCGACCGGCACCGATGGCGACATCACCAATGCCGACGCGATCATCGAACTGGTCTATGCGCTGGGTGCCGAATATCGCGCCAACGCGACCTTCGTCATGAATTCCAAGACCGCGGGCAAGATCCGCAAGCTCAAGGACAATGACGGCCGGTTCCTGTGGTCCGACGGTCTGGCCGCCGGCGAGCCTGCGCGCCTTGTCGGCTATCCGGTGCTCATCGCCGAAGACATGCCCGATATCGCCAGCGGGGCGGACGCGATCGCATTTGGTGATTTCAACGCCGGTTACACCATCGCCGAACGGCCGGACCTGCGCATCCTGCGCGATCCGTTCTCGGCCAAGCCGCATGTCCTGTTCTACGCGACCAAGCGCGTTGGCGGCGATGTCACCGACTTCCAGGCGATCAAGGTCCTGAAGTTCCAGGTTTCCTGATCCGGGGTTGCGGTTGGGATGCCCCCAAGCGGGGCATCCTATCGGGCGCGCGTCACGCGGCAGCCGCACCGTCTAGCTGCTCCCTTCCGTCCGAGGGGTGCGGTGGCGCGCGTCCACATGAAGATCTTTCGAGCTGGAGATGACGATGATGTTGACCGAAGAGACCGCGGTGCCGGTGGAGGCGCTTCCGGTCGAACCATTCAAGGACCACCTCCGGCTGGGGACGGGCTTTGGCGAGAGCGGGCTACAGGATGGGCTGCTCGAGAGCTTTCTGCGCGCGGCGATCCTTGCTGTCGAAGCGCGGACCGGGAAGGCCCTGATCGCGCGGAACTTCACGCTGCGGATCGGCGCGTGGCGGGGCAGGGCGGCGCAGCCGCTTTACATCGCGCCGGTGCAAACGCTGAACGGCGTGACCACGATCGAGGCGGATGGGACCGAGCACGCCGAGGCGCTATCGCGCTTTCGGCTGGAACCCGACGCGCAGCGGCCGGTTCTGGCGGCAGTTGGAACCACATTGCCGACGATCCCGTCGGGCGGGGCTGTTCGGTTGAGTTTTCGCGCGGGCTTTGCCGAAAGCTGGGAGGGGCTGCCGGCGGACCTGGCGCAGGCGGTGCTTCTGCTGGCCGCGCATTACTACGAATACCGTCATGAAACGGCGCTGGGCGAGGGCTGCATGCCGTTCGGTGTGACGGCGCTGATTGAACGCTACCGTGTCGTGCGCCTATTCGGCGGAGGTGAGGGATGAGCCCGCATCTGAACCGTGCGCTGGTGCTGGAAGCGCCGGTCGAAACACCCGACGGGGCAGGAGGCTTCATCGGCGGCTGGGAGGTGCTTGGCACGCTTTGGGCGGAGTTGGCGCCGGGGCGTGGGCGCCGCGCGGCGGGGGTCGAGGTGGCGGTGTCGAAGGTGCCCTACCGGATCACCGTGCGTGGCGCGCCCTCAGGCGCCCGGTCGCGCCCGGTCGCGGGCCAACGATTCCGCGACGGGTCGCGGGTGTTTCACGTGCTGGCGGTGAGCGAGCGGGATCCGGGCGGCCGCTACCTGGTCTGCACGGCAGAGGAGGTGACGGCATGAGCTACGCGATATCGGATGCCCTTCAGACGGCGATTTACGGTGCGCTCGACGCCGCCGGACTGCCGGTCTTCGACGCGCTGCCCTCGGGGACGGTGCCGGACGTCTACATGACCCTCGGGCCGGAAACGGTGCGGGACCGGTCAGGCGTCGAGGCGCGGGTCGCCTGGCACGACCTGACCGTGTCTGTGGTCAGTTCAGAGGCCGGGTTCCGCGGAGCGAAGCACGTGGCGGGCAATGTCTGCGACACGCTGGCCGCCGCGGACCTGACGCTAGACCGGGGTGTCCTGGCGGGGCTGGTGTTCCTGCGGGCGAAGGCCGCGCGGACCTCTCAGGAGAGTGTCCGCCGGATCGATCTCATCTTTCGTGCGATCGTCGAAGATGACGCGCAATCAGTAGATTAAGGAGTAAAGTTTATGACAGCTCAGAGCGGTAAGGACCTTCTCATCAAGATCGACATGACGGGCGACGGGCTTTACGAGACCGCGGCCGGATTGCGGGCGACGCGGATCAGCTTCAACGCGGAAAGCGTCGATGTGACCTCGCTGGAAAGCCAGGGCGGCTGGCGCGAATTGCTGGTGGGCGCGGGCGTGAAAAGCGCCGCGATTTCGGGGTCGGGGATTTTCAAGGATGCCGCGACGGACGAACGGTTCCGGCAGGTTTTCTTCGACGGCGAAGTGCCGAGCCTCAGGATCATCATCCCCGATTTCGGCACGGTCGAAGGCCTGTTTCAGATCACGTCGATCGAATATGCGGGCCAGCTGCAGGGCGAGGCGACGTACGAGGTCGCCATGGCCTCGGCCGGTGAACTGCAGTTCACGGCGCTCTGATGGGCAATCCGTTCGCAGGAGAGGTGACGC
Organism: Aestuariibius violaceus; assembly: GCF_040779325.2. Lineage (NCBI taxonomy): Bacteria > Pseudomonadati > Pseudomonadota > Alphaproteobacteria > Rhodobacterales > Paracoccaceae > Aestuariibius > Aestuariibius violaceus. The sequence continues at coordinate 159,086 of NZ_JBFONT020000003.1, forward strand.
TTGTCATCGATGGCCAGGCCCGGGTCTGCAAGTTGACGCTGGGGGCCTTGGCCGAGCTTGAGGCTGGGTTGGCCGAAGAGGGGCTTATTGATCTTGTCGAGCGGTTCGAACAGGGGCGGTTTTCGTCGCGGGACGTGCTGGCGCTGGTCGTCGCAGGGCTGCGCGGCGGTGGCTGGCAAGGCCGGTCGGAGGATCTGCTGACCGCAGAGATCGGCGGCGGGCCGGTGGGCGCGGCCAAGGTTGCGGCGGCTTTGCTAAGCCGTGCCTTCGCGAGCCCATGAAGGCGCTCGATTGGCCGGGGTTAATGCGCGCCGGGATGTTGGGGCTGGGCCTGCGCCCGGCGGAGTTTTGGGCGCTGACCCCGGCGGAGCTGATGTTTCTGACCGGGCGGGGCGGCGGGACCGCGCCGCTCGGCCGGGCGCGTCTCGAGGAATTGGCGGCGGCCTATCCGGACATGGCGGACGGGGGAGAGAATGGCGGAATTTGACGATCTGGGCGGAGAGCTCAACGCGCTGGAAAGCGACCTTGGCGAGGCAAGCCGAATGACGGCGGCTTTCGGCGCTGAACTGGCCAGCCTGCGCAGCGGGATGGACAGCACCGTGCGCGATCTGGGCAATCTGGAAAGCGGGATCAGCCGGGGTTTGCGGCGCGCCTTCGATGGCCTGGCCTTCGATGGAATGAAGCTGGCCGATGCGTTGGACGTTCTCGGCCGGTCGATCATCGACACCGCCTACAATGCGGCGATGCGGCCGGTGACCGACCATTTCGGCGGTCTGATCTCGGACGGGATCAACTCGATCGTCAGCGACCTGATGCCCTTCGAAAAAGGTGGGACGTTTTCGCAGGGCCGCGTGATGCCGTTCGCCAAGGGCGGTGTCGTCAGCGGGCCGGTCACGTTCCCCATGCGCGGCGGGATGGGCCTGATGGGCGAGGCGGGACCGGAGGCGATCATACCGCTGACCCGCGGTGCGGATGGCAGGCTTGGCGTGCGGGCCCAAGGCGGCGGCACGACCCACGTGACCATGAATATCAACACGCCAGACGTCGCGGGTTTCCAGCGCAGCCATGGGCAGATCGCGGTCCAGATGAACCGGATGCTCGGCCACGGCCGACGCAACGCCTGAGGAGGACATCATGAGCTTTCACGAGGTAAGATTTCCCGCCGCCCTGAGCTTCGGTTCGGTCGGGGGCCCCGAGCGGCGGACCGAGGTTGTGACGCTTGCCAACGGGTTCGAGGAACGGAACACGCCCTGGGCCCATTCCCGGCGGCGCTACGACGCGGGCGTCGGCCTGCGGTCGCTCGACGATGTCGAGGCGCTGATCGCCTTCTTCGAGGCGCGGCAGGGGCAGCTTCACGGGTTTCGCTGGAAAGATTGGGGCGACTACAAGTCGTGCCTACCCTCGGCGGAGGTGACGCCCTTTGATCAGGCGCTCGGCACTGGGACGCCAGACCGCAAGACAGAGTTTCAACTGACCAAGCGCTATGCGTCCGGCGACCAGCGCTATGATCGCCCGATCCTGAAACCAGTCTCGGGTACCGTACGGATCGCGATCGAGCAGATTGAGCTGCAGGAAAGCATCGACTTCGACATCGACCTCGCCAGCGGGCTCATCACCTTCGCCGAGCCGCCTGAGGAGGGGGCCGATATCACCGCCGGGTTTGAATTCGACGTTCCCGTCCGGTTCGACATCGATCGCATTCAGACCTCCGTCGCGAGCTTTCGTGCGGGCGAAGTGCCGAATGTCCCGATTGTCGAGGTGCGGGTATGAGCACGCTGATCGAACATCTGCAGACCGGCACGACCAGCGTAGCTAGGTGCTGGTCAGTCAGCCGGGCAGACGGCATGGTCCACGGCTTCACCGACCACGACCGCGATATTGTCTTCGACAGCATCACCTTCAGTGCCGATAGCGGTCTGACGGCCAGCGCGCTCAGCCAGACGACGGGGCTTTCCGTCGACAACAGCGAGGCGATGGGTGTCCTGTCCTCTGCTGCGATTTCGGACACCGACATCGAGGCGGGCCGCTGCGACGGTGCCGAGATCAAGGCGTGGCTCGTCAACTGGGCGGACACCGATCAGCGCGAGTTGCAGTTTCGCGGGACGGTTGGCGAGATCCGTCGGTCGGGCGGGGCTTTCACGGTCGAGCTGCGGGGCCTGGCCGAGAAGCTGAACGAACCGCGCGGGCGGGTCTTTCAGCCGGGCTGTTCCGCTGTCTTGGGCGATACGTCCTGCGAGGCCGATCTCACAATCAACGGCTTTTTCACCGAACAGGGCGTCCGCGCAGATGGGGACGGCGAGGTCTTCCGTTTTCCCGGCTTGCTTGAGTTCGAGGAACGCTGGTTCGAGCGGGGCACACTCATGATGCTGGACGGGGCGGCTCAGGGCCTTTCCGAAGTGGTCAAGCATGACCGGGTCATCGACGGCGTACGCGTGGTTGAGCTTTGGGCGCCGCTCCGGGCGGAGGTCAAAGAGGGCGATCGCCTCACGATCACCGCGGGTTGCGACAAGCGCGTGGAGACCTGCAAGTTCAAGTTCGACAACTTCCTGAATTTCCGTGGTTTCCCGGACATCCCAGGCGAGGACTGGCTGATCAGCACGCCTGACCGCGGCGGCAAGCATGATGGCGGGAGCCGTACGCGATGAGCGCCGTCGTCACCGCCGCTCGCGCATGGATCGGCACCCCGTATCGCCATCAGGCCTCCGCCCGCGGCGCGGGAACCGACTGCCTCGGCCTGTTGCGCGGCGTCTGGCGCGAGGTCTACGGCGCAGAACCGGAAGCCGTCCCGCCATATTCCGCCGACTGGTCCGAGCCACAAGGGGAGGAGACGCTCTGGCACGCGGCCCTGCGTCATCTGGAGCTTAGACCGGTCGACCGGGCGAATGCTGGGGATGTCCTGCTCTTCCGGATGCGCGCAGGCGCAGTCGCAAAGCACCTCGGCATTCAATCCACAGCAGGCGCTCAGCCTGCCTTCATTCACGCCTATTCAGGGCACGGGGTGGTCGAAAGCCCGCTCAGCGCCCCCTGGCAGCGGCGCATCGCTGCCCGCTTCGCCTTTCCGGGAGGGTCACACTAATGGCGACACTGGTTCTTTCCGCCGCGGGGATGGCGATCGGCGGGTCGATCGGCGGCTCCGTCCTTGGTCTGTCGACCGCTGTCATCGGCCGGGCGGCCGGGGCCGCGCTGGGCCGGGTCATCGATCAGCGCCTCATGGGCGCGGGCAGCGAAGCGGTCGAGGTCGGCCGGATCGACCGCTTCCGCCTGACCGGCGCCAGCGAAGGCACGCCGATCCAGCGCATCTACGGGCGGACCCGCGTCGCCGGTCAGGTGATCTGGGCCTCCCGCTTTCGTGAGCGCATCGAGCTCAGCGGCGGCGGCGGTGGGGGCGGAAAGGGCGGCGGCCCGTCCGAGCCCGAGATCAAGGAATACAGCTACACGATCAGTTTTGCCGTGGCCCTTTGCGAAGGCGTCATCGGCCGCGTCGGGCGGATTTGGGCGGACGGAACCGAGATCTCGCCCGCCGACCTCGACATGCGGGTCTACAGGGGCACGGAAGATCAGCTTCCCGATCCCAAGATCGAAGCGGTGGAAGGGGCGAGCAATGCGCCTGCCTATCGCGGCATCGCGTATGTCGTGATCGAGGATCTGAACATCACCCGGTTCGGCAACCGCGTGCCGCAGCTGTCTTTCGAGGTAACGCGCCCCGTCCCGGGGGACCTTCCAAAGCAGGACATGGCGCAGATCGTGAATGCCGTCGCGATGATGCCCGGCAGTGGGGAATACGCCCTGTCGACGAAGCGGATGCGCCGCCAGATCGCTTATGGCAAGACCGAGATCGTCAACGTCAACACGCCGTCGAACCGCGGCGATTTCGAAACCTCCGTCGACGCCCTGACGGAGGAATTGCCGAACTGCGGATCGGTTTCCCTCGTCGTTTCTTGGTTCGGCAACGACCTGCGCTGCGGCGATTGCACGATCGAACCCAAAGTCGAATGGCCGACCGGGGCAGACTGGGCCGTCTCTGGCACCAACCGCTCTTCCGCGGCCCTCGTTGCCCAGCAGGATGGGGCGGCCGTCTATGGCGGCACGCCGTCCGACCGCTCGGTCATCGAAGCGATCAAGGACCTGCAGGAACACGACCAAAAGGTCGTCTTCTATCCCTTCATCCTGATGGAGCAACTTGCCGGTAACGGCTTGCCTGATCCCTACAGCGATGCCGACAACCAGCCCGTCCTGCCGTGGCGCGGGCGCATCACGTCGTCAAAGGTGCTCGGCCAGCCGGGCGCGCCCGACGGCACGGCCGTCGCCGAAACCGAAGTCGCCGCCTTCTTCGGCCAGGCCGAACCGCACCACTTCGACATCTCCGGCGACACAGTCCGTTATACCGGGCCACAGGAATGGTCCTACCGTCGCTTCATCCTGCATTACGCCTATCTCTGCCAGCGCGCGGGCGGCGTCGACGCCTTCTGCATAGGGTCAGAGATGCGCGGCCTCACCTGGATCCGGGGGGAAAGCAACAGCTTCCCCGCCGTGGTCCAGCTGAAGCGCCTCGCGCAAGAGGTCCGCGAGATCCTCGGGCCGGACACCAAAATCGGCTACGCCGCCGACTGGTCGGAATACTTCGGTTACCAGCCGCAGGACGGCACCGGTGACCGCTTCTTCCACCTTGACCCGCTCTGGGCCGAAGAGGCGATCGACTTCATCGGCATCGACAACTACATGCCGCTCTCCGATTGGCGGGATGGCGATGCCCATGCCGACGCCCATTGGGGGTCGATCTACAATCTCGACTACCTGACGGCGAACGTCGCGGGCGGTGAGGGCTACGACTGGTACTACGCCTCGCCCGAGGCGGAGGCCGCGCAGATCCGGACGCCCATCACCGATGAGGCGCATGGAGAGCCGTGGGTGTGGCGCTACAAGGATATCAAGAACTGGTGGTCCAATGCCCATCACGAACGGATCGGCGGTGTGCGTCAGGCCGACCCGACCGGCTGGATGCCGGGATCGAAACCGATCTGGTTCACCGAAATCGGCTGCGCCGCAATCGACAAGGGGACGAACGAACCGAACAAGTTCCTCGACCCGAAATCGTCCGAATCCTCGCTGCCCAAGTATTCGAATGGCCTGCGCGACGACTTCATGCAGCTGCAATACCTGCGCGCACTCCACCACCACTGGTCGCTGCCAGAGAACAACCCCGTTTCGGCCGAGACCGGCCTCCAAATGGTCGACACCACCCGCGCCCATGTCTGGGCCTGGGACGCGCGGCCTTTCCCGTTCTTCCCTAACAATCGCGAGGTCTGGAGCGATGGGGCCAACTACGCCCGTGGCCACTGGATTACCGGTCGTGCGACGGCAAGACCGCTCGCATCGGTCGTGGCCGAGATCTGCGAAGAGGCCGGGATCATCGACTACGATGTCTCCGCCCTCTGGGGCATCGTCCGCGGCTACGTCACCAGCGACGTCACCACCGGACGCGCCGCGCTTCAGCCGCTGATGACCGCCTACGGCTTCGACGCAATCGAACGCGGCGGCAAGCTCGTCTTCCGGACCCGCGATGGCAAGGCGGGCGCAACGGTCAATCCCGCCCTGATGGTCGAAGGCGACGGCACCGGCGCGATCGAGATCACCCGCCAGGCCAAGGCCGAAACCTCCGGCCGCGTCCGCGTCAACTTCATCGAGGCCGACGTCGATTATGCCTCAGCGGCGGCAGAGGCTGTCTTCCCCGGCGACGACAGCGCCTCGGTTGCGCAATCGGACCTCTCGCTGACGCTCACCCGGGCCGAAGGCCAGCAGATCGCCGAACGCTGGCTGGCCGAGGCCCGCGTCGCTCGCGACACGGCGACCTTCGCGCTGCCGCCATCGCGCAGCGATATTGGCGCGGGTGATGTCATCGACCTCCCGCAAGGCGGCTCCTACCGGGTCGACCGGATCGAAACGACCGAAGACCGCCTGATCGAGGCGACCCGCGTCGAACCGGAAAGCTACCGGCCGCACGAGGTGCCGGACTATCTGGCGCCGCAGCCCTCCTTCGTGCCGCCCGTTCCGGTCGCGGCGACCTTTCTCGACCTGCCGCTGATGCGTGGGGACGAGGTGCCGCACGCGCCCCATGTCGCCTTCACAGGCGTACCGTGGCCTGGCACCGTCGCCCTCTACACTGCGCCGCAGGACAGCGACTACGCGCTTGGAGATACCTTCGCGGCCGCCGCCATCGTCGGCACAACCGAAAGCCCGCTCTTCCGTGCGCCTCCTGGGCGCTGGGATCGCGGAATACCTCTCCGAGTGAAGCTTGTCAGCGGGGCGCTGCAATCCGTCTCGCCCGCGCAGATCCTCTCCGGCGGTAACCTCGCTGCAATAGGCGATGGCACGCCCGGCAATTGGGAGCTGTTCCAGTTCGCCGCTGCCGAGCTGGTCGAGGAGGATACCTACGACCTCTCGCTGCGCCTGCGTGGTCAGGCGGGCACCGATGGCGGCGCGCCCGCCGACTGGCCGCCTGGATCGCGCTTCGTCCTGATTGATGGCATCCCGCGCCAGATTGACCTGCCCTCTGCCGCCAGGGGCACCGAACGCCACTTCCGCTTCGGTCCCGCGATCCGTCCCCTCGACGATCCATCCTATGACTATACCGTCGCAACTTTCGAAGGCGTCGGGCTTCGGCCTTACCGCCCATGCCATCTGCGCCTCGCGCACGACGGCGGCGACATCCGCGCAAGCTGGATCCGCCGCACACGGATCGACGGTGAAAGTTGGGCCGGCCTCGACGTGCCCTTGGGGGAGGAACGCGAGAGCTATCTCGTCCGCGTCACGGCGAACGGCAAGGTGATCCGCGAGACGATCGTCTCTTCGCCGGACTGGATCTATCAGGCGGCCGAGCAGGCGTCGGATGGGATCTTGTCGAACGGCGAGATCGCCGTTGCGCAACTTTCCGAGCGCTTCGGCCCCGGTCCGTTTGCCACCATCGCGCTCTAAGCGGTCATGCGCGCGGTCTTGTCCGTCGATATCGATTTCGCGGCGCGGGCGGCCCTTATGGTGCCGCCCGACAAGCGCGCAGCACTCGTCTATGCGCTTTGCGAACGGGCCCATATCGCCGACCGGATCCGTAAGAAGACCGGTCGCGCTTCAGCGGGTCTGGGTGACGGCACATTAACGGCGGCCGCGGCGCAGGTCGTCCTCGCACCGCGATCGCCGCGCTACGACATTGCTTGGTGCGACGCCCTTGAAGACGTCCTGACCGGCCTCGCTGCTTGGCGCAGAGATCAGTCCTGCCTCACCCGCGGGTGCAGTCCAGACAGCGCGGAACCGAAGGATCACTCTCCAGCCGGCTAGCCTCCAGCACCTCGCCACAATCGAGGCAATAACCGTACTCGCCTTCCGCGATCCGCCGCAAAGCCGCGTTGATCCGCGCCCGCGCTGCCGCCCGCCGGGCCCCCTGCGCCTTCGCCATCGCCTGATGCTGCAAGGCGTCCATCCGGGCGAGGCGCCCCACCGATTGCTGATCCAACGTCACCACCCGCTGCCCCTCGGCCCCAAGCGCTTCTTCCTCATCCAGCCCCGCCCGTAGCGCCTGAAGCCGCTTTCGGTACCGCGCCGTTTCCGTCTCATCCATTTCCGTGACGCCTCCCATCACGCCTTTGTTCTTGGCAGCTTGCCCCTATCTATCCTAGAACGGCACCAGCGAGGAGGGCCCGCCATGGCCGATACCCGACCAAACCTCTCTGAACTCGATCCCGTCTGGTCCCGCATCACGGGAGAGGCCGAGGCGGCCGTGACCGACGAGCCGCTGCTAAGCGGGCTCGTCCATTCCTCGGTCCTCCATCACCGGTCCCTCGGTGGCGCTCTGGCCTACCGGATCGCGGTCAAGCTCGCCTCGCCGGAGATGTCCGAACAGATCCTGCGCGAGTTGGCCGATGAGGCGTTCACCAAGAGCCCCGATCTTGTCGCAGCTGCCCGGGCCGACCTCGTGGCGGTCTTCGACCGGGATCCGGCCTGCCTGCGCCTGATCCAGCCGCTTCTCTACTTCAAGGGGTTTCAGGCGATCCAGGCCTACCGCGTGGGCCACTGTCTCTGGACCGAAGGGCGGCGCGATCTGGCCTATTTCTTCCAGATGCGGATATCCGAAGCGTTCGGGATCGACATCCACCCGGCCGCCCGGATTGGCCGCGGGATCTTCATCGACCACGCCCATTCCATCGTCATCGGCGAAACGGCTGTGGTGGGCGATAATGTCTCGATGCTGCATTCCGTGACACTTGGCGGGACAGGCAAGGAACATGACGATCGCCACCCCAAGATCGAAAACGGCGTGCTGATCGGGGCGGGGGCCAAGGTGCTCGGCAATATCACTGTCGGCCATTGCAGCCGCATCGCCGCGGGGTCCGTCGTCCTCCAGGATGTCCCGCCCATGAAAACGGTGGCGGGCGTCCCCGCCAAGATCGTGGGCGAGGCGGGCTGTGCGCAGCCGTCGGTCATGATGGACCAGATCCTCGGCTGACCGCTCTCCAGACGTGACGAGAGAGGACGACCAGACGCCACGCCGCAAGGCCATGCGCCTGATCGCGCGCCCGCTTGGCCGGCTGATCGTCTTCTTTGCGCACATCATCACGGCGGTTCGCCCGGTTTGGCACGGAACCGGCCCGACGCGGGTGCAGCGCATCTACATCGCGAACCACACCAGCAACGGCGACTTCGTCTTGCTCTGGGCCGCGCTCCCGCCTTTCCTCCGCGCTGCCGTCCGGCCTGTCGCTGCCGCTGACTACTGGCTCAAATCGCCGCTCCGCCGCTTCATCGGCGAAGACGTGTTCCGCGCCGTCTTGATCGACCGCACCCATGAGAACCGCAGCGAAGACCCGATCGAGGTCATGGATCGCGCACTTGAAGCCGGCACGTCGCTTATCCTCTTCCCCGAAGGCACCCGCAACGATACCAGGGCCGATCTTCTGCCGTTCAAGCCTGGCCTCTTCCACCTCGCCGAGCGCCACCCGAAGGTCGAGATCGTGCCGGTCTGGATCGCCAACCTCAACCGCGCCATGCCGAAGGGAGAGATCATTCCGATCCCGGTGATCTGTTCCGTCACCTTCGGCGCGCCAATCCGGCTGGAGGAGGGCGACGACAAGCAGACCTTCCTCGACCGCGCCCGCGGTGCCGTCCTGATGCTCAAGGACAGTCCCGCATGACTGCGACGGTCGGTGCCGATCTCTGGCGTGTGCTCCTTGGCGTCTTCGCCCTCCTCGTTGTGGCGACAGCGATCGGGCGGGTCCTGCATGCACGCATTGCCGGACAAGGGGGGAGCCCCGTCATCGATAATCTCAACGCCCGGATCGATGCCTGGTGGGCGATGGTGGCGGCGCTGGCCATCGCGCTTCTCATGGGCCGGATCGGTGTGGTCCTGCTCTTCGCGCTCTGCTCTTTCGCAGCCCTTCGCGAATTCGTCACGCTTACCCATCGCAACCGGGCCGATCACTGGGCGCTCGCCGTGGCCTTCTTCGTCATCCTGCCGATCCAGTACGTGCTGATCTGGGCCGATTGGTACGGCCTCTACTCGATCTTCATCCCGGTCTATGCGTTTCTCCTCCTCCCCATCGTGTCGGTGCTTGGCGGCCGGACCGAGGACTTCCTCACCCGGATCGCCGAAACCCAGTGGGCGCTGATGATCTGCGTCTTCTGCGCCTCCCACGTGCCTGCACTGCTCAGCCTGCGGATCCCGGGTTACGAGGGGCGTTCGATCCTCCTCATCGTCTTCCTCGTCCTCGTGGTACAGATCAGCGACGTGCTGCAATACGTCTGGGGCAAGCTCTTTGGCCGTCACCCGGTCGCGCCCACGCTGTCGCCATCGAAGACGTGGGAGGGGTTCGTTGGCGGCACCTTCAGCGCAGCGCTCATCGGAGCGGCGCTATGGTGGATCACCCCCTTCACGCCGTTTGCCGCCGGACTGATCGCGCTCATCATCGCTCTGATGGGTTTTCTCGGCGGGCTCGTTATGTCGGCCATCAAGCGCGCCCACGGGGTCAAGGATTGGGGGCACTCCATCGCCGGCCATGGCGGCTTCATCGATCGGCTCGATTCGGTCGTCTTCGCCGCGCCGATCTTCTTCCACCTGACCCGCTACTGGTACGCCGCATGAATGCCGACCGCCGCCCGTTGAAGACCCGCAGCGCCCGCTGGGCGCAGGATCTCGCCCGCAGGCTTGCCGACAAGGGCGTCTCCCCCAACACGATCTCGGCCCTGTCGCTCGCCGCCGCAGCCCTCGGCGGAGCGCTCTTCTGGCTCTCCGCCCACGCGCTCCCCGCGCTGTGCCTGCTCGGCGCCGCGCTCTTCTGCCAGCTCCGGCTCCTCTGCAACCTCCTCGATGGCCTCGTCGCCATCGAAGGCGGGCGGGCCGCGCCCGACGGCCCGCTCTGGAACGAGGCGCCGGATCGCCCCGCCGACCTCCTTCTTCTGGCAGGGGCAGGGGCCGCGGCTGGCCTCCCCGCCCTCGGCTGGGCCGCCGGAGCGCTCGCCATCCTGACCGCCTATATCCGCGAGTTCGGCCGCGCCGAGGGCTTGCCGTCCGATTATCGCGGCCCGATGGCCAAGCCGCACCGCATGGCCGCCCTGACCGCCGGTGCGATCTTTGCCGCCCTGACCGGCTCGACGGTGCTTCTGACACTAACGCTCTGGATCATCGTCCTCGGCACCATCGCAACCGCCGTCCGGCGGGCCCTGACACTCCGGAACAGGCTGCGGATGCGGTGATCTGCCGGTGCGGCTTGCGCCGCGCGTGATGCTTTCGCGCTCAGGCCGCGCAGGCCTTCAAGGGGACGCTGTCCCCTTGAAAATCCCCTGAAGTATTTCCGGCAAGATGAGGAGGGTCAGGCGAGCATCACCATCGGGTTTTCGAGGTTGTTCACGACCGCCTGCAGGAACTCCGCCCCGAGTGCGCCGTCGATCACCCGGTGATCGACGCTGAGCGTCACCGACATGACGATCGCCGTCGTCAGTTCGCCGTCCTTGCCGACGACGGGCTTCTTCACCCCGGCGCCGACCGCCAGGATCGATCCGTGGGGCGGGTTGATGACCGCGTCGAAATTGTCGATCCCGTACATGCCGAGGTTCGAGATCGCGAAGCTGCCGCCCTGGTATTCATGTGGTGCCAGCTTGCGGTCCCGCGCGCGGGTGGCGAGATCCTTCATCTCGGCCGAGAGCGCCGAGAGCGACTTCATGTGCGCATCCCGCAGGACCGGCGTGAAGAGCCCGCCCTCGATCGCGACGGCCACGGCCACGTCCGACGGTTTCAGCTTCAGGATCCGGTCGCTCGCCCACACGGCGTTCGCATCCGGCACCTCCTGCAGGGCCAGCGCGCAGGCCTTGATGATGAAATCGTTGACCGACAGCTTCACGCCGCGGGCCTCCAGCTGCGCATTCAGGTCCTTCCGGAACGCCATCAGCGCATCCAGCCGGATATCCCGGCGCAGGTAGAAATGCGGGATCGTCTGCTTGGCCTCGCCCAACCGCGCCGCGATCGTCTTGCGCATCCCGTCGAGCGTGACCTCCTCGGTCTCGCGATCGGCGTACATCTTGAGGACGGCATCGGTCGACGGCCCGGTCGCCATCGCGGCCTTCGGGGCCTCGCCGGTGGCGGCCTTCGGCGCGTCCTTCGCGGGGGCCGCCGTCGACGGCTCGTAGCCTTCCACATCCGCCTTCACGATGCGCCCGCGGGGGCCGGAGCCCTTAAGGTCGCTCAGGTCGATCCCCTTGTCCTTGGCGATCCGGCGGGCCAGCGGCGAAGCGAAGATCCGCTCTCCATCGCCGCGCTCCGGGGCGGGGGCGGTCTGCGCCGCCGATCCGTTGCGCCCGTAACCCTGGGCGGGTTCCGTCTGCTCGGACGGCTCTGCCGGGGCCGCGTCGGTGGACGCCGGCGCCTCCTTCGGCTCAGCCGACACCTCACCGATATCGTCCGCACTCTCGCCGTCGTCGAGCAGCACCGCGATCGGCGCGTTCACCTTCACGCCCTCGGTGCCTTCGTTGACGAGAATCTTGCCGACAACGCCTTCATCGACCGCTTCGAATTCCATCGTCGCCTTGTCGGTCTCGATCTCGGCCAGCAGATCCCCGGACGAGACCGTGTCTCCCTCCTTCACCAGCCACTTGGCAAGCGTGCCCTCCTCCATCGTGGGCGAGAGCGCGGGCATCAGGATTTCAGTTGGCATTGGTTGGCTCCCCAAAAGTCAGCGGCGAAACCGCTTCTCTACGTCCGGCTTGAGAGACTTGCCGAGAACGGAGAAATCGGATGAATGAACATAGCCACGAAAGTTGCCGTGGCTGTCTGCGAAGGTATCCGGGTCGTCAACGATATCGGTTTCGTCCATGCCTCGAACAGTGAGACCCCCGCGGCTCTGGTCCTCAAGAGCGGCAAAGACGATGATCCGCTTGAACCACAGGGATTTCTCCACATCGTAGGCCGCCCACCAATCGCCGCCGGAACATATTCCGCGGAAGGAAGAACCTTCCAATGTCTGACCGTCAGTCGGCATTGGTCGGCTCCCCGATCAGGGTGAGAGTGTCATAGGGCGCGCGCGGTGTCCGGCCCTCCAGCCGAGCACGGGCGGCGCGGAGGATGGCGCGGCTGTCACGCGCGAGGTGTTCATGGACGGTCTGGTGCGACGGCCGCGTCCCCGCCAGCCGCTCGGGCAGCTCCACCTCGACCCGCCCGTCGGGCAGGTGGACGGCCAGCCGGTAGGTCTCGGCCCCGGCATCGCGGCCCAGAACCTCGATCTTGTGGGTCACTTGTAGGTCACCTTCCGCACCGCCTCGACCACTTCGTCTGTCGTGACCAGCGCGAGTTTCTCGAGGTTCGCCGCATAGGGCATCGGTACATCCTTGCCCGTGCAGTTGATCACCGGCGCGTCCAGGTAATCGAACGCCTCCTCCATCAGCACCGCCGAGATATGGTTCCCGATGGAGCCCACGGGCCAGCCTTCCTCGACCGTCACGCAGCGGTTGGTCTTCTTGACGCTCTCGATGATCGCCTCGCGGTCCATGGGGCGCAGGGTGCGCAGGTCGATGACCTCGGCCTCGATCCCATCGCCCGCCAGCCGCTCGGCGGCCTCCATCGCGTAGGTCATGCCGATCCCGAAGCTGACGATCGTCACGTCGGAGCCCGCCCGCGCAATTCGCGCCTTGCCGAAGGGGATGGTGAAATCGTCCAGCACGGGCACATCGAAGGACCGCCCGTAGAGGATCTCGTTTTCCAGAAAGATCACCGGGTTCGGATCGCGAATGGCGGACTTGAGCAGCCCCTTAGCATCCGCCGCCGTGTAAGGCATCGCGACCTTCAGGCCCGGCACCATCGAATACCATGCCGCATAGTCCTGGGAATGCTGCGCCGCGACCCGTGCCGCCGCACCGTTGGGCCCGCGGAACACCATCGGACAGCCCATCTGCCCGCCCGACATATAGAGCGTCTTGGCCGCCGAGTTGATGATCTGGTCGATTGCCTGCATCGCGAAGTTCCACGTCATGAACTCCACGATCGGCTTCAGCCCGCCGAAGGCGGCGCCCACGCCGAGGCCGGCAAATCCATGCTCCGTGATCGGAGTGTCGATCACCCGCTTGGCGCCGAACTCGTCCAGCAGACCTTGGGTGATCTTGTAGGCGCCCTGATACTCCGCGACCTCCTCGCCCATGACGAAGACGCCGTCATCGGCGCGCATTTCCTCGGCCATCGCATCGCGCAGCGCCTCGCGGACGGTCATCGACTTGACCTCCGTCCCCTCCGCCCAATCGGGGGAGCGGTCGACCTGCGGCTCGGGGTGGTTCTTCGCCGCGGCCGGCGCGGTCTCCGACGATTGTTCCTTGTCGGCCGGGGCAGGGGCCTGCGCGGGCTCGTCGGACACCTCGATAGCCGAGGCATCCTCGCCTTCCTCGACCAGAACGGCGATGGGGGCGTTTACCTTCACGCCCTCCGTCCCCTCCTGGACGAGGATCTTGCCGAGGATCCCCTCGTCGACCGCCTCGAATTCCATCGTCGCCTTGTCGGTCTCGATCTCGGCGATGATATCGCCCGATGAGACCTCATCGCCCTCCTTCTTCAGCCACTTGGCGAGCGTGCCTTCCTCCATCGTGGGAGAGAGCGCGGGCATCAGGATTTCAGTTGCCATTCGGTGTCCTCACGCGTCAGCGGTTTGCGGTCGCGGCCTGTCTGCACAGGGCCGCGAGATTTCGAAATGATGTGATCAGCGCCCGTTCCTGACGGGCCGTCAGCCGATCGAAAACGGGGATCTCGATCCGGTTCTCGTCATTCCGGATCGTGCATCTGTCCGCTGCGCAGGCCCCCTCGGCCTCGCCGCTCGCAATGGCGGCCCGCACTTCCGGGATCTCGGGTGAGCTTGCCACCATCGTCAGCGTCGTCTGCCACGCCGTCCGGTTTCCGGCGCTTTCCAGCACGACCTCGCGCCAGTCCTGGCCGTCGATGATCCGGATGGCATTCTGATCGATGTCCACCACACGCGCCATGGCCTGCGCGCTCAGCCGGTGACCGTCCGGCACGAGTTCGATCCCGACGCGGATGGTGCAACCGTCCTCATGGACACGGACCGAGGTGATCTCCTCGGTGTTCGAGCTGCTCCTGCCCGACCAATCCACCGCATTCTTGATCTGTGTCACCGTCTCTTCGATCGTCTGGGACGAGACAGGCGAGGCAAGACAAGCGGCCAGTGCGAGAGCCCCCGCTCTCAACACCATCACGCCACCTCCTGCGGCACTTCCTCCGCGTAGATATCGGTCCAGAGCTCGCTGACATCCGGCTCCGGGCTCTCCTTCGAGAACTCGGCGGCCTCGTTCACGATGTCCTTGATCTCCTTGTCGATCGCCTTGAGGTCCTCCTCGCTCGCGTGCTTTCCGGTCAGCAGCATCTGCTTGACCGCCTCGATCGGATCGCGCTCGTCACGCATCTTCTGGACCTCTTCCCGCGTCCTATACTTCGCCGGGTCCGACATCGAATGGCCGCGATAGCGGTAGGTCTTCACTTCCAGAATGTATGGCCCCTTGCCGGCGCGGCAGTGGTCCACCGCCTTCTGACCTGCGGATTTGACGGCGAGAACGTCCATCCCGTCGACCTCTTCTCCCGGGATGCCGTAAGCCGCCCCCCGCTCCCAGAGCGAGGGCGACTTGGTCGAGCGCTTGACCGAGGTTCCCATCGCATACTGATTGTTCTCGATCACGAAGACGACCGGAAGGTCCCACAGCTCGGCCATGTTGTAGGTCTCATAGACCTGTCCCTGGTTGGCCGCCCCATCGCCGAAATAGGTGAACGTCACCCGGTCGTTGCCGCGGTACTTGTCGGCGAAGGCCAGCCCCGCCCCGATCGGCACATTGGCCCCCACGATCCCGTGGCCGCCATAGAAATCCTTCTCTTTCGAGAACATGTGCATCGAGCCGCCTTTCCCCTTGGAAAAGCCGCCCTCGCGCCCCGTCAGCTCGGCCATGACACCCTTCGGGTCCATCCCGCAGGCCAGCATGTGCCCGTGATCGCGGTAGGTGGTGATGCGCTTGTCACCATCCTCCGCCGTGGCCTCAAGACCCACGACGACTGCCTCCTGCCCGATATAGAGGTGACAGAACCCCCCGATCAGGCCCAT
Organism: Aestuariibius violaceus; assembly: GCF_040779325.2. Classification (NCBI taxonomy): domain Bacteria; kingdom Pseudomonadati; phylum Pseudomonadota; class Alphaproteobacteria; order Rhodobacterales; family Paracoccaceae; genus Aestuariibius; species Aestuariibius violaceus. The sequence goes on from NZ_JBFONT020000003.1 coordinate 174,703, forward strand.
CCCGTAAAGCTGGCCGGCCTTCTCCTCGAACCGCCGGATCAGCAGCATTTCCCGGTAGTAATGCGTCAGCTCCTCGGCCGAGACATTGGGTTTCTTGGTCGTCTTGCGCGCAGCCATAGATGTCCTCCCCAAAGGCGGGCCGGGAATTGTTTAACGCTAAACCATCCCTAGCCCAGCCCTCGCCGGATTGCGACCCCCGAAATCCGCAAGGGCGTCCGGCTTGTTGGGGAACAAGCGCCAAACGCTCTTGTGGTTCCCGCCTCCCAATCGGAAACCGCCAAATTTCATGTCGACGCCCCAATGGCGCCGGATTCCGTCGTCACGTCGAAAGGGAACTCACCTTGTCGGAAAACCTCCTGAAATGCTTAGAAGCGCTCTTTACGCCATCCCATCCGCACTCGCCTTGATCGCAGTGCCCAAGGGGGCGCTTGCCTTCAACTTCGGCTTCGTCCGCGCCCCAGACTATATGGATCCGTATTTCGCTATCCTGCTGGTCTTCATGACGCCGTTCTTCCTGGCGCTCCTGATCGCCAAGCCGCGCGATGTCCCGTTTAACCGGCTGTACGCGAACGTTCACCGCCTCGGCATTGCGGGCAAGGTCTACTACTACACCTTCTATGCCAGCTTCATCGTGTTGATGCTGATGCTCTTTGCCGGAATGGGCCTGCAGCGTATGGCCGAGGCTGGCGTCTAGGGCAGCACGATCTCGTCTGCGCGCACCATGCCCAGCATGTCCCGCGCCTGTTCGTCCAGAAGATCGAGGTCCAGGTACTCATCCGACAGCCGGCGGGTCAGGATCTCCATCCGCGCCACCTCGGCCCGCAGGGCCTCCAGTTCGGTCTCAAGCTGAACCGCCTCCGCGTCGACCTCGGCCCGCTGGAACAGCCCGTAATCCCCCTGCACGGCGGCAAAGGTGAAATAGAGCGCCAAAAGAAGCGCCCCGATCGAATATAGCAAACCGCCGAAAGCCGGACGCTGCCGCCCACCCATATCACCCGTGCCTCTACTCACCGGGCCTCTGTCGGACCCGTGCCCACGCAGACTCGCATATCCGATTCGCTTTGGGAATCCCCTTTCGCTAAGATTCCCTTATGGATACGCACGATGTCTTAAACCAGCCGGAACGCGCCGATCCCCGCGACCCCTGGGCGGACGATCCGGTGCTGCAGGATCACCTGACAGCGCAGAAAGGCATCCCGCAAGAGGCGTTCGGCCGCGCCATCGTCGAACTCGACGCCTGGGCGCTGGGCGACGCCGCCCGCCGCCACCCGCCAGAGGCGCAGATCTTCGACCGCACCGGCCGCCGTCGCGACCGCGTCACCTTCCACCCGGCCTATCACCGCCTGATGACGCTCGGGCTCGAGGCGGGCTATGCCGCGGGCCCCTGGACCGGCGGGCGCCACACGACCCACGCCGCCCAGGTCTACCTGATGAGCCAGGTCGAACCGGGCATCTGCTGCCCGCTCACGATGACCTACGCCGCGATCCCCGCGCTCCACGGCCCGCTGGCCGAGGCGTGGGCGCCCAAACTCACCACCCGCGGCTACGACCCGTCCGAGAAGCCGATCGAGGACAAAGCCGCGGCCACACTCGGCATGGCGATGACCGAAAAACAGGGCGGCTCCGACGTCCGCGCCAACACAACCCGCGCCGATCCCGATGGCGACGCGTGGCGGCTGACGGGGCACAAATGGTTCTGCTCCGCGCCGATGTCCGACGGCTTCCTGACGCTCGCCCAGACCGACCACGGCCTGACCTGCTTCCTCGTCCCGCGCTGGCTGCCGGACGGCCCCAACGCCATCCGCCTCATGCGTCTCAAGGACAAACTCGGCAACAAGGCCAACGCCTCGGCCGAGATCGAATATGACGACGCGCTTGCCTACCAGCTGGGGGAAGAGGGCAGGGGCGTCGCCACCATCATCGAGATGGTGCATCACACCCGGCTCGATACCGCGATGGCGCCCGCCGGCCTCATGCGCGCGGCGCTGGCCGAGGCCCATTGGTGGGCCGCCCACCGCACCGCCTTCCAGCGCAAGCTGATCGATCAACCCTTGATGCGGTCCGTCCTCGCCGACCTCACGCTCGATTGGGAAGGCGCCACCGCCCTCGGCCTGCGCGTGGCCGCCGCCTTCGACGATCCCGACCAGCGCCCCTTCGCCCGCATCGCTGTCGCCCTCGCCAAATACCTCTCCAACAAGCGCTGCCCGGCCGTCACGGTCGAGGCGATGGAGGTGCTGGGCGGCATGGGCTACATCGAGGAAACGCCGATGCCGATGCTTTACCGTGAGGCGCCGCTCAACGGCATCTGGGAAGGCTCGGGCAACATCATCTGCCTCGATATCCTCCGCACCCTCCACCGCGAGCCCGACGCGGCCGAGGCGCTCACCGCCGAACTCGCCGCCGCCACCGGCGCCGACCGCCGCTACGACATCGCGCTCGAGGCGCACGAGGCGCGCTGGTCCGGCGGGATCGAAGAGGCCGAGGCGCGCCTCTTTGCCGAGCGCACCGCGACGCTCCTCACCGCCTCCGTCCTGATCCGCACCGCGCCGCCCGCCACGGCCGACGGCTATGTGGCGACCCGGCTGAACGCGGATCGCGGGCTGACCTCCGGGGCGGTGACCGGGCTCGATACCGGCGGTGTCCTCGACCGGCTCGGCCCGGTCTGACCGATCGATAAGGGACGACTTATGGGTTCGGACGACCTATAGGCGGCGGCTTATACATGGGGATCACCCATAAGCGGCGACTTATGAATTTTTCGGGGGAAAATCGCCAATTTCCTCAGAAAACCGGCGATTTCCCAAAATCATGCCCGAAAATGTGTCCGACGGAATGCCGACGGAATGCCGACGCGATGCCGCCTCAGGCTTTGCCCCGATAGATATCCATCAGCTTGCCCAGCATCTCCATCGCGTCCGCCCGGCTCCGCTGGAAAGAGTTCCGTCCGATGATCGACCCGTTCCCGCCGCCGTCACGAATGGCGCGCGCGTCGTCATAGACTGCATCACTTCCCTTCTTCGACCCGCCGGAGAACACCATGATCCGCCGCCCGTTGAAGGCTGACTGCACGCAATGACGCACCCGCGCGGCTTGCGAAGAGACATCTATCCCCTCGGATTCATAGACTTTTTTCGCTTCCGGTAGCGACAGATAATCGGTCGACAGCTTGATCTTGATGACATGCGCACCCAACAGCGCCGCGATCTGCGCCGCATAGGCGGCTATATCAATCGCCGTCTCGCCGTCCTTGTCCAGGGATTCGCCACGCGGGTAGGACCAGATGACGGTCGCCACACCCTTCGCCTGAGCTTCGCGCCGCATCTCCTTGATTTCCTCGAACATTTCCAGCCCCGACGACGACCCCGGATAAATCGTGAACCCGATCGCCGAGGCCCCGATCCGAAGCGCGTCATCCACGCTGGCCGTGATCGCCTGGTTCTTTGATTGGTCGTCCGGCATCAAGGAGTTAGCCGAATTCACCTTGAGGATCGTCGGGATCTGCCCCGCAAACGTATCCGCCCCCGCCTCCAGCATTCCAAGGGGGGCCGCATAGGCATTCAGCCCTGCATCGATCGCCAGCTTGTAATGATAATGCGGGTCATACGCCTCCGGATTGGGCGCAAACGACCGCGCCGGACCATGCTCAAACCCTTGATCTACAGGCAGAATGATCATCTTGCCCGTCCCGCCGAGTTTCCCCGTCATCAGCATCCGGCACAGCTGCGCCTTCACCCCCGGCGGCTCGCCCTCGTAATTCGCCAGGATCTGTTGAACCGCGCGCGTCGCCTTCATCGTGATGTCCTTTCCGGTCGCTGATGGGTGCTCTTTCCGGGTAGGCAAGGGCGGACGGAGGCACAACGCTTTTAGCGCTCACAGGATCGCCTGTTTTCGCTAACAGTCGGTTTTCCCGGCGCTTTTCGCCGCCAACCGGCGAAAGCCCGCCGATCACGTCTCCAAAGCGGCGACCCCGGGAAGGGTCTTGCCCTCCATCCATTCCAGAAAAGCGCCGCCTGCCGTCGAGATGTAGCTGAACCGCTCCGCAGCGCCCGCCTTGTTCAGCGCAGAGACGGTATCTCCGCCTCCCGCAACCGAAACCAGCTGCCCCGCCGCCGTCCGCTCTGCCGCGTGACGCGCAGCCGCGTTGGTCGCGGCATCGAAGGGTTCGATCTCGAACGCCCCCAAAGGACCGTTCCAAATCAATGTCTTGGAGGCATCTATCGCATCCTTGATCTGCTCGACCGTCGCCGGGCCCGCATCAAGAATCATCGCGTCCTCCGGGCACTCCTGTGCGCCCACCGTCTCATGCGCTGCATGCGCCTTGAACTCCCGCGCGATCACCACGTCCGACGGCAGGATGATCTCGCGACCCCCGGCGTCCGCCTGATTAAGGATTTCGCAAGCGGTGTCCGTCATCTCATGCTCAGCCAGGGATTTGCCGATCTCGTGTCCCTGCGCCGCCAGAAACGTATTCGCCATGCCCCCGCCGATGACCAGCCGATCCACCTTGCCGATGAGATGCCCCAACAACTCCAGTTTGGTCGAAACCTTCGCCCCGCCGACCACCGCGATGACGGGGCGCTCGGGCGCCTCCAGCGCGCTTTCCAGCGCTTCAAGCTCCTGCGCCATCAAAAGCCCTGCGGCCGACGTCAGGTGCTGCGCCACGCCCTCGGTCGAGGCATGGGCCCTGTGGGCGGCCGAAAAGGCGTCGTTCACATAGACATCGCCCAGCTTCGCCATCTCGGCGGCGAAGGCGGGGTCGTTCGCCTCTTCCTCCGCATGAAAACGTGTGTTTTCAAGGAGTAAGACCTCACCTTCTGCCAGGGACCCCGCTGCGCTTTCGGCTTCTGCCCCTATGCAATCCGCGGCGAACCTCACCCGCGCCCCGAACGCCTCCTCAAGCGCCGGGACAAGCTGACGCAGCGACATGTCGTCGACGACCTTGCCCTTCGGACGCCCGAAATGCGCCAGAAGGATCGGTCGTCCCCCCCGCTCCAGAATGGCCTTCACCGTCGGCACGATGCGTTCGATCCGGGTGGCATCCGTGACGTGACCGTCCTCGACCGGGACGTTGATGTCGACCCGCGTCAAAACCCTCTTTCCCACCAAGTCGAGATCGTCAAAGCGCGTCCATGCCATCTTGCACCCTCCGTGGAGACCCGTTGCGCGGGTGATCGCGCGCCCATCCGCCCGGGTCAAGGCGGACCGGTTGGCATCCAGCCGCAAGCGCCCTAGGGTCTGGCGAAATGAAAGCAAAGGGAGGTCTCCGTGGCAGAGATCAAAGATCCGGAAAACACGATCGTCATCGAGCTTAAGGATGGGCCTGTCACCATCGAGCTTTTGCCGGACGTGGCGCCGAAGCACAGCGAACGGATGAAGGAGCTGGCTCGTGCTGGTGCATATGATGGTGTTGTCTTCCACCGGGTGATCGATGGGTTCATGGCCCAGACCGGCGATGTGGCGCACGGCAATTTCGACAAGGATTTCAATATCGGGCGCGCGGGGACCGGTGGGTCGGACCTGCCCGATCTGCCCGCGGAATTCTCGAAACTGCCCCATGACCGCGGTACATTGGGTGCGGCACGGTCGCAGAATCCAGACTCGGCCAATTCGCAATTCTTTATCAACTTCAGCGACAACCACTTCCTGAACGGCCAATACACGGTCTACGGGCGGGTCATTGAAGGTATGGAGCACGTCGACAAGATCATTCGAGGAGAGCCGCCAATGAACCCCGACAAGATGATCAGCGTGAAGGTGGCCGCCGATGCGTAGTCTCGCAGTTCTGGCCGTCCTTGCCGCGGGTCCTGCCGCGGCAACGGGCCTTGAGGTCAACATCGCTGGAGAGGCGCAAGGCACTGTCGTCATTGATCTTTTTGAGGATGTTGCGCCAAACCACGTGGAACAGATCACCACACTGGCAGAGGAAGGTGCCTATGACGGCGTCGTCTTCCACCGGGTGATCGATGGGTTCATGGCCCAGACCGGCGATGTCCAGCATGGCGGGCCGGAGGGTAATCTGGCACGGGCGGGTACCGGCGGTTCGAACCGGCCGGACCTTGCGGCGGAGTTTTCGGACCGGCCGTTCGAACGTGGTACCGTGGGCATGGCCCGCAGCTCCAGCCCCGACTCCGCAAACAGTCAGTTCTTCATCATGTTCGCGCCCGCATCGCACCTGAACGGTCAATACACCGTGGTGGGCGAGGTCACGTCAGGGATGGAGATCATCGATCAAATCAAGCGCGGCAACGGACCGAACGGCGCCGTCACGATCTCCCCCGACCGGATGGCCGAGGTGCGGGTCACGCCATAGTGCAAGCTTTGTGAGCGCATCGGGCTGGCTCGTCCAAGCCGGCCCTGCCATCTTTCCCTCAGGGAGATTGGTGATGCTGTTGCGTTTGCTTAGCGGGTTCGCCGCTTTTGTTCTTGCTGTTCAGTCGGTTGCGGCGAGCCCTGAGTTCTGGGCACGGGAATGGCCACGGACCGACTTCAGCCGGACCAGCCTATCGTCCTGGGTCGAGATCCTGTCCGGCGGTCCGCCGAAAGACGGGATTCCGGCGCTCGACGATCCGACGATGATCCAGGTCAGCGACGATCGGTGGCTGGACGACCGGGAACCGGTCATCACGGTGGAAATCGACGGGGCTATCCCCCATGCCTATCCGCTCCGGTACCTGACATGGCACGAGATCGTGAACGATACGGTCGCAGGTGTGCCGGTCGCGATCACGTTCTGTCCGCTCTGCAATTCCGGGATCGTCTTTGACCGGCGGACGGCGTCGGGACCGTTGAGCTTTGGTGTCTCGGGTAAACTGCGTAACTCCGACATGATCATGTATGATCGCGAGACGGAAAGCTGGTGGCAGCAGGCCATGGGTGAGGCCATCGTTGGCCAACTGACCGGCACCACGCTGAGACAGATCCCGACCTGGATGGAGAGTTGGGGTCAGTTTCATGGGCGCAATCCGGACGGACTTGTGATGGAGGAGCCTGGCTGGTCACGTGACTATGGCTCCAACCCTTATGTCAGCTATGACAGCTCGCATCGGCCTTCTCTGTATTCCGGAGAGCTTCCTCCACATGATATTCCCGCGCTGGCCCGGGTCGTTCGTGTCGGAGACCGGGCTTGGCCGGTCTCACGATTGACCACGGGTGTGGTGAGCGAGGAGGGCCTTGTTCTGACATGGGAGGCCGGTCAGACGTCCGCGCTCGATACCCAGCAGATCTCAAAGGGGCGGGACGTCGGTTCGGTCCGTGTGCGGGATCAGGCGGGGCAGGACGTGGCCCATGATGTCATGTTCGCTTTCGCGTTTCATGCGTTCTGGCCGGACGGCCGCTGGATGCTGGGGAACTAGGCGCCTCTGTCCGACGATCCAGGCCGACGGCGAAAGGGACGTGTTAGGGGGCTGCTGATCCAGGTCCCTCCAAGGGTGCAGGATGACGCGCCGGTGCCAAGCTTGAAGCGCGCGAGGCCAGAATTGGCCGGACAGACGCGGAGATCCAGCCAGATGTGGCCGTGATCGGCAAGCCAGCAGCTCGCCTCCCAAAGAAGAAGGTTATGGGCCGACAGGCGCCGTCCGACCTCGCCCGACCAGCCGAGATAGTAGCTGGCCGTGACGCCATGACGGACAAAGACCATCCCCGCGCAGGGGCGTCCCTCATGAAAGGCGGAAAAGAGCTGCACCCGATCAGGTGCCTGGGCGGCAAGGGCGAGCAGGAGGGCATCCGGCAAAGCGCGGTACCCGACCGTTTTCCGGTGGCGCGCATTCCCTTTGATCACCCAATGATCGGGATCTGCAGACATCGGCCCGTGATGTAGCTTCAGCTTGTGGCTTTCCGCTTTAACGAGGCGGTTCCGCCACTTCTGGTGCAGACAGGCCCGGCGAAGCTCGTGGGGCATGCTGAGATCAAGGCGAGCGAGGGGCTGCCCGCGGGAGAGCCTGAAGAAGCCCGCGGCCGCGAGCGCTTTAGCGTCCGATGGGGCTTCGGCATCGATGACGATCGGACGGCGTTGGCCGGCGAGGGTTGCAAGAGCTCCGCGCCGCGTGACATCGTCGGCCTCAGCCGTCCAGACAGGCCCCCGCGCGCCGTAAGCAATGCGACCAATAAGTGGAAAGCGCCGCTCGATAACCTGCATCGTGCCGATGCGCCGCCGCCCCGCATGCAGCCCGACACGTCCGACGCTGTGGCCAAGGCTGCGAAGCGCGTCGGCATAGGCAGGGTGTTGCTGCAGAGCCGTGGCCGCGATGCGGCAGTCGAAGGCGCCATCCATACCGGGGAGATACCCCGGAAGTCGCTAACGGACGCTTAACGTGACCCGCGCAGGCGGCTGTTGCCTGCGCGTGCCTTGTTCACTCTTCCAGTCGCACCAAGGCGTGGCGCTTTCGCCCTGCGCTGAGTTTGAGTGGCGATGCGATGTCGGACACGACGAACATGCGCCCCGGATCTGTCAAAGGAGCATCGTCGAGCCGCGCACCACCGCCTTCGATCAGGCGTTTGGCCTCTTTGCCCGACGAGGCGAGGCCGGAGCGCACAAAAAGCTGCGCGGCCGAGATCCCGTCGCCCACATCCGACGGCTGAAGGGCAAGTGTCGGCAAATCCTCTCCCGTGCCGCCCCGCTCGAAGACCTCGCGCGCTGTCGCTTCGGCGGCTTCGGCGGCGTCCTTGCCGTGGAGCAACGTGGTCACTTCGTTGGCCAAAACGATCTTGGCTTCGTTGACCTCCGACCCGGCGAGCGCGCCGAGCCGGTCGCATTCTTCCAGCGGCAACTCGGTGAAAAGCTTCAGGAACCGCCCCACATCGGCGTCCATCGTGTTCCGCCAATATTGCCAGAACTCATAGGGTGACAGCAGATCGCCATCCAGCCAGATCGCGCCGCCCGCTGACTTGCCCATCTTTCGACCATCGGCCGTCGTCAGAAGCGGCGAGGTCAGGCCATAGATCTCGTGGTCAAGCACGCGGCGGGTCAGGTCGATGCCGTTGACGATATTCCCCCACTGATCCGAACCGCCCATCTGCAGCAGACAACCATAGCGGCGGTTGAGCTCCAGGAAGTCGTAGGCCTGCAGGATCATGTAGTTGAACTCCAGGAAGGACAGCGACTGCTCCCGGTCGAGGCGGGACTTGACGCTTTCGAAGGACAGCATCCGGTTGATCGAGAAATGCCGCCCGATATCCCGTAGGAAATCGAGGTAGTTGAGGTCGTCCAGCCATTCGGCATTGTTGATCATCAGGGCGTCGGTCGGTCCGTCACCATAGGTGAGGTAAGTGGCGAACACCTTGCGGATGCCGGCGATATTCGCGTCGATCTTCTCAGGCGTCATCAGCGACCGTTCGGTATCGCGTCCCGACGGATCGCCCACCTTTGTCGTTCCGCCACCCATCAAGGTTATCGGCTTGTGGCCGGTCTTCTGCAGCCAGCGCAACAGCATGATCTGGATCAGCGAGCCGACATGCAGCGACGAGGCCGTCGCATCGAAGCCGATATAGGCCGGAACGATCCCCTTCGCCAAAGCCTCGTCCAGCCCCTGATAATCGGTGCAGTCGGCGACGAAGCCGCGGGCCATGAGTGTCGCGATGAAGTCCGATTTCGGATGGTATGTCATGGGAGCGTTCCGTAGTCTGAGCACGCCCTCTATAGAAGGGGCGCCCAAGGAGGGAAAGCTGGATGGCGATGCGGGTTCTGGGCTGCATGTCAGGGACGTCGCTCGATGGGATCGACGCGGCTGTGATCGAGACCGATGGGCACAGTATCCATGGTTTCGGGCCGTCTGGTTATCGCCCCTACACGCCCGAAGAGCGTCAGGTCTTGCGCGCCGCCCTCGGGCAGTGGGACGGCGCTGCGGTAGAGGCTGCGGCCCGGGTGGTCGAGGCGGCCCATATCGAGCTTTTGGGGCAGTTCGCAGAGGTCAACATTGTCGGTTTCCATGGCCAAACACTGGCGCATGCGCCGGATGAGGGGCGCACATTGCAGGTCGGCTCCGGGGAAGTCTTGGCAGATGCATTGGGGCTACCGGTCGTCTGGGACTTCCGCAGCGAGGATGTGGCCACAGGCGGGCAGGGGGCACCGCTCGCGCCGTTCTATCACCACGCTTGCGCGGGGTGGATCGGAGCGAAGGCGCCGCTGGCCTTTCTCAATCTCGGGGGAATCGGGAATTTGACATGGTGCGACCCCGCGGCTGGTGATCCCGCTGAGCCGGGGGCACTGATTGCCTTCGATACAGGGCCGGCCAATGCGCCGGTCGACGAGCTGATGCAGGCGCGGCAGGGCGTGTCGCACGATGCGGATGGGGTTCTGGCCTTGTCCGGAACGGCGAGCGAGGCGCTGGTGGAAGAAGCGCTGGCGCATCCGTTCTACCGAAAGGTGCCGCCGAAATCGCTCGACCGGCTCGACGTGACGGGGCTGGTGGAGACAGTGCTGCACCTTGGTGATGCTGATGCCGCCGCGACGCTGGCCGCAATCTCGGCATCGGCGGTCGTGCGGGGGCTGGAACATTGCCCGACCCTGCCTGCGGCGATCCTCGTGAGCGGCGGGGGGCGCCGGAACGGCGCGATCATGGCGATGCTGGCCGAGCGGTCGGGCCTGCCGGTCGCGCCGGTGGAAGATCGGGGCCTCGACGGAGACATGCTGGAGGCGCAGGCCTTCGCGTTTCTTGCGGCGCGGGTGATGGCGGGATTGCCGACCTCTGCGCCCGGAACGACCGGCGTCTGGTGGCCCGTCAGGGGCGGGCGTCTGGCCCGGCCGGGGCAGGAGTTGGAGCTGCGGAACGCGGCTCTCTGAGAGGCGATCGATTCGCTTTGCAAAGAGGCCCAACGCACTGGATCGCGGGGCCGTCATCCAATAGCGGCCAACGGGATCGTGCGCCGATGCGCTGACCTTTGCCGAAGAGGCTCCTGTGGATAAACGCCGTTCCGCCGATCGCGTGTCAGTTGTGCCAAACGTGCAAAAAGCCGCGATGGCCGGGTGCCGCTCTCGGCCACTCGCCGCGCGTTTATCAGCCTTGTGCCACCCCCCATGGATTTCCGCCCGGCGGCACCCTTCATTCAGTTCCGAGGCGTTACTTGCCGCCTCCATAAACCCAACGAAGGGAGTGAACTATGAAGTATCTGACCGCTATCGCCGCCGCCGGCCTTCTGGCCGTACCGGCTTTCGCATACGACCTGGATGCGTCGATCGACACGGATGGCGATGGCCTCTACAGCTTCCCGGAGCTGCAGACGGCGTTTCCTGAGGTGACCGAAGACGTCTTCACCGCGATTGACGTGAACGGCGACGGCGCCGCCGATATGGACGAGATGGCCGCAGCGGAAGCCTCTGCGCTGATACCTGCCAGCGAAGGCTAAGCGGCATCGGGCCGTGCCGTGGTAGCCCCCAGCACGCGGCACGGTCTAGCGGGCGTCGCCTCTCGCAAGGGCGGCGACACCCGTGCGGGCGATCTCGACCAGCCCGAGGGGGCGCAGAAGATCCGAGAATGCATCGATCTTTTCAGGCGTTCCCGTCAGTTCGAAGACGAAGCTCTCAAGCGTGCTGTCGACCGCCTTGGCGCGGAAGATATCGGCCAGGCGCAGGGCCTCGACCCGCTTCTCCCCCGTTCCCCTGACCTTCAGCAACGCCAGTTCCCGCTCGACCGAGGGGCCTTCGACCGTGAGGTCGTGGACCTCGTGGACCGAGACGATCCGGCCGAGCTGGGCCTTGATCTGCTCGATCACCTGCGGCGTGCCTGTCGTGACGATGGTGATGCGCGAGCGGTGGCCCTCATGGTCGATCTCGGCGACCGTCAGGCTTTCGATGTTGTAGCCGCGGCCGGAAAAGAGGCCGATGACCCGGGCGAGGACGCCCGGTTCGTTTTCGACGATCACGGCCAGCGTGTGCCGCTCCTGCACGTCCGAGAAGGTCGGGCGGAGGTTGTACGCGGAGTGGCTCGTGGCGCCTTTTTTTATCTTCAGGGCTGACATTCTTCGGCTTTCCTAATCGTCTATAAGAAGACCCATTTGTCTCAGCATGGCACGCCGCCGGCCGGAAGGCGGTAGGCCAGCCGTTGCGTCGAGAAGCGCCCGCTCCTCCTGTCGCAAAGCACGCCGTTTGGCCGCATTCTCGGTCCCCCAGTGCCTGTCTTTGACGCCGTGCGACAGACGAAGGGTATCCGCGCCTTCTTCCGAAAACGCCGACAAACCTGCACGGTCGGTTCGGCGAATGCGACGGTTTTCCATGGCCTTTATTGTTCGGGCGTGTTTGCGCGCAGCTTTATCTGAGCTATCCGCAGCAGTCTTGCGCTGGCGGGAATTGCTCCTTGCCTTCAGTTTCGCGGGATCAGAGCCCTTTAAGCGGCTTGGTTTTTGCATGATCACACCAACACTGCCCCTGTCGCCGTAATCTGCCCTTGCGTCTGGGCATCGCCCAGCAGCATCTCGTTATGGGCCTTGCCCGAGGGGATCATCGGGAAGCAGTTTTCGTGCTTTTCGACCAGGCAGTCGAAGATGACCGGGCCGTCATAGGCCAGCATCTCGATGATTGCATCGTCGAGGTCGGCGGGATCGCTGACCATGATGCCTTTGGCGCCGAAGGCCTCGGCGAGCTTCACGAAGTCGGGCAGGGCGTCGGACCAGGAATGGGAGTAGCGTTCGCCGTGCAGCAGCTCCTGCCACTGGCGGACCATGCCGAGGCGTTCGTTGTTGAGGATGAACTGCTTGACCGGCAGGCGGTATTGGACCGCCGTTCCCATCTCCTGCATGTTCATCAGCCACGACGCCTCGCCCGCGACATTGATGACGAGGGCGTCCGGGTGGGCCAGTTGCACGCCGATCGAGGCGGGGAAGCCGTAGCCCATCGTGCCGAGCCCGCCCGAGGTCATCCAGCGGTTCGGATCCTCGAAGCCCAGATATTGCGCGGCCCACATCTGGTGCTGGCCGACCTCGGTGCAGATATAGCGGTCGCGGTCCTTGGTCAGCGCCTCGAGCCGGACGAGGGCGTGCTGGGGTTTGATCGTCTTGCCCTCCTGAGTGAAGGCCAGGCAGTTGATCTTGCGCCAGTTCTTGATCTGGTCCCACCAATGGGTGATGTCGGCGATCTTCGAGCCGCGCTCGCGCCAGACGCGCAGGACCTCTTTGAGGACGGTGCCGACATCGCCGAGGATCGGCACGTCGACATGGATCACCTTGTTGATCGAAGATGGATCGATGTCGATATGGGCTTTTTTCGAACCGGGGCTGAAGGCGTCGGTGCGGCCGGTGATGCGGTCGTCGAAGCGGGCGCCGACATTGATCATCAGATCGCAATCATGCATCGCCATGTTGGCCTCGTAGAGGCCATGCATCCCGAGCATCCCCAGCCAGTTCTTGCCAGACGCGGGATAGGAGCCCAGGCCCATCAGGGTCGAGGTGATGGGGAAGTCGGTTTCGGCGACGAGTTCGCGGAGCAGCTGGCTCGCCTCTGGGCCGGAATTGATGACGCCGCCGCCGGTATAGAAGACGGGCCTCTTCGCCTTTTCGATCAGGTCGACCAGCGCTTCGATCGCATCGGGGTCGCCTTCGGTCCGCGGGGCGTAATGGGTTTCGACCTTCTCAGCCGCCTTATATTTGCCGGTCGCGAATTGCACGTCCTTCGGGATGTCGATCAGGACAGGGCCAGGGCGGCCCTGGGTCGCGACGTGGAAGGCCTCGTGGATCGTTTCTGACAGGCGGTCGGTCTCTTTCACCAGCCAGTTATGCTTGGTGCAGGGGCGGGTGATGCCGACGGTGTCGGCCTCCTGAAACGCGTCGGAGCCGATCATGAAGGTCGGAACCTGGCCGGTCAGAACGATGATCGGGATCGAGTCCATCAGCGCATCGGTCAGGCCGGTGACGGCGTTGGTCGCCCCGGGGCCTGAGGTAACGAGCGCGACGCCGGGCTTGCCGGTAGAGCGGGCATAGCCTTCGGCAGCGTGGACGGCGCCCTGTTCGTGGCGGACGAGGATGTGCCGGATCTCGTTCTGCTGAAAGATCTCGTCGTAGATCGGTAGGACGGCACCGCCGGGATAGCCGAATACCGTGTCCACGCCGTGATCGCGCAGGGCTTGGACAACCATTTTCGCTCCGGTCATCTGACGTGTCATCCTATCTCTCCGTATCCGTCAGTTTTTGATCTGGTCAGTTTGCTTTGCTCACAAAAAAGCCCCCGAGGATGTCGGGGGCGCATGGGGAACCGTGATGGTCTACCGTTACCGGCCCATGCGCCATTTTCCTACGATAAGAAGGACGAGGTCCATCGGGGTCTCCGTTCGCGTGTTTGCGGACATTAGGCAGGCAGCCGGGACAGGTCAACATGGCAGTGCGGAGAAAATGTCGCGCCAGCGAAGTTTTTCGCAATTTTCTTTCCGCGGATGACTGGCTTGTCGCGAGGTCCAGAATGCTGCACTGCAGCATAACGGCTCGAAGTCTGCGCGGGCGTCGCGTTTGACGCCGCAGCGGGCCAGTCTGGAGATTCGGGCGGATGTTGCGGCCGTGTTGCATTCGGGTTGGCGCACGAAGTCTAGGCTGTTGCCCGTAAAGAATGCGTTTCCATGGCGGCCGATCGCATGTGTGTGATGTTGCGCGACCTGTTTGCGTTATCGGCGCCGGATCGGGGGAAAGTACGGCCAATCCGCTATTTACACCCTGTTCGCAACCGTTAGTCTCCGCCCACTTGTTACGATCTGGCCAGTCCCCGGGGGAGGGGGCGGGTGAAAAAAACCGGGAGGAGTATCTATGGATCGTCGTTCTTTTCTGAAAACTTCGGCAATCGGCGGATCGGCCGCAGCCGCGACCACGCTGGCCGCGCCGGCCTATGCGCAGGGTGCGCGGACGCTGACGATGGTCACGACCTGGCCCCGGGGTCTGGCCGGGGTGCACGACGCCGCACAGCGCGTCGCCGACTCGATCACGACGATGTCAGACGGCCAGCTGACCATCGATCTGAAATCCGCGGGCGAGCTTGTGGGCGCATTCGAAGTCTTCGACGCCGTCAGCGCCGGTCAGGCCGATATGTATCACGGCGCCGACTACTACTTCGTGGGTCAGCATCCGGGTTATGCGTTCTTCACCGCCGTGCCCTTCGGCATGACCGCGCAGGAGCTGACCAACTGGTACTACCATATGGGCGGCATGGAGCTGCATGACGAGCTGGGTCAGATCTTCGGCCTGAAATCGTTCCTCGGCGGTAACACGGGCGCCCAGGCGGGCGGCTGGTTCCGTCAGGAGATCACCGGGCCGGAAGACTTCCAGGGTCTGCGGTTCCGGATGCCTGGGCTTGGTGGCGAGGCGCTCGGCAAGATGGGCGCGTCGGTGCAGAACCTTCCGGGCGGCGAAGTGTATCAGGCCTTGTCGACCGGTGCGATCGACGGCACCGAGTGGATCGGACCCTGGTCCGACCAGGCGGCCGGTTTCCAGGAGATCACCAAGTTCTACTACACCGCCGGCTTCCACGAGCCGGGCGCAGGTCTGTCGGTCGCAACCAACCGCGACGTCTTTGACAGCCTCACCCCGGCCCAGCAGAAGATCATCGAGATCGCCTCGGCCGAAGCGCACCAGTGGAACCTGGCGCAGTTCCTGGCCAACAATGGCCGGGCCCTGCAGCAGCTTCAGTCGGAAGGCGTTCAGGCGCTCGAATTCCCAGACAGCGTCTGGGATGCGATGGGCGCCGCAGCGCAGGAGACGCTGGCGCAGTACATGGATGACGAGCTGTACAAGCAGATCCACGACAGCGCGATGGATTCCATGCGCGCCTCTTCGGGCTGGATCACCCGGTCTGAAGGAGCCTATCGGGCGCAGCGCGACCGTATCCTTGGCTGATCGCCAGATGCCGATCTGAATGCAGATCCGTCCGGCCATGGGCCGGGCGGATCTTTCGGCGCGGACGGCATGCGCCCTAAGGGAGGGACCTGATGGAAGAAGAAGAGGCCGCGGGACGGCTCTGGCCCTACGAGACGGGATTTCAGCAGTGGTTCGAGGGGCTTCAGGCGTTCGGTGATCCTGACGCCCGCGCGGCCGCCATCGCCGACGGACAGGAGCCCGAGACCATCGGCGGATTTCAGGCCGTGCTGGAAGCGTTCGGCTGGCTCTTCGGCAATTTCATCGAGGTTTTCTATAACGTCGCCTATGCGCTGAGCCATCCAGGCTTGTGGCTCAACTGGGCGGATCGGGAGGCGCTGACGCGCTTTATCTATTACGGCGGATCGGTCGAGTTCTTCTTTGTCGTTCTGACCATCATCCTGATCGTCGCGATCATCGGGTTCATTAACAACCGCGTCATGTGGGGCACGGTTGTCGGTCTTGAGGGTGTTGCGAACTTCATCGGACGACTTTTCGCCTGGGCCGGTCTTTTCATGGTGCTGCAGCAGATCCTGATCGTGTTCATGCAGCGGGTCTTTGCATCGTCCCAGATATCGCTGGGGTTCGGGACCGCCTTCACCAAGGATATCAGCTGGTGGGCGGAGATGCTGAAGTTCGAGAATGCGCTCGTCGTGACGCTGTGCTGCACCTACACCTTCGTTCAGGGCGGACATGTGCGGGTCGATCTGGTCTATGCTGCGATCGGCCACCGGGCCAAGCGGGTGGTCGACATGTTCGGGTCGCTCTTCTTCATGATGCCCGTGGCCATTATCGTCTGGATGTACAGCTGGTTCTTCTTGTGGCGGCACCTCGTGGTGCCCAACCCGTCGGCATCGGAATCGCTAGACCGGCTGATGATGAAGAGCAGGGCGCTGCGCTGGAATGTCGAGACGATCGGCTTCTCGCCAAACGGTTTCGATGCCTACTTCCTGTTCAAGGTGCTGCTGGTGGCCTTCACCGGGCTGGTCTTCCTGCAGGCGGTGGCCTTCTTCTTTCGCTCGTATCTTGAGTGGAAGGAAGGCGAAGAGAGCGCAGGCAAATATCTGGATAGAGACGTTCTGGATCAGGGTGAGGCCGAGATGGCCGCGCCCGAGCATCTGGCGTAGATGTAAGGGGCAGCCGGGATGCTATTCGGTCTGGACGGGGTCGAGATTGGCCTCATCATCGTTTTCCTGACGCTTTTTGCAGGGATCCTGTCGGGGTTTCCGGTTGCGTTCGCAATCGCCGGGTCGGCTGTCATCTCGTTCGCGATCATCGCGGCGCTCGATAGTGGGGGGCTGCTGATCCACCAGGCGATCGACACGTCCTCGGCGGAGTACCGGGCGTTGCTGGCGGAGGGGGTGAGGGCGGATTCCGTCTCGATCTTCCGATATCCGGAGCTGCCGCGAATCGGCGAGCCCGTCTTCGTTCAGGGCTGGGAAGTGGCGCTCGACAGGAACGTGTCGTTTATCGTGAACCGGATCAACGAACGGGTGTTGGCAGGCCAGTCGATCGAGACGCTGCTGGCGGTGCTGATGTTCGTCCTGATGGGCATCACGCTGGAGCGCAGCCGGATCGCGGACGATCTGCTCAAGACGATGGCGCGGGTCTTTGGGCCGCTGCCGGGTGGTCTGGCCGTGTCGGTCGTCGTCGTGGGCGCCTTCCTGGCTGCCTCGACCGGGATCGTGGGAGCGACAGTCGTGACGATGGGGCTCTTGTCGCTGCCGACAATGCTGAAGAACGGGTATTCGCCGCAGTTGTCGACGGGGGTGATCGCGGCTTCGGGCACGCTGGGGCAGATCATCCCGCCCTCGATCGTGATCGTCCTTCTGGGAACGCTCGCGGGCGATCTCTATTCGGCGGCGCAGGAGCAGCGAGCGCAGTTGGTCGGCTGCCGGGACGCGCTGACCTATCTGGGCGAGCCTGCGGTCGTCTCGGTCGGCACGCTGTTCCAGGCGGCGCTGCTGCCTGGGATCATGCTGGCCCTGCTCTATGGGCTTTATGCCTTCGGATACGCCCTTCTGAACCCATCCAAGGCACCCGCGGTGCAGAGCACTTCGGCGACAGGAGAGATCATTACGCGGAACGAGGCGTTCACCTGGTTCCTCGGCATCCCGACGGCGCTGATCGTGGGCGTCATCCTGCTGGGACAGGTCGGCATGGTCGGCAGCCAATCGGTGACGGTCGACAGCTTCTCGGAGGCGGGCGCTTCCGCCTCGCTGCGGACGAACGTGCCGCCCGATTGCGCCGAGGCGATGATCGAGCTGCACGGGCAGCAGGCGTGGGATCAGGCAGTGGCCGAACAGGCCGCGATCGAAGAGGCTGGCGGCGTCCAACTGGCCCGCCAACTGACCCCCGAAGAGCGGGCGACGTTGGTGCAGGAGCGGATTGCCAACGCGCCACCCATTGGCACCGGGTTGGCCATTGCCATGTTACTGTTTGGCTTGTCTTTCGCCGTTGCACGGGGTGTTGCGCCGACGGCCAGCCCGCGGCCGCTGCTGATTGGGGGCGTGGGGATCATCCTCGCGCTTATGGTGGATATCCTGGTGATGGGGCCGACGATGTCGCCCGGTCTGAGGACCATAGTGCTCGCCATCCCGCTGGTCCTGATCATCTATGGAATGGCCAAGGCCGCCGGGATGATGGGGCGGAACGAGCTGTTGCGGGTCGTCTTCCCGCCGCTTGTGCTGATCGTCGCTGTCCTGGGCTCGATCCTGGGCGGGATCACCAACCCGACACCGGCGGCGGCGCTGGGCGCTGGCGGAGCAATCCTGCTGGCTGCCTATAGAAAGCTGAAAGATCAGGGAAAATCGGCCTTCGTTATCCTTGGCGCGACGCTGGCCATCGTGCTGATGATCGTCATCGGCGTGAATTTCGACCTGCGGATCAACCACGCCAACGTGCCGATCGAGCGCTGGCTGGCCTTCTTCGTGGCCTTCAGCTGCTTCCTCTTCGGGATGTTCGGGCTGCTTTATGCCTGCGCCGTCCTTTGGATGGGGGGCGTCCTGACGCCCGTCGTGCGGGAGACGGCCAAGGTGACGAGCATGGTCTTTACCATCCTGATCGGCTCGCAGCTCTTGAACCTTGTCGTGATCTCCTTCGGCGGAGAGCACTATATCCAGCAGTTCCTGCGCAGCTTCGACAATGAGTGGCAGGTGTTCCTCATCGTCATGGTGGTGCTGTTCATACTGGGTTTTGTGCTCGACTTCCTCGAGATCATCTACATCGTGATCCCGATCGTCGGGCCAGTCATCTATGGCGGCACGCTCGACCCGAAATGGGTGACGATCATGATCGCAGTGAACCTGCAGACGTCTTTCCTGACACCGCCCTTCGGGTTCGCGCTGTTCTATCTAAGGGGCGTGGCCCCGAAGGAAGTGACGACGGGCCATATCTACAAAGGTGTCGCGCCATTCGTGCTGATCCAGGTCGTGGGCTTGCTGCTTCTGGCGGCCTTCCCGGCGGTGGTGACGATCATCCCGAACCTGCTGTCACAGTAAGGGCTAGGTTAACGAACGGGTCTGACCGGGTCGGGGAGGCAACGCCTTTCCCTCCCAAAGTGGTTAATGGCCCTGTTTTCGTTCGGATTTTGGAGGGCGGCATACCGTCGGCATCCTGTCGGACATCTGTCGGACACCCGTCAGACATTTTCCCTGGTTACCCCACCGTGCGGTGGTTGCCTGCGCAACACCTGGAAACAGTTCTGCGATAGAGCAAGATTGTTTCCCTTGGGGGCATTCATCATTTTGCCGCCGATTCAATAACAAAGTCTTTTTGTCGGGATTGACATCCCCGGCGCTGCAAGCCACCCTTCCTACATCCCAGCCACCCGAGACGGGCAGCCCGGATTGCATCCCTGACGACCAGAGAGGCACGCGCCGTGGATCCTGCCAAAAGACAGCCGAAACCCATCCAAGCCGCCGAAACCGCGGCGTCCGAACTGGCATGCTGCTGCCCGAACGAGGTTCTGGGGGACGCGCTGGAATGCGGTTGTCCGGAGGAAGCGGAGCTGGAGCCGCTGCTGGACCGGGTGGAGCTGGCGCGATGATGCCCGCCCAGACAGGAGATGCACCACCACGGGCCACCAAGATCCCGGCCCATAATGCGAGAGAGCTTGTGGGAGAGGAAGGCCAGGCATGGATCGTGCTCGACGGACAGACCTATATTTTGCGGATTACGCGCGCGGGGAAGCTCATCCTGACGAAGTGACGCACGGCGCCGGGCCGGTCGACCGGCTGGGACAGCTCGAGGCGCGGGTGATCCGGGACATGCGCCAGTGGAGCGAAGGCGTGCCGGGGCAGATCCCGGTCTGGGAAAGCTATCGCGCGGCCATCGGCGACACCGCTGCAGCAGAAACGGTCGCGACGCTGGATGCGCTGATCGAGATCGTGGGCGAAGCCGCCTGCCGCCCGCTAAAGCGCTACCGCGTCGGCTGCGCCTGCGCCGGAGTGGACGAGGCGAATTTCGCCCATACCGTCGCGCTCGCCTCGGACGGGCACCGCCGCGAAGCGGTGATGATCGCTGCGCTGATCGTCACGGCGAGCCGCGCCCATCAAATCGCCTTGCTGGCGGGGAGCTATGGCCATGCGCTGCGCCGGATCCTCGCGGCGGAGGGGGCACAGCGGCGGCGAAAACTGCATTAGCTGGCCGTTCCCACGGTTGCGATTGATATAGAAAGGGTGAACAATCCGGCATCGATCTGGAAGGTACCCTTTGGAACTCAAGCAACTCAGGATCTTCATCGCCGTGGCCGAGGAACTGCATTTCGGTCGTGCGGCGGAGCGGATGCATATGGCGCAGCCCGCCCTGTCGGCGCAGGTGCGCGGGCTGGAAGAACGGCTGGGCGTGAAGCTGTTTGAACGGACGACGCGCACGGTGAGCCTGACCCGGGCGGGCGAGGTATTTCTGCCCGAAGCGCTGGCCACGGTCGCGCAGGCCGAAGCTGCGGCGTCTGCGGCACGCGCCGTGGGTGGCGCGGGAGGCGATATGCTCAAGTTAGGGGGGGTGGATTCGGCCACCGCGGGCATCTTGCCGGACGTCATTCGCCGGTTCCGGCGGACCTCACCCGATGTGGAGCTGAAGGTGTTCGAGATGCTGTCGGGGCCCGCGATCCACGGGCTGTCGAACAAGTCGCTGGATATCGGGTTCGTTCGTAACCCGCCGAAAGAAGACTATCTTTTGTCGCGGCATGTCCTGACCGAGCCGATGGTCGCGGTTCTACCGGTGGATCATCCCGCGGCGGCGATGGAGGCCGTGCCGACGCGCCTGATCGCGGCGGAGCCGCTGGTGCTGCCGGCCCGGTCGCACCGGCCGATCCTGTTCGATCTGGTGCATCATTATTTTGTCGAGCGCGGGTTCGATCCCAACATCGCGCAGGAGGCGAATGAGCGGCATACGATCATCGCGATGGTGGCTGCGGGCCTTGGCGTGTCGATCGTGCCGCGATGGGTGGAGTCGCTGCACCACGATGCGGTGGTCTACCGGCCCCTGGAGGATGGCGGACCGCTGGTCGAGACCCACGTCGCCTGGCGGTCGAGCGAGACGTTGGACGCGGTCGCACAGTTTCTGGAGCACCTGCCGGAAGTGCCCGCGGATTAAGACGTGGGCCTTCTTAATGATCCCGTCTAGACTGGACGTGATCGAGCCGCTTGAAAGGCGGGGTCGGCCACATTGAGAGGGGGACCCCATGACGACACGGCGCTATCGCATCGCGACAATCCCAGGCGACGGGATCGGGACGGAGGTCATCCCGGCGGGGCAGCGCGCGGTGGAGGCGGTGGCCGCGCGGCACGGATTTGCCGTGGCGTGGGACGTCTATGACTGGTCCTGCGCGCGGTACGCCGAGACGGGGCGGATGATGCCGGAGGACGGCGTTGACCGGGTGCGGGGGGCGGACGCCATCTATCTGGGTGCGGTCGGGGCGCCGGGGGTGCCGGATCATGTGTCTTTATGGGGGTTGCTGATCCCGCTGCGGCGGGAACTGGACCTCTACGCCAATGTGCGGCCGGTGAAGCTGATCGAGGGGATCACGTCGCCCCTGGCCGGGCGGGGGCCCGAGGACATCGATTTCGTCGTCGTGCGGGAGAACGTCGAGGGCGAGTATTCCGAGATCGGCGGGCGGCTGCATGGCGGGACGGAGCACGAGATGGTCAGCCAGATGTCGGTCTTCACCCGGCGCTGCACGGACCGGATCATGGACTATGCGTTCGAGCTGGCGAAGGGGCGGCGGGGGCACGTGACCTCGGCCACCAAGTCGAACGGGATCGTGCATACGATGCCGTTCTGGGATGAACGCTTCGCGGCGGCGGCGGCGCGGCATCCGGGGGTTGAGACGGTGCAGTATCACATCGACATCCTGACGGCGTATTTCGTGCGGAACCCGGATTGGTTCGACGTGGTGGTTGGGTCGAACCTTTTCGGCGATATCCTGTCGGATCTGGGGCCGGCGATCGCGGGGTCCATTGGGATCGCGCCGTCGGCGAACCTGAACCCCGAGAGGGCGGCGGCGTCGATGTTCGAGCCGGTCCATGGCTCGGCGCCGGATATTGCCGGGCAGGGGGTGGCGAACCCGATCGCGGCGGTCTGGACGGCGGCGATGATGCTGGAGCATCTGGGCGAGGACGAGGCCGCGGCGGAGCTGATGGGGGCGATCGAAGCGTCGCTTGCCCGGCCCGAGACGCGGACGCGGGATCTGGGCGGGACGGCGGATACGGACGGGTCGATCCGCGCGGTGATCGAGGCGATCGGTTAGGACGCTTCCAGCGCGGCGATGATCGGTGAGAAGGCGTCGGCCGTGAGGCTGGCGCCGCCGACAAGGGCGCCGTCGACATTCGGGATCGCGAAGATCTCGGCCGCGTTGGCGCCTTTGACCGAGCCGCCGTAGAGAAGCGGCGTGTCGGGCGCATGGTCGCGGAGGAGGGCGTGGACCTCGGCGATTTGATCCGTCGTGGGCGTGCGGCCGGTGCCGATGGCCCAGACGGGTTCATAGGCGATGACGATGGTGCCGGTTTCCGGGCGGCCGTCGGTGAGCTGGCGGGCGACGACATCGAGGGTCTGGCCCGCGTCGCGTTCTTCCAGCGTTTCGCCGATGCAGAGGATGGGGGTGAGGCCGGCGTTCAGCGCGGCCTCGGCCTTGGCGCGGATCAGGGCGTCGGTCTCACCATGGTCGGCGCGGCGTTCGGAGTGGCCGACGATGACATGGGTGGCGCCTGCGGCGCGGAGCATGTCGGCGGAGACGTCGCCGGTATGGGCGCCGGAGGCCGCGGTGTGACAATCCTGGCCGCCGGTGGCGATGGGGGTGCCGTCGAGATACTTGGACAGTTGCGCAAGCAGCGTGGCCGGTGGACAGAGGAGAATGCTGACGGATGGAGCGGGATGCGCATCAAGCAGTTTCTGTACCTCTGCGCTGTCGGGCGCATTCATCTTCCAGTTCCCGGCGGCGATCTTCTGCGGCATTTCAGCCCTCCAGTTCTGCGAGGCTCTGCCTGGCGAGGTCGCAGGTGCGGGCGGGATCGTCAAGAAGGTCGGGCGGCAGGATCCAGTAGGGCATCGCACCCGAGACGCCGTTCGAGCGGGTATAGACCCACTTTTCGCCGCCCGCGGCCTCGATCTGCGGGATGCTGGTCGGCGTGCCCTTGAGCATCACGCGGCCATCGGAATGGACCAAGGCGAAGAGCGAGCCGTTGGCGTAGATCAGGCGCCCGCCCATCATGGCGCGGGTCGTCAGGTCGCCCAGATCATCGAAGAGGTCGAGCGCGGCGGCAAGATCGGCCTCGCTCACGGCCATGGGTCAGCTGGCGGAGAGGGTTTCGTCGAACTTGATCGACTCGCCGCAACCACAGGCTTCGGTCACGTTGGGATTGCGGAACTTGAAGCCGGATTCGAGGAGCGAGGTTTCGTAGTCGATCTCGGTGCCGAAAAGGAACATCTGGGCCATCGGTGCGATCATGACGCGGGCCCCGTTTTCCTCGATGACCTCGTCGAGGGGATCGATCTCGGTCACGTAGTCCATCGTATATTCCATGCCCGCGCAGCCGCCTTTCTTGACGCCGATGCGTAGGCCCTGGGTGCCGCCTTTCTGCATCAGGCGGGCGATCTGGGCGGTGGCGGCAGGCGTCAGGGTGACAGCCTGTTTTCCGGGAATGGCGAACATGGGTGCGCTCCGTTGCTTAGGAGTAACTTATGGGCGGAGCGGGCCCGGCTCAAGGCCCAGCGCAAGGGGCCTGTTGTCGCGCCGGGTTTTGGGGGCGCTGCCCCCGCCGCCGCTGGCGGCTCCCCCGAGGTATTTGGGGCAAGATGAGGAGGATCTTGGGAGCGGGGGGCGTTAAGGTTGACCGTCGTTAAGGTTAACGCAGCAAGCGCGGGTGGTGGCGGATGGCATGAAACCGGGGGCGCCGGGATTGTCAGGAGGTGGATGTGATGGCGGCCTGGATATGGGGCTGGCTGGGGGTCAGGTTATCCGCAGCTGGCGATCGGCTGATCAGAAGGTATCGGCCGTTTGTCCCTGGATCAGCGGATTGGGTGCCTACCGGGCCTTCCGAAAATGCTTGTGCTCGGCCCCAGCACTGCTTTGCTTGCCTGCATGGTCAAGCTCGTTCTCTTGCACAAGGCTGAGTCGATCTACGATGATGAACCGGACGTCGTTTACGATTTTCCTCGCACTTACCTGAAAGCTGTCACCGAGGCGGTCGGCGACTGGATCATCTACTACGAACCGGTCAAGGCGGGGCCGCGCGGCTATTTCGCTGTTGCGCGGATCGGGAAAGTCATCCCGAAACCGGGGTTTGAGGGGCGGTATCTTGCGCTGATCGAACCGGGCAGTTTCCTGCCCTTTGATCGTAATGTTGGCCGTCTGCAGGATGGCAGGCCACTTGAGAGCGCGCTGGCCGAGGCAGACGGGACGCCCAGGAAGGGTGGCGCGATTCAATTGGCGGTGCGCCGCTTGCCCGATGCCGAGTTCGCCCGGATCGTCGATCTTGGCCTGCCGCAAGACCTCGAGAGGATCGATGCGATGCGGTACGGGCCTGGCGACGGCTTTCACGAGGAAGGTCTGCCCTTCACGCGGCCGGTCGTGGAGAGGCTGACCCATCGGCCGTTCCGGGATGTGGCGTTCCGCCGCAAGGTGCGCGAGGCCTATGATTATCGCTGTGCGATGTCCGGTCTTCGGTTGCGCAATGGTGGCGGGCGTCCGGAGGTCCAGGCGGCGCATATACGGCCCGTCGCGCAGGCGGGGAGCGATTCGGTGCGCAACGGGCTCGCGCTGTCCGGCACGTTACATTGGATGTTTGATCGAGGGCTGATCTCGGTGGCGGAGGATTGTGAGACGATCCTTGTTTCCCGGAACAAGGTGCCAGGCGAGGTTGTCGGCAGGCTGCTACCGGCTGACGGCAAGCTGATGCGTCCGGTGCATGGCCGAGACGCTCCGCATCCCGAGAACCTTCGGTGGCATCGCGAGAACGTCTTCGGTCAGATGCTGATGGACGCCCCCGCTTCCTGGGATGGACTTTAGCTGGCGGAGGTCGGTCTTTCCTATGGGCTTGCCTTGGTGAAAGGGCGAGGGGGCGCTGCTCCCGCCGCCCCTCGTGCCGAGTGGCGGCTCCCCCGAGGTATTTGAAGCAAGATGAGAAGGGGGCGAGATGGCGACGAGCGCGTTAAGGTTACGGGCGGTTAGGGTTAAGGGCGCTGTGGATGTGTGGGACGGTTGGTCGTTGGTTTTTTGGGGCGCTTGGTGGGGTTAGCGCAGCGCGCGGGCGGGGTTTCCGGCGACGGTGGTCCCTTCGGGGACGTCGCGGGTGACGACGCTGCCGGCGCCGATGGTGGCGCCGTCGCCGACCGTGATGCCGGGGAGGAGGAGGGCGCCGCCCCCGATCCAGACATCGGCGCCAATGGAGACGGGCTTGCCGTTTTCCAGGCCCTTGGCGCGGGTGGCGGCGTCGCGGGGGTGGTCGGCGGTCAGGATCTGGGTCATCGGGCCGATCTGGGTGCGGGCACCGATGGTGACGGGGCAGACATCGAGGATGACGCAGCCGTAGTTGAGGAAGACATCCTCGGCGGTTTGGATATGGACGCCGTAATCGACGTAGAAGGGCGGGCGGATGACGGGGATCGCGCTGCCGGGGGCGAGGAGGTCGGTAAGGATGGCGCGGCGGGCCTCGTCCTCTCCGTAGACCGTCGCGTTGTAGTCGCGCATGAGGTGTTGGGCGCGTTTGCGCAAGGTGACGAGCTCTGGGTCGCCGGGGCGGTAGAGGTCGCCTGCCAGCATCTTGTCGCGTTCCGTCATGGGGTGAACCAGCCGAGTTCGAGAAGGAGGAGGCGGGTGGCGAGGCCGGCGCCTAGCGCCCAGCCGAGGGAGGCCAGCGTGCCGATGATGACGTATTCGGCGACGCGGCGGTCGTCCTTGCTGGCGTTGAAGCGGAGGACGGATTTGGCGGCCAGCAGGAAGCCCACGCCGGAGGGGTAGCCCGCGGTGACGAGGCCGAAGGCGAGCGCCCGTTCGAGCTGGCCGATCAGGCGGCCCGCGTCGGGGAGGCTGCCCTTGAGGATGCGGTAGCGGAGCCAGCGCCGTTCGCGCATGTCCAGCAGCTTGGCGATGGCGTGGCCGCCCATGATGACGGCGCCGATGCCGCCGGCGAGGAGGGCGGCGAGCGCCGGGATGGGGTCGGTGACGAGGGGCGGGAGGGTCTGAGCCCAGAGGCCGGTCGCCCAGAGGTCGGGGGCGTGGATCGCGAGCGCGCCGATCGTGATGAGATGGGCCGCCTGGTCGAGGAGGAAGGGTTTCAGCCGATCCGAGACGGT
This sequence comes from Aestuariibius violaceus, assembly GCF_040779325.2. NCBI lineage: Bacteria > Pseudomonadati > Pseudomonadota > Alphaproteobacteria > Rhodobacterales > Paracoccaceae > Aestuariibius > Aestuariibius violaceus. The sequence goes on from NZ_JBFONT020000003.1 coordinate 201,316, forward strand.
GAGCTTGATCGCGTCGATGACGGCATGGGCGGCGGTGAGGGCGAGGAGAAGGAGCCAGTCGGCGACGGCCCCTGTGGCGGCGAGGGCGGTGGCGAAGACGATCGCGATGTGCAGCAGGAAGGCGGGCGGGCGGCGTTTGTTGACGACGATCCAGTCGCTTTGGAACACGAAGTCCGCGAGCATGTGGGCGAAGAGGAGGAGGGCGAAGGTTTCGATCATGAGACGGGGGCTGATTTGCAGAAATCAGGTTTAGGAGCCTGATAGTCTGGAATCAGGCTTAGGGGCCTGATGCGGGAGCTCACCGGAAAGCCTCTTCGGCCTCGATCAGGGCGTCTTCGAGGTAGGGCCAGCCTGCGGCGTCGAGGCGGTCGCCGAGGCTTTGGGCGGTGATGCCGAGGGTTTCGGCCACGGCTTTCTGCGATGGCGCGCTGGGGGGCAGGAGCGGAATGAGCGCCGCGGCCTGCGCGGCGGTCCAGCTGCGGGTCAGTGCGTCGATGAGGGTGACGAGGGCCGGAGCGAGGGGCGGTGCGTCGTCCGGGGCGAGGGCGAGGCGGCGGTTGCGTTTCATTGCGTCCAGCGCCTGGCCTGCGCGGTGGAAGGCCGGGCCGTCGGCGTCGGAGAGGTCGGTGCTGCCGAGGGTTGTAACCAGGCCGAGGCCGAGAGCGATGCGGCTTTCAAGTTGGGTTTCGGCGCGGAGATGGGCAGCGCAGAGAAGAGCGGTGCGCAAGCCAAAGCGCGCGTCACCTACAAGGCATTGCCAGCCGTCGCCGCGGTAGCGGGTGAGGCGGAGATCTCCGGCCCATGGCTCGGCCTCGGCTGTGGCACGGCGGAGCGCGGCGAAGCCGGCCTCGAGCCTTTCGGGCCCGGCATCGCGGGAACGGACGAAATCCCCTGTCAGGACGGCACTTGGTCGGTCGGTCATGCCGCCCATCCTTGGCGGAGGCCTTGCGGGCTGTCCAGCCGGTCAGGCGGCGCGGGCGCGGTCGGGAGCGGAGAGGAAGCCCGCGAAGGCGTCGAGCGCGGCCCGGATCGCCGGTTCGTGACGGGCCTCGTGGTGGGCGACAAGCCATTCCTCGGCCGTGAGATCGTCGATTACCGGGGACAGGCGGGTGAGCGCCGGGCGGGTATCGCCGATGAAGGTCGGCAGGACCACGCGGCCGAGGCCCGCCTCGGCGAGATCGAGCCGCAGGAGGGGATCGTTGGCGGTCGTCGTGATCTCGCCCCCATGGTGGTCAGCCACCCAGCGTTCGGACGGCAGGCGGGCGGTTTCGAAATTGGCGCCGATCCAGCCGGTCACGTCCTCTGAGGTGGCGTAGACGGCGTGATGGACCTCTCCGGTCCGGCGCCCGGCAAGCCAGGGCTGTTCCGGGCGGCGGTTGCGGATGCCAATGTCGATCTCGCGCCGGGCGATATCCATGTCGAGGTTGCAATAGACGAATTCCGGCATCCAAGGGTCGGTGGGCTGCCAGTAGCGGGCCAGGTTGCGGGCCAGAAGGCGTGCCGTCCAGGTGCCCGCCGAGATGCGGACGCGGGCGGGACCTTTCGCCGCCTCCTGCCAGCGGCCGATATCGACCGACGCGGCTTCCATCGCGCGGACGCGTTCGGCCAGATCGCGGCCGTCGGGGGTGACCGTGTAGCCGCCCGCCCCGTGCAGAAAGAGCCGCCGGCCGAGGCGACGCTCCAGCGCGGTCATGCGGCGGGAGAGGGTGGCAGGGCTTGCGCCCGTTTCAGCGGCCGCCCCGGCCAGGCTGCCTGCACGGGCGACGGCGGCAAAGAGAGCGAGATCGCCCCAATCGAGATCGGTTTGCATAACTGAAAGTCTGATCGCGTTCCTGTCCGTAGGCAAGGGGGATGATGCGCCTTAGCTCTGGGCCAGCAGAGACAGGAGTACGAGCGATGACACCCATTCTTTATGCGCGCCCCTTGTGGTGCGACCATCAGCGGACGTCTTACGAGATCGAGCAGGCCGCATTTGCAGAAATGAAAGCCGAGTTGCAGGGACATGCGCCGACATTCCGGCAGCGGCTCGGACGTTGGGGCGGCTTCAGGCGGCTTCTGCCGGCGTCGCTTCGGGGAAGACGGCGCGGCCTTCCTCCTCAAGCTTCCGCCCCCGGGCGATAAGCTTTTCGCGCAGCTCGCAAGCCATCGCCCAGGCGGTGTTGGGATTGGCGCAGGGCAGGCAGAACGTGACCTCCTGCCCGAAGACATCCTGGTCGGTGACATGGACCTTGAGGCCGTCGCGGTCACCGAGTTCGCCCGCCTCGAGCGTCTCGACGATCTCGAAGAAAGCCTCGCGCATCGCGCCGACATCGGCGTCGTGGCGCAGCTTGAGCGTGATGAGGCGCGTCATCTCGGGCTCTTTCAGGGTCCAGTTCTCGAACGGGTCCGAGATGAATTCGCTGACCGGGACGATCAGGCGGACGCCCGTCCAGACGCGAAGCTGGACGTAGGTGAAGTGGATCCGCTCGACATCGCAGAGATGGCCCTGGAAGAGGATCCGGTCGCCGATGCGCGCGGACTGGTTCAGGGCGATCTGCATCGAGGCCATGATGTTGCCCAGCACCTCGCGCGCGGCGAAGCCGAGGATCAGGGTCAGCGCGCCTGCAGAGGCGAGGATTGAGAAGCCCAGCGTATTGAAGATATCAGCCTGGCTCAGGACGACGCCGCCGCCGATCAGCACGATCAGGATGATGAGCGCACGCCGTCCCGCGGCGAGCCGCGTGGCCAAGGACCGCTCGGCGGCGTGATCGACATCGGACAGCGCGTCGTGGTCGAGGCTCACGATACGGTCGAGGATCACATCGATCACGTTGAAAACGAACATCAGGATCGCGCTGACGAAGCCGAGCGCGATGAGCGGGCCGAGGATTGTGCTGACCTGACCCGAAAAGACAAAGGCGTTGCGTGTACAGATTGCCACAACGAATGTGACGACGGCCAGGATCGCGGGCGTCCTGATCGAGCGAAGGATATCGCGGCCGACGGCTCCGGTTTTTCGTGCGGCCATGAAGGACAAGGCGCGGTGCATGAGACCGCCCGCAATCGCAGCAAGGGCAATGACGAGCGGAAGGCCGATCACCTCCCACCACATGAGGCCCCAGAAAGCATCGCCGGTCAGCACCTTCGGGATTGCCTGTTCCAGCCGGGTGGGACCGTAGAGGGCGTAAAGCGCTGCGATATTGTCGACGGACTGATCCGAGAACACCCAGACCGGGTCGCCGCCAGCAGGCTGGACGCGATCCAGGCGGATGGCGACGGAGCGGTCGTCGAGTTCGAGGATCCAGAGGAGGAGCGAGCGGCGGATCTGTCCGGCGGTCGCGCTGTCAGACGACGCCGTGGCGTCAAGCGCATCGGGCCGTTCGAGCAGGAACTGCCAGTCGATCACCACCTTGCGGTCGATAACGGCGTAGAGCTGTTCGGCGAGGGCAGGCCCCTGAGCTGCCTGGTCCTGGGGCGTGAGGCGGTTGAGGTTCAGGAGGTGCGCAGCCTCGGTGAAGTCGCCGTCGGCGGCCGCGTCGAGCAGTTCCTCCATCACCGCCTGCGGCGTGGAGCGGTCAAGCGTGTCAGACGCGGGGCCGAGGCCCTGGTTCAAGGCGTCGATTTCGAAGGTCGGTTCGATGGCGGCGGCAGCGGTGGCGAGCAGGAGCCAGGTCAGAGCCGCGCGCAAGAGAAGACGAACAGTGCGCATTGTGTCACCAACTCGGTGCGTTTCGGTCGGTTCCTTGGCTCCTTTCCACGGGCAGCGGCTCATTCCCCGGTGCTGGGACTGGTTGTTTGTGACATCCATCACTTCTCAACGAATGAGGCGGTCCCCGGAAGGACCGCCCGATGCTGGCTGAAAAGGTTTGATCAAAAGACCGTCGGGATCCCCTTAGAGACCGTAACAATTCGCGTAGAAGGTGACCGTCGCGGGCCAGTCGGAGAAGACGCCTTCGACGCCGACATCCTGGGCCAGGACGTGAAGGAGTTCGTAGTAGACCGCATCGCTGTCGGTCGCGTCGGCGATCGACTGGAAATACCAGCCGCCGCCATTTGCCAGCGGGCCCGAGCGTTCGAGCGTCCAGGTGATGATGTTGAGACCGGCGGCCTGCGCCTCTTCAGCGTAGGTTGAGGGCACGATGTCGCCTGCGTCATCCAGTGTCACGAGCACCCAGAGCGGCGGCGCGATGTAGCGGACGCCGCGGTCGTAGAGGGACTGCATGCTTTCCGGGAACGTCGCCGGGTTCATCGGGTCGAAGCCGTCGATGTCGTAGCTGTCGTCGAGATAGACGGCCTGGGCGCCGAAGTCGGGCTCTGCCTCGATCCAGTAGAGGACGTCTTCGAGATTGAAGCTCTGCAGCCACACGTCTTCGGGCGGGATGCCGACGGCCTTGTATTCGTCGACGAGCTTCTGGGCGTAATCCTCCTGGCTGAAGCCGTTGAAGGGCATCTCGACCGAGGGGGACTTCAACTCGGGCGTGAATTTGGCGCCGAGGGAGGCGAAGAGTTCGATGGATTCCGCATGGGTCATCAGGGTCGCGCCGTCGGAATAGAGCGTCGTGCGCCAGTCGGCGACGCCACCCATGCTTTCCTCGGGCGTCGTGGCCGCCGCGTTGAAGCTGTCCATCTTCGGCTCAAGCGTGCGGAACTGGTCGAGCGTGATCTCGGACGTGCGGCACTCGGCCGTGGCGTCGCTGTCGCCGGAGGCGGGCGAGAAGGGGGTGTTGCAGGTGTCCGCCAGATCGGTGGTCAGGATGTTCGTCGTCGTATGCAGGTCGTTCTGCGCGTGGCGGCAGACGAGTTCCTCATCGGCGGTGAAGGTCACGTCGCATTCCAGGATGCCCGCGCCCATCCGCGCGGCGGCGACGTTCGATTCCACGGTGTGCTCGGGGAAGAGCAGGGGCGCACCGCGGTGGCCGATGGAGAAGTCACTTTTCGCAGGCGTCTGGCCGAGGCAGGCACTGAGGGTGTCCTTCAGTTCGCCATCTTCCAGCTTGTCGATGAGGTAGGCGGGGCGTGGCCCGTAATCGATCATGTCGGCACCGGTTTCCGAGCCTTGGGCAAGGGCGGGTCCGGCGAGGCAGAGAAGGGCGGGGAGGTAATGGGTCTTCATAGCAGTCTCCAGTGAACTTCGCCCCAGATGACGGAGCGACGTAACAGGCGTGTGGGTAGGACGTAACGGGACTGTAACACAGTTGGCGAGCTTGGCTTGGAAATCCCCCGAAGTATCGCGGCGAGCGTCAGACAAGCGCCTGACCGGGGGCTGGCACTGCAACATTTGAACTATGCGCTTTAGAGTGGCCAAGCTCGTCCCGCAGATGGCGCGGGCATGGCTCCGGTCTCAACGCGCCAGACCCTTGGGCCGGTCAGTGGCTCTGCCGGCGGGGCCTTGCCGCGTGTATCCGGGCGGGGGTGGAGCCTGTGTGAATTGTCTTTGGGAACAGACAGGTAGCTGCTGCTCCGTTTTCTCAGTTGGAGTCGACCTCGATCGTCGGCAGTTCCTGCTCTGGGAGCGCGATGGCGTCGGATAGGGCGTCGAGCCGTGTGTCCAGCATGTCGCGGAGGGCTGCGATGTCGTCTTGAAGCTGGGTGATGTCCCCGGCGGAGGTGTCCGTTGTTTCGGCTGTCGCCTCTTCAAGGCTCGTCGCGAGGGCGTCGAGGTTGGACCCGATTGTATCGAGCCGGTCGGAGAGGCCGGTTTCGGGTTCGGGCAGGGCGGCGAGGGTTTCGCTGACGCTGGCGCTGATCTCCTCCAGCGCTGCGGACATCCGGTCTTCCATGGCCTGCAGTGCGGCAGCGTCTTCGCTGCGCTGGCGCTCCTGCAGGGGAAGAACCACGGCGAGAGCCGCGATGGCGCCGATCAGCGCGCCCAGCACGAGACGGGAGAACAGTGCGTTCATTTTCAGGGCTTTCCTTGGAGGCTCACATGAAGCCCAGTTCGAGGCGTGCCTCGTCCGACATCATGTCCATGCCCCAGGGGGGTTCCCACGTAAGGTCGACGTCGACGGTCTTGACCCCCGGCACGGCCGACACCGCATCGGCGACCCAGCCGGGCATTTCGCCCGCGACGGGACAGCCCGGCGCGGTGAGGGTCATGATGATCCTCACGTCGTTCTCTTGCGAGATGTCGACGGTGTAGACGAGGCCGAGGTCGAAGATATTGACCGGAATCTCGGGATCATAGACCGAGCGGCAGGCTTCGACGATAGGCTCGTGAAGCGCGTGATCGGTCGTGGAGGGGGCGATCAGAGGGGCGCCTTCCAGCTTGGGCTGCGGTTCTGACATGGGACCTCTCAGCTAAATCCTACCGAAGATATAAGAAATGCGGGCGGGAAGGTCCATGGGGCGTTCTTGGCAATCGCTGCCGGATCCCGCATATGCCCGGGCGCAGCTTCATGGGGTCAGAGATGCAGGATCGGTTCGGGTTTCAGGTTCAGGCCACCGACGGCAAGGCGAGGACAGGTGCGATTTCGACCCCGCGCGGCGAGATCCGGACGCCAGCCTTCATGCCGGTGGGGACGGCAGGCACGGTCAAGGCGATGCTGCCCGAGAGCGTGCGGGCCACCGGCGCCGATATCCTGCTGGGCAACACCTATCACCTGATGCTGCGGCCCACGGCCGAGCGGATCGACCGGCTTGGGGGGCTGCACACGTTCATGAACTGGGAGCGGCCGATCCTGACGGATTCGGGCGGTTTCCAGGTGATGAGCCTGGCCGATCTGCGCAAGCTCGATGAAGAAGGCGTGACGTTCCGCAGCCATATCAACGGGTCCAAGCATCGCCTGACGCCGGAGCGGTCGATGGAGATCCAGCGGCTTTTGGGCTCGGACATCGTGATGTGTTTCGACGAGTGCCCGGCCTTGCCTGCGGATGACGCGCGGGTGGCGGAGGCGATGCGGCTGTCGATGCGGTGGGCGGCGCGGTCCAGGGAAGCGTTCGGCGACCGGCCCGGCCATGCCTTGTTCGGGATCCAGCAGGGTGGGGTGACGGAAGAGTTGCGCGCCGAGAGTGCCGAGGCGCTGTGCGCGATCGGGTTCGACGGTTATGCCATCGGTGGGCTGGCGGTGGGGGAGGGGCAGGAGGCGATGTTCGGCGTGCTCGACTACGCGCCGGACATGCTGCCCGAGGACAAGCCGCGCTATCTGATGGGCGTCGGCAAGCCGGACGACATCGTGGGGGCCGTCAAGCGCGGCGTCGACATGATGGATTGCGTGCTGCCGTCGCGGTCCGGCCGCACAGGGCAGGCCTGGACCCGGCGCGGGCAGGTCAACATCAAGAACGCCCGCCATCAGGACGACCCGCGGCCGCTGGATGAGGAGTGTGGGTGCCCGGCCTGCCGGAGCTATTCACGTGCCTATCTGCACCACGTGTTCCGCGCGGGCGAGATGATCTCGGGCATGCTGCTGACTTGGCACAACCTGCATTATTATCAGGAGCTTATGGCCGAGATGCGGGGCGCGATCGCCGAAGGGCGGTTCGCCGCGTGGGAGGCGGGCTTCCACGCGGCGCGGGCGGAGGGAGATATCCCGCCGCTGTGATCCTCAGGCGAGAAGCTTTGCCTCGTAGCCTTTGAGGACCGGGTGGACGGCGGGGTAGTCGGGCAGGTTGCCATCTGCGAGTTCTGGGAAGAGAAGTGCGATTTCGGCCTTTGCCTCTGCGTCGAGCGCGGTGACGGCCTCGGCCCCCATGAACAGGCTTTCGGCCTCCATCCCTTCGGCCCAGACGGTGCGATGGTCGATGAACATGACGTGGAAGTACTCAACCCCGTCGTGCGGCAGGAATTGGGTGACACCCGGGCGGTCGAGGAGGTATTTTGCGGCGCAGAGGACCTTTTCGGCGCCGAATAGGAGCTCGGACCGGGCGCCGCCAAGCACGATGCGGTGGTTTGGCGAGCCGACGACGTCCTTTGCGGGCAAGGCGTCGTCCATCGCGCCAGCGGCGATGCGGATGGGCTGGAGGGTCGGTACCCGCTTCAGTTTCGCCCTGGATAGCTTGCGAGATCCGATCCAGGCGATGGGTCTTGGTCCGGCATCGGTGATGATCAAATCGCCGACCCTCAGATCCTCGATCGCACGAAGACCCTCCGGGGTCTCGATCCGCGTCCCGGCGGCAAAGCAGATCGCGACATCGGGGGTGGTGTCGAGATTTTCGACGTTCAGTGCCCCGTTCGGCAGGTCGGCTGCAAAGGCCGGGTCTGAATTGAAGGTTTCGTCGGTCAGGAAGTAATAGCGCTGCGAGTCGCCGGTGGCGGGGTCGACAATCGTTACGACGACGATTTCCGCGTTATTGGCATCGAATCCGTTCACGTCATTCAGGGAGTTCTTGGGGGCCAGCGTCCCTGTAAGTTCGACCGTGAAATTCGTGGTGAAGATGCTTCCGTCCGCCCGGGTTACGGTGACAAGCGTATCGGGATCGGTTCCGCCGACACCGTCGCCTTCGAGAATGACATCGCCGCCCGTGGCTGGTTCGAAGGTCAGTTGAGTAACCGGTACGGTGTTCGTCGTATCGGAGTTGATGGAAGAGTTGTTGGCGGTGTTGCTGTCACCGCGCGCATAGACCGTTACTGGCATTTTTTTCACTCTTTACTAAGATCTTACTGTTCACACGGATCCTTGTTCACAGCCGACGGTGACGGAAATTTGTCCGGCCGGTGTTCGCGCTGGAACGAATTTGTGCAGGGCGCAAAACACATCAGATTTGCGATGGTTTGACCTTTGCGAGAGACCGTTCTGACAGGGGCTGCGGGTGCCGGTAGGCCGCACTTACGCGACTTTTCCTCGCAGCGCGGTTGTCACATCCTGCGGGAAACGTCAGAGTGCCGAACGCAGATTCCCTTTCGCTTGAAAGGGGGCCGGAAGAGCCCCACATCCTAGCGAACCCGATGGGGGAGGCCCAAGCGCTGCCATTACGGGGCGCGGCCTTCCTGCCAAGAAAAGGATACCCCGAGCATGAGAGATACTCTCGCCCCGTCTTACCCAGTACTGCCTTTGCGGGATATCGTCGTCTTCCCGCATATGATCGTGCCGCTCTTCGTGGGGCGCGAAAAATCCGTCAAGGCGCTTGAAGAGGTCATGGCGGATGACAAGCAGATCCTGCTGGCCTCGCAAATCGACGCGTCGGACGACGACCCGGATGTGGATGGCATCTATGAGGCCGGCGTTCTGGCCAATGTGCTGCAACTGCTGAAGCTGCCCGATGGCACCGTGAAGGTGCTGGTCGAAGGCAAGGCGCGCGTGCGGATCACCGAATATGTCGAGAACGACGCGTTCTTTGAAGCGTCCTGCGAATATCTGGATGAGATCCCGGGTGACGAAGACGCGATCCGTGCGCTGATCCGGTCGGTCAGCGACGATTTCGAGCGTTATGCGAAGATCAAGAAGAACATCCCCGAAGAGGCCCTGGCCGCCGTCGGTGAGGCGACCGAGCCTGCGAAGCTGGCCGATCTGATCGCCGGGCATCTGGGCGTCGAGGTCTCGCAGAAGCAGGAGCTGCTCGAGACGCTGTCGGTGTCCGAGCGGCTGGAGCGGATCTATGGCCTGATGCAGGGCGAGATGTCCGTCATCCAGGTCGAGAAGAAGATCAAGACCCGCGTGAAGTCCCAAATGGAGCGGACGCAGCGCGAATATTACCTGAACGAACAGATGAAGGCGATCCAGAAGGAACTGGGCGACGGCGAGGACGGCTCGAACGAGGTCGCCGAACTGGAGCAGAAGATCGCCGAGACCAAGCTGTCGAAAGAGGCGCGCGAGAAGGCGGATGCGGAGCTGAAGAAGCTCAAGAACATGAGCCCGATGTCGGCCGAGGCGACGGTGGTGCGCAACTACCTGGACTGGATGCTGTCGATCCCGTGGGGCGTGAAGTCGCGGGTGAAGAAGGATCTGGGGCGCGCCGAGAAGATCCTGGACGAGGATCATTACGGCCTTGAGAAGGTCAAGGAGCGGATCGTCGAGTATTTGGCCGTCCAGCAGCGGTCGAAGAAGCTGAAGGGGCCGATCATGTGCCTCGTCGGCCCGCCGGGCGTGGGCAAGACGTCGCTGGGCAAGTCGGTCGCCAAGGCCACGGGGCGCGAGTTCATCCGCATCTCGCTGGGTGGCGTGCGCGACGAGTCAGAGATCCGCGGCCACCGCCGGACCTATATCGGCTCGATGCCCGGCAAGATCATCCAAGCGCTGAAGAAGGCCAAGACCACGAACCCGCTGATCCTGCTCGATGAAATCGACAAGATGGGGCAGGATTTCCGCGGCGACCCGGCCTCGGCCATGCTGGAGGTTCTGGATCCCGAGCAGAACGGCACCTTTGTCGATCACTATCTTGAGGTGGAATACGACCTCTCGAACGTGATGTTCCTGACCACGGCGAACTCCTACAACATGCCCGGGCCGCTTCTGGACCGGATGGAGATCATCCCGTTGGCCGGCTACACCGAGGACGAGAAGACTGAGATCGCCAAGCAGCACCTGCTGCCCAAGCAGCTGAAAAATCACGGGCTGAAGGAGAAGGAATTCTCGGTCACCGAGGACGCCCTGAAAGAGATGATCCGCACCTATACCCGCGAGGCGGGCGTGCGGAACCTCGAGCGGGAGCTCGCCAAGCTGGCGCGGAAGGCGGTCACCAAGATCATCAAGAAAGAGGTCGAAAGCGTTGAGATCACGCCGGAAAACCTGGACGATTATCTTGGCGTGAAGAAGTTCCGCTACGGGCTGGCCGAGAAGGAAGATCAGGTGGGCGTCGTCACGGGCCTGGCCTGGACGTCTGTCGGCGGCGAGCTTCTGTCGATCGAAGCGTTGCGTCTGCCGGGCAAGGGCCGGATGAAGACGACCGGCAAGCTGGGCGATGTGATGAAGGAGTCGATCGATGCGGCGGCCTCCTACACGCGGTCGATCGCGCCGAAGATCGGGGTGAAGCCGCCGAAGATGGAGAAGTGGGATATCCACGTCCACGTCCCCGAAGGGGCCACGCCGAAGGACGGGCCGTCGGCCGGTCTGGCAATGACGACGGCCATCGTGTCGGTCCTGGCGCAGATCCCCGTCCGCAAGGACATCGCCATGACGGGCGAAGTGACCTTGCGGGGCAATGCCCTGGCGATCGGCGGGCTGAAGGAGAAGCTTCTCGCGGCCCTGAGGGGCGGCATCAAGACGGTGCTGATTCCCGAGGAAAACGAGAAGGATCTGCGGGAAATCCCCGACAACGTGAAAGAGGGGCTGACGATCATCCCGGTCAGCCACGTGTCGGAGGTTTTGAAACACGCATTGGTTGCTGAGCCCGAAGGCATCGAGTGGGATGAGGCGGCCGAGGAAGAAGCTGCGGCGGCTGCGGCGCGTGCTGCGGAGGGGACCGGGGGGACCGCTGCTCACCACTGAAAACCATAGAAAAAATTGAAAGAGGGCGCCTTGATCGGGCGCCCTCTTTTCATGTCGGCGGATTTCTGCCTAGAGTGTCATATGGATGCGGCACAACCTTCGCGAGATTTTATTTGAAGAGTAGTTTTTAAGGAGTTTCATGATGGGCCTCGATATCTGTGTCGGTCTGCTGGCGGATCTGTCGGAAAGCGACCCTGACGGGCGGGACACTCTGCTGGCGGAATTTGCGGCCTTGAACCGGCTGCTGTCCCGGCACCGTCTGCCGGCCCACAGGGAGCCTGCGAATATCGATCCCGATGTGTGGGGGATGTATGGCTATTCCGGCCTGCATTACCTGCGGCGGCTGGCGGCGCATCTGGATGCGGACAAGGGCAAGCTGCCCGAGCCGGGGGGCGTGGACAGCCATGCGGACCCGATCCTCGAAGCCTATTTCCGGGATATCGAAGGCGCGACGGGCGGCGGGCTCAGATCGTTGTTTCAGAAGAGAAAAAAGGTGTTCGAGCGGACCTTCGACCACCTGATCGTCCAGGGCGACGCGGAAGGGGTCTATATCCCGCTGGATTTCCCGGACGTGCTGTTCGATGTCGACGGCGAGGGGGTCCGGGGCGGGATGGTCGGCAGCACGCCGCGCCTGCTGGCGGAATGCGAGCGGCTGGCGGGGGCCCTGTCCCTTCCCCTTGAGATGACCACGAAATCCGAGGCCTTGTGGGAGGCCAGCGAGAGCCAGGGCCACGGCAAGGAGACCTGGCAGCGCTACGGGATCGAGAGCTTCACCTGCGCGTCGCTGATCGAGGCCTGCCGGAAATCGATGGAGACCGGTGCGGCGATCGTGTTCGTCTGAGTGGCGGCGTGCCACAGGCGTTAAGCGAGGATTGATCGGCCGCGCGCTAGGCCGCGGTGGTCGAAACGGTCCGGTACGGCGAATCATGCGTTAACGCAGGTTTTTCCGGGAGATTTGGCGTGTCGGCTTTTGGTCGGCATCGCGTCGGACTTCCGTCGGACATCTGGACGCAACATCGGCCGGGTAACGGAGAGTTCTGCTGCGGTGCAGCGCAACAGGGCGGACAATGCCGCGGATGGGCGGGATTGTTTCCGGGGTGGGGTGATGGGTGAAATCACCCATCCTAAGCGCCGTTGCGGGAGGCCGATGCCGAGATCGGCTGGGTTCAGGAGGCGTCCTGCGGTGCAGCCCTGCCTATGGCGAGCGATGCGATCGTCATGTGCGCGAGTTCCGCGATCAGCGTCGCTTCGGCCCGGTCGAGCGCGATCTCGACCCCGCCGCGCAGGGCCTTTTCGATGGCGCAGGTGACGGGGTTGTCCTCACCCTCTGGCTCGGGGCGCAAGAACCGCTCGCCCAGGGCGACATATACGTCGGCCAGCGTGATCTCCTCGGCTGGCCGGGCAAGGGACCATCCGCCGGCATGGCCCTTTTCCGAGCGCAGGATGCCGCCGTCCTTGAGCGGCCCCAGGACCCTGCGCACGAAGGCGGGATGGGTGTCGCTATGGCCGGCGATTTCGGCCGAGGTCAGCGGGCGCCCGGGATCTGCGGCCATGTGGCCGAGCGTGTGCAGGGCGAGGGAGAGGCGGGAATTGCGCTTCATGAGATCATGTCCAGCATATCATGCTACTTCTTCAGTTGCATTTAGATTGTTACTTGAGTAGTAGCATGTCATCCGCGCAGCGACCACCGCTTGCGCCCCGTTCTTCCGAGGCTCCGATGACTGCCGATCCTGCCGATCCTGCCGATCCTGCCAATTCGCCGACGCCCGTTTCCGCCGCCCCATCGCCGGGCGCGGCATTCGGCGTCATGGCTGCTCTTTTCGCCTTCAGCCTTGGACCGATCGGGGTGGTCGTGCAGAAATGGCTCGTCGCCTCGTTCAGCCCCTTTCTGATCGTTGCCATCCAGGCGACCGGAGGGGGCGTGGTGCTCTGGTTCGTCCGCTGGCTGGTATTCCCCAAGGCTGCGGTGCCGCGCAGATCCATCCTCAAGGGTCTGGCGCTGGGCGCGCTGCATCCCGGCGCCTTCATGGTGGTCTATACGGCCGCGAGCGGACGCCTCGACAGCGTCACGGCCGTTCTTCTGCTTGCGCTCGGACCGGCTTTCGTGGCCATCGGGGGACGGCTGATCCTGAAGGAAGCCTTGCGCCCGATCGTCCTTGTCGGCATCGCGGTGAGCATGGCGGGCTTGGTCCTGCTCGTCTCCGAGCGCGAGGCGACAGGTGCGAACACGGTCGCGGGGTTCGCGTTGGGCGGCGTTGGCCTGATCCTGACGAGCGCGGCCATGATCACGGGACGGGCCTTCAATACCGGGGCGGTTCTTCCCTGGTTCGTGCTCGCTCCGCTTCAGGTGACGGGCGGTGCAGCGGTCGCATGGGCCGGTGTCGTGGTGACCGGCGCCGAGGTGGATCCGGGGGCGGTCGCGTCGGAGGCGCCGGCCTTCCTCTACCTGATCCTCGGGATGACGGCGGCCAGCTATCTTGCTTACAACTTCGCCCTGTCGCGTCTGACGACACCGACGCTCGGCCTTCTCGCGGCCGGGGCGCCGGGGGTCGGCGCGCTGGCTGCGTCGATCATCTTCGATACGCCGATCGGGTCGATGGCGGCGATCGGTATCGCGGTGATCCTGCTGGGCGCGGCGCTGCCGCCCCTGTGGGGGATCCGGGGTCGGTGGCGTCGTGGAGGCGTGAGGGTGTGAGCTTTGCTTTGGCGGGATCGGTGATCTGACGAGCCTCGAGTTTGAAACGCAAGCCGGGCCAGCGGCGGCCCGTGGGATGGCGCTGCAACGGCTGAGCGGAGCGCTTTTATGGTGCCGTGTTCATCTTCCCTCTGACGTCAGCGTGAGATGGCAAAGCGCCAGCCCGTCGGGGCGGGCCGGCGCTGGCCCGTTGGGCCTTGATTCCGGGCCATCAGCGTATCGCAACCTATGTGGCGGTGCGCTCTGTCTAGAAGTTGCTGCCGCCCTGCTGCCAGGGCTTCACGAGGTTGCCGAAGCGGGTGAAGCGGCCTTCGAAGCTGAGATCGACGCTGCCGATGGGGCCGTGGCGCTGTTTGCCGATGATGACCTCGGCCTTGCCGTGGAGCTTCTCCATCTCTTCCTGCCAGAGGGCCATCTTCTCCATCTCATGATCGCCGGGTTTTTCGCGTTCCTTGTAGTATTCCTCGCGGAAGACGAACATCACGACATCGGCGTCCTGCTCGATCGAGCCGGATTCGCGGAGATCGGAGAGTTGCGGGCGCTTGTCGTCGCGGTTCTCGACCTGGCGGGAGAGCTGGGAGAGGGCGACGACGGGGATGTCGAGCTCCTTGGCGATGGCCTTGAGGCCTTGGGTGATCTCGGAGATCTCATTGACGCGGTTGTCGCCCTTGCCGGTGCCGCGGCAGAGCTGGAGGTAGTCGACGAAGAGCGCGTCGAGCCCGTGTGTCCGCTTGAGCCGGCGGGCGCGGGCGGCGAGCTGGGCGATGGGGAGCGCCGGTGTGTCGTCGATGAAGAGCGGGCAGGCCTCGAGCTGTTTGGCAGCCTCGACGAAGCGGCGGAACTCGGCCTCGGTCATGTCGCCGCGGCGGATCTGTTCGGAGGGCACCTCGGAGGCCTCAGACAGGATCCTTGCGGCGAGCTGTTCGGCCGACATCTCGAGCGAGAAGAAGCCGACGACGCCGCCATCGACGGCGCCTTCGCCGCCGTCGGGCTTTGCGCCCTTGCGGTAGGCCTTGGCGATGTTGAAGGCGACGTTGGTGGCGAGCGAGGTCTTTCCCATCGACGGGCGGCCGGCGAGGATCAGAAGGTCGGATTTGTGCAGGCCGCCGAGCTTCTTGTCGAGATCGGTGAGGCCGGTGGAGACCCCGGCGAGGCCGCCTTCCCGCTGGTAGGCGGCGTTCGCGCCCTCGACCGCGTCGGTGACGGCGCGCAGGAAGGACTGGAAGCCGCTTTCGGTCTGGCCGGTCTCGGCCAGCTTGTAGAGCTCTTGTTCGGCCTCGACGATCTGCTCGGCCGGTTCGCTTTCCACATCGACCTTGGCGGCGCGGGTCGCGATGTTCTGGCCGAGCGCCATGAGCTCGCGCCTTATGGCGAGGTCGTAGATCATCTGGGCGTAGTCGCGGGCCGCGAAGGAGGCGACGGCGGCGCCGGCGAGGCGGACGAGGTAGGCGGGCCCGCCGAGTTCCTGCAGGCCGGGATCGTCCTCGAGGAAGGTCTTGAGCGTCGTGGGCGTGGCCAGCGCGTTGCGGGCGATCCGGGAGGCGGCGGTCTCGAAAATGCGCTGGTGGACCGGGTCGTAGAAATGCTTGGCCTGGATGATCGAGGAGATACGGTCGAAGATATCGTTCTTCGTGAGGATCGCGCCGAGAAGCTGCTGTTCGGCTTCGATGGAATGGGGCATCGGGTCTGGCCCCGCCTCCTCCGCCTGGCCCGCCGGAAGCGTCGCGATCTGGTTCACTGCTCTCTCCTCGTCTTTTTATGATCCGGGTGTCTTACGCACCGGCGGGGACCCTGTCGCTGTTGGTAAGTCACGGGACGACTCAGGGCTTTGGGCGCATGATAGCGGATTTCGAGCGGCGCAAGGGGGCAGATATTGTGTCGCGATGGGGCGGCCCGTCCAGCGTGGGGATAAGCGGGCGATTCTGGGGATTGTTGATCCCCTTAGTGTCCACAAGGCGGTGCACAGGTTTCTTGGCGGGACGGGTGGGGGGAAGCACCCACCCTACGCCTGTTTCTCGGGCGGGATGAGGATGGCGAGGGTGGCGAGCATCGACTGGAGGTCGTCGAGGGCCTGGCCGATCTGGGCGCGCAGCCGGTCCTTCGTGATGAAGAGGCCACCGAAGCTGTAGAGGTTACGCCCCGTGTTGATGGCAAGGTACGTACCGGTCGTTGACTGCAGGGCCGAGAAGACCCGCTGGCCGTCGGGAAGCGCCGCGTCGATGCGGAAGATGCGATCGAGGAAGGCCTGGCTGTTCTCGGTCAGGGCGCCGTCCTTGCGGGGGGCATAGACACTCAAGGTGGCCCCGTCGGGGCTGGTATGGTCCGAGATCGCCGCCTCGTTGAAGCCTGAGCGGATCATGCGGCGATGCAGCCATTTGGCGCCGCGCCCCTTGTGCTGGACGATCAGGGTGCGGCTGTTGGCCGCCAGGCCATCGAGCAGAAAGACGTAGCCGTCGAAATAGGTCGTCGTCTTGGTGCGGGTGTCGCCGTCGCTGTCGCGGTAGGTGCGCTTGTCGGCGATGTCGACTTCGACCTTGCAGAACGGAACCTCGCCGATCTGGCCGTGGAAGGCGTCCTCGCTTTTGGTGGTGTTCTGGACGGGCAGGAAGCCGGAATTCTTGAGCCGGTCGTGCTTTTCCAGGCCGGTCTCGTCATGATCGAGGCCCGACACCTTCACGATGGCAGGCATCAAGGCGCCGTAGGCCAGACCGCTGAGGTGAACGGATCCGGCGGCGATGGCGATGATCGTGAAGACGAGGAGGAAGATGCCTGCGAACGGACCGAATTCCGCAGATGCGGCGAGGACGAGGGCAAAGATCGTCGCGAAGATCGCAAGCGCGATGCCGACATAGAGATGGGTCTTGAGGCGGGCCTTCTGCAGCTCCGGCCAGGCGGCGTCGAGCACCGCGTCGAGGTCGGGCGCGGCATTGTCCGGCCGCGTGCCGCTCATCCCCGGGCGGCCTGCCAATCGCGGGGGGCGTTCAGGAACGCCTCGACCTCGGTCAGGGTCGCGGTGTCGAAGCTGCCCTGGGCCTTGGCCTCTGCCAGCACGTCCCACCAGGTGGCGAGGTGGATCATCGAGATCCCGTGGTCCGCCAGCGCGGGCAGGGCGTCGGGGAAGATGCCGTAGAAGAAGATGACCGCCGTCCAGTGGCAGGTGGCGCCGGTGTCGCGGATGGCGTCCACGAAGGAGAGCTTGGAGCCGCCGTCGGTCGCCAGATCCTCGACCAGCAGGACGCGCTGGCCTTCGGTCATCGCGCCTTCGATGCGGGCATTGCGGCCGTAGCCCTTGGGCTTCTTGCGCACGTAAGTCATCGGCAGCGCCAGCCGCTCGGCCACCAGCGCGGCGAAGGGGATGCCCGCGGTTTCGCCGCCCGCGATGTTGTCGAAGGCTTCGAACCCGGCCTCGCGCAGGGTCTGCACGGCCAGGAAATCCATCAGGGTGGCGCGGATGCGCGGGTAGGAGATCAGCTTGCGGCAGTCGATATAGGTCGGCGCCTTGAGGCCGGAGGCGAGCGTATAGGGCTCGGCGGCGTTGAAATGGACCGCGCCGATCTCCAGCAGGGCGCGGGCGGTCAGGCGGGCGATCTCGTCTTTCGGGGGGTAGGTGCTGGGAATCATGCGGGCTTCATCTGGCTGAAAATACTCAAAAATCCCGCCCTCAGGTCTCGACCCGCCAGTGCAGTGGAAAACCGGGGTCGAAGACAAGGACGGGGCCGTCATCGGACAGGACCTCGATCGGGTACTCGACCGGGTCGCCTTTGACGAGGCGGATGGTCTCCTCGGCGGGGTCGAGGCCGTAGAAGCGCGCGCCGTTGATCGAGGTGAAGGCTTCGAGCTTGGGCAGTGCATCTGCGGTTTCGAAGATCTCGGCGAGGCAGGAGAGCGCGTTGGGCGCGGTGAAGATGCCGGCGCAGCCGCAGGCCTGCAGCTTGGCGTCGCGGGTATGGGGCGCGCTGTCGGTGCCGAGGAAGAAGCGCCGGTCGCCCGAGATCGCGGCCTGGACGAGGGCCACGCGGTGCTTTTCGCGCTTGGCGACGGGCAGGCAGTAGAAATCGGGCTTGATCCCGCCCGCGAGGATGGCGTTGCGGTTGATGATCAGGTGGTGGACCGTGATCGTCGCGGCGATGCCCTTCTTGGCGTCGCGGATATAGTCGACGGCGGTTTCGGTGGTCACGTGTTCGAGGACGATGCGCAGGTCCGGTTCGGCCTTGCGCAGCGGTTTGAGGACCTTGTCGATGAAGACGGCCTCGCGGTCGAAGATGTCGACGTCGTCGTCGGTGACCTCGCCGTGGATGCAGAGCGGCATGCCGATTTCGGCCATGCGGGCAAGGACGGGGCGGACCTTTTCGATATCGCGGACGCCGGAGCCGGAATTCGTCGTGGCGCCCGCCGGGTAGAGCTTGACGGCCAGCGCGCTGCCTTCGTCATGGGCCTTCGCGACATCGTCGGGATCGGTGTCCTCGGTCAGGTAGAGCGTCATCTGGGGGACGAAATCGCAATCGGCGGGGACCGCCTGGATGATCCGGTGGGCGTAGCTGCGGGCATGTTCGGCGGTGGTGACCGGAGGATCGAGGTTCGGCATGACGAGGGCGCGGCCGAAATGGCAGGCGGTTTCGGGCGTGACGGCGGCGAGGAGGGCGTGGTCGCGCAGGTGCAGGTGCCAGTCGTCGGGGCGGCGGATCGTCAGTTCGGTTGTCATGGGACGTAGCGCTAGCACGGAAGCGGGGGAGCGGCCATAGAGCGCAGCCATGCGAGGAGCGCATGGCGGGGTTTCGGGATTTGCGGTTTTACGTCAGCTTCTATGACGTATCTCTAGGGCAGGGAGGACCAGAGCAGAAAGGAGGCCCCCGATGGCCCGTACAAGAAACGCTTTCCGTTCCGTCTTTTCCGGCCTTGCCCGCGGGGCAGAGACCGTCGCCCGCGCCCAGAACCGGTCTGCCGAGTTCGAGCGGCTGAATTCCAAGACCGATGCCGAACTGGCCGCTCTCGGCCTGAGCCGGGATGCGATCGCGCGCTACGTCTACAGCGATATCCTTTACATCTGACGCTTGAGCGGCCGGGTCGTCTGGCGCTTGGCGAGGCGCCGGGCGAAGAACGGGTGCGGCAGTTCCTTCATCGCGAAGCGGCAGACGCGCGCGGCCAGGTCGCCGCGCCCGCGCCGTTCCAGCAGGATGACGAGGCCGCGCAGATAGGGCAGGTGGGTCCGGCGCTTGCGGTAGAGCTCCCAGAAGACCCGTTCGGTCAGGCGCCCCGCGATCGCGGCTTCGAGCAGCGGGTCGAGCAGGCCCATCCCGTCCAGATCCTCGCGCAGGCGCAGCCGGTTGAACGGGCAGCGCAGCAGGGTGACGTTTGGCCGGATGAAGAGCGCCGCGTGCATCGCGTCGCGCCGCTGGTGCGGGTCGAAGGCGACGAGGGCATGGCCCGCCGCCTCGATCAGGTCGGGGGCGTAGCCGTAGCGGCCGGAGAACCCGGTGCGCCTTTGCTTGCGGAACCGGTCGTCCCAGCCGGCGATGCGGGGGTCGAGCGTGGCCTGGGGCCGGATCGCGACGACGGTCGCACCTGGGGCCGCGGCGGAATAGGCGGCCGCCGCATAGCCGCCCGGGCCCTCGCCGATGAAGGTGACGGTATCGAACAGCTCGAAGAAGCCGTCATCGGCGAGCTGGTCGAAATGCTGGTAGATCGCCCGGTGGCGGAACCAGCTTTGCTTGTCCGACAGGATCGTCAGCGTCGACCAGCCATTGCGGCGCCGGTAGGTGACGCCGAGCGGTTCGCGCTTGAGCGTCTTGACCACATCGGCCCGGCTTTCGAACGAGACGAGAAGCTGATCGCCCCCTTCCAGATAGGCGGAGCTGTGATCAGGGCCGAGAGGTTCGAAGCGCCCGAACTCTTCGGTAATGTCTTCGAGGCGCCCAAGCCAGGCACCCCCGTCCAGGCCGGAAAGATCGGCCTCAAAATAAGTCATGTCAAAATCCGTCCCGTCGTGCCCCAGCAAGCACGGTTAACAACTTATTAACTTGCAGGCCGAAACGGAAGGTTCGAGGCCGGATTTTCCCGATTCTGGTTTAGAAGAACGCCTGAAGGCCGGTTTGCGCGCGTCCCAGGATCAATGCGTGGATGTCGTGGGTGCCCTCGTAGGTGTTCACCGTCTCGAGGTTGATGGCGTGGCGGATGACCGGGAACGATCCAGAGATGCCGTTGCCGCCGAGCATGTCGCGGGCCGCGCGGGCGATATCGAGCGCCTTGCCGCAATTGTTGCGCTTCATGAGGCTGATGAGTTCCGGCGACGCGCTGCCGTCCTCCATCATCCGGCCGAGGCGGAGGGCGCCTTGCAGGCCGAGCGTGATCTCGGTCTGCATGTCGGCGAGTTTCTTCTGGAAGAGCTGGGTCTGGGCCAGCGGACGGCCAAACTGCTTGCGGTCGAGCCCGTATTGGCGCGCGGTGTGCCAGCACGCCTCTGCCGCGCCCATCGCACCCCAGGAGATGCCGTAGCGGGCGCGGTTGAGGCAGCCGAACGGGCCCTTGAGCCCTTCGACATTGGGCAGAAGGGCGTCTTCGCCGACCTCGACATTCTGCATCACGATCTCGCCCGTGACCGAGGCGCGCAGGCTGAGCTTGCCGTCGATCTTGGGGGCGGAGAGGCCGGGCGTGCCCTTGTCGAGGACGAAGCCGCGGATCTTGCCGCCATGGGCCTCTGACTTGGCCCAGACGACGAAGACATCGGCGAAGGGCGCGTTGGAGATCCACATCTTGGCGCCGTTGAGGACGTAGCCGCCATCGGTTTTCTTCGCCGTCGTCTTCATGCCCGCGGGGTCGGAGCCGGCATCTGGCTCGGTCAGGCCGAAGCAGCCGATCAGCTCGCCTTTCGCGAGGCCGGGCAGGTATTTCTGCCGCTGGGCGTCCGATCCGTAGGCCTCGATCGGGTACATGACGAGGGAGGACTGGACGGACATCATCGAGCGGTAGCCCGAATCGATCCGCTCGATCTCGCGCGCGATGAGGCCGTAGGTGACGTAGCCCGCGCCGAGCCCGCCGTTTTCCTCGGCCACGGTCGCGCCGAGGAGGCCCGCGGCGCCCATCTCGGCAAAGATCGCCGGATCGGCCGTCTCGTTCTCATAGGCCTCGGCGACCCGGGGGGCGAGGTGATCGTCGGCGAAGGTGCGGGCGGCGTCGCGCAGGAGGCGCTCGTCCTCGGTCAGCTGGGCCTCGAGGAGGAAGGGATCGTCCCATTCGAAGCGGGAAAGCTCCGGGCCGGTGCCGGGGCGGATCTTGGTTTCGAGGTTCATGGGGCTCCTCCTCTGAAGGTCGCATTGTGTTTACGCCTCTGGGCGCCCATGAGCAATCGGACCCCTTGACGCGAGGCGCACGGCCCATGAGCGTTGCGGGACGCGGCAAGGGAGGCCCGGCATGGAGAGCATCGACGAGGTTCAGCAGGTTCTGGCCGGGCAGAACTATGTCTGCGGGCGGGCGCTGGCGACGGTGGTGTTTCTGGCGCTGAAGCTGGGGCGGCCGCTGTTCCTGGAAGGCGAGGCGGGAACGGGGAAGACCGAGATCGCCAAGGCGATTTCGGCGGCGCTGGGGCGGCGATTGATCCGGCTGCAATGCTACGAGGGGCTCGACGCGTCGTCGGCCGTCTACGAATGGAACTTCGCCGAGCAGATGATCGCGATCCGGGCCGCCGAGGCGGCGGGCGGGGCGGATCGGGGGATCCTGAAGGATGAGCTCTTCACCGAGGAATACCTGATCGAGCGGCCCTTGTTGCAGGCGATGCGGCCGCAGCCCGGCGGCGCGCCGGTGCTGCTGATCGACGAGATCGACCGGACGGACGAGCCGTTCGAGGCATTCCTGCTGGAGGCGCTGAGCGATTTCCAGGTGACCATCCCTGAGCTGGGGACGATCCACGCACCCGAGCCGCCGATCGTCATCCTGACCTCGAACCGCACGCGGGAGGTGCATGACGCGCTGAAGCGGCGCTGCCTCTACCACTGGGTCGACTATCCGAGCTTCGATCGGGAGATCGAGATCCTGCAGGCCCGTGCGCCCGAGGCGGCGGAGGCGCTGAGCCGTGAGGTCGTGGCCTTCGTGCAGCGGCTGCGGACGGAGGACCTCTTCAAGAAGCCGGGCGTGGCCGAGACGATCGACTGGGCGAAGTGCCTGCTGGCCCTGGACGTCCTGGATCTGTCGCCGGAGGTGATCGCGGATACGGTGGGTGCGATCCTGAAATATCAGGACGACATCCAGAAGCTGCAGGGATCGGAGGCGAAACGGATCCTCGAAGAGGTCAAGGCGGAGCTGGCCCCGGCGTGAGGTCAGTCGTAGGGCAGCGTGTCGGGATCGGCGTTGCGGTAATCTGGCGCGGGCGTGGCCGCGAAGCGTTTGGCAAGGATGGTGTCATGTCCGTCGCGCAGCGCCCGGGCGGCCCGATGCATCCCGTCCATGAGACGGCCCTCGGCGTCGAGCAGGATCGGGTATCTCAGATCGGCGGCGTCGATCAATGCGATGTGCTCGACGATGGCGCGAGCGGTGGGTGTCGCCCCGTGAAACCAGTAGTTCTCATCGAGCTCTGCGATGTCGCTGAGCGGAATAGGGGCGGCCGCGATGCTCTCGGCCCTGCGAACGAGACGCCGTATATCCCAAGCGTCGAAGCCGGATGCGGTGGGCCTGAGATGGTATTGAGGTCGTATGATATCGGTATTCCCGCTCATGATGTGCCGCCCATAGATAATACCTCTCCTCATCTTGCCAAAAATACCTCCGCCGGAGGCATCCGCACCCTCAACCGGCGGGGCGTCTGATCATGGTCGCGCTGCCGGAACTGGAGCTGCCGGAGGACCCGAAGCTCACCCACAACATCACCCATTTTGCGCGGGCCCTGCGGAAGGCAGGCCTGCCGGCGGGGCCCGCGCGGGTGGTGGATGCGATCCGGGCGGTGGAGGCGGCGGGGTTCGGGGAGAAGCGGGATTTCTATTACACCCTGCAGGCCTGTTTCTGCACGCGGCCGGAGCACCGGGAGGTGTTTGCCCAGATCTTTCGGCTGTACTGGCGGGATCCGCGGTACCTGGAGCACATGATCGCCATGCTGACGCCCGCCGTGCAAGGCGTCGCCGAGGATCGGGTGGCGAAGGCGGCGGAGAAGCGGGCGGCGGAGGCGCTCTTGGGCGATGTGGCGCGGGATCTGCCGGAGGTGGCGGAGGATGAGGGCTCGGAGATCGAGATCGATGCGTCGGCCACGGCGAGCGGGGAGGAGCGGCTGAGGACGCTCGATTTCGAGCAGATGAGCGTGGCCGAGATGGACGAGGCGAAGCGGCTGATCGCGAAGCTCAGCCTGCCGGTGCCGCCGATCCTGACCCGGCGGAGCGTGGCGGCACCCCATGGGCGGCTGCCCGATTGGCGGCGGACGATGCGGGACGCGGCCCGCCGGGGCGGAGAGTTGCGGGATTTCGCGCGGAAGCGGCGCGCGCGGCGCTATCCGAACCTTGTCGCTTTGTGCGATATTTCGGGGTCGATGAGCCAGTATTCGCGGGCGGTCTTGCACTTTCTCCATGCGGTGGCGAACGAGAAAGGGGCGGGCTGGGCGACGGTCCATGCCTTCACCTTCGGGACGCGGCTGACCAATATCTCCCGCCATCTGATGGCGCGCGACGTGGATGCGGCGCTTTCGGCGGCGGGGGCGGAGGCGCAGGATTGGGAAGGCGGCACGCGGATCGCGTCGTGCCTGCACGCGTTCAACCGGGACTGGTCGCGGCGGGTGCTGGGGCAGGGGGCGTTGGTTCTGTTGATCACCGACGGTCTGGACCGCGAGGCGGGCGCGGGGCTGTCGGCGGAGATGGAGCGGCTGCACCTGTCGGCCCGGCGGCTGATCTGGGTGAACCCTCTGCTGCGGTTCGACGGTTTTGCGCCCAAGGCGGCGGGGATCGCGGCGATGCTGCCCCATGTGGACGCGCTGCGGGCGGGGCACAATATCGCGTCGCTCGCCGGGCTTGCCGACGCGATGGGGCGGCCGGAGGATGGCGGGGAGAAGGCGCGGCTGATGGCGGCGCTGGGCCGGTAGGGCGCCTGCGTGCCTGCGGCACGACACCCGCCCGCCCGGCCGCGCCCTTGCCAATGATCAGGGGCATCTCTGCTGGCTGGCGTTGCGATCGAGTATTCTTGGCCAGATGAAGCGGGATGCGCAGGGATCGGGTCGTTTGGCGCGGGAGATCGGGGCAGGGTTTGGCAGGCAATGGAGGAGAGCGTGCCATGAGATTTCTGCCCTATGATCAGGACTTTGTTGATGCCGTGCGGGCCGGTGGGCCGGATGCGAACGGGCAGGCAGCGGAGCGGGCCGTGTCGGGCGGTGTGGGGACGCCGTGCCGGTGTTGTCTGCGGAATGTGCCTGAGGGGGCGCAGATGCTGGTTCTCTCGGCCCGGCCGTTTCCGGTGCCGCAGCCCTATGCGGAGCAGGGGCCGATCTTTCTTTGCGCCGAGCCGTGTGCGCCTTGGGAGGGCGAGGGGCTGCCGCCGATCCTGTTCGAGTCGCCGGATTATCTGGTGAAGGCCTATGGGGCGGATGACCGGATCGTCTACGGGACCGGGCGGATCAGACCAAGGTCGGAGATGGAAGAATATGCGCGCGACCTTCTCGGGCGGGTCGGGGTGGCTTATGTTGATGTGCGGTCGGCGCGCAACAACTGCTTTCTGACGAGGGTGCGGAGTGACGGAGACTGAAACGCTTTTGCAGACGGCGCTCGACTGGCATCGGGCCGGGCGGGGTGTGGCCGTGGCCTCGGTCGTCGAGACCTGGGGGTCGGCGCCGCGCCCGGCGGGGAGCCTGTTGGTGATCGCCGATGATGGCGGGATGGCAGGCTCGGTCTCTGGCGGCTGCGTCGAGGGGGCCGTGGTCGTCGAGGCGCTGGAAGCCCTGGAGGATGGTGGCGCCAGGATGCTGGATTATGGCGTGAGCGATGACGAGGCCTTTGCCGTCGGGCTGGCCTGTGGCGGGCGCATTCGGGTGCGGGTGGAACCTGTGGGCAGTGTCTTGCCCGTCGGCGCGCTTGAAGAGATGGCGGACCGGGCCGCGCGGCGGGAGCCGTTCGTGCGGTCTGTCGCGTTGGCGGGGGGCGGGGCGGAGATCCTCGGGATGGGCGAGGGGGCTGACGCGGTGCTTCGGCGCGGGAAGTCCGGCCTTTCGGAGGACGGGGCGCGGTTCGATCTGGTGCATGCGCCGCCTTTGCGGCTGGGGATCATCGGAGCGGTGCATATCGCGCAGGCGCTGGTGCCGATGGCGCGGCTGGCGGGCTATGCCCCCGCGGTCGTCGATCCGCGGCCGGCTTTTGCGAGCGAAGAGCGGTTTCCCGAGACGGAACTGCTGGATGATTGGCCGGATGCGGCCTTGGAGGCCTACGGCATCGACGGGCGGACCGCGGTGGTGACGCTGACCCACGATCCGAAGCTTGACGATCCGGGGCTGCAGGCGGCCTTGCGGTCCGACGCGTTCTATATCGGCGCGTTGGGGTCGACCCGGACCCACGCGAAGCGGGTGGCGCGATTGCAGGCGGCCGGGTTCACGAACGCGCAGATCGGGCGGATCCATGCGCCGGTGGGTCTGGATATCGGCGCGGCGACGCCGGGAGAGATCGCGGTGGCGGTGCTGGCCGAGATGACCCAGGCGCTGAGGCGGGGCTGATGGAGTTCGGCGAGGTTCCCCTGAGCGAGGCCGAAGGGGCGGTGCTGGCCCATTCGATGGCCGTCGATGGCGGGCGGATCCGGAAAGGCGCCGTGTTGACGGCGGCGGATCTGGAGCGGCTGGCCGCGGCAGGGCAGGACCGGGTCTGGATCGCGCGGCTGGGGCCGGAGGACGTGGCCGAAGATGCGGCGGCGGCGCGGCTGGCGGCGGCGATCGCGCCGGAGCCCGCGGCTTTGGATCTGCGGATCGGGGCGGCCGGGACCGGGCGGGTGAACCTGTTCGCGACGGGTCCGGGGATCGTGGAGGTCGATGCAAGCGCGATCGCGGCGATCAACGGGGTCGATCCGATGATCACCATCGCGACCGTGCCGGAATGGCACCGGCTGGAGGCCGGGGGGATGGCGGCGACGATCAAGATCATCGCCTACGGCGTGCCGGAGGCGGCTCTGGCCGCCGCCTGTGCGGGGGCCGAGGGGGCGTTGCGCGTGCGGCCTGCGGTCTTGCGGCGGGCGATGTTGATCGAGACGGAGGTGGGTCTGCCGCTTGGGGACAAGGGGCGGCGGGCGCTCGAGATGCGGCTGCAGCGGCTTGGCGTCGGCTTGGAAGAGTATCGGGTCGTGCCGCACCGGGTGGAGGATCTGGCGGAGGCTCTGGCAGCGTCCGAGGCGGAGGTGCTGTTCGTGCTGACCGGATCGGCCACGTCCGATCCGCGGGATACGGCGCCGGACGCGGTGCGGGTGGCGGGCGGTACGGTCGAACGGTTCGGGATGCCGGTCGATCCGGGGAACCTGCTGTTCATCGGAGAGCTTGGCGGCCGGCCGGTGATCGGACTGCCGGGATGTGCGCGGTCGCCTGCGCTGAACGGGGCGGATTGGGTGCTGGAGCGGGTGTTGTGCGGGGTGCCGGTGAGCGGGGCGGATATCGCCGCAATGGGGGTTGGCGGGCTTCTGAAGGAGATGCCGTCGCGGCCGGTGCCGCGGGTGAAGGGCGGCGCCGGGGCGCGGGATCTGGTCGGGGAATAGGCGGGTGCTGCTGCTGCGCGCGCGCGCCCCGGATCGGCTGGATGCGCTCATTGCGCCTTCTGGAGCCTCCGGCGGGAGTATTTGAGGCCAGATGAAGGGGCTCTGTCGCGCGGGCGTTGAGGTTGATCTGGATGCGGGGAGGGGGAGCGTTCTTGATCGCGTTCGACGCTCGCGGGCCTTTGTTTTTGGGCACGAATGTGAATTCCAGGACCGATTGATCTGGCCAGACCCGATACGCTTTGGGTGGGGCAGGGTTGTGGGGGGCGCCCGACCGTGGACAGCCCCGGCTTCGGATGGCGTCGATGACCATATCCGAAGCCGGAGCGAGCCGATTGATGGCGGTAACCCGAGCCAGGATCTTGCAGCGCGGCAGGTGGTTTTTGCGGTCCGCTGTGATCTGGTGTCGTGCCTTTCGATTGCTCGGGCGCCTCTGGCGGAGGTACTTTTGGCAAGATGAGGAGGATGTCCCCGGGGAGAGGGGGCGTTAAGGTTGATGCTGGTTAGGTTTAACGGGCGACGAGAGCGGGGGCGGTTCGTGTAGCGGGCCGTCTGGACCGGCTTTTGTCAGGTACCCCCGCGGTGAACCTAAAGGGGCTGGGCGGTCTGGAACGCGAGCGCGGACGTCCCGGGGCGGGCGGCAGACGCCGGGGAGCGCCTGCCGCTGCCGGCTTAGCGGAAGCGGCGGATGATGTCGCCCAGGTCCGTCTGGCGGGCCCGGAGGTCGGTGCGGGCGGCATCGGTGGCGTCGAGGGTTTCCAGGATCTCGTCCTCGGTCTCGGACAGGCGCGTCTCGTAGCGGCGGCGCAGGTCGGCGTTGGTGACGGTGTGCAGGTTCTGGCGGAGACGCTGTTGCTCCTGCAGGAGTCGATCGTAGCTGCGGTCGAGATCGGCGATGCTGGTTTCGGCGGAGGTCACGGCGCGAACGGCCTCTCTCGCCTCGGCCAGGATCGCCTCGTCCGCCTCGTCAACCTCGGCGCTGCCGGTGGTGACGACCTGGAGGGCCTGCCGGAGGCCGTTGGCGTCGAGGGCGTATTGGCGGAAGATGGTCTGTTCCTCGGTGACCAGGACCGACGCGGTGCCTTCCGTGACCTCGCGGGAGATGCGCAGGAAGGTCTCGTTCTCCTCCATCTCGCCGTTCGTCTCGATGAAGCGGTAGCCGCTTTTGGGGTGTTCGACGGCGAAGATCTCGACCCCGTCGGGGACGGTGGCGGCGTATTGGGTTTCGATCTGGGTGCGCAGTTCGACCGTGAGCGCGCCGTCGGTGGCGGCGAAGTCGATGCGGGTGCCGGCCTCGCTGCGGTTCTGGACGACGGTCGCGTTGGGCGCGGCGGCGTAGGGCAGGAAGCGGGTCTGGTCGGCGGAGAGGCCGGTGAAGGGCGCGTCGCCGACGAAGCCGTTGGCGTCGCGGACCGAGACGAGGCCGGGGGCGAGCGGCTGATCGGCCGTCAGTGCGACGGCGAGAAGGACGTCGCGGGACCGGCCGGGCTGGTAGAGGGCGCGGATCTGGGGGTCGATCTCGAGGTCGATATAGAGGAGGTTGGCCGTCTGGCCTGCGGGGAGATCGACGGGTTCGGGGACGGCGTAGCGGACATTGCCGATGCCGCGGATTTCCTGGGCGGATTGGGCGGCGGGGGCGAGGGCAGCAGGGGCGGCTTCTTCCATGGCGATCATGTCAGCGGAAGGGCTAACCCGCAAAACTGCTCCTGCTGGTGCATCCCTGAGGAGGCGCTGTCGATCTGCCGGGCTAACGAAACCAACGTCTGGCCGCACGGTCGGGCGGCCTGCGATCAGGTTTGGCGGGGTCTGGCGGCCGATGCGGAGGGGGGAGAGGAGGTCGCGGTCATAGGCGACGGGGGTGCCGGTGCTGAGGGTGAGCGAGATGTCCGACCAGTCCTGCCCGGAGAGGTTTTCGACCGTGGCCCAGCCCTGCAGGCGGCCTTCGTCGAGGAGGAGGCGCCAGGAGTTTTTCCAGGCGGGGGCTTCGGTGACGTAGGACAGCTCGACGTCGCGGGCGGCGTTGTCGTCGGTTTCGAGCGTCAGGTCGAAGGTGCGTTCGGTGTCGTCGCCGGTCAGGCTTTCGGCGGCTTCGGTCAGCGCGTTGCCGATGCCCTCGTCGATGGCGATGGAGACGCCGGGGCGCAGGACGACCTCGGTCAGGGCGCCGTTTTCCTGCTGGAGGAGGACGGCGGGGTGGGTGATCGTCGTGTCGCCGACCACCTCGCTGCGTTCGGAGAGGCCCATGACGCGGCCTGTGACCTCCTCCCGGTCGGTGGTGACGCGGATCTCGGCACCGGTCATCGAGGAGAGGACGGCGGTGATGCCGCGGGGCAGGCCGCCAGCGAAGGGCGTGCCGCGGAGGCTTTCTGGCACGCTGGCGGGCGTCGCGGTGGTGATGCCGACGATACGGCCCGACGGGTCGCGGATGATGAGCGAGGCGAGGACGTCGTCGGCATGGTCGCGCGGGACGGTCAGCGCGATGTCGGTGCCTGCATCCTCTTGCGTGAGGGTGTAAAGCGCGATGCCGGACTGGCCGAGATCGACGCGGGTCACATCCGGGCCTGCCTCTTGCGCATAGGCGGCGGAGGCCATGGCGATGAAACTGACGGTGCGGAGAAAGGTTTTGGTCATCGATATCGTCCTGTTGATGCCTCGGGGCGCGTGCGTTTGCCCTCATGCGCCATTCTTGCCATTTTTGGCGGCGCGTCGAGGCGGGGTTGCATGACTTTTCATCGCCCAAAGGGGGATTGATATGCCATGACAGCGCGATGATAGCTGTTGGAGATCCGGATGGTTTTCTCTGATCCTTCCTTTCCCGCCCCAACGGCCGAGCGGGCGCGGACCTTGCGCGGGCAGGTGAGCGCGGCGCGGTTGCGCGCGGATACCGAAGCGCTGCTCGGCCCGCAGGACCGGCAGCATTTTCCCGATCGCATGAGCGAGACGGAGGCTGGGATCGCGGCGCGCCTCTCTGAGGCGGGGCTGGAGCCTGAGATCCGTCCGTTTGCCGTGGGCAGCGCCGGACCTGCCGTGCGTCATCGGGAGCTCAAGGGAGCCAATGTCGTTGCGGTGAAGCCGGGGCGGCGGCGGGAGGCCATCGTGATCGGCGCGCATTTCGACACGGTGCCCGGAACGCCGGGGGCGGACGACAACATCTCGAGCGTGGCGGCGATGCTGGAGGTGGCGCGACTGGTGGCAGGGTGGGATCTGGAGCCGACGCTGATCTTCGTCGCCTTCGATATGGAGGAGATCGGCCTGCATGGCGCACGAGCTTTCGTGCGGGAGCAGTTGGGTGACCGGCCGCTGACCGGAGCAATCATCTACGAGAGCATCGCCTATACGTCGGCCGAACCGGGGAGCCAGAAGATGCCGCCTGGCTTTGGCCTTCTTTTCCCGCGCGTTGAGCGGGCGGCGCGAGCGCGGGGATATGCGGGGGATTGGGGCGCGGTTCTGTACCGCGAACCGGCGGGGCGGCTGGCACGGCTTTATGCGGCGAGCCTGGATGCGCTGCAGGGCGAGGGGCGGACGCTTCTGTTGCGCGATCCGTGCGATTTTCCGATCATCGGACGGATGCTGGAGCGGCGGGTGCCGTTCGTGCGGAACTTTGGCCGCAGCGATCATGTGCCGTTCTGGGAGGCCGGGCTGCCCGCGATCATGGTCACCGATACGGCGGATTTCCGGAACCCGCATTACCACCAACGATCCGACCTGCCGGCGACGCTGGATTTCGATCACCTGCGTGACGTGGTGGCGGCGACTGCGCTGATGGTCGAATGCGTCTCGGAGGCCGCTGTCAGAGGCGCCGGACGCTGACGGATTGGTTGCGCAGTTCGACGGGGCCATAGGAGGTCAGGAACGCCACATCGCCCGCATCGCGGCCGATGCCGATGATGGCGGCGTTGTCCGGGCGGCTCATCCCGGTCGGGTCCACGAGGTGCCAGTTGCCCGCGAGGTAGACCTGCGCCACGGCGTGGAAATCGGGGGGATCGGCATCGGGACTGTAGACACTGGCGAAGCGGGCCGGGATGCCCGCGGCACGGGCGAGCGTGATCATCACATGGGCGAAGTCGCGGCAGATGCCCTGGCGCTGGATGAACGTGTCCGTCGCGGTGGTGCCGGGCCCGCTGGCGCCGGGAACATAGGCGATGTTGGCGCTGATCCAGTCGGACATCGCGGTGATCTTGGCGCCGCCGGAGAGATCGCCGAAATCGGTCGCGACCAGTGTCTGGAAGTCCTGCGCCGGGCAATAGCGCGATTCCATCAGATACTGCACCGTCTCGCCCGGCAGATCGTGGAGCGGGACGGCGGGGAGGTCGTTGAGGTCGGTCGCGGGGCGGTCGATCGCGACTTCTGCGGAATAGGTGCAGACAAGCGCGCCGCTGGCCGTGAGCCACAGCCGTTCGCCGATTTCGTCCTGGGCGGGGATGCGGGCGACAGGCCCCGTGCCGGAGAGGTCAAGCCGGGTGTTCGACACCTGTTGGTCATCGAGCTGCGCGACCTCGACCTGAAGCAGCAGGTCGCATGGTTCAGGCAAGTCGTAGTGGAGGCCGACATTGATGGACAAGCGCATTGCAGCCTCCAAAAAAGTGCCGCGCCTCATTGGGCGCGGCCTTGTCTTCCGGTCTTGCCGTATCGGCTATTTGGTGACCGGACCGATCATCATCACCATCTGGCGGCCTTCCATCCTGGGGAAGTTCTCCACCTTGCCGATTTCCTTGGTGTCTTCGGCCACCCGCTCGAGCAGGTCACGGCCGAGGTTCTGGTGCGCCATCTCGCGGCCGCGGAAGCGCAGCGTGACCTTCACCTTGTCGCCGTTTTCCAGGAATTTGAAAACGTTGCGCATCTTGACTTCGTAGTCGTGGGTGTCGGTGTTGGGCCGGAACTTGACCTCCTTCACCTCGATCGTCTTCTGCTTCTTGCGCGCCTCACTCTCGCGCTTCTGTTGTTCGTACTTGAACTTGCCGAAATCCATGATCTTGCAGACGGGCGGATTGGCGTTCGGCGAAATCTCGACAAGGTCCAGTCCGGCCTCTTCGGCGAGGGCCATGCCTCGTTCGGGTGTCACCACCCCGACATTGTCGCCATCGGCGCCGATCAGGCGGATTTCATTGGCGCGGATACGGTCGTTGACGCGGGGGCCGGTGTCGCGCACCGGCGGGGCGTTGTGAGGTCTGCGGGCTATGGGTTCTATCCTTCGGTGATTGCAGATTCAGAGGGGAGAAAAGTAGCTGTGCGACCGGGCGCTTTCAACCCGCAAAAGCCCGGCATAGCAGGTGTTTTGCCGCTGATCGCTTTTGATCGGAGCGACATTGATCTATTTCCTTGCAAGAGCCATGGATGCGGAGAGAACACGCCATGAGAAATCTGATTATCGGACTTGTCATCGCCGTTCTGGCGTTCTTCGGCTATCAGTATGTGATCGTCGGTCAATCGCCGCTGGAGGTCTTCGGCGGGGCCGAAGAGGACGTTCAGCCTGTTGCGGACGATGCACCTGCAGACGTCGTCGAGACCCCTGCTGTCGAAGAGCCGCCGGCGGATAATGCGGCTGCCGCCGAGGAAGACGGGCTTCCCGCCTCCTTTGAAGAGGGGTTCCGGTCGATCCTGAGGCTGGTTGACGAGGCCGAGGCCAATCAGCGCGCGGCAGTGGATGCGGCAGGGCAGGCCCGGCTGGCCGTATCGGAGGGTGATCTGGACGCGGCCGACACTGCCCTGGCTATCGGGGAAGACGCGGCCCGCGCGGCGCGCGAGGCTGCGGATACGGCGCTGACGACCGCTGGCACCATCGCGGACGAAGCGACAGCCCTGGGCGGCGAGGCCGCAACGACGGCCGCGTCCGATGCGGTGGCCCTGTCGCGCGTCGCGGCGGATGCCGCGACGGATGCGGAGGACCGGATCGCCGCCGCGCGTCTGGCGGTCGACGCGGCGCGCCAGGCCGCCCAAGAGCCGGAAGAGAGCGCGCCGGCGCCCGAGGCGGGCGATCCCGCCGCCGATGGCGGTGAGACGCAGCCCGAGCCCTTGCCGGAGGACGCGACGCCTGAGGAGATCATCGACCAGGCGCTTTCCGGCGGGGAGGTCGATTTCGCCCGCATCCAGGAGCTGGTCGATCAGTCGAACCTGGGTGAGTTCGAGAAGACAGCCTTGCGGATCGCGCTCGAACAGGCGCGGAACAACCCCGAAGCCTTCGAGGCGGTTCTGCAGCAGTTGCAGGGGGCGTTGGGGCGCTAAGGCCCCCTTAGCCGACGAAGGCTTTCTCGACGACGTATTCCGCCGGGTCGGAATTGGCGCCCTCGCGCAGGCCGAAGCCTTCGAGGATCTCCTTGAGGTCGGTGTTGAGCGCCATGGAGCCGCAGACCATCGCACGGTCGGTCTCGGGCGAGATGCCGTCGATGCCGAGATCCTTGAAGACCGTTCCGTCCTTCAGGAGGGTCGTGATGCGGCCCATCTTCGGGCTCTCCTCACGGGTGGTCGTGGGATAATACCGCAGCTTGTCGCCGACGAATTCACCGATCAGCGGGTCCTCGGCGAGGCTTTCGACCAGCTCCCGCCCATAGGTCAGCTCGGCCACGTCGCGGCAGGTATGGGTGACGATGACATCGTCGTAGCGCTCGTAGGTCTCCGGATCGCGCAGGAGCGAGGCGAAGGGGGCGAAGCCGGTGCCGGTGGCGAAGAACCAGAGGCGCTTGCCCGGCGTCAGCGCGTCGTGAACGAGCGTGCCGACGGGTTTGGGCCGCAGGATGATCTGGTCGCCCGGCTGGATGTGCTGGAGTTTCGAGGTCAGCGGGCCGTCCTGCACCTTGATCGAGTAGAATTCCAGCTCGTCGTCCCAGGAGGGGGAGGCGATGGAATAGGCGCGCAGGAGGGGCCTGCCGTTGTCACCCATCAGGCCGATCATGACAAACTCGCCGGACCGGAAGCGCAAGGATTGCGGCCGGGTCACGCGGAAGGCAAACAGGCGGTCGGTATAGTGGCGGACCGACGTCACGGTTTGCGCGTCAGGAAGCGTCGGCACGGCGGCGGCGGCGGTCTGGGTCACGGGGCTCTGCTCGGTCATGTCTCAATTCGCGAGGGCCGACCCTCGCGCCTTTCTATCTGGCATCTTGGGGATGAAAACGGAAGGCTTAGCCGCGCAGGCGCGCCCGGTAGTCGCGGGTCTGCCACGCGGCGCGGGCCAGCCATTGGTCCTCGGGTTGGCGGGCGGCCAGATCATCGGCGATCTCGACCTCGTCGAAGCCCGCGCGGCGGGCCATGGCATATTGGTCGGCGATGACGTGGCCATGGGCGCGTAGGCGGCCACTGTAGCCCATGCGGCGCAGTTCAGCGGCCAGCGTGAAGCCACGGCCATCGGCGAAGCTGGGAAAGGCGATGCGGATCAGGGCGAAGCAATGCAGCTTGTCCGCGATTTGCGACAGGTCGGCATCGGGTAGCAGATCGAGCCCCAGCTGGCCGCAATCGTTGGCGGCCAGCGTCTCGGGCGCGACGAAGCCGCCGGTCCAGTCGTCGGTGCCGAAGCCACTATCGGTGACGATGACGCTCATCGGGTGATCCTCTTCATCTGGCCAAAAATACTCATTCATCCCCCCTCAGGCCGCCGCGCGGCGCTTGGGGCCGCGGACGATTTTGCCGTTTTCGAAATGGATCCCGCATTCTTCCTTGTCGGTGTCGCGCCAGCGTCCGGCGCGCTCATCCTCTCCGGCGCCGACGGGCGAGGTGCAGGGGGCGCAGCCGATGGAGGGATAGCCCTTGGCGACGAGCGGGTGCCTGGGCAGGCGGTTCTGGGCGATGTATTCGGCCGTATCCTCCCTGGCCCAGCGGGCCAGCGGGTTAATCTTGATCCGGCCGGTTTCGGGCTCTTCCTCGAAGAATTCGAGCGTGGCGCGCTGGCCGCCCTGATAGCGTTTGCGGCCGGTGATCCAGGCGTCGAACCCGTCGAGT
The DNA here is from genome assembly GCF_040779325.2 of Aestuariibius violaceus. Lineage (NCBI taxonomy): Bacteria > Pseudomonadati > Pseudomonadota > Alphaproteobacteria > Rhodobacterales > Paracoccaceae > Aestuariibius > Aestuariibius violaceus. The sequence continues at coordinate 235,963 of NZ_JBFONT020000003.1, forward strand.
GCGGTCTGCAGGGGCCCGGATTTGCGGAGCGTGCAGCACGCATCGGGGTCGTGGACGTGCAGAACGCCTTCTGCATCCTGGGCCAGAAGGTCGGCGCGGGCGGGGCCGATGCGGCGGATGTCGGTGAGGCCGAGTTTCTCGGCGACCTCCGCCTGGTAGGCGAGGGTTTCGTCGAACAGCATCTCGGTATCGATGAAGAGCACGGGGGTCGTGCGGTCGATGACCGAGATCATGTGGAGGAGGACGACGGACTCGGCACCGAAGGACGAGACGAGGGCGAGGCGGCCAACGCCGGGATCGGTGACGGCCTTTTCGAGGACGGAGATGGCGCCGTGGTGGCGGGTCGCCGCGTTGAGTGTGGCGACCCGTTCGGCCACCGGGGGAAGGGGCGCTTCAAGCGGCATGGGCCTTTTCCTTTTGCTCGTAGAGGGCAGTCTTGAAGGGCTCCATGCCGACGCGGGCGTAGGTCTGCAGGAAGGTTTCGTCCTCGCTGTCGCGCAGGTCGAGATAGGCGAGGATGATGCGTTCGATGGCGGGCACGATTTCGTCCGCCGGGAAGCCGGGGCCGGTGCGGGTGCCGATCGCGGCGGTTTCGGTGCCGTCGCCACCGAGGGTGATCTGGTAGTTTTCGACGCCCGCACGGTCGAGGCCGAGGATCCCGACATGACCCACATGGTGGTGGCCGCAGGCATTGATGCAGCCCGAGATCTTGATCTTGAGGTGGCCGACCTCGTGCTCGATCTTGAGCGCGTCGATGCGGGTCGCGATCTCTTGCGCGATGGGGATCGAGCGGGCGGTGGCGAGCGCGCAATAATCCATGCCGGGGCAGGCGATGATATCGGAGGCGAGGCCGATATTGGCCGTCGCCAGATCCGCGTCGCGGAGGGTTGCGTAGAGTGCGGGCAGGTCCGATTGGTGGACGTGGGGCAGGATGACGTTCTGTTCGTGGCTGATGCGCAGTTCGTCGTGGCCGTAGCGTTCGGCCAGGTCGGCGAGGCGGCGCATCTGGTCGGCGGTGGCGTCGCCCGGCGTGGCGCCGTGTTTCTTCAGCGAGACCGAGACGATGGCGTAGCCCGGTGCGCGGTGCGGCGTCAGATTGGTGTCGGTCCAGGAGCGGAAGGCGGGGTTGCGGGTGCGCTCTGCCTCGAAGGCGTCGGTGGGGGCCGTCTTGAAGTCGGGCGGGGCGAATTGGGCCTCGATGCTTGCCAGCATCTGCTGATCGACGCCCGAGAATTGCGGGCGGATGGCGGCGAAGCGCTCTTCGACGCGGGCGCGGATCTCGTCGATGCCGTGCTCGTGGACGGTGATCTTGATGCGGGCCTTGTACTTGTTGTCGCGCCGTCCGAGCAGGTTGTAGACGCTCACGATGGCTTCGACATAGGGCAGCAGGTCGGCCTTGGGCAGGAAGTCTCGGATGATCTTGCCGATCATTGGTGTGCGGCCGAGGCCACCGCCGACGATGACCTCGAAGCCGGGTTCGCCGTTCCGTTCGACCATGCGCAGGCCGATATCGTGGGCCTTGGTCACGGCGCGGTCGTTGGGCGATCCGGTGATCGCGATCTTGAACTTGCGGGGCAGGAACTGGAATTCCGGATGGTCGGTGGACCATTGGCGTAGGAGTTCGGCCACGGGGCGGGGATCGGCGATTTCGTCCGCCGCGGCGCCTGCAAAATGGTCTGCGGTGACGTTGCGGATCGTGTTGCCGGAGGTCTGGATCGCGTGCAGGCCGACCTCCCCCAGCGCGTCGAGCATGTCGGGCACGTCGCGCAGCTTGGGCCAGTTATACTGGATGTTCTGGCGGGTGGTGAAATGGCCATAGCCCTTGTCCCACCGCTCGGCGATCATCGCCAGCTGACGCATCTGGGCGGAGCGGAGTGTGCCGTAGGGGATCGCGACCCGCAGCATGTAGGCGTGGAGCTGCAGGTAGAGGCCGTTCATCAGGCGCAGCGGCTTGAACTCATCCTCGGTCAGCGAACCGTCGATGCGGCGCGCGACCTGGGCGCGGAACTGGGCGTTGCGTTCGGCCAGGAAGGCGCGGTCGAAGTCGTTGTATTGATAGGTCATTCGGCGGTCTCCGCCTGTTTGCCGTGGGCGTAGTTGGAGGGGCCGCGGGTGCGAAACTCCTCGCGGAAATGGGTGGGTTCGGGGCCGTCCGCGCCTGCTTGCGCGTCGGCGAGGTAGGCGCCGACGACGACGTCTGGCTGGCTTTCGGCGAGGAGGAGCCGGATCTGGGCGTGCGCCTCGTCATCGATCAGCTCGGCCTCGGCCATGTCGCGGGTCCAGCAGTCGTCTTCGGTGAGCCAGACGGCATCCCCGTCGAGCAGGGCGTTGGCGGTGACGACCTTGGGCGTGAAGGCGCGGGGCATCAGGCAATCTCCTCTGCCAGCTGGGGAAGGGCGGCTTCGGCCCGGCGAGGGGCGAGACCGTAGAAGATCAGTGCAGGGCCGGTGAGGCCTGCATCGGTGAGCGCGGGTTCGAGGGTCGAAAGGCGCGTTTCGAGGAGGCGCTGATCCGGGCGGCTGACATTTTCGATGACCGTGATCGGGGTGTCGGGGTCGGCGCCGTGCATCAGGAGGCGGCCTTGCACGAAGCGCGCGGCGCGTTTGCCCATGTAGATCGCCGCAACCTCTCCCGGGCGGGCGAGCGTTTTCCAGTCATGATCGGTGAAGCCTTTGGTGTCGTGGCCCGTCAGCAGCTTGAGCGCGCTGTTGCGGCCCCGCTTTGTAAGGCTCTGGCCGATGGTCGCCGCAGCGGCGGAGGCCGTCGTGATGCCGGGGACGATGCGCCAGGGGATCTGGGCGGCATCGCAGGCCTCGATCTCTTCATCGAGGCGGCCGAAGACGGTCGGGTCGCCGGATTTGAGGCGGACGACATGGGCGCCGGATTGGGCGTGGTCTGTGATCAGGGCGTTGATGTGGTCCTGGCTCATGGAGGCGCCGAAGCCGGTCTTGCCGGTCTCGATGATGGTGGCCTCGCGGCGGGCGAGCTCGAGGATTTCCACCGGAACCAGGCGGTCATGGAGAACCACATCGGCGCGGTCGAGCGCCTTGCGGGCCTTGAGCGTCAGAAGGTCAGGATCGCCGGGGCCGGCGCCGACGAAATCGACATGGCCTTCCTGTTCGGGTGCCGTGGCGTGGCGGTGGAGGAGCGCGGGAAGGAGTTCGTTGACAGCCTGTTCGCCGTCCTCATAGGCGGCGGGGCCGGCTTTGTCGTAGTATTCCGCCCAGAACTCACGGCGCTTGCGGCCCATGGGCAGGCGCACCTCGACGGCGGCGCGGAAGGCCTTGCCGAGGCGGGCGAGCGGGCCGAGGGATTGGGGCAGGCGCGCCTCGAGATCGGCCTTGATCTTGCGGGCGAGGACCGGGGCCGCGCCTTCGGTGCCGATGGCGACGGTCACCGGGTCGCGGTCGACGATGGCGGGGGTGATGAACTGGCTGTCGTTCAGGTTGTCGACGATGTTGACGAGGGCGCCGTCGGCCTGGGCGAGGGTCGCTACGCGGGCGTCTTCGGTGGCGTCTTCGTTCGCGGCGTAGAAGAGGCTAGCGCAGAGCGCGTCGCCGGGGGCCATGGCGCGGCGGATGGTGCGGAGCTTGCCCTCCGCCTCCCAGGCGAGGATTTCGGGGGCGATGTCTTGGGCGATGACGGTGAGGTGCGCCTCTGTCTTCAGCAGCAGGCGCAGCTTGGCGATCGCGGCATCGCCACCGCCTGCGAGGACGATGCGGCGGCCTGCGACGGCGAGGAAGATGGGGAAATGCTGCATCGGAGCGCTCCTTGGGTCTCGCTTCAATATAGAATATTGTTCTGTTCTGTTGCCAGTGAGGCGGAAAAATAGGAACGTATGTTCTGAGTGACGCTCCTTCGGAGAGCTTTGTTCTGAAAATGGCAGGAGGCCGGGATGGCGTTCCGGATCGACGACACAGACAGGAACATCCTGCGCGAGCTGCAGCGGGATGCGAGCCGGTCATTGGATGAAATTGCCAAGGCGGTGGGCAGTTCGAAGACGCCCGTCTGGAACCGCATCCGCAAGATGCGGGAGGCGGGGGTGATCGGGCGGACGGTGGTGGAGCTGGATGCGGAGAAGCTGGGGTTCGAGGCCTGTTTCTTCGTGCTGATCCGGACGTCGGAGCACGAGGCGGATTGGCAGAAGCGGTTTCTGGAGGCGCTGCGCGCCCGGCCGGAGGTGCAGGAGGCGCATCGGTTGGCGGGAGAAATCGACTATATTCTGAAGGTTAGGGTCGCCAATGCGCGGGCTTACGACGCGTTCTATCAGGCGCTGATCTCGGAAGTGCGGGTCTACAACGTGACCGCGCTTCTTTCGATGGAGGAGATCAAGGCGACGGCGGAATTGCCGCTTTGAGGGCGTGCGGCATCCGGGCGGCAAATGGTCGGCATCACGTCGGAGGTTAGCGCCATCAGACGATGAGCTGGAAGAGGATGCCGGACAGGATCGCGCCGCCGATGCCGAGGGCGATGTAGGTGGCGAAGACGCGCAGCTTTACCAGCGACCAGACGGCGGCCATGGCGGGGATGGAGCTGACGGCGCCGGCGACCATGAAGGCCATCGCGGCGCCCGCGGTCATTCCCTGGTCCATCAGCCCGGCGAGGAGCGGTGGGGCGATGTAGCCGTTGAGATAGGCAGGCATCCCGACGAGGGCGGCGGTGGCGATGGGGAGGATCCCTTCGCCACCGACGGCGGTCGCGATCAGGTCGGCGGGGATGTAGCTCTTCAGGAGCGCTTCGAGGACATAGGCGAGCGCGAGCCATTTGAGGAGGAAGAGTGCGTTGGTCCTGGCCTCACGGGCGAATGTGGTGCGGCGGTCGGGCTCGGTCCAGACGCGCCAGACGGGGCGGCCGCTGAAGGGGGAGGGGCCGCAGCCGCAACCGGTGTTTTGCCGGACGCGCAGAGGATCGCTCAACCAGCCGGTGCGGGTGACGGCGCGGATCGCGAAGCCGCCGAAGAGGCCGAGCGCCACGGCGGAGACGGCCTTGCCCACCGCGAAGGGCCAGCCGAGGGCCGCGGCGGTGATCAGAAGCGTCGGCGGGTCGACGAGCGGGGAGGCGAGCCAGAAGGCCATGACCGCCGAGAGCGGCGCGCCGAGGGCGAGGAGGCCCGCGATGAAGGGGATGACCTCGCAGGAGCAGAACGGGGCGAGGCCGCCAAGCATGGCGGCAAGGACGATCATGCGGGTTTCGCGGCCCTTGAAGGCCTCGGCGATCATCGCCTCGGCGCCTGCGGCCTTGAGCCAGGCGATGAGGAGGACGGCGAAGGCGATGTAGGGGGTCGTTCGGGCAAGGGAGGTTGTCGCTGAGGTGAGGATTGAGCCCAGGTTATCGGGGTCGAGGAGGGCGACTGCCGCGAGAATGGCGGCGATCAGCGCCCAGACAGAGCGGACGCGGTCGAGGGTGAGCCGGTTTGGGGTGGTCTGGGTGGTGTCAGCCATTGTTCGCGGCCTTTCGCGTGACGTCTGCGCAGCATTCGCTGAGGATGAATTGAGCGAGCGCTTCGAGCTGGTCGAAGGCGGCGCGGTTGAGGGTGGTGCGGCCGGATCTTTGCTGTTCGATCAGGCCGCCTGCCGTGAGGAAGCGCAGGTGGTGGGCGAGCGTCGAGGGAGGGATGCTGGTGCGGGACTGGATCTCGCCCACCGTCAGCCCCTCGTCGCCTGCGCGAACGAGGGTCTTGAGCACGTGGAGGCGGGCCTCCGATCCGATGGCGGCAAATCCCTGGGCGGCTTCGGTGGTGTCCATGGCAAGCCTCATGATTCGATATAACTAGGTTATTAGTTTAATCGAGGTGGTCAAGCAGGATCCTTATTACGGCTCGTCATGCTATGGGTCGCCGAACGCTCGAGCCGGTCCGAAAGTGGGCGACAAAAGAAAAGGAGGGCCGCGACGGGCCCTCCCCAAAAGTGTGTTCAGGTCTCGGCTTCGGGAGCCGATCATCGAGGTCAGCGAACCCAGACCTCGACCCGGCGGTTATGGGCCAGTCCGACCTGGTTGTCGTTGCATCCGACCGGTGCGGCCTCGCCGTAGCCGAGGACCGACATTCTGGTTCGGCCAAGGTCCCGGCCGCCGGGGTGAGCGCGGACCTTCGACAGAACCTCGTTCGCCCGGTTCAGCGAAAGCTGGACGTTATAGTTGTAGTCCCCGCGTGCGTCCGCGAAGCCGACGAAGATGAATTCCCGGTCGCGGTTTCCCGGACGGCCCAGGTATTCGACAAGCCGGTCGAGATCGCGCAGCGCCTTACTGTCGAAGTTCCACCGCGCGGTCGGAAACCGGAAGGTCAGGGAAAGACGCTCTGCCCCGCTGAGTTCGCGGACGATCCGGTTTTGAACGGCTCTGCTGATGCGCTGCGGCTGGCCGATCACGGCGGCATCCAGAAGCCGGGCCTGGCCCTGCGGATCACCGACGATCCCGAGGCTGTAGTAGCCCGACTCGTCCACCTCATCGTCGACCTCGGGCGAGATCATGAGGTTGGTCATTTGCCGAACTGTCGGATTGGGATTCTGGTTGTCGATGTAGAGGCGGATCCGGCGCCCCATCAGATACTCCTCTGCCTTGCTCTTGAAGGGGGAGGCATCGGTGCGCACGCCGCAATCGAGGATGAGATCGATCGGCTTGGAGTCCAGCACGTTGTCGCTGATGCTGTAGCCGATGGCGCCGGGCGTCTCCATCACGTAGCGGGTCAGCTTCTTGCCGCCGTCGACGATGACCGTGTTGTCGGATGGGTCGGGCCGGTAGCGGAACGCCCAGGTTTCGAAGTTGCGCCGCGCGGAACCGCCGGGGCGGGCCACTGGCACGATCTCGAGATTGGGGCCACCGACCTGCGCCCAGTTCCTGATCTGTCCGGAATAGATGCCAGCCAGTTGCCTGCGCGACAGCGCGTCGACAGGATTGTCCGGGTGAACGATCATCACGACGGAGTCGACGGCCACCACATATTCCTGGGACACGTCGAGCAGGTTGCCCCTGCCTTGCGCCGCAAGCGCCGCGACCTCGTCCGGTTCGGCCCCGCGGGAGGACATGGCGATGTCGGTCGTCCCGGCGATCAGCCGTTCGAGGCCGGGGCCCGAGCTGGTCGATTCCACCTCGAGCACGAAGGGGTCGCCGCCATCGTTCGGAGTGAAGATGTATTGTGCAATATAGTCGGGGAATTCGTTTGCCTCGGACAATCTGGCGTCCAGAACTTCGGCGAAGGGTTCCATGATGAGCGGCATGAGGTCTTCGCCGAGGTTATCGGAGCCAACCATGACCAGATCTGCGGGCAGGCGGGTGGGCGCGGGGAGTGCCGCCTCTGTTTCGACCTCTTCGCCTGCCGGTTCGTCGCTCTTGAAGGCAGCGAGTTCGAAGGTCGGGCATCCCGGCCCCTCGCACGTCACCGAACCCACCGGGGCGCTCACCGCTGCAAGGCTCGTTTGAACATGATACATGCCGTCTGAGTAATCGATCAGCTTGCCGGACATCCGCGACCCGCCATCCAGCGACACGAGAACCACGTCGCCGCCGGGTTCGATGACCGTCTCTTAACGCGTGTTTAAGTCAAGTCGAAGGCTTGCTCTTTGAAGCGGCGATATATGCGGTGGCCGCCCGGCTTCCATGGCCGGCAGATCGCCTGCGCATCCATGATCTGCCGCTTTGTTCTTCAGCGGCTGACCACCAGCCCTTCCAGCCCGTGGAAGTGGTAGATGTCGGCATAGCGTGGGTGCTCTGTGAGGGCGAGGGTGGGGCAGCGGTCGAGGAGGATGGTGAGGGCCACCTCGATCTCGAGCCGGGCAAGCGGGGCGCCGACGCAAAAGTGGAGGCCGCCGCCGAAGGCGGTGTGGCGCGGGGCCTTGGCTTCGGGGGCGAAGTGTTCGGGCGCGCCGTCCCGGGCGGCGGAGGCGAGCAGGCAGTCGGCGCGGTCGCCGGGGGCGAAAGTGTGGCCGTAGAGCGTGACCTCTTCCAGCGCGTAGCGGGCGAAGACGTGGAGCGGCGGGTCGAAGCGGAGGAGTTCCTCGACCGGGACGGGGCGGCGGGCGGTTTCGCCGGCCTCGAGAAGGGTTTTGACCGCGTTGCCGAGCGTGTGGACGGTCGCCTCGTGGCCCGCGTTGAGGAGGAGGATGACGGTGGAGACGAGCTCGGGCGCGCTCAGCCTGTCGCCTTCATCGTGGGCGGCGATGAGGCGGGAGAGGAGGTCGTCGGTGGGGGTGGTGCGACGGGCGGCGATCTCGGTTCGGAGGAAAGCGGCGAAGTCGCGGGCGGCTGTGTTGGACGCCTCTTCATCCGCGTGGGTGCGGGCGGGCTGATACATGCGGACCATGGCGTTCGACCAGGCGAGGAGCTGGGGTGCCACCCCCTCGGGCAGGCCGAGGAGGCGGGTGATGGTCAGGAGCGGCAGCGGCGTGGCAAAGGCGGGCAGGAGATCGAAGGGGCCATCCGGGAAGGCGTCGATGAGGCTGTGGGCGGTTTCGGCGATCTGAGGGCGCAGCGCCTCGACCGCGCCGGAGGTGAAGGCGCGCAGGACGAGGGCGCGAAGGCGGGTATGGCGCGGCGGGTCGAGTTCGAGGAGGGAATGGGCCTCGAGCGCGTAGAAATCGGTCAGATGATCCGGGATGTCGAAGGGCGGCGGGGTGCGGCCGAAGCGGCGATCTTTGAGGATCACATTGACCGCCTCATGGGTGGTGGCGGCGACGGCGCCGTAGTCTTCCCAGAAGATCAGCGGGCCGGCGGCGCGGGCCTTGGCGTAGAACGGATAAGGATCTTGGACAAAGGCGGGATCGGTTGGCGATTGGCTGAGGCGGTGCATGAAAGGGATCCGGAGGCTGGGCCGTCTTCGTCAGCTTCGGAGGCCGTCGTCCAGAGGGATCTCCAGCGTTGCGGATGCGCCGCTATCGGCGGTGTCGAAGCGAAGTGTTCCGCCGATCTGGGCGGCAGAAGCCTGCATGACCTTGAGCCCGAGGCCGGGCCGGGCCGCCGCCGAGGCAAGGTCGGTCTTGTTCGGGCCGTTGTCGCGGAAGACGCCGCGCAGGTAGGGGCTGTCGTGACGGAAGGTGATGTCGATCCGCCCTGCGTAGTCGTCGGGGAAGGCGTGTTTGAGGGCGTTGGAGACGAATTCGTTGACGAAGAGGGCGAGCGATCCGGCATAGCGCGACGGGACCTCGACAGGATCGGAGCGGAGATCGAGCGTGATGCCGGGGCGGGCCTGGCTGCGCAGGATGTCGGCGAGGCGGTCCAGATAGGCGGAGAGATCGACGGTCGCCGAGGTTGAGGAGCGGTGCAACTGGTCGTGGATCTCGGCGATGGCGCGGACGCGGCCTTGGGCCTCGCGCAGGCCGTCGGCGAGGGGGCCGTCGCCTGCTTCGGTCGCTTGCAGGCCCAAGAGCGCGCTGACCTGCTGAAGGGAGTTCTTGACGCGGTGGTCGATCTCTTTGCGGAGGATGTCCTGCTGGCCCAGCGCCTCGGTCAGGCGGCGCGTCTGGTGTTCGATCTCTCGCTGGTCGTCGGCGAGGTTGCGCAATGCGCTGCGCAGGTCGATCTGGGCCATGACCTGGCGGGCGAGGGTTCGGAGGGTCTGGGCCTGAACGTCGCTGAGGGTGCGGGGTTTGGTGTCGAGGACGCAGAGCGTGCCGAGCGGCAGGCCATCGGCGCCTGTGAGCGGCATGCCGGCGTAGAAGCGCAGGTGAAGCTCGCCGGCGACGAGGGGGTTGTCGGCCGTGCGCGGGTCGGCGGTGGTGTCGGGGATGACGAAGAGGTCGCTTTGCCGGATCGCGAGCGCGCAGATCGAGCGGTCGATCGTGGTCTGGCGGATGTCGACACCGATCGCGGCCTTGAACCACTGGCGCGTGTCCTCGACGAGGCTGATCAGGGCGATGGGGGCATCGCAGATCGCTGCGGCGAGGGCGGCGATAGCGTCGAAATCGCTTTCGCGCGGCGTATCAAGGAGGTGGCGCGACCGCAGGGCGGCCAGGCGATCCTCGTTCTCCACAGCTCTGCGGGTGTCCATCGTTGGCTTCCGTCGTCGGGATGACACGCCCGACCGTCGGGCTGCGCATGCTTATGTCCCATGACATAAGCCGCGCTGCAAGTCGGCCAAACCGAGATACGGGTTGATCCGGTGACTAGCCGACTTGGACGATGTGACGAAAGCTGAAGGGTCAGACCTTCAGGCGGCGCGCGCCGCCCTGTTGCGGCGGGGCCGGCGGCGTTTCTGGGAGGGGCGCGATTTGGGCTTTTGGCGGTTGGGGGTTGGCTTGGCCTGCTCCGCCGCCCAGGGCGTGCCGCCGAGGACGGGGATCTTGCGGCCCATGGTCTTTTCGATCGCGCGAAGCTCGGACATCTCGTCAGGCGCGCAGTACGCCACGGCGGACCCGTCGCGCCCGGCGCGGGCGGTGCGGCCGATCCGGTGAACGTAATTGTCGGGTACGTTCGGCAGGTCGTAATTGTAGACGTGGCGAATGCCGGGAATGTCGAGCCCGCGGGCCGCCACATCGGTGGCCACGAGAACGGTCAGATCGCCGTTGCGGAATGCCTTGAGGGCGCGTTCGCGCTGGCCCTGGGACTTGTTGCCGTGGATGGATCCAGCGGCGAAGCCGGCCTTGTCGAGCGTCTTCATCAGGCGTTCGGCCCCGTGCTTGGTGCGGGTGAAAACCAGCGCCTGTTCGTCGCGGTGGGCATCCAGATGGTCGATAAGGAGGACGGATTTGTCGGATTTCGTGACGAAGTGGATGCCTTGGGTGATCTTTTCGGCCGGTTTGCCCGGAGGAGCGGCTTCGACGCGGACCGGATCATTCAGATAGGCCGTCGACAGTTCGGCCATCTGTTTTGGCATCGTGGCCGAGAAGAGCATCGTCTGCCGATCCTTTGACAGGAGCGGCGCGATGCGGCGCAGGGCATGGATGAAGCCGAGGTCGAGCATCTGGTCGGCCTCGTCGAGGACGAGGAATTCCGTCCGGTCGAGGCGCACCGCCTTACGGTCGAGCAGGTCGATCAGGCGGCCCGGCGTGGCAACCAGCAGGTCGGTCCCTTTCTGGAGCCGATTGATCTGGGCATTGATTGAAGCACCGCCCACCACGAGCCCGATCTTGAGATGCGTTCCGTCGGAATAGGCGCGCAGGTTGTCGAGGATCTGCTTGGCGAGCTCGCGGGTCGGCGCGAGGATCAGGCCGCGGGCCGTTTTCGGTTCGGGCTTTTCCCCGACCTGCATCAGGGTGTGGATGAGCGGCAGGCCGAAGGCGGCGGTTTTGCCGGTTCCGGTTTGGGCGAGGCCCATCACGTCACGCCCGTTCATGGCGTGGGGGATGGCCTTTTTCTGGATCGGGGTCGGGTCTGTGATGCCTTGTTCGGCCAGTTTGGCGATGAGGCGGGGCGCAAGGCCCAGCATGTCGAAATCCATGGGATACATGTCCTTGAGTGGCGGCGGGGGCTGTCCCGGCCGCGCGAAATTCAGGCGCCGCCCGGTCCGGACGACAGGGCGATCGGGGCGCGCCGGGACGCTGGCCTTAAGCCAATCCGGCGCCGAACCCCTGCGTGATGTGGGTGCGTGTGATATATCGGCGTCCTGCCAGGGCGGGCCGGTTGGCCTGCCTCTTTCGCTCACGCGGCAGAAGACGCTGGAGGGCAGATGGCCCTTTCCCGGCGATAAGTCAACAGGTTTGACCCTGTTGCGTGCCTCAGGCGGTTTCCAGCCCGAACGCGTCGTGGAGCGCTTGGACGGCAAGCTCCATGTATTTTCGATCGATCAGGACGGAGATCTTGATCTCGGAGGTCGTGATGACCTTGATGTTGATCCCCTCGTTCTTGAGGGCGGTGAACATCTGGGAGGCGACGCCCGCATGGGAGCGCATGCCGATGCCCACGACCGAGACCTTGCAGACATCCTTGTCGGCGACGAGGTCGTGGTAATTGATCTCTCCCCGCGCCTTGGCCTTTTCCATCGCGTCGTCGGCCCGGGCAACCTGATCGACGGGGCAGGAGAAGGTCATGTCGGTCCGGCCGTCTTCTGAGATGTTCTGGACGATCATGTCGACATTGACGCCCGCCTCGGCGAGCGGGCCGAAGATCGCGGCGGCGATGCCGGGGCGGTCGGCGACGGAGATCAGCGTGACCTTGGCCTCGTCGCGGGAATAGGCGACGCCTGAGACGACCTTGCTTTCCATGATGTCCTCCTCGGCACAGACGAGCGTGCCGGCGTTTTCGTTGTTGTCCTCGAAGCTGGAGAGCACGCGCAGGCGCACGTTGTAGCGCATGGCGAGCTCGACCGAGCGGGTTTGCAGCACCTTGGCGCCGAGGGAGGCGAGCTCCAGCATCTCTTCGAAGGCGATGCGGTCGAGTTTGCGGGCCTTGGTGCTGATGCGGGGATCGGTTGTGTAGACGCCGTCGACATCGGTGTAGATGTCGCAGCGGTCCGCCTCGAAGGCGGCGGCGAAGGCCACCGCAGTGGTGTCGGATCCGCCGCGGCCGAGCGTCGTGATGCGGCCCTCGGGGCTGATGCCCTGGAATCCGGCGACGACGGCGACCTTCATGCCTTCGCCGAACTTCGCCATGATGTTATCGGTCGGGATCTCCTCGATCCGGGCGGAGCTGTGGGCGGAGGTGGTCTTGAGCGGCACCTGCCAGCCGGCCCAGGAGCGGGCGGGGACGTCCATCTCTTGCAGGGTGAGCGCCATGAGGCCCGCGGTGATCTGTTCACCGGAGGAGACGACGGCGTCGTATTCGCGCGCATCAAAAAGGGGCGAGGTCTCCTCCACCCAGCTGACGAGCTCGTTGGTCTTGCCCGCCATGGCGGAGACGATGACGATCACGTCATAGCCATTTGCGACTTCGCGGCCCACGCGCTTGGCCGCGCGGGCGATCCTGTCGAGGGTGGCGACGGAGGTGCCGCCGAATTTCATCACTAGAACGGGCATGGGTGGTCTCGGCTACGGGTCCGGCGCGGGATAGGGAAAGGGGCGCGGAAGGGCAAGGGCCGGACGCGGGCGACTGCGCGCCTGGTGGCGCGACACCCGCCCGGCCCGGCCTTCGCGGACGCGTTGTTCCATCGTGCTGCGCGAATGGAAAGCGCGGATGGAGTATTTGGGGCCAGATGACGTCAGTAAGGGTGGGGGTGGCCGTCCCAGGTTTCGAAAACCCCGGTCGTGTCCGGGGAGAGGGCGGCGAAGCCGCGGGCGAGGCCGCGGGCGCTTTCTTCCGGTGAGATGGCGGCGTGATCGCCGCCCATATCGGTGCGGACCCAGCCGGGGTGGTAGATGCCCACGGCGATGCTGTCAGGCTTGAGGTCGGTCGCGAGGTTGCGGCCGAGGTTGAGGAGGGCTGCCTTGGAGGCGCGGTAGATATAGCTGCCGCCGGGCGCCCGTTCGTGGGAGGCCATCTGGGAGGAGATGAGGGCGATCTTGCCGCGGGCCTCACGCAGGCGGGGGAGGAGCGCTTGGACGAGGAGGAACGGGCCGGTGACGTTGGTGGCGAAACCCTCGGCCCACATGGCGGGCGGGTAGCCGGTCGCGAGATTCTGCCCCTTGTCGGGGTAGATCCCCGCATTGCAGACGAGGAGATCGAGCGGGCGGTCGATCCTGGCCGCCAGATCCGCGATCGAGGCCGGGTCGGATTGATCGAGATCTTGCCAGCCCGGCTGTTTCGGCGCGGTGCGGGCGGTGCCGATCACCTCGTAATCTTTCGAGAGGATGTCGCGCAGGGCTGCGCCGATGCCGCGGTTGGCACCTGTGATGAGGGCGAGCATGGATCTGTCTTTCAAAGCGTCGGTTCAGCCGAGTGGTAGGCTGCCCTGCGGATACGGGCAATGGCCGCCGGCCCTCTTTCGGTCGCGGAGAGAGGTGCCCGCATCGGACAGGGGTGACCCGCCTCAGTTGACCTTGCGACCGGAGACGAAGGGGAGAGGGGCGACCGGGATGCCGTCGTCGAGGAGCGATTTGACCTCGCCCGAATTCGCTTCGCCGTAGATCGGGCGGTCGGGCGCGTCGCCGACATGGATCGCGCGCGCCTCTGAGGCGAAGCGGTCGGCGACGTAGTCGGAGGTCGCTTCCACATGCGCCTTCAGTTTTGCCACCGCCTTAACGAAATCCGGCGGAGGGGCGTCGGATGTGTTTGCCGGTTCGGGAAGAGGACCGGAGGCTCTGCCAGGGCGCACTTTCGGGGCCATGAGGCTTTTTTCGACATGCGTATTGCCGCACTCGATACAGGAGAGGCGGCCTGCGTCGCGCAGGGCATCGAAGGCGTCTGAGGAGTGGAACCAGCTTTCGAAGGCGTGGCCATCTCCGCATTTGAGGGTGTATTTGATCATCTGTCTAAGGTCCCAATCGACAAGATAGGGCGGCTGAAAAGCGGTGCAAAGGGCTCAACGCGGGAGCGACGCTGGGTCGAACCCGCGCAACATGTCGGCCAGCCCCGGTTCATCGACTTTGTCGGCGGCCTTTTCCGGCGTGAACCATTTGCGCCGTCGCTCGTGCTTTTCCGGCCAGTTATTGAGCTCTTTCTTCACCTTCAGTGGATAGACCATGGCCAGAAACAGCCGGCGTTGGTCGTGGCGCTTGCGGGTCTCGTAGACGCCGAGGCAGGTTTCGTAGGTGCGGCCGCGCAAGCCCGCCTCTTCATAGGCTTCGATGGCGGCGGCCCGGGCCGGCGTATGGCCATGGATCGGCCAGCCCTTGGGCAGGATCCAGCGCTTGGAGGTGCGGCTGGTGACGAGGCAGACCTGAAGCTCGCCCTTTTTCTCACGAAAGCAGAGTGCCGCGAACTGGGTCCGCACGCTGCGTTTGGAAACGCCGGCGAGACTGAGCCTGCGGGCCTTGGTGAGCGGGCGCATCATGGTCATGATCTATCTGCGGTCTATCTTGCCGAACGGTTTACACGTGAAGTTACTGATACGGTGCGGGGGGTTATCATGCAAATAAAGCGCGGCGGAAGGCGGCGAAATCTCTGTGATGGGCGCATCTGAGACACCCCTTTTTATAGGGCACGAGATCTATCGTGGGTCGAGCTATGGCCGTTGGCATCCGTTGCGGGTGCCGCGGGTATCGACGGTGATGGACCTTGCGCGGGCCTTGGGCTGGCTGCCGGAGGCGCAGTACCGGACCTCGCCGCGGGCGCGGCCGCGCGCTTTGGCGGAGTGGCATGCGCCGGATTACGTGGAGGCCGTCGCGCGGGCGGAGCGGGTCGGCGCGGTGCGGCCTGGAGAAGTGGAACTCTACGGGCTCGGCACGCCGTCGAACCCGGTCTTTCCGGAGATGTTCCGGCGGCCTGCGACGGCGGTCGGCGGGTCGATCCTAGCGGGGGCGCTGTTGGCGCAGGGCGGCATAGTCCACCATCCGGCAGGCGGGACGCATCACGGATTGCCGGGCCGGGCGAGCGGGTTCTGCTATTTCAACGATCCGGTCTTTGCGATGTTGTCGCTTCGGCACCACGGCGTGCGGCGGATCGCTTATGTCGATATCGACGCGCATCATCCGGATGGGGTGGAGGCGTCCTTCGGAGGCGATCCGGATAGTCTGATGATCTCGGTTCACGAGGAAGGGCGGTGGCCCCGGACGGGGGCCTTGGAGGATCGCGGGGCGGGGCAGGTCTGGAACCTACCGGTGCCTGCCGGGCTGAACGATCGGGAAATGGCGGTGATCCGAGAAGACCTGATCCTGCCGGTCATCGACGGGTTCGCGCCGGAAGCCATCGTGCTGCAATGCGGGGCCGACGCGGTCGAAGAGGACCCGCAATCGCGGCTGGCGCTGTCGAACGGGGCCCATTGGGCGGTTGTGCGGGCGGTTATGCCGCTTGCGCCCCGGCTTCTGGTGCTGGGCGGAGGCGGCTACAACCCGTGGTCGGTCGGGCGGCTTTGGACCGGCGTTTGGGGTGTCTTGAACGGGCACCCGGTGCCGGAACCCTTGCCGCCGGCGGCCGAAGCTGTGCTGCGCGGGCTGGTCTGGGACGGAGACCGGCGCGGGCGGCAGCCGCCGGAGCATTGGTTCACGACGCTTGCGGATGCGCCGAGGGAGGGGCCGGTACGGCCCGAGATCGGGGCGCGGATCGCGGCACTTTATGGGGGGAGAAGGGCCGCGATCCGGTCGAGGAGGCCGTCGAGATCGGCCTGAGCGGCGAGGGTCTCGCGAGCGATCGCAGGCATCGACGAGCCGGTCAGATGAGTGAGAATCGCAGTCGCGATCTCCTCCGGCGCCTCACAGAGCTGCGCACCGCCTGCTTGATCAAGAGCTTTGTACGCGCCTTCGAAGTTGTGGACGGATGGGCCATGGAGGATGGCGGTGCCGTAGGCGGCGGGCTCGTAGGGCGTGTGGCCACCGCGCGGGGCGAGGGAGCCTGCGACGAAGGTGACCGCGGCCAGGCGGTACCAGAACGCCATTTCGCCCATCGTGTCGGCCAGGTAGATGTCCGCGCTTGGGCTTTCTTTTTGGGAACGGCGGGCGACGGTGAGGCCCCGATCGCGGATCAGGTTGGTTATGTCCTCGGCGCGGCGCGGATGGCGTGGCGCGAGGATCGCCTTGAGGTCCGGCTGCGTCGCGCGGGCCTGGACGAAGGCGTCGAGCAGGGGGGCGTCTTCTCCGTCATGGGTGGAGGCGAAGAGGATTGTGGCCTCGCGGTTGAAGGCTGCGACTAGGGGTTCTGATAAGGAAGCGGTGTCGGGTCGGTAGAGGCTTTTGAGGTCGATCGGCGGGGCGATCGCGTTTGCCGGGATGCCGAGCGCTTTGAGGCGGGGCGTGACGTCTGGGGATTGCGGGGCGAGGAGCCGGACTGTGCCGAGCGTGGTACGAGCAAGACTGGGAAACCTTTGCCAGCGCCGGGCGGTGCGGGCTGTCATCCGCGCGGCGATCAGGGCTGCGGGCACGGCCCGTCTGGCGCAGGTGGCGAGACGGTTGGGCCAGAGCTCGTTTTCCAGCGTCAGGCAGAGGGTGACGGATTGCCTGCGCAGCGCCCGAGCGATGAGCCAGCGCAAGTCGAGCGGTGCGGCCGTGGCGGTGGTGCGGGGAAGGCCCCAGCCCGTGGCGAGGTCGCGGCCCGTCACCGTGTTGGCGGTGATCCAGAGACGGTGACCCGGATAGTGTCTGAGCAGCGCTTCGGCGAGGGGTCTGGCGGAGGCAAGCTCTCCATTGCTGGCGCCATGGAGCCAGATTGTCGGGCCCGGGGCGGTTGGAGGGCCCAGGAGCCGGGCCTTGAGAGCTGCCGTATCCTCCTGTCCGCGCATCACGCGCCAGAGGAACGTGACCGCGAGGACGGGCGCTGCAAGGGAGATGAGGAGGCGGTAGAAGAGCATTGGGTCGATCTGGCAAGTTCCCGGCGAAGGTGCCTTTGCGAGGCGGCTCTGTCGAGGGGCGATCGGCGATCAAGAGCCGCAGCATCCGGCCGGGCTTGCAACGGCATCGGGCCGCGGTCATGGTCCGCCGCATGATCCGGATCCTGTGCCTGTTTCTCTGTCTTGCCGCGCCCGTGAGGGCGGAGACCGTGACGGTCTTCGCGGCGGCGAGCCTGAAGGGACCGCTCGATCAGGCCGCCGAGGCGTGGCAGGCTGCGTCGGGACATGACGTACAGGTGGCCTATGCGGGCTCGCCCACGCTGGCGCGGCAGATCCGGCAGGGCGCGCCTGCGGATCTGGCGATCCTGGCGCATCCGCGGTGGATGGAGTGGCTTGCGGATCAGGGTGTTGCGGGGGCCGCCGAGGCGGTGCCGTTCCTGTCGAACCGGTTGGTGCTGATTGCGCCCGGAGAGGCCAGCGCGGCACCTCTGACCCCTGAGACGGTTGCGACGCTCTTAGGCCCGGATGACCGCTTTGCGATTGCGCTGACGGATGCGGTTCCCGCCGGGATCTACGGGCGGGCCTCTCTGGAGGCACTGGGCCTGTGGGACAGCGTTTCGGACCGCCTGCTGGAGATGGAGAACGTGCGCGCCGCACTTGCGCTGGTCGCGCGGGGAGAGGCGCCGCTGGGGCTGGTTTATGCGACCGACGCTCTGGCGGAGCCTGCGGTGTCGGTGGTCGCCGAACTGCCCGTCGACAGCCATCCGGCGATTGTCTATCCGCTGGCCGTCCTGGCTGAGACCGAGGCGGCAGACGCCTTCGCCGCCTATCTGACGGGCGACGGCCGGGTGTCTTTCGACGATGCGGGATTTCTGAGGCCGGGGGCGGATGATCTCTGATTTTCTCGGCCCCGCGGAGTGGGAGGCGGTGCGGCTTTCCGTGCGCGTCTCGCTGGTCGCGACGATTGCGAGCCTGCCCCTGGGGCTGTTCGTGGCCTACGCGCTGGCGCGCTGGCGGTTTCCGGGGCACGGGCTGTTGAACGGGCTGGTGTTGCTGCCGCTGGTGCTGCCACCGGTTGTCACGGGGTATCTGCTGCTGATCCTGTTCGGCCAGCAGGGCGTCGTCGGTGCCTGGCTGGCGGAGACCTTCGGCATCGTCCTGGCCTTCCGCTGGACGGGCGCAGCGGTCGCGGCGGCGGTGATGGCCTTCCCGTTGCTCGTGAGGGCCTTGCGGTTGGCCATCGAGGCGGTCGATCCGGGGCTGGAGGAGGCGGCCGCGACGCTTGGCGCGTCGCGCTGGCGGATCTTCTGGACGGTGACGCTGCCGCTGATCTGGCCGGGGCTTCTGGCGGGGATCGTGCTGGCCTTTGCCAAGGCGATGGGTGAGTTCGGGGCGACGATCACGTTCGCCGCCGCGATCCCGGGGGAGACGCTGACGATCCCGTCGGCCATCTACGGCGCGCTGCAGGTGCCGGGGCAGGACGGCGTCGTGCTGCGGTTGGCGGTGCTGTCGATCGTGATCGCGATGGCGGCGCTGGCCGTCTCCGAAGTTCTGGCGCGGCGGGCGGCCCGGCAGGTGGCGGGCGGATGACGCTGGAGGTCGACCTGCGCCACCGGCTGGGGGATTTCCAGCTGGAGGTGGCTTTTGCTGCGCCGCCGGGCGTGACGGCGCTTTATGGACCGTCCGGCGCGGGCAAGACGAGCGTGGTGAACGCGGTTGCGGGTCTTTTGCGGCCGGATGCGGGCCGGATCGCGGTGGGCGGTGAGGTGCTGTTCGACCGCGCGGCGGGGATCGATGTGCCGGTGCGCGCCCGGCGGATGGGATATGTGTTTCAGGACGGGCGGCTGTTTCCGCATCTGACGGTGCGGCGGAACCTGCGGTACGGCGGCGGGGCGGAGGGCTTTGACGCGGTTGTCAGCCTTTTGGGGATCGAAGGGCTGCTCGATCGGCGCCCGGCGCGCCTGTCGGGCGGAGAAAAGCAGCGTGTCGCGATTGGGCGGGCGCTGCTGCGCGAGCCACGGCTGCTGTTGATGGACGAGCCTCTTGCCTCGCTGGATGCGCGGCGGAAGGCGGAGATTTTGCCGTATCTGGACCGGCTGGCGCGCGAGGTTCGTATCCCGATCCTCTATGTCAGCCACGCGATGGAAGAGGTCCTGCGGCTGGCGACGACCCTGGTGATGATCGAGGCCGGGCAGCTTACGGATTCGGGGCCGATCGCGGAGGTTCTGGAGCGGCACCCGGTGCCGGGACTGGTTGCGCCGGAAGGGGCGATCACGGTCACCGGGACGATCCGATCTTTCGATGCCAGACGAGAGGCGGAGGTTCTGACGCCGCTCGGCCCGCTTTGGCTCGCTATGGTGAATGGCGATGTCGGGGATACGGCGGCCTGCCTGATCGACCCCCGCAAGGTCGTGTTGGTCAGGGGAGAGGCCGTGAGCAGCCGCAACGCGGTGGAGGTGACGGTCGATGCGCTGCGGATGGCAGGCCGGGAGGTCACGGTGGGTCTGAAGGCGGGAGAGGCGCAGTTTTCGGCGCGGATGGGGATCGAGCGGGCCAAGCCGCTGGACCTGGCGCCGGGGCGGCGGCTGATCGCGATTCTGGATCCGCAGCCGCTGCTCGACGGGTTACCTTAGGCGTCGGTCACGGCATTCGGAGGCCGCCGTCGAGGCGGATGGTGGTGCCGTTCAGGTAATCGCAGTCTATGATGAAGCGGACGAGGGCCGCGAATTCTGCCGGGTTGCCGAGCCGTTCAGGGAAGGTGACGTCCTTGGCGAGGTCGGCCATAATTTCCTCGCCCAATCCTTCCAGCATCGGGGTGCGGAAGATGCCGGGGGCGATGGCCATGACGCGGATCTTAGACCGGGCGAGGTCGCGCGCCATCGGAAGTGACAGGCCCGCGATGCCCGCCTTGGAGGCGGCATAGGCGGCCTGGCCCTTCTGGCCGTCGAAGGCAGCGATGGAGGCGGTGTTGACGATCACGCCACCGCCTGCCGCGGCCATGTGGGGCGTGGCGAGGCGGGCCACGTTGAAGCTGCCCTTGAGATTGATGTCGATGGTGCGCGCGAAGCTTTCCAGCCGGTGGGGGCCATCCTTGCCGAGGGTCTTCTCGGCGGTGGCGATGCCGGCGCAATTCACGGCGACGGTGAGGCCCGCCATCGCTTCGGCGGCGCCATCGATGGCCGCTTTTGTCGAGGCTTCGTTGGTCACATCGGTTTCCGTGAAGCGGGCGCCGAGGGTCTTCGCGGTGTCGGCGCCTGCCGGATCGCGGTCGAGGATTGTCACCTGACCGCCTGCGTCGATGAGGGCTTTGGCCGTTGCGGCGCCGAGGCCGGAGGCGCCGCCGGTGACGACGGCCTTGATGTTTTTCGTGTCCATGCCGGGTGTTTAGCTGCCGGTGAGCATCGCGTCGATCTTCGATGACGGAGCGGTGCGGGTGAGCGGAGTGAAGTCACCCCCGAACATCGCCTCTGCCGCCTCGAGGATCGTGCGCTGGGTGGCCCGCGCGAGCGCCGAGCCGAGGGAGAGGCGGGCGACGCCGATTTCGGCATAGGCGCTGCGAGGTTCCTTCGCGAAGGCGCCGACGACGAGGGCGTTGACCGGGGCGTTCACGGCTGCGGTCAGGCGGGCGAGCGCGTCCATGTCGGGGGGCAGAGGGGCGTAGAGACAGTCGGCGCCCGCCTCCTCGAAAGCCTGCAGGCGCGCTGTTGCTTCGGCCTCATCATAGGCGCCGGTCAGCAGGCCATCGGCGCGGGCGGTCAGGACGAAATCCTTGGGCAGCGCGCGGGCGGCTGCGGCGGCGGCGCGGATGCGCTCGACAGCCAAGGCGCGGTCGTAGGCGGATTGGTCAGGCAGGGCGGTGTCCTCGATGCAGATGCCCGCAAGCCCCGCCTCGGCGGCGAGGCGGACGGTTTCGGCACAGATGTCCGGGGCCTCGCCAAAGCCGTTCTCGAAATCGCCCTGGACGGGGAGCGGCGTGGCGGCCGCGATGTCCTGAGCGTGGGCAAGGGCTTCGTCGCGGGTGACGGTACCGCCGTCTGGACGACCGAGGATATAGGCGAGCGCGGCTGACGAGGTGGCCAGCGCCTGTGCCCCCATCGCGGCCATGACCTTGGCGGTGCCCGCGTCCCAGACATTTACCATCAGGAAGGGGTCGCCGGGTACGTGCAGGGCGCGGAAGGTGGCTCCGATATCAGTCATGGGGTTGGTCCTTTGGCATGGGGCGTTGAGGCGAGGGTGTGGAAGGTGCGATCCTCGCGCAAGATGAATTTCTCGGACTGAGCAAAGGCGTAGTTTTCCTTTCCCAGCGAGTCGTCGCGGAGGCGGGCGCGGTAGGCCTCGTAGGCCGCAAGGCTGTCGATATGGTAGATGCCGTAGGCCAGGGTGGCAGAGCCTTCGTGGGGGGCGAAATAGCCGACGAGGTCGGCACCGCAGCGTGGGATCGCCTGGCCCCAGTTCTGGGCGTAGGTGCGGAAGGTGTCGGTCTTGGTCGGGTCGATCTGGTAGCGGATGATGCAGGTGAGCATGGTGGGTCTCCTTTCGGGGTGGAGACTTAGCGGATTGTTCGGCTTCGATGGTTCGGTTATCATCGAACTATGAAGGAAGGTCCTGATATTGCAAGGGTCGCAGCGCTGATCGGCGACCCCGCTCGTGCCAACATGCTGACGGCGCTGATGAGTGGGCGGGCCTTGACGGCGCGGGAACTGGCGGCGGAGGCGGGGGTGACGGCGCAGACGGCGAGTGCGCATCTGGGGAAGCTGGAGGAGGGTGGCATCGTCAGGGTGCAGCGGCAGGGGCGGCATAAATATGTGGCGCTGGCGGGGGACGAGGTCGCGGCGGTTCTGGAAGGGCTGATGGGGCTGGCCGCCGGGGCGGGGCATCTGCGGACGCGGCCGGGGCCGAAGGATGCGGCGCTGCGGGAGGCGCGGCGGTGCTACAACCATCTGGCGGGTGACCGGGGCGTTCAGATGTATGACGCGATGCGGCGGCGGGACTGGTTAACAGAAGATGAAGGGCTCGTGCTGAGCGAGGCGGGGCGGGGTTTCATTACGGATTTCGGTATTGATTTGAGAGCGTTAGAGGCGAAAGGTCCGCCGATCTGCCGGGATTGCCTCGACTGGAGCGAGCGGCGGGCGCATCTGGGTGGTCGGCTGGGGCGTGCGATGCTCGACCGGATGGAGGCTTTGGGCTGGCTGTCGCGGAGCTCTGAAAGCCGGGTGGTGCGGTTTTCCGACAATGGGCGGGTGGCGTTTGATGAAGCCTTTCCGGTTTCGCGATAAGTCAGCCGGCCTTCTGCCACTCCCCCCTTAACAGGCCGTAAAGCGCAAGATCGGCGTGGTCGCCTGTGCGGCGGGGCCAGTGGGCGCGCAGGGTGCCCTCGTGGGTGAAGCCGGATTTCTCGTAGGCGCGGCGGGCGCGGGGGTTGTCCGTGGCGACGTCGAGCCAGAGCTTGTGGGCGCCAAGCGTCTGGAAGACATGGGTTTTCATGTCCTCGATGAAGCGGGTGCCGCGGCCTTCGCCCGGGTTGGCGACCGCGAGGCGGAGCAGTTCGATGACGGTCTTCTTGGTTTCGATTCCGCGCAGGATGCAGAAGCCTTCGGGCGCGCCGTGATCCTCCCAGATCAGGAGTTGTTCGTCGCCACCCTGGAGCAGCCCGGTCAGCCTTTCAGGGCTGTCTTCAGCGACGAAGGCGCGGTTTTCGGGCCGCTGCTGGAGCACCGTGATGAAGGGCAGATCGGCTTTTGTCGCGGGACGGATCATGAGAGGCCAAGGGTGTTTTTCAGAGCGTTTTCAAAGAGATCCGTAAGCTCTGTCAGCGGTGCAGAGTCTTCGCCGAACATGATGGCGTCGCCGCCGACCTTGCCGATCATCGTGAGCGGGATGTCGGCCTTGCCTGCGGCGATCAGCAGGGCTTCGGCGCAGTCGAAATTGACCGAGAGGAGGTAGCGGCCCTGATCCTCGCCGAAGAGCGCCGGGATCGCGGCTTCGTCGATCTGGAGACCTGTGCCCGCCTCAGTGGCCAGCTCGAAGGCGGCGAGCGCGAGGCCACCGTCGGAGAGGTCGGTGCAGACGCGGATCATCGAGACATTTTCACGAATGAAATCAGCGTGTTGCTTTTCCTTCTCGAGGTCGACCGGGGGCGGCGGACCGGCCTCGTCGCCGAGCGTTGCAAGCAGGGCGGACTGGCTGAGATGGCTGCCCGGATCGCCGAGGAGGAGGAGGACGTGCCCCTCGCGGGCGGTGCCGTCGATGAGGGTGTCGGGGTCTTCGATCAGGCCCACGGCGCCGATGGTGGGCGTGGGCAGGATGGGCTGGCCGTCGGTTTCGTTGTAGAGCGAGACGTTTCCGGAAACGATGGGCATATTCAAGGACTTACAGGCCTCTCCTATACCTTTGACGGCGCCGACGAACTGGCCCATGATCTCGGGCTTTTCGGGGTTGCCGAAGTTCAGGTTGTCGGTGGTGGCGAGCGGCGTGGCGCCGGTGGCGGAGAGGTTTCGGTAGGCCTCGGCCACCGCCTGCTTGCCGCCTTCGACGGGATTTGCCTTTACATATCGGGGGATTACGTCGGAGGTGAAGGCGATGATCTTGTCTGTTCCGTGGACGCGGACGAGGCCCGCGCCGCGGCTGGGCGGGCGGATCGTGTCGCCCATGACAGTCTGGTCGTATTGCTGCCAGATCCAGCGCTTGGACGCGTGGTTGGGATCGGAGAGAAGCCGCTTGAGGGCCTCGATCGGGCCGAGATTTGCGATGGCGGCATCGGGTCGGCTTTCTGTCGGACTTTCGTCGGACAAGATGTAGGGCCGATCATATTCCGGAGCCTCGCCTGACAAGGCTTTCAAGGGCAGATCGGCCTTCGTCTCGTATTCGTGGACAACGATAAATCGGTCTTCGCTTATGGTTTCGCCGACAATGGCGAAGTCGAGATCCCACTTGTCGAAGACCGCCTTGGCTTCCGCCTCTTTCGCCGGATCGAGGACCATCAGCATCCGTTCCTGCGATTCGGAGAGCATCATCTCGTAGGCGGTCATGCCGTCCTCGCGGACCGGCACCTTGTCGAGATCGAGGCGGATGCCGAGATTGCCCTTGTCGCCCATCTCGACCGCCGAGCAGGTGAGGCCTGCGGCGCCCATGTCCTGGATCGAGATGACGGCGCCGGTTTCCATCAGTTCGAGGCACGCCTCCATCAGGCGCTTTTCGGTGAAGGGGTCGCCGACCTGAACGGTGGGGCGTTTCTCTTCGATCGTGTCGTCGAATTCGGCCGACGCCATGGTGGCACCGCCGACGCCGTCGCGGCCGGTCTTGGCGCCGAGATAGACGACGGGGCGGCCGATGCCGGAGGCGGCGGAGTAGAAGATCTTGTCGGCGTCCGCGAGGCCCGCGGCGAAGGCGTTGACGAGGCAGTTGCCGTTATAGGCCGGGTGGAAGCGGGTTTCGCCACCCACGGTCGGCACACCGAAGGCATTGCCGTAGCCGCCGATGCCGGCTGCGACACCTGCCACGAGGGATTTGGTCTTGGGGTGCGACGGCTCGCCGAAGCTGAGCGCGTTCATCGCGGCGATGGGGCGGGCGCCCATGGTGAACACGTCGCGGAGGATGCCGCCGACGCCGGTCGCGGCCCCCTGGTAGGGTTCGATGTAGGAGGGGTGGTTGTGGCTTTCCATCTTGAAGACAAGCGCCTGGCCGTCGCCGATATCGACGACGCCCGCGTTTTCGCCGGGGCCGCAGATGACCTGCGGGCCGGTGGTGGGCAGGGTGCGGAGCCACTTTTTGGAGGACTTGTAGGAACAGTGTTCGTTCCACATGGCCGAGACGATGCCAAGCTCGGTGAAGGTCGGTTCGCGGCCCAGAAGCGCGAGGAGGTGGTCGTATTCGTCGGGCTTGAGGCCGTGGGCCTCGACCAGGTCGGGGGTGATTTCGGGCTCTGGCATCTTTGTCCTCGCAGCGTTGCGGCTTTCTAGTCGCGAGCGCGCAAAGGGGAAAGGGGAGGGTTTACGCGGGCGTGAATTAACGTCAGGGTTGCGCCAGGAAGCTGGAGAGACCGATGGCTGCGATCATGCGTGTGCATGGTGTGTGTCAGGTAACCCGGGGTTGGGTGGAAACGATGGTGCGGACGGACGGCGAGGGAATCGTCGGCCTGTTGCGCCGTGCTGCCCGGGTGGTTCGGCGGCGTCGGATCCGGCGGACGATTTCTTTGGTCTTTTTGCTTGCGATGGCGCTGCCGGTCGCGGCGCGGTCGTCCTTTGACGAGGCGGTGGCCCTTTGGCTGGAAGGCAACGACGCAGACAGCCTGCCGCAGCTGGCGGAGTTTGCGCAGGACGGGCATCCGATGGCGCGGATTCTTCTGGCGCGGATCGAGACGACCGATCGCGGGCCGTCGCCCTACCGGCTGGGCCTGTCGCGGGAAGAGTCGCGGGCGCTGTTCCGGGACACGTCGAACGGGCACCGGTTCGGGCAGAGCTGGCTGGTGCCACTGGCCGATGATGGCGATCCGCTGGCGCGGGCACTGATGAGGGCGGGGCGGCCGGAACCTCAACCGGAGGTGATCGAGCGGCTGGTCTCGCTGGGCGAACCGGAGGCGGCGGCGCATGCGACGCGGATGGTTGCGATCTACGGAAGCCCCGAGATGAAGGCGCGACTGAAGAGCAGCAAAGTGGTTCAGGACGAGCTGGCGCCGTATTTCGACTATCTCGATGCGCGGCCGGAGCCGCAGGGGGCGGGGCTGGCCGCATTGCGCAAGATCGCGGGAGAGCGGCTGGATTCGCGTGATCCGGACGTGCGGGCGTTTTCCGGGATCGTTGCGCTGGGTTACGGGTTTGGCGATCCGACGGCCGATGGTGCCTTGCGGGAGACGATCGAGGATTGGGTGCTGACCGATCAGGCGGCGCAGCCGATCGCGGATCTGTGCCGGGAGGCCTGCCCGGGAGAGGCCGCGGCCTGCGGGTTCACGATGTTCGCGTTGACGGGCGGGTATTACGAGGTAATCCGCCTCGATTCGCCGCTCGAGACGGTCATTCCGCAGGAGCGCTTTCTGGACAGCCCCCGGGCGCGGCTGATGGCGCTGCGGCGGGCCGCGATGGCGAAGGACGAGACGAATGCCTTCCGGGCCAGCCGCGAAGAGATCGCGGAGATCAGTGCCTGCGCGGCCGATCTGATCATGGAGACGCGGGCGGAGTATTGAGCGAGGCGTGTCGGCACGGCATGACTGGCGGTTAGGTGGTCGTTTTGGTCGAGTGCCGGGCGAGCGCCTGACCGGGGGCTGGCGCCGCCGACGATCGTACAACGCACTTTATGGCAGCCAAGCTCGTCCCTCGGATTGTACGGGCAGTGCTTCGATCCCAAAGCGCCAGACCGCCGGGCCGGTCAGGCGCTCGCCCGGCGCGGCGGTGCCGCTTGATTCCGGGCGGGGTGGCGCCTTTGGTGATCGCGTTCCAGAGCTTCGGACAAAAAAAGCCGGGCACGAGGCCCGGCGAAGTCCAACAGGGAGGTATGAAGTCACGGCACTAGACCGCGCCTTCGCTTACCGACCTATGCTTGTGGTTAACGCGGATCAAGACCGAACTGTTCGGTTTGGAAACAATGCGGCCATGCGTTGCGCGCATGGCTCACTTTTGGGCCTGTCGCGGGAGAATCAGGCGATGAGGCGCGTGTTGCGCCGGGTTTCCTGAATTTCCTCCTGTACGAAATCGCGGAACGCGGCGATGCGTTTCGACTGCCTGAGCTCTTCGGGATAGGCCAGGAAGACGGGGACGTCTCCGGAGGTGATGTCGGGCAGGACGCGGACGAGGTCGGGGAAATCCTCGACCACGTAATCGGGCAGGATGCCGACGCCAAGCTTGTTCAGGACCGCCTGAAGGACGCCGAAATAGTTGTTGACGGTCAGGAGGCTGGGCACCTCGTAGGTGAGCAGATGCTCGACAAGCGCCTTGCCTGCCGCGACCTGGAAGGAATTCGGGTTCTGGCAGATCAGGCGATGGTTCACGAGCTGCTCGATCGTCTCGAGCGGGGGCGCCGAGGCGAGGTAGTCGGGCGCCGCATAAAGCTGCATCCGGACGGTCATCAGGCGCTTGCGGATGAGGTCGGCCTGGGACGGTTCCTTCATGCGGATGGCCACGTCGGCCTCGCGCATGGGCAGGTCGAGCACGCGTTCCTCGAGCATCAGGTCGATCTTGAGGTCGGGATACTGTGCGTAGAGCTTGGACAGGCGCGGGGCGAGCCAGATGGTGCCGAAGCCGGTCGTCGTGGTGACCTTGAGCTCGCCGAACACCTCCTCCTCGCTGTCGCGGATGCGGGCGGAGGCGGCCTCGAGCCGTTTGTTCATCGATTTGGTGGCATCGAACAGCAGCTCGCCCTGTTCGGTGAGAATCAGGCCGCGGGCATGGCGGTGGAAGAGCGTGGTGTTCAACGTCTCCTCCAGCGCGCGGATCTGGCGGGAGACGGCGGATTGCGACAGGTGCAGGGTATCCCCCGCATGGGTG
Organism: Aestuariibius violaceus; assembly: GCF_040779325.2. Lineage (NCBI taxonomy): Bacteria > Pseudomonadati > Pseudomonadota > Alphaproteobacteria > Rhodobacterales > Paracoccaceae > Aestuariibius > Aestuariibius violaceus. Next base: position 263,659 of record NZ_JBFONT020000003.1, read on the forward strand.
AGGCTGCCGGCATCGGCGACGGCGTGGAAGATTCTGAGCTTGTCCCAATCCATGGGGCGCATCCTTTCGCGGCTGGCGCGCAGCATAGGGTGTCCGCGGGCCCTCGTGTAGGGGTGGTCACGGCAGCATGTCGCGCATAAATGATTTGGTAGGTCAGGATTTGTGACCTATATTGGAGCGAAAATCGGGAGGTGTTGCCATGGCGCGTCATGACGTTTCGTTGAGTGACCGGTTCGATCTGGAGAAATCGCCGGTTCTGTTGAACGGGACGCAGGCGCTTGTCCGGCTGATGCTGATGCAGGCAGCGCGGGACAAGGCGGCGGGGCTGAACACGGCCGGATATGTCACCGGGTATCGCGGATCGCCGCTGGGGGCGGTCGATCTGCAGATGCAGCGGGCGCACAAGCACCTTTCCGCCACGAATGTCACCTTCCAGCCGGGGCTGAACGAGGATCTGGCCGCGACGGCCATGTGGGGCACCCAGCAGGCGGAGCTGCGTGGCGAGGGCAAGTATGACGGGGTCTTCGGGCTTTGGTACGGGAAGGGCCCCGGGGTCGACCGGTCGGGCGATGTGATGCGGCACGCCAACATGGCGGGGACGTCCAGGCATGGCGGCGTGCTGATGGCGATGGGGGACGACCATACGGGCGAGTCGTCGACGACCTGTCACCAGTCGGACTGGGCGTTGGTCGATGCCTATATGCCGGTCGTTTCGCCTGCGGGGGTGCAGGAGATCCTGGATTACGGGCTTTATGGCTGGGCGCTGAGCCGGTTCGCGGGCGTCTGGGTGGGGCTGAAGACAATGAAGGACACGGTCGAGGTGACGTCGGTCGTGGACGGACGGCCCGACCGGATGTCGTTCGTTCTGCCGGAGTTCGAGATGCCCGACGGCGGGCTGAACATTCGGCTGGTCGATCACTGGGTGCCGCAGGAAGCGCGGATGATCGATTTCAAGCGCCATGCGGCGGAAGCGTTTTCGCGCGCCAACGGCATGGACAAGCGGATGTGGGGCAAGCCGGGGGCGAAGATCGGCCTGGTGGCCGCCGGCAAGAACTGGCTGGACCTGGTCCATGCGCTGGCGCTTCTCGGGATCGACGAGGCGGAGGCGGAGCGGCTGGGCATCACGACCTATAAGGTCGGCCAGACCTTCCCGCTGGATATGGACGGATTTCATGAGTGGGCCGAGGGGCTGAGCCTGATCGTCGTGGTCGAAGAGAAGCGCAAGCTGATCGAGGTACAGGTCAAGGAGGCGATCTTTGACGACCGGCGCGGGCGGCGCGTCTATGGCTGGCACAAGGGCGACAATTACGAGAACGGGCGGCGGCTGGAGCTGTTTCCGACGCGGTACGCTCTGGATCCGGTGATGATCGCCGAGAAGCTGGGCGGCGTGCTGATCGAGGAAGGCCGCCGGACCGACCGGATCGAGGCGGGGCTGGCGAAGATTGCGGAGGCGAAGCGGGCGGACAATTCGGAAGAGCTGGCGGTGCGGACGCCCTATTTCTGTTCGGGCTGCCCGCACAATACCTCGACCAAGCTGCCGGAGGGAAGCCGGGCCTACGCGGGGATCGGGTGTCACATCATGGCGATGTGGATGGACCGCGAGACGCTGGGCTACACGCATATGGGGGGCGAGGGCGCGAACTGGATCGGCGAAGCGCCGTTTTCGAACACCAACCACGTATTTCAGAACCTGGGCGATGGGACCTATAACCATTCTGGCCTGATGGCGATCCGCGCGGCGATCGCGGCGGGGACGAACATCACCTACAAAATCCTCTACAACGATGCGGTCGCGATGACCGGCGGGCAGAAGAACGAAGGCGATCTGAGTGCCGATCAGATTTGCCGGGAGCTGCAGGCGATCGGGGTCAAGGAGATCGCGCTGGTTCACGATCCGAAGGAGGAGGTCGATTTCTCGGTCTTTCCGAAGGGGCTGGATATTCACGAGCGGGACGATCTGCCGAAAGTGATGGAGCGGATCCGCGAGGTGCCCGGCGTATCGGCGATCGTCTATATCCAGACCTGCGCGGCCGAGAAGCGGCGGCGGCGGAAGCGGGGTGAGTTCCCGGATCCCGACCGGCGGATCTTCATCAACACCGATGTCTGCGAGGGGTGCGGCGATTGCGGGGTGCAGTCGAACTGCGTGAGCCTCGTGCCGGTCGAAACCGAGCTTGGGCGCAAGCGGGCGGTCGATCAGTCTTCGTGCAACAAGGATTATTCCTGCGTGAAAGGGTTCTGCCCGTCCTTCGTCAGCGTCTCGGGCGGCAAGATCCGCAAGCAGGCGACGGCGGAGGTGGAGATCGGGGAGTTGCCGGAGGCGGCGCTGCCAGCGATCGACGGGACGCATAACGTGGTGATTACGGGTGTCGGCGGCACGGGGGTCGTGACGATCGGGGCTGTGATGGCGATGGCGGCGCATCTGGACGGGAAGGGCGCCGGGATGATGGAGATGGCGGGCCTCGCCCAGAAAGGTGGGGCGGTGCATATCCATTGTCGGATTGCCGAGCGGCCCGAGGATATCAGCGCGATCCGGGTGGCGACGGGGGAGTGCGATACGCTGATCGGGGGCGATCTGGTGGTGAGCGCGGGGGCGAAGACGTTGGGGCTGACCTCGGCGGGGCGGACGCGGGCGGTGGTGAACAGCCATGAGATCATCACCGGCGATTTCACGCGGAACCCGGAGTTCCGGCTGCCGACGGAGCGGCTGTCGCTGAGCCTGGAGCGTCGGCTGCAGGAGCGGTTGTCGATGTTCGATGCCTCGGCGCTGGCGAAGGCGCTGATGGGGGATTCGATTTTTTCGAACATGATGATCTTTGGGGCGGCCTGGCAGGCCGGTGGGGTGCCGATTGCCTTGGACGCCGTTCGGACGGCGATCGAGCTGAACGGGGCCGCCGTGGAGCGGAATCTGCGGGCCTTCGACCTGGGCCGGTGGGCGTTCCTGAACCCCGAGGAGGTCGCGCGGGTGATCGAGCCGACGGTGGTCGAGCTGCCGAAGAGCCTAGAGGAGAAGATCGCGTTCCGGGAGCGGCATCTGACGGAATATCAGGGGGCGCGGCTGGCCAAGCGGTATCGGAAAGCGGTCGAGCGGTTCGCGGATCCGGCGCTGAAGGAGGCCGTGGCGCAGGGCTATCACAAGCTGCTCGCCTATAAGGACGAGTTCGAGGTGGCGCGGTTGTTGATGACGACGCGCCAGAAGGCGGAGGCCGAGTTCGAGGGGGATCTGAAACTGACCTATCACCTCGCCCCGCCGATGCTGCCGGGGAAAGATGCTCAGGGGCGGCCCAAGAAGCGTGGGTTTGGGGCGTGGATCGAGCGGGCCTATCCGCTGCTGGCGCGGATGAAGGTGCTGCGCGGCACGCCGTTCAACCCGTTCGGCTACACCGAAGAGCGGAAGATGGAGCGGGCGCTGATCAAGCAATATGAGGGGGATCTGGATGTGATCGCCTCGGCGCCCGAAACCGGTCGCGAGGCGGCGGTCGCGCTGGCAGCGCTGCCGCTTGAGATCCGGGGCTTCGGGCCGGTGAAGGCGGCGAACGAAGCAAAGGCGGCGAAGCGGCGGGAAGAGCTTCTGGCGACGATCCGGGCGGGTGATGCACCTCTGCGTGAGGCGGCCGAGTAGGTTTCTTGATCGGGGCCCGTCAGGGGCCTAACTTGCGCGCCATGGGTTTGGGCAGGAAATCCGAGATGGCTTTGGTCCGCGCCAACGGGAAGGTGGCGCGTGACATCAGCTATTCGCACTCGGCCGAGACGCGGGGCGGGCGGACGATGATCCGCCTGATGGAGAATGCCACCGGGCGCCTGCGGCTGATCAAGAAGGCGCAGGGGTATGAAGACGACGTGGCTCGGGGCCTCGACTTCTGGCAGGTGATGACGGCGCGTTACGGAATGACGCTGGACGTCATCGGAGGCGCGCTGGAGAACATCCCGGCCGAGGGGCCGCTGATCGTGGTGGCCAATCACCCCTACGGCATCCTCGACGGGCTGATGATGGGGCATATCCTGAGCGTGACGCGCGGGGATTTCCGGGTGCTGGCCCATCAGGTGTTCCGCAAGAGCCCGGATCTGGAGCGGGTGATCCTGCCGATCTCTTTCGATGAGACGAAGGAGGCGGTGCGGCTGAATATGGAGACGCGGGCGGAATCGCTGCGTTATCTGAAGGACGGCGGCGCGATCGGGGTGTTCCCGGGCGGCACCGTTTCCACCGCGCCGAAGCCGTTTGGCAAGGCGCTTGACCCCAAATGGCGGTCGTTCACGGCGAAGATGGTGTCGCGGACCGATGCGACGGTTATCCCGATCTTTTTCGAGGGGGCCAATTCGCGGCTGTTCCAGCTGGCGAGCCATCTGCATTACACGCTGCGGATGAGCCTTCTGATCCGGGAGTTCCGGGCGCGGGTGAATACGCCGGTGCGAGTGGTGGTCGGTACGCCGATTCCGCAGGCCGAGATTGCGGCGCGGAAAAGCGACCCGAAAGAGTTGATGGATTTCCTGCGCCAGACGACATATGCGCTTTCTCCAAAGCCGGTCCGGGCCGACAGGCTCGGGTTTGAGTTCGAGGAGAAGCATAAGAATGGCGGTCGGCGTCTTCGATAGCGGTCTGGGTGGATTGACGGTTCTTTCGGCGGCGCAGAAGCGGCTGCCGGACGTGGATTTCGTTTACTATGCGGATAGCGAGAACGCGCCTTACGGGGTGCGGACGGCGGACGACGTGCATGCGCTGACCAAGCACGCGGTGGAGGATCTGTGGGGCCGGGGGGCGGATCTGGTCGTGCTGGCGTGCAACACGGCCTCTGCCGCGGCGCTTCGCCGGATGCAGGAGGCGGGCGTGCCCGAGGGCAAGCGGGTGCTTGGCGTTTTCGTGCCGCTGATCGAGGCGCTGACGGAGCGGCAATGGGGCGACAACTCTCCCCCGCGCGAAGTGGCGGTGAAGCATGTGGCGCTGTTCGCGACGCCGGCGACGGTGTCGTCGCGCGCGTTCCAGCGGGAACTGGCCTTCCGGGCGATCGGGGTCGATGTGGAGGCGCAGGCCTGCGGCGGGGTCGTCGACGCGATCGAGGAGGGGGATCTGATCCTCGCCGAGGCACTGGTGCGGTCCCATGTCGATGCGCTGAAGCGGAAGATGCCGGAGCCGGATGCGGCGGTGCTGGGCTGCACCCATTATCCGCTGATGGCGGAGGTGTTTCAGGATGCACTGGGGCCGGATGTGACGGTGTTCAGCCAGGCGGATCTGGTGGCCGCGTCGCTTGCCGATTATCTGGAGCGGCATCCGGAGATGTCGCGCGATGGCGGGTCGGTCTTTCTGACGACGGGCGATCCCAAGCGCGTGTCCGACCGTGCGACACAATTCCTCCGACGACGGATCGAATTCGAAGCTGCGTGATCTTACTTTGATATTCGATTGCGGCCCCTAGGGCCGGGCCGTGTGCCTGCGGGCAGCGGCGAGAGGAGACCGAGATGACTTATAGAGCCGCCGTTCTGGGCGCGTCGGGCTATACCGGGGCCGAACTGGTCCGGCTGATCGCGACCCATCCCGAGATCGAGATCGCGGGGCTGTCGGCCGACCGCAAGGCGGGGATGGCGATGGGGCAGGTGTTTCCGCATTTGCGGCATCTGGATCTGCCGGATCTGGTCAAGATCGAGGATCTGTCGTTTGAGGGCGTGGATCTGGTGTTCTGTGCTTTGCCGCATGCGACGTCTCAAGCGGTGATCGCGGAGTTGCCGGACGATGTGCGGGTCGTGGACCTGTCGGCGGACTTCCGGCTTCGCGATCCGGAGGCGTATGAGCGGTGGTACGGCAAGCCGCACTCGGCGCCGGAGCTGCAGAAGGAGGCGGTTTACGGGCTGACGGAGTTCTATCGCGACGAGATCAAAGGGGCCCGGCTGGTCGCCGGGACAGGGTGCAATGCGGCAACGGGGCAGTATGCCCTCGTGCCGCTGATCCGGGAGGCGGTGATCGGGCTGGACGACATAATCATCGACCTGAAGACGGGTGTTTCCGGCGCGGGGCGGTCGTTGAAGGAAGGCCTGCTTCATGCGGAGTTGTCGGAAGGGGCGCATGCCTATTCGGCGGGCGGGACGCACCGGCATCTGGGAGAGTTCGATCAGGAGTTCTCGCGGATTGCCGGGCGCGAGGTGCGGGTGCAGTTCACGCCGCATCTGATCCCGGCGAACCGGGGGATCCTCGGCACGATTTATGTGAGCGGCGATGCGGCGGCCGTGCATGGGGCGCTGAGTGCGGCCTATGCAGGGGAAGAGTTCGTCGTTGTGCTGCCGTTCGGAGAGCTTCCGTCGACGCGTCATGTGCGGGGATCGAACTATTGCCATCTCGGGGTTGTAGACGACCGCATACCGGGACGGGCTACGGTTGTGGTGGCTCTGGATAACTTGACAAAAGGATCGTCAGGTCAAGCCTTACAGAATGCGAATGTCATGCTGGGTTGCGAAGAGGGGACGGGGCTGAGACTTGCCCCGGTATTTCCATGAGAGGACTGAAGAAACAGCGGCGGATCCAGATCATCGTGCTGGCGGTGGTGGCCTTGGCCCTGTCGACGGCGCTGATCGGATACGCGATGCGGGACGGGATCAACTTCTTCCGCTCGCCGAGCGAGGTGGTGGCCGAACCGCCCGGGCCGACGGAAGTTTTCCGCATCGGCGGGCTGGTCGAGGAAGGGTCGGTGTTGCGCGGGCAAGGCACCGCGGTGAGCTTTCGGGTGACCGATGGCGGCGCGTCGGTGCCGGTACGGTTCGACGGGATTCTGCCGGACCTCTTCGAAGAGGGGCAAGGCATGGTCGGGCAGGGGCGCTATGTGGATGGAACCTTCGAAGCCATTGAAATCCTTGCCAGACATGACGAAACCTACATGCCGAAAGAGGTCGTCGACGCCCTGAAAGAGCAGGGGGTGTATCAGGAGCCGGAGGAGAGCTCAGCGGGCTATTAGGGTTACCGCACGTTAAGGTTGACTGTCCGATCGGTAGGGGCGGATTTCGGTAGGATTTGGCGCCGACGGCAGCATGGGCCGTGCGGTGGGGTAAGGGGAGTTTAGGCACTGCCCGTCAGGGATTTCCGCCAGACGGAGCGGAGGTCCCCATGCAGTCAGTCAGACAGATCGCGGAAGAGATCGTCGCGCGGGAGGGCGGGTTCGTGAACGATCCCGCCGATCCGGGCGGCGCGACGAAATACGGTGTGACGATCCACACGATGCGGCGGCTGGGGCTCGACCTCGACCGGGATGGCGATGTCGACGTGGCCGATGTGCGGCGTCTGAGCCGGAAAAAGGCTGTGGATATCTTCGTGGAACATTACTACGTCCGCCCGCGGATCAAGGAGTTGCCAGAGGCTCTTCAGGCGAGCGTGTTTGACATGTACGTCAATGCCGGGGCTAACGCGGTGAAGATCTTGCAGCGGCTTTTCAAGGACATGCGGATCGAAGTTGCGGTCGATGGCGTGATCGGGCCGCAGACGCTGTCTGCCGCACGGCAGGCGATCGCGGCCGCGCCAGATCATCTGGTCGATGCCTACGGGATCGCGCGGCGGAACTATTATTACCGGCTGGCGGATGGCCGGCCGGCGAGCCGGAAATACGCGCGCCGCCGGGATGGCGGGAAGGGCGGCTGGATCAAGCGGGCAGAGGAGTTCATCTCGCCCCGGTACCACCTGACCGAGGCCGAGCATCGGGCACGGGTGTCGGCATGGGGCTGATCGGGCGGGTGATGACGCTGATCTTCGGCGGCGGTCGGAACGTCGTGAAGGAGACGGCGGAGGTGTTCCGCGAGAATGCGGAAGCCGCGGGCGTGCGGCAGGCGGCGCTGAAGGGGCAGGCGCTGGAACAGTACGCGGCGGAGTTCGGGGCACAGCGCGGATGGTTCGATGTCGCGATGGACGGGCTAAACCGGCTGCCACGGCCGTTGCTGGCCTTCGGAACACTGGGGCTTTTCGTCGCGGCGATGGTCGATCCGGTCTGGTTCGCGTCGCGGATGCAGGGGATCGCCTTGGTGCCCGACCCGCTCTGGTGGCTGATGGGGGCGATTGTGAGCTTCTATTTCGGGGCGCGCCATCAGATCAAAAGCCAGGAGTTTCAGCGTTCCGTTGCGGCGACGATGGCGCAGGTGCCGCAGGTCGTGGCGAATGCGGAGGCGCTGGAGGCGATGCGGCCCAAGGTCGTGGGGCGCGCGGCGACGGAGAAGGCGGCGGGGCTGACGCTCTCGTCCGTCGCGGCGGCGGAGAACCCGGCCCTGCGCGATTGGCAGGCGGCTCGCCCGTGACCTGACGCCACATGTCATTGGCGGCCCGGGCGACCGTGGTTATAAGACTTCCATGGTCGCCGAATTTGGTCATTTCGCCCTGATCCTCGCTTTCGCGATTGCGCTGGTGCAGTCGGTCGTGCCGCTGATCGGCGCCCATAAGGGCTGGCGCGGCTGGATGGCGATGGCAGAGCCTGCGGCGACGCTGCAATTCGGGCTTGTCGCGCTGTCGTTCGCGGCGCTGACCTATGCCTTTGTCGTCTCGGATTTCTCGCTGCGGCTGGTCTGGCTGAATTCGCATACCGACAAGCCGATGCTTTACAAGGTGACCGGAGTCTGGGGGAACCATGAGGGGTCGATGCTTCTCTGGATCCTGATCCTGACGCTGTTCGGCGCTTGTGCGGCCTGGTTCGGTGGCGGCTTGCCGGAGCGGCTGCGGGCGCGGGTGCTGGCGGTTCAATCGGCGCTGACGGCTGCCTTCATGGCCTTCATCATCTTCACCTCGAACCCGTTCTGGCGGGAGGAATTCCCGCCGCTGAACGGGCAGGATCTGAATCCCCTCCTGCAGGATCCGGGTTTGGCGTTCCATCCGCCGTTCCTCTATCTCGGCTATGTCGGGCTTTCGATGACGTTCTCCTTCGCGGTCGCGGCCTTGATCGAAGGGCGCGTTGACGCGGCCTGGGGGCGCTGGGTGCGGCCCTGGACGCTGGCGGCCTGGCTGTTCCTGACTGTCGGGATCGCGCTGGGATCATGGTGGGCCTATTACGAGTTGGGCTGGGGCGGGTTCTGGTTCTGGGATCCGGTCGAGAATGCCTCGTTCATGCCGTGGCTGATCGCGGCAGCGCTGCTGCACTCCGCCATCGTGGTGGAGAAGCGGGAGGCGTTGAAATCCTGGACGATTCTGCTGGCGATCCTGGCCTTCGGGTTCTCGCTGATCGGGACGTTCATCGTGCGATCGGGTCTTCTGACCTCGGTCCATGCCTTTGCCAACGATCCGTTCACGGGGACGTTCATTCTGATCATCCTCACGGTTTTCATGGGCGGGGCGCTGACGCTGTTTGCCATGCGGGCTGACCGGATGGAGGCCAAGGGCGTCTTCGGCGCGGTCAGCCGCGAGAGCGCGCTGGTGATGAATAACATCCTGCTGGCGGTCAGCACATTCGTCGTCTTCGTGGGGACGATGTGGCCGCTCGTCTCCGAACTGGTCTTCGACCGCCCGCTGTCGGTGGGCCCGCCGTTTTTTGAGGTCGCCTTTACGCCCTTCATGGTGGCGCTGGCATTGCTGCTGCCCCTGGGGTCTATCCTTGCGTGGAAGCGCGGGCGGCTGGGCAAGGACAAGCGGGCGCTGACGACGATCGCCATCGCGTCGATCGCCGCGGGCGGGCTGATTTGGGCGCTGCAGACCGAGAAGACGGCGCTGGGCCCGGTCGGCGTGGCGCTGGCCCTCTGGGTCGTCGGCGGCGCGGGCTATGACCTGTGGAAGCGGACGGGTCGCAGCGGATGGAGCCGCCTTGGCCGCTTGCCGCGGGCCGATTGGGGCAAGGCGGTGGCCCATGCGGGGTTCGGGGTTACGATCCTGGGCGTGTCGGCGCTGATGGCGTGGGAGGTCGAGAATATCAGCGTGGCCGAGGTGGGCGTTCCTTATGAGGTCGGCGCCTATACGGTGACGCTGATGGAGGTGCGTGAGAACGTCCGGGGGCCGAACTTCATCGCGACCGAGGCGGACATTCGCATGGAGCGGGGCGACCAGACGGTTGCGCTGTTGACGCCGGAGAAGCGGATTTATCCGGTGGCCGGGATGCCGACGACGGAGGCCGCGATCGCCAACGGGGTTTTGCGGGACCTCTACGTCGTGATCGGCGACCCGCAGGATGGCGGGGGCTGGGCCGTGCGGACCTATATCAAGCCTTTCGCCAACTGGATCTGGGCCGGATGCATCATCATGTCGTTGGGCGGGCTTCTGTCGCTGACCGACCGGCGACACCGGGTGGCTGCGGGGGCCGCGAAGATGCGGGCCACGGGCGCGGTGCCGGCGGAATGAGGTGGCTTGCCGTCCTCCTGATGCTCTGGGCCGTGCCTGCGCTGGCCGTGGAGCCGGGAGAGATGCTGGACGATCCGGTGCTCGAGGAGCGGGCGCGCGAGATCTCCAAGGGGCTGCGCTGCCCGGTCTGCCAGAATGAGAGCATCGATGAGAGCAATGCGGAGCTCGCCTCGGACTTGCGGGTGCTGGTGCGCGAGCGCCTGGTGGCCGGGGACAGCGATGAGGAGGCCGTGAATTTCATCGTGGCCCGGTATGGCGAGTTCGTCCTGCTGCGTCCGGGGGTGAGCGGCACCGCCCTGATCCTTTGGATCGCGGGGCCGGTGATGCTGCTTCTCGCGCTGTTCGTGGGATGGCGCGCCGTGCGGCGGCGCGCGCCGGAGGACGACACGCTGAGCGCCGAGGAAGAGGCGCGGCTGCGCGAGCTTCTGAAAGAGTGACGCGCCGTTTCGGCTGGTCCTTTGGCGCCGGGTGACTATCGTGGCGCCGACTTAGGACCGGAGGCGGCGATGGACTATCAGGCAATTGCGCTGGATGTGCGGGACGACGTGGCGGTGGTCACGCTTGATCGGCCTGACGTGATGAATGCGCTGAATGCGCAGATGCGGGCCGAGATCACCCATGCGGTGCAGGATGTGCAGGACAAGGCGCGGGTCATCGTGATGACGGGCGCGGGCGATGCGTTCTGTTCCGGCCAGGATCTGGGGGATGCCGGAACGGCGGCGAATCTGGATATGGAGCGGACGCTACGGGACGAATACGTGCCGATGCTGAAGGCGATCTTCGAGTCCTCAATTCCGACGATTTCCGCGGTGAACGGCGCGGCAGCGGGGGCGGGGGCCAATCTTGCCTTGGCGGCTGATGTGGTGATCGCGGCCGAGCGGGCGGTGTTCATCCAGGCCTTCACGCGGATCGGGCTGATCCCGGATGCGGGCGGGACCTATTGGTTGCCGCGGCAGATCGGGTTCGCCAAAGCCATGGGTGCAGCGCTGTTCGCAGAGCGTGTGACGGCGCAGCAGGCCTCGGACTGGGGGATGATCTGGGAAGCGGTTGCCGACGATGCGTTCGAGGGTCACTGGAAGTCGCGGGCGGCCCATCTGGCGGCGGGGCCGACAGAGGCCTACCGGCATGTGAAGACAGCGATCCGGGGATCGTTCGAGAACGATCTGGACGGGCAGCTGGCGCTGGAGGCCAAGCTGCAGGGCAAGTGCGGCAAAACGCGGGACTTCAAGGAAGGCGTGATGTCGTTCCTTGAGAAACGCCCGGCGCGGTACGAAGGGCGCTGAATTTCAGAAGGCCAGATCGATTTCGGCGCCATCGGTGGCGGCCAGATTGTGCGGATCGCTGTCGAGCGATGGGTCGTAAGCGACATGTCCATCGACGAGGGGTGCGTGGTTTTCGAAGGGCAGGGCGCCTGTGGCGAGGAGGACGTTGAATCCGTCCTCCGGCAGATCCACTGCATCCGGCGGCGCCGCCCCGCCATCAAAGCTGGCTGAAGGCGGAATCAGTCCGAGTGCTTCGCGGGCGAAATCGGCAAAGAAGTCGTCGCTTGTGTCGGTCCTATCGGATCCTCGTGCATCCTTCAGCATGGCCAAACCCCTTCTGCGGTCACGTCCGGCGACGGCTCTCCCAACTTGCGGGCGAGGCGCCGGGACAGTCGTCGTACGATGATGGGCTTAAGAAACGCTTAATAGTCGAAGGAGCGCGCCTGCGAGCAGGTTCCGACCTTGCGGCCGATGCGGGTGATCGCATTTGCGGCCCGGTTATCGCCGCTTTCGCGCAGGAAGCGGGCCTGAGCACGGTAGGCTTCGCCCTCCATCTCGGCCCGGCAGGCGACGAGGGCCGCCCGTCCCGCCCGGTTCTGGGCGGCGTGGACAAGTTCGTGCAGCAGGTAGCTTTGCCCGAGTGCAGTCGTCAGGTCGAGACGTTCGTCGAGGACGATGCGATCGGTTTGCGGGAAGTAGGCGCCCGCTTCGAATCGCTGGCCCTGCGACGCCCGAGACAGGTCGGTGATTGTGATGTCAGGGCAGGTACCGGAGGGGGGATAGGCGAAGTAGGACGCGATCCGCTCTTCCAGTTGCTGCGCGAGGGCGCAGTCGGAGGTGGCGGGTTGGGGCAACAGGCACACGAAAAACAACATACGCTTCATAAAACTGAAGCGTAAACGTCATGGATTCGTCACCAAAGCGTTACGTCGCGAAACGGGCGCGCCTCCGGCAGGAGACGCGCCCGATGATGCGAATTTGCGCCGGTATCAGCGGTTTTCGATGTCGACGTAGTCGCGCGCGGTTTCGCCCAAATACAGCTGGCGCGGGCGACCGATCTTGTTCTGCGGGTCGGCGATCATCTCTTTCCATTGGGAGATCCAGCCGACGGTGCGCGACAGCGCGAAGATCGGTGTGAACATCGAGGTGGGGAAGCCCATCGCGTCGAGGATGATGCCGGAATAGAAGTCCACGTTCGGGTAGAGCTTCTTTTCGGCGAAGTATTCGTCTTCGAGCGCAATCCGCTCGAGCTCCTTGGCGACCTGGAGCGTCGGATTGTTGTCGACACCGAGGAGGCTGAGAACTTCGTCTGCGCTTTCCTTCATGACCTTCGCGCGGGGGTCGAAGTTCTTGTAGACGCGGTGGCCGAAGCCCATCAGGCGGAACGGATCGTCCTTATCCTTGGCCCGTTCGATATATTCAGGGATGCGGTTGGGCGTCCCGATTTCGCGCAGCATCTCGAGGCACGCCTGGTTGGCGCCGCCATGGGCCGGCCCCCAGAGACAGGCGATCCCGGCGGCGATGCAGGCAAACGGATTGGCGCCCGAGGACGAGGCAAGGCGGACCGTCGAGGTCGAGGCGTTCTGTTCGTGATCGGCGTGGAGGGTGAAGATCCGGTCCATCGCGCGGGAGAGGATCGGGTCGGGATGGTAGTCTTCGGCCGGGACCGAGAAGCACATGCGCAGGAAGTTCGTCGCATAGTCGCAATCGTTGCGTGGATAAACGAAGGGCTGACCGATGGAATACTTGTAGGCCCAGGCGGCGATCGTCGGCATCTTGGCGATCAGGCGGATCGAGGCGACCTCGCGCTGCCAGGGGTCATGGATATCGGTGGAATCGTGGTAGAAGGCCGACATCGCACCGACGACACCCACCATGATCGCCATCGGATGGGCGTCACGGCGGAAGCCTGAGAAGAAGTTGCGCATCTGCTCGTGCAGCATCGTGTGCATGGTCACACGATTCTCGAAATCCTCGAGCACCTCGGCAGTTGGCAATTCGCCGTAGAGGAGGAGATAGCAGACTTCGAGGTAGTGGGATTTCCCGGCGAGCTGGTCGATCGGATAGCCGCGGTGCAGAAGCTCGCCCTTGTCCCCGTCAATGAAGGTGATGGTCGAGTCGCAGGAAGCGGTGGAGGTATAGCCCGGATCATAGGTGAAGACGCCGGCCTGGGCGTAGAGTTTGCGGATGTCGATGACGTCCGGCCCGGCGGTGGGTGAATGCATGGGCAGCTCATGGGTCTGCCCGTCGATGGTCAGCGTCGCGGTCTTATCTGTCATGTGTCCCCTCGTCCACGGCACGCCCGGAGGCGCAGTCACTCCGGTGTTCGCCACTTACGCTCGGGCGGGGCCGGGTCCCCGTCAGGCGGCAGCGTCCTCGATCCGCGCGATGGTTTCGTCGCGGCCGAGCACAAGCATCATGTCGAAAACACTGGGGGTTGCGGTCCGCCCGGCAAGTGCGGCTCTGAGTGGTGCCGCGAGCTTGCCGAATTTCAGACCATGTGCGGCAGCGACTTGGCCCGTGACCGCCTCCAGCGTGTCGCGGTTCCAGCTAGCATCTCGCAGATGCGGCGTCAAATCCGCGAGGATCGCCTTCGCGTCAAGATCGAGCGATTTGGCGGCCTTTTCTTCGATATCGAGAGGACGGCTGGCGAGGATAAAGCGCCCTTTTTCAAGGAGTTCAGGGAGGGTCTTCGCGCGTTCCTTAAGATGTGGCATGGCGTTGAGGAGGCCGTCGCGCTGAATCTCGGTCAGGGGGAGTTGGCCGGTCGCGTCGAGGAAGCCTTCGATTTCATGCAGCAGTGCAGCATCGCCGGACATCGCGATGTGCTGGCCGCAGATGTTTTCCAGCTTCTTGAAGTCAAACCGGGCGGGGGATTTGCCGATACCGCTGAGATCGAACCACTCGCGGGCCTGTGCATCGGTGAAGACCTCGTCGTCGCCGTGACTCCAGCCGAGGCGGGCGAGGTAGTTGCGCATTCCGGCTGCCGGGTAGCCCATGGCGCGGTATTCGGCGGCCCCGGTCGCACCGTGGCGCTTGGAGAGCTTCTTGCCGTCGGGGCCGAAGATCAGCGGGATGTGGGCGAGGACGGGTTTGGTCCACCCCATCGCCTCGTAGATCAGGTTCTGGCGGAAGGCGTTGGCGAGGTGGTCGTCGCCGCGGATGATGTGGGTGACGCCCATGTCGTGGTCATCGACGACCACGGCCAGCATGTAGACCGGGGTGCCGTCCGAGCGCAGGAGGACCATGTCGTCGAGCTGCCCGTTCTGCCAGGTGACGTCGCCCTGCACTTCGTCATGCAGCGTCGTGGCGCCGTCGCGGGGGGCCTTGATGCGGACGACGAAGGGAGCGGCGGGGTGGTCGCTTTCGGGAACGTCGCGCCAGGGGGAGCGGAAGAGGGTGGAGCGGCCGGCGGCGCGGGCCTCTTCCCGGAAGGCTTCAATTTCTTCGGGGGTTGAGAAGCATTTGTAGGCGGCGCTCTTTGCCAGCAGATCGTGGGCCACCTCGGCATGGCGGTCGGCGCGGTCGGCCTGGCTGATGGGGGCGCCGTCCCAGTCGAGGCCGAGCCAGGTGAGGCCGTCAAGGATCGCCTGGCGGGCCTCGTCGGTGGAGCGGGCCTTGTCCGTATCCTCGATCCGCAGGAGGAACTTGCCGCCGCGGCCGCGTGCGTAAAGCCAGTTGAAGAGCGCCGTGCGCGCGCTGCCGATGTGGAGCATGCCGGTCGGCGATGGGGCGAAGCGGGTGACGACGGTCTCTGGCATCGCGGGTCTTAACCTTTCCTTCACCATGGCGGGGCTACCGGTGGGGCCATATACGAGAGCGTCGCCGGAGGACAAGTGCCGAGCCTGACCGCGCCGCTCGATGCGCTGCAGGCGCAGCGAGGGCATCTTTTTCTGTGGGTCCCGGTGGCGTTCGGCACCGGGATCGGGGGCTATTTCGGAGCGGGGGTGGAGCCTGGGCTTGCCGCTTATGTGGGCGCGTCTGCGTTGGCGCTTCTTGCTGTTGGACTGACCTGGATTTGCGGAGAACGGTGGGCACCTGCGCTGGTGGCGGTGGCGGTTTTACTGGGCGGGTTCGTCTGGGCCGGGGCGCGGGCGCATCAGGTGGCGGAACCGGTACTGGGCTGGCGGTATTACGGGCCCATCGAGGGGCGGATCGTGATCATCGACCGGTCGCAGAGCGACAAGACGCGGCTGACGCTCGACGGGGTCGTGCTGTCCCGCGTCTCACCGGAGCGGACGCCCGCGCGAGTGCGGGTGTCGCTGCATGGGGAGCAGGGATTTATTACGCCGGAGCCGGGGCAGCGGGTTATGCTGACGGGGCACCTTTCACCGCCCTCGGGACCCGTGGAGCCGGGCGGCTTCGACTTCCAGCGCATGGCGTGGTTCGACCGGCTGGGGGCCGTGGGCTACACCCGGACGCCGGTGCTTGAGAGCGCCCCGGCGGTGGAGGGGCAGGCGGGGCTGGGTATCTACCGTTTGCGGCGGGCGATCTCGGACGGTGTGCAAGACCGGATCGAGGGACCAGCGGGCGGGGTCGCGGCGGCGATCATGACGGGGGACCGGTCGGGGATGGATCAGGCGACGCTGGAAGCTTTGCGGAGGTCGAACCTGGCCCATCTGCTCGCTATCTCGGGGCTGCATATGGGGCTGTTGACGGCGTTCATCTTCGGTCTTGTCCGCTATGGGCTGGCTCTGGTGCCGCAGGTGGCGCTGTCGTGGCCGACAAAGGAGATCGCGGCGGTCGCGGCCTTGGTGACAGGCGCGGGGTATCTGGCCCTCTCGGGTGGGAATGTCGCGACGGAACGGGCCTTCATCATGGTCGCGGTGATGTTCGCCGCGGTACTGGTCGGACGGCGGGCGGTCACTTTGAGGGCCGTCGCCATCGCGGCGATGATCGTGCTGGCGTTGCGGCCCGAGGCGCTGCTGGGTCCGGGGTTTCAGATGTCGTTCGCCGCGACGATCGCGCTTGTCGTTGTCTTTCGCGCGATCCGCGATGTTGAGCGGTCACATGTCCCCCGTTGGCTGCGCCCGGTTGGGGCAGTGGTGCTGTCATCGGCAGTTGCCGGGGCGGCGACAGCGCCGTTTTCCGCGCTGCATTTCAACCAGATCGCCCATTACGGGCTGATTGCGAACCTGCTGACAGTGCCCCTGATGGGCGTGCTTGTGATGCCCGCAGCGGTGCTGGCGGCGTGCCTTGCGCCGTTCGGGTTGGAGGGGGTTGGCTTGTGGCTGATGGAGATAGGGCTGCGTTGGATCCTTTTCGTCGCAGAGACCGTTTCGGGGCTGGACGGGGCCGTTGGGCAGGTGAAGACGCCGATGCCGGTCGTCCTGCCCATCCTGGCCTTGGGGTTGCTGACCATTGCGCTCTGGCAGGGGCGGGGGCGGTGGGTCGGCCTTGGTCCCGCCCTGATCGCGGCCTTTCTGTGGGCCGAGACCGAGCGGCCGGATCTTCTGGTATCAGAGAGTGGGGGCCTTATCGGAGTTGTGACGGAGAGGGGCCGGGCCCTGAGCCGGGTCCGCGGCGACGGGTTCGCGGCGCGAAGCTGGTTGGAGAACGACGGTGACGGGGCCGATCAAGAGGCGGCCCATGCCCGTGCGGGGTTCGTCGTCGAGGGAAAGCGGGTGGTCGCCGATCTGGGTGGGTGGCGGCTGATGCAGGTGTCCGGCAAAGTCGCAGCAGCCGGCGTGCAGGATTGCGCGGGTGCGATGATCCTTGTCTTCAACACCGAACTGCAGCGGCCCGATCCCTGCGAGACCTTCGGTCCGGCGCGGCTGCGCGAGACGGGGGCGCTTGCGATCTACAAGGACGGGCAGGCCGTCCGGATCGTGACGGCCCGCGAGCAGGCGGGCTGGCGGCCCTGGAACACGCCGGGCCTGCGTGGCCCGGAGCGCCTCGGATGGGTCAATAGCTTCGAATGAGGCCGACGAGGCGGCCCTGGACCTTCACCTGATCCTCGCGGAAAACGCGCGTCTCGTAGGCCGGGTTCGCGGCCTCGAGCGCGATGGCGTTTCCCTTGCGGCGGAAGCGTTTCAGCGTCGCCTCGTGATCCTCGACCAGCGCTACGACGATGTCGCCGTTATCAGCGGTCGAGGTTTCGCGGATGACGACGATGTCGCCATCGTTGATCCCCGCCTCGATCATCGAGTCGCCCTTTACCTCAAGCGCGTAGTGCTCTCCGCTGCCTGACACCATACCGCTGGGGACGGAAACGTTGTGGGAGACCTCGCTGATCGCTTCGATCGGGACACCGGCGGCAATGCGGCCCATCATGGGCAGGTCGATCGCGCCGCCGGTTTCGATCTGACGGGCATTGGCGGGCTTTTCCGGGCGGCTGCCTTCAATTACACGGGGGGTGAAGCCTGTGCGGGCGGGCTGCGGTGCGTTTACCATCGCATCGGGCAGCTTCACGATCTCAATCGCGCGGGCGCGGTGGGCGAGGCGACGGATGAAACCGCGCTCCTCCAGCGCGGTGATCAGTCGGTGGATCCCGGATTTCGATCTGAGATCAAGGGCATCCTTCATTTCGTCGAAGGACGGCGGCACCCCGTCGCGCTGCACCCGGCGGTGGATGAATTCCAGCAGGTCGAGCTGTTTCTTGGTGAGCATTTCGTCCCTCCGCCGCTCTGCGGCATGATCCATCGTTAACAAACGTTCTATGGACGTTCTTGTTTTGTGTCAACTTATTCACAAGCGGATGGTGGGGACTGTCTCTCCGGCGTCGCAGGCGGGGGCGTTCGGTGGCCGGACGACGAGCGCGTTGGCCTCGGTCAGGACGCGAAGGAGGCTGCTGTCCTGGCGGTCGAAGACCTCGACCGAACCGCCATCGAGACGGGCGCGCATGTAGTGCTCGCGGGGACCGTTGGCGGGGATGGGATGAGCCAGAGGTATGTCTTCGCGCGGGATTGGTCCTGCGGGCAGGCCGAGCATGGCATCGATCAGGGGGCGTACAAAGATGGTCCCGCAGACCATGGCCGAGACAGGGTTTCCGGGCAGGCCGATCATGGCGGAGGGGCCGAGGCGGCCGGCCATCAGCGGCTTTCCAGGGCGCATCGCGACCTTGTAGAAGGCGCGGTCGAGGCCCCGGTCCGCGGCGATGTCTCCGACGAGGTCGTAATCGCCAACCGAGGCTCCGCCGATGGTCAGGATCAGATCGGCATCGGCGGCGAGGTCGAAGCAGAGCGAGAGTGAGGCGGCGGTGTCGCGGGCGATTGGCAGCAATCGAGGAGCCGCGCCGTGGGCGGCGAGAAGGGCGTGGAGGCCATAGTTGTTGGACGCCATGATCTGGTCAGGGCCGGGTGGGGTGCCGGGCGCGACGAGTTCATCTCCGGTGGCGAGGATCCCGACGGTGGGACGTTTGCGAACGGTGATCTGGCCAGCGCCCATGGAGGCCAGGAGGGCCACGTCGTTGGGAGAGAGGCGTCGGGGCGCGTTGATAGTGAAATCGGCGGGGAAGTCGCTGCCTTCCCGCCTAATGTAGGTGGGGCTGTCGAGGCCCTCGCGGAGCGTGATCGTGTCGCCGTCGCGCTCGGTGTCCTCCTGAATGATGACCCGGACCGCGCCCTCTGGCACCGGGGCGCCGGTGAAGATGCGGACGGCTTCGCCCGGCCCTACAGCGCGGTCGAAGGCACGGCCTGCTGCAGATTCCCCGATCACTGGAAAACAGGTGCCCGGTGCCGGATTGGGATCTGCGATGGCGTAGCCGTCCATGGCGGAACTGGGAAACGGCGGCTGCGGACGGAGCGCCTTGACCGGCTGGGCAAGGACGCGGCCGTTCGCCTCGGTCAACGGGACCGACTCGGTCTCTGTCAGCTGGGCGAGGGCGAGAATCTTGTCGAGCGCCTCCTGGACGGAAATCATGGCGCCTCGAAGCGCCCCGACTTGCCACCATCCTTGAGGACAAGGCGGAGGCCGCCGATCTCCATCGTCTTTTCGACGGCCTTGACCATGTCGTAGACGGTCAAAGCGGCCGTCGCAGCAGCGGTGAGCGCTTCCATTTCAACCCCGGTCTTGGCGGTTGTCTTGGCGGTCGCGCGGATGCGCAGACCGGGCAGGGCGGGATCCGCCTCGATCTCGACCGACGCCTTGGAGAGGGGCAGGGGATGGCAAAGCGGGATGAGATCCGATGTGCGCTTTGCCCCCATGATCCCCGCGAGGCGGGCGATGCCAACGACGTCACCCTTATCGGCGCGGCCTTCCTCGATCAGGGTGAGGGTTTCGGCGGACATCCTGATATAGCTCTCGGCGACGGCGATCCGTGCCGTCACCTCTTTGTCCGAGACATCGACCATATGCGCGTGGCCCGCCTCGTCGAAATGGGTGAGGTCTGCCATCACATCGCCCCGGGATGCAGCGGATCGGCCAGAAGCTCTCTCGTGGCCTTGGCGACATCCTCCTGCCGCATCAGGCTTTCGCCGATCAGGAAGGCGCGGGCGCCGTAGCGGGCGAGATCGGCCAGATCCTCGCGCGTCGACAGGCCGCTTTCGGAGACGATGATACGGTCGGGCGGCGCGATGCGGGTCAGGCGGCGGGTCACGTCGAGGTTGGTTTCGAAGGTACGCAAGTCGCGGTTGTTGATGCCAAGGAGCTTTGAGGTCAGGCGGGTCGCCCGTTCAAGCTCGTCTTCGTCATGGACTTCGACCAGCACGTCCATGCCCCAGTCGATCGCCGCCGCCTCGATCTCGGCTGCCAGCGTGTCATCGGTATTGGCGAGGATGATAAGGATGCAATCGGCGCCAAGCGCGCGAGCCTCGACCACCTGGTATGGGTCGTAGATGAAATCCTTGCGCAGGACCGGCAGCTCCGTCGCCTCGCGGGCGGCGGTTAGGTAGCTGTCATCACCCTGGAAGGACGGGCCATCGGTCAGGACGGACAGGCAGGCCGCGCCCCCCTCCTCATAGGCTTGGGCGAGCGCGGGGGGATCGAAATCCGCGCGGATCAGGCCCTTGGACGGGGAGGCTTTCTTGATCTCGGCGATCAGGCCGTAGCCTTCGCGCGTCGCCTCTGTCAGATGGGTTGCGAATCCGCGGGGGGAGGACGCGCCGCGGGCCTTCGCCTCGACCGCGTCGAGTGGCGTTTCGGCTTTTCGCGCAGCGATCTCCTCCAGCTTGTAGGACTTGATGCGGTCGAGGATCGTCTCGGTCATTGGGAACTCATTCTGAGCGGGTTACGGCGGCGAGCGCCTCGATCGCGCGCTTGGCAGCGCCTGAATCAATGCTTTCGCGTGCCTGTTCGGTTCCGTCTTTCAGGTCGCTCGCGCGTCCTGCCACGACGAGGGCTGCGGCGGCGTTGAGGAGGACCGCGTCGCGATAGGCTGACGGGGTGCCATCCAAGAGGGCGCGGAAGGCATCGGCATTCTCGGACGGGGTGCCACCGAGGATGGTGTCGAACGGGTGGACGGGCAGGCCGGCATCCTCCGGGTGGATCTCGATGCTACTGACAGCGCCATTGTCCAGATCGGCGACAGCTGTGGGGCCGGTGATCGTAATCTCGTCGGTGCCGTCGGAGCCATGAACGAGCCAGGCTCGTTCGGATCCGAGCTGGCCCAGCGTTTCTGCCATTGGGCCGATCAGGTCCTTAGAAAAGGCGCCGGTCAGCTGGCGCTTCACACTTGCGGGGTTGGTCAGGGGGCCGAGGATGTTGAAAATCGTCCGGGTGCCAAGCTCGGCCCGTGTCGGCATGACGTGCTTGATCGCTGGATGATGCATCGGCGCCATCATGAAGCCGATCCCGGCGGATTTCAGTGCCTTTTCGACTACCTCTGCACCGACCATCACCTCCACGCCCAGCTCGGTCAGCGCGTCCGCGGCGCCGGATTTGGAACTGAGATTGCGGTTGCCGTGCTTTGCCACGGGCACCCCCGCGCCTGCGACGACAAAGGCGGTGGCGGTCGAGATGTTGAGCGTGCCTTTGCCATCCCCGCCGGTGCCGACGATATCGATGGCACCCTCTGGCGCCCTCACTTTCACGCATTTGTCCCGCATGACGCGGGCGGCAGCGGCGTATTCCTCGACCGTTTCGCCGCGGGTGCGCAGGGCCATCAGGAAACCGCCGATCTGGGACGGGGTCGCGTCGCCTTCGAAGAGGCAGGTGAATGCAGCCTCGGCCTCTTCGCGGGTCAGAGGCCGCTCGGCGGCGGCGCCGATCAGCGGGCGGAGCCGGTCGCTCATGCGGCGACGGGCGCGAGGTCGAGGAAGTTCTTCAGGATCGCGTGCCCATGTTCCGAACGGATGCTTTCGGGGTGAAACTGGACGCCGTGGATCGGCAACTCACGGTGGCGGAGGCCCATGATCGTGCCGTCAGCGAGGCTGGCGTTCGCGATCAGCGTGTCCGGCAAGCTGTCCTTGTCCACCACCAGGGAGTGGTATCGGGTCGCGGTCAGCGGGCTCGGGATGCCGGCGAAGACGCCGCTGTCGTCATGGGTGAAGGTCGCGAGTTTGCCGTGCACGATCTCGGCGTGCTGAACGACCTTGCCACCGAAGGCCTGCCCGATGGCCTGATGGCCGAGGCAGACACCCATGAGTGGAATGCGCGTCTCTGCCGCGGCTTCGACCAGCGCCAAGCAGATGCCGGCCCTGTCCGGATCGCAGGGGCCAGGGGACAGCAGGATGGCCTCGGGGCGCATTCCCATCGCCTCCTGCACGTTCAGCGCATCGTTGCGGTGGACCTGCACATCCGCCCCCAACTCGCCCAGATAGTGGACGAGGTTCCAGGTGAAACTGTCGTAATTATCGATCAGTAGCAGCATGATTGTGCCGGATATCCATTTCGGGACTACCGCGGGGCGCGATTGCCGGGATATACATGGGGCGGGAAATGAAGGGCCGTCAAGGCTACTATGCGGGTCTGTTCATATGCCCGCACCCCGAGGGCAAGAGCAGAAGCGGGAGCCGGAGCCATGGCACGCGGAATTCTATCTGGTTTGGCGCTCGGCGCCGTGGTGAGCATCGGCCTGGCCGTTGGGGCGTCGCTTGTGATGATGCCGCCATCGGCCATGCGGGTGGAGCCCGACGCCGATGGTAACGAAAGCGCGGCGCGGCCGGAGGCACCCTCCGCGGATGAGGCTGTCGCGGAGCCGGATCCGGTCGCCGAGATGCCCCAGGAGGACGCGGTCGGTGACGACGTGGCGGGGAGCGTCATTGTCCAAGAGCCAGTCACTGAGGCCGTGCCGGAAGCCATTGAAGAGAGTACGGATCAGCAACCGGTCGAGACGCTAACGATGGAGGACGCGCCCGCGGCTGAGCCTGAGCGTTCTGCCGAACCGCAGGCACCGGTCGAGCCGGAGGTGGCCGAGGATGCTCCGGCGGCGGTGGCCGAGGCGCCTGCCGCGTCCGAGGACGAGAGACCAGCGATGACGATCGTAGAAGCGGCAGAGCCTGAAAGCGTCGCCTCGATCGCCGATAGCGCCGAAGGCGTTGCCGATACTGCGGAGGTTGAAGCGATAGAGACCGAGGAGGTCAGCGCGCTCGACCCCGAGCCTGCCGAGCCCGTTGCCGAAGAGGCCGAGATAGCTGCGGCGGAGCTTGCCGCGCCTGAAGAAGACGCAGAAACCCTGGTCCCGTCGGCCACGGAGGAGACGTCGGCGGTCCTTCCGGTCTCTGTCCTCGAACGCGGAGATGATGCGAGTACCGAGCCGGTCGCGGAGGCCGAGGTTGTGACCGCCGATGCACAGGACGACGTTGCGGCCACCGAGGGCTCTGACCCCGCACCCGCGGTTCCAAGTGCACCTGCCGAGGTCGCCCGCCCGGCTGAGGCCGACACCTTGCCAGATGCCGCGCCGGAAGGCGTTATTGCCGGTCAGGAAGTCGCCGAGGGGTCGATTGTGGACCGCTCGGATCCCGAGGGCGAGGCGGTGGCTGAAGAGAGTACCGACGCTTCCGCAGAAGAGGTGGCACCGCCGGAGGATGTCGCCGCTGATCCGGCTCCGGTCGAGGAGGCGGGTGAAGACCTGGCACAGGCCGATTTGCCCGGCGAGCGTCCCTTACCCTTCCAGATCATCGATGACGAGGCGCCCGAGGCGCCGGTGAGCGAGGAAGAGGATACCGGCCCGGCGGAGGTTTCCGAGCCCGGCGAGGATGAGGCGCCCGAAGAGGACACCGCGCCCGCACCGCGGATCGGCTTGATCCGAACGGAGGGTGAGGCGGGCTTCGGCAACCGCGGAACCGGCGTGCGGATCCTTCGCCCAGGGCAGCCGGAGGCCGAGGAGGCCACGGAGGAAGCCGCTCCCGAATCCGAGGCCATCCCGGAGGATGCCCCGGCGGTCAGGCGGTTCGCGGCAGAGTTCGAAGGGACCGGTACTGGCGCCTTGGTCGGGATCGTGCTGGTTGACAGCGCGCGGACGCCTGTTGCCATCAGCAATCTGGACGCGTTGGGTTTTCCCGTCACTGTCGGGCTGGACCCCGGCGCTGAAAACGCGGCGGAGCGGATGCGCGCCTTGAGGTCTGCCGGTGTCGAAGTGGCGCTGGTGCCTGATGTCCCGCGGGGGGCGACGCCCGCCGATCTGGAGCAGGCGTTCGGCATCTACCTCGACACTGTGCCGGAGGCCGTGGCGGTGCTGGATGCGGCTTTGCAGCCCATTTCATCCGACCGGGCGCTTCTGGCGCAAGCCACTGCAATTCTTGGAGAAAGCGGCCTTGGCCTGGTCGCGCCGGCGCGCGGTCTGACCGATCCAGTGCGTGCGGCGGCGGCGGCCGGGATCCCGGCGGCGACGATCTATCGCGAGCTGGACGGGTCCGATCCGCAGGGGATGCGACGGGTGCTGGATCAGGCCGCATTCCAGGCGCGGCAGCAGGGATCAGTGGTGCTTTTGGGCGATCTGGTGCCCGGTACGATCACGGCTTTGCAGGAGTGGAGTGGGACGTCGCGGGCCGGGCAGGTCGATCTGGCGCCCATCTCGGCGGTGCTGCTGGAAGGCAGCGAATAGCCCGAAATCGGTGTGCGGCATCCGGTCGGCACTTGGTCGGCATCATGTCGGAGTGACCGAATGTCGCAGGCGGGCGCTTTGCCTCAGCGTTCGCGACCGAGGCTGACGAGCCGCCGGTGAAGGTTTTCGGCTTCTGCGGTCCCGGCATCGAGCGCGAAGATGTAGGCTTGGGTCAAAAGAAAGCAGAGCTGGTCCTCATCCGCTGGCTCCAGCCGGTCGGCCGCTTTCCGGTAGAGTGTCGCGAGCGCCGCCTTGTCGCTCGCCGCGTGGGCGGCGAGGATCGCGTCGTTGAGAGGATCAGGCTCGGCCGTCTGCGTCGCCATCGTGCATCCGGCCCGCCACCCAGGCGTGGAAGGCGTGGGTGGGCGCGTCCATCACCGGGCTGAACCGGCCGCCGTCGAAATGGATCCCATGCCGCCCGCGCTGCATGCCTTCGACGACAAAGACATCCTCGGCGAACACGGTATGCCACATCTCGGCATTGCGGGTGCGGAGGGTCTCGTAAGCCGGCGTGCCGACCTCGGCGTCGGCATAGTAGAGCGCGACATGTTCGATCGTCCGATCCTTGGCGCGAGGCTCCAGGATGATGGCGAAGGCCTGATCGCGGTGCACGCCGAGGAGGAGGTTCGGGTAGAGGGCGATATATTCGGCCCCCTCGCTCCATTTGTCGGAGAGATCCGCGAAATCGGGGAAGCGCTGACCGCCGTCGCCGATGAGTTGGCGGTAGACCTGCGTGCCTTGGCCGGAATGGTCGCGGGCGGTGATGTTGTAGTGATCTTCGAGCCGGGAATAGCTGTTCAGCCCTGGATGGACCCACGGCAGGTGGTAGCTTTCGCAGTAATTCTCGACGGCGAGCTTCCAGTTGCAGGCGACATCGAAGGAGAAGCGGCTTTCGGGGCCGCCGGGGTGGAGCGTCTGGCCCTCGAATTCTTTCCAGCGCGCGATGGTGGCCGCTGCGTGATCCTCGAACGGGGCGGCTTGCCCGTGGATATCGACGAAGACGATGTCACGCCAGATGTGGGAGCGGATTTCGATCAGGCCGAGTGTATTGCGGTCGATGGCCGGATGGGTGTTGTGGCCTGGGCCGCCGACATGGGGGGTGGCAACGAGCTCTCCCGTCAGGCGGTAGCACCAGGAATGGTAGGGGCAGCGGATCGCGCACTCGATCCGGCGGGGTTCGGAGACGAGGATCATGCCGCGGTGGCGGCAGGTGTTCTGGAAGACGCGGATCGTATCGGACTGGTCACGCAGGACGAGGAGCGGCATCCCGAGGAAGTCGATGGGGCGGGCATCGCTCGGCTTTTGCAGATCTGAGGCGAAGGTGAGCGCCGTCCAGCCGTCGAAGAGGATGCGGTCGCGTTCGGCGGCGAAGGTTTCGTCGCTGGTGTAGTGGGCATTGGGCAGGCCCTGCGCCTCGGCCACCGGTTTCAGGACGGGTGAGAGGTCGTCCGGCATGTCTCGCCTCCTTCCATTTCAGTTTGGGTGAGGAGGCGGGTCTTCGGCAAGCGGGTGAGCGACCGTTGTTTGTCTGGCTGCGACGTTGGAATTTCGCTGGATGTAGAACCTATTTCAGTATACATATGTATGCAGAGAGGGAGTCGATGATGCGAGACGAGATCGATGAGTATCTGATTGTCGCAACCGCAGAGCTGACGGCGGCGCGGCAGACGCTGGCGCAGTCCATCCGGAGCTATCCGACGCCGATTTCCGGCTGCGATGCACAGTTCAACCATCTTCTGGCGCAGCGGAAGAAGGTGGATCGGGCGCTGGCCGCCCTGGCGGCGGAGCCGTTCGTGCCGACGCCGCGCCATCCCGATCCGCGGGAGCGGATCGAGAGCCGGTAAGGGAGCGGAAAAGTGTCGGGGCGTGGTCGGCTGGGTGAACCCCGCCCTACGGCCTTGCGGCGGTGTCTGGTCTGGTATTGAGAGGGAGGTTCCGGATCAAGTCCGGGACGGCGGGGTTTTGCGGTGAGGGCATCGCCCGACTTGGAGGGGTGAGCGGCGTCTCGGAAATCATCCGGTGGATGATTTCAGCCGTTAACGGGCGGAGCCCCGGAGAGGCAGCGCGATGAGGGCATCGCCCTCCGGGGGGAGGTCGGGCGATGCCCGGCGTGTCCGCCGGGCGGGACCTTTGAAAGGTGTCGTCCGAAAGGTTCTGGCGTCGGCTTCTCACTGGTTCCCGCCCGAGAACCGCGCCGCATCCGCGGCGGCCCGGCGCAGGGCCTTGGCCTTGTTGACCGTCTCTTCCCATTCCGCCTCGGCGTCGCTGTCATGGACGACGCCGCCGCCTGCCTGGATGTAGAGCTGGCCGTCCTTCAGCACCCCGGTGCGCAGCGCGATGCACATATCCATATCGCCGCCTGCCGAGAAATAGCCGACGCCGCCGCCATAGATGCCGCGCTTTTCGGGCTCGAGCTCGTCGATGATTTCCATCGCGCGGATCTTGGGCGCGCCCGAGACGGTACCGGCGGGCATACCGGCCAGCAGGGCGGAGAGGGCGTCGTGATCGTCCGACAGTTCGCCCACCACGTTCGAGACGATGTGCATGACATGGCTGTAGCGCTCGACGATGAACTCTTCGGTCGGGCGGACGGTGCCGATCTTGGAGACGCGGCCGGTGTCGTTGCGGCCGAGATCGAGGAGCATCAGGTGTTCGGCGCATTCCTTTTCGTCGGCCAGGAGGTCGGCCTCGAGCTGCCGATCCTCTTCAGGGGTGGCGCCGCGGGGGCGGGTGCCGGCGATGGGGCGGATCGTGACCTCTCCGCCCATGACGCGGACGAGGATTTCCGGGCTGGCGCCGATCACCTGGAAGCCGCCGAAATTGAAGAAGAACATGAAGGGCGAGGGGTTGGTGCGGCGGAGCGAGCGATAGAGGGCGAAGGGGTCTTCGGCGAAGGGTTGGGCCCAGCGCTGGGAGGGGACGACCTGGAAGATGTCGCCCGCGCGGATGTAGTCGCGGGCTTTTTCGACGGCTTGTTTGTAGGCGTCCTTGGTGAAGTTCGAGACGGGTTCGGCCTCGGCCCCTGGATCGCCCAGGCTGCGGGTTGCGGCGACGGCCGGGCGGTCGAGGGCGCGGCGGGCTTCCATAACACGCTCGGCCGCCTGGGCGTAGGCGGCTTTGGCCGAGAGGTCGGGGCTGGTCCAGGCTGGGGCGACGAGGATGACCTCACCCTTGACCCCGTCGAGGACGGCCATGACCGAGGGTCGGATGAGGACGGCGTCGGGAAGGCCGAGGGGATCGGGATTGATGTCGGGCAGGCGTTCGACCAGGCGGATCATGTCGTAGCCGAGATAGCCGAAAAGGCCGGCCGAGGCGGCGGGGAGCCCGGCGGGCAGGTCGATGCGGCTTTCGTCCAGCAGGCTGCGGATCTCGGTGAGCGGATCCTCGGCGCAGTCCTGCCAGGCGGTATCGTTGTAGAGCGCGGCGCGGTTGAGGCGCGAGGTGGTGCCGCGGCATTCCCAGATCAGGTCGGGCTTGAGGCCGATCATGGAATAGCGCCCGCGCACCTCGCCGCCGGTGACGCTTTCCAGCATGAAGGAATGGGTGCCCGCCGCGGCGAGCTTGAGCATCAGCGAGACGGGCGTGTCGAGATCGGCGGCGAGCCTTGTGTAAACGACCTGATTTTCGCCTGCTTTGTATCGCGCCTCGAACTCGGGAAAGGCCGGGTCAACGGACATTGGCGGAGAAGTTGGCGTGGACGGCGCCGACGGCGGCTTCGTTGATGTTGATATCGGCGGAGGTGACGATGGAGGTGGTGAAGTATTCGAAGATGTCGTCCGAGATCGCCTGCGTGCCCTGCTGGGCGAGGGCCGCGAGACGGGCCGCGCTTTCGTCGCCGGTAAGATCGGCAGGGGTGATGCCTTCGACGCGCAGGACGACGGTGCGGTCCCCATCGGGCAGGATCGCGGTGTCGCCTGGATCGGTCTCGAAGGCCGTCGTCAGGAATTCCGGCGGCGTGCCGTCGATGAAGCCCTGGCGGCTTTGACCCTCCTGCCGGGTGACGTCGAGGTCGGCGAGAACAGTGTCTTCACCTGAGGCAAGGGCGGTTGCGATTTCCGTGGCGCGGGCGCCGAGGGCGGACCGCAGCTGATCGGTTTGCCAGGCCGCGATGGCTTCTTCCCGGACCTCTGACAGGTTCGGCGTCCGCGGCGGGATCGTCTCGTCCAGGCGGAGGGCGAAGAGGCCGCCGTCGCTCATCCGGACGGGTTCGGGGAAGTCGTCGGCCGTGACCGCTGCGGCGGCGTCGCGGAACGTGTCGTAGGCTGCGATATCGTCCGAAACGGACGGATCGTAGTCGATCGTGCCAAGAGTGAGGTCGGTTTCGGAGGCGACCTCTTCCAGCGTGGCGCCACCGATCAGGAGATCGTCGATCTGCGCCTCGGCATCATCGAGGAGGCGGCGGGCGCGGGCATAGGCAAGTTCCTCGCGCAGGTCGGCGCGGGCGTCCTCGAAGGACGTCTCGCGCGCATCGAGCGTGGCGTTGACGCGGAAGAGTGCAGGGCCAAGCGGGGTTTCGACCGGGCCGACGATGTCGCCGGTTTCTGCCGCAAAGACCGGATCGGCGGCAGAGCCGAGTGTGGTCGCCGTCACATCGCCCATATCCACATCGGCGAGGGTCAGGCCGCGGTCGGACACGGCGGCCTCGAAATCGCTGTCGCCCGCTGCGATGGCGTCGGCGGCGGTCTGAGCGGCCTCTTCAGACGGGAAGATCAGGCGTTCGACGATCCGCCGCTCGGGCTGGACGTATTCCGCGATGCGCTCATCATAGAGCTCGCGCAGGCGGGCCTCGTCCACCTCGACCGTGTCGACGATCATGTCGGGCGTGATCCAGGCGTAGGTGATCCGTTTCTTCTCGGGTTCGGCCAGCGTGTCGGCGTTTTCGTCGAACCAGGCGGAGAGCTCCGCATCGGTGGGATCGGGGATCGGCTCTGCCAGATCCTGTTCGGTGAGCGTGACCCAAAGCAGATCGCGCGTCTCGCCGAGATAGGCGGCGATCGCTTCGCCGTAGGTGGTGGCCTCGGGCGTGCCGCCGGTGACGGCGGCGCGGAGGAGGGCGGCGGCGCTTTCGGCGCGCAGGCTTGCCTCGTATTCCGCCTCGGTCAGCCCGGCGCGGCGCAACGCCTCGCGGTAGAAATCGCGGTCGAAGCCGCCGGGTCCGGAGAAGGTACCGCCTTCGACGATCTGGTCGCGGATATTCGCATCGCCGACGGACAGGCCGCGCTCGGCCGCCTCAGCCTCGAGCGCGGTGCGGGCGATCACCTGCTGGCGCGCAGCGGCGTCGAGGCCGAGCGCCTGGGCTTGGGGAAAGCTGATCGGCTGGCCGAATTGCTGTTCGACCCGGGCGATCTGCTGGCGCAGCGTTTCCTGATAGGCGCGGTAGGATACGTCCCGCCCGTCGACCGATCCGATGCTGTCGATATTGGTGCCGAAGCCGCCCGTTCCGAAGCCAAGGAGGCCGACCGCGGCAAGGCCGATGATGATGTAACCCGCGGTCCGGCTCGCGTTCTTCTTTTTCTCGGCCATCGGGCCCTCCACATCCGTCGCTTGGCGGGCAGGAATAGGGTGCGGGGCAGGGGGGCGCAAGCCATCGGAGAGGCTTCGTCCGATGCCTTCAAGCCATTGTGCGATTGGCGTTCAAAGGGCGCCGTGCGCTTTCAGGAGGGCAATGATGCGGGCGTGATCGGAGGGGCCGTGGACGATGAGTTCGATTTCGATCGGCAATCCGCCGTCCTCCTGCCGTTCGGTCAGGGCGAGGGCGGGGCCGTGATCCGAGGGGGGCCAATAGGCGCAGTAGTCGGAGAGATGGTCGAGCAGCGCCTGTTCTTCTGTCCACGTGTCGTCGTATTCCACGAAGTCGAGTGCCGCATCCGGGATCGTGATCCCTTGCGGCGGTGCGCCCCGGGACCGTGTGATCTGCGCGGCGATCGCGTCGCGAAAACGCTGGATCTCGGCAAAAATCGCCTCGTAATCCTGCGGCAATCTGTTGGTCGGGTGCGTTCGGCCGAGCGGAATGGCCATTGCACCCGCTAGGTCGCCTGACGGGTCGCCATCGGGCTGGAACCTGTCGGCGATCCAGTCCCGCAGATCGTCCACGCGCATCAGCAGCCGGTCCGTCAGGGACGGTGCCATCATCCGGTCCACATCGAAGTCGATGCCCTCTTGCTTCAACTGGGCCTGCATAGTGCGCGCCTCGGTGAGGTCGGCTTCCATCTGCCGTTCCGTCGCGGCCATCGCGGCCGCGTACAGGTCTTCGCTTCGCTCAGCGGCCTCTGCGGCAGACCGGGCGGCGAGGATGGCTGTCAGGTCGGGCGGCTGTCCGCTTGGGGGATGCGCCCAGATGTCGGTGATCGGCGCCACGCGATTGCCTTGTCGTCAGGCCCCGGCCGCCAGCTGGACGAGGCGGTCGGTGAGATCGCCGATCCCTGGGCGGTCGATATTGGCGAAGGCGATGCGCAGGTGGCGGGCGGCTTGCGGGTCGCCTTCTGGGGCGAACATGGTGCCGGGCAGGGCGAGGATGCCGGCGTCGCGGGGCAGGCGGCGGGCGAGCGCGTCTGACGTTTCGTCGAATGGGTGTTCGAGATAGGCGAAGTAGGCGCCGACGGATTTGAGCCGCCAGCCTGCATTGGCCAGCTTCGGCGCGGCCTCTTCGACAGCGGCGCGGCGGTCGAGGATCTCGGCCCGTTCGCCGGCGAGCCATTGGGAGAGGTTCTGCATCCCCCAGAGCGCGGCCTTTTGGCCTAGCTGAGGGGCGCAGATGGCGACGGTATCGAGGAACTTTTCCGCCTCGGCCAGACGCGCGGTGCTCGCGATCATCGCGCCGGTGCGGTGTCCGGTCAGGCGGTAGGCCTTCGAAAAGGAATAGAGGTGGATCAGCGTGTCGGCCCAGTCGGGATCCTGGAACAGAGGGTGCGGCGCGCCGGGGCGGCTGTCGAAATCGCGGTAGGTCTCGTCGAGGATGAGCGCGATCCCGGCTTCTCTGGCGATGCGGGCGAAGGCCGCGACCAGATCGGCGGGGTATTCCGTGCCCGCGGGGTTGTTCGGCGTGACGAGGACGATGGCGCGCGTGCGGTCGGTGATGCGGACGGCGTCGGGGTCTGGCAGGAGTTCGGCATCCGTTGGCAGGGGCATGGTGCGGACGCCCGCCATGTCGTTCCACATCTTGTGATTGAAGTACCAGGGGACCGGCAGAATGATCTCATCCCCTTCATCGCAGAGCGTTGCGATGGCAGCCGCATAGGCCTGGTTGCAGCCCGCTGTGATCGCGACTTGTGGGTTAGCAATCTGTCCACCATAGGCGGAGGACCAATCGGCGGCGATCCGGGCCCGGAGCTCGGGCAGGCCCAGGACGGGGCCGTAAAGATGTGTGCCCGGATCGCTCAAGACCATTTCGGCCATCGCTTGAAGCAGCGGCCTGGGCGGGGGTGCGGTCGGCGCAGCCTGGCTGACATTGAGGAGGGGGCGGGCTGTCTCGGGCAGCCCGTTGATCCAGCGCCGCGCCTCCATGACGGGCGGGGAGAAGGTGGCGGTGGTGCGGCTCATGATTGCGGCCCCTGTGCCAGTGGAGACGCAGGATGCCTTCGGCGAGGATATTTGAAAGGCAAAGACGCGCCGCGCCGCGCTGTTGTCCATGAGAAGGCGTTGGGGCTAATCGCCGTTGA
Source organism: Aestuariibius violaceus (assembly GCF_040779325.2). NCBI lineage: Bacteria > Pseudomonadati > Pseudomonadota > Alphaproteobacteria > Rhodobacterales > Paracoccaceae > Aestuariibius > Aestuariibius violaceus. The sequence continues at coordinate 295,780 of NZ_JBFONT020000003.1, forward strand.
CCTTAACGCGCGACGATCCGGATGAGGGATGCGAGGATTCATCTGGCCAGGACTATGCACGACGCAACGCCTGCCATCAGCTTAATCGGTGCCCCGGTAGGGCTGGACATATTGCAGCGCCATGTCCCAGGGAAAGAAGATCCAGGTATCCTGGCTGACCTCGGTGATGAAGGTGTCGACCTGAGGTCGCCCCTTGGGCTTGGCGTAGACGGTCGCAAAGTGCGCCTGAGGGTAGAGCGATCGGACGAGCTCCAGCGTTTTGCCTGAATCGACCAGATCGTCGATGATGAGGATGCCGGTGCCGTCGCCCATGATGTCGGGATGGGGGCTTTTCAGGACCTTTGCGTCGGACTGGTCCTGGTGGTCGTAGCTCTTGACCGAGATCGTGTCGACTGTGCGGATGTCGAGTTCGCGCGCGACGATCATGGCAGGTGCCATCCCGCCGCGGGTGATGGCCACGACCGCGCGCCAGGCCCCATTGTCAGGCCCATGGCCGTCCAGCCGCCAAGCGAGCGCGCGGGCATCGCGATGGATCTGGTCCCAGCTGATGTGAAAGCCCTTTTCGTGGGGAAGGCGGTCGGTCATGGGCGGGCTCCGTCAGGTGGTCGCGATCTTGGCGCCTAGGAGGGCCACGATGCCACCGAACGCCCGGTCGAGCCAGCCTTTCGCCCGCGCATAGGCGCGCCGCGGCGCGGGGCGCGAGAAAACGAGGCTGAGGATGGCGTACCAGACAAATTCGATGGCGAAGATCAGCGACAGGATGATAGTGGCATCGGTGGCGGTTGGGTCGGTCGGCATGATGCCGGTGAAGACGGCTGCAAAATAGGCGAGCGCCTTGGGATTGGCGAGGTTGGTCAGAAGGCCGAGGCGGACCAGTGCAACAGGGCTTTTGACATGTGCGGCCGAGATCTCGGGCATCGGCTCGGACGCCTTGCGCCAGAGAGAGATGCCGATCCAGATCAGGAACGCCGCACCGATCAGGCGCAAGGCGGTTTGCAGATAGGGCGCGATCTCGAAAATCAGCGACAGGCCGGCCATCGCGCCGGCCGCCCAGACGATGATGGCCAGCGCAAGACCAAGCGACAGGAGCAGGCCAGACTTCACGCCCTCAGCGGCAGCGGTCTTGATCGTCAGCACACCGGCTGGCCCGGGGCTCATTGCGATCAAGGCCTGAAGGCCCGCAAGGGTGAGGAGGGCAGACAGGGTCATTGGTCGCTGCCGAAAGCAAGGCGCAGGCCGAGGGTACCCATCACTCCGGCGGCGATCCGGTCAAACGCCGTTTTTAGCCGGGCATAGCCGCGCGCCACGGCCGGGCGGGCGAGGAGGGCGGTGAGCGCTGCATAAAGGACAAGCTCCAGTAAAAGGTGGTTCGCCGTGATCGTCGCGACCTCAAGCCAGCCAAGGTTCGGTGGGAAGATCACCACCAGAACGGAGGCGGCGAAGAGGATCGATTTCGGGTTTCCGAGGTTTACGAGAACGCCCCGCTGGAGGGCTCGGCGCTGGACCTCGGGCGTGCTGGTCAGAGGCGCCCTGGCGCTGCGCCACGTCTCTATCGCGATCCAGATCAGGTAGGTCGCCCCGGCGATGCGCAAGGCGGTTGCGGCCCAGGGCACGACCTCGAACAGGATCCCGAGGCCAAGAAGGGCGGCCAGTGTCCATATCGACGCGGTCAGCGCGAGGCCAAGCGCCGCCGCCATGCCGGCGCGGCGACCGTTGGCCAGGGTGGTCTGGGTGACGACGAGGAAGGCGGGGCCGGGGGACAGCCAGGACGCAAGGAGCGCAAGATTAAAGAGGAGCAGGTCGGCGCCGCTCACTCCGCCGCCCTTTTCTCGTCCGGTGCGGCCTTGGAGATGTCTGGTGCATCGACCGCTTTCATTCCCACGACGTGGTAGCCCGCATCGACATGCAACACCTCGCCCGTCACAGCGCTGCCGAGATCGGAGAGCAGATAGAGTGCGGACTTGCCGACCTCTTTCTGCGTCACGGTCCGGCGCAGCGGAGCGTTATACTCGTTCCACTTCATGATCAGACGGAAATCGCCGATACCCGATGCGGCGAGCGTTTTGATCGTGCCTGCCGAGATCGCGTTCACGCGGATGTCCTGCTTGCCGAGATCCTCGGCCAGGTAGCGCACGGATGCCTCGAGTGCGGCTTTTGCGACACCCATGACGTTGTAATGCGGCATCACCTTTTCGGCGCCATAATAGGTCAGCGTCAGGCAGGAGCCGCCCTCAGTCATCAGCTTTTCGGCCCGCTGGACGACCGCGGTGAAGCTGTAGACGGAGATGTCCATCGACATACGGAAATTGTCGCGCGAGGTATCGACATAGCGGCCGCGGAGCTCGTTCTTGTCGGAAAAGCCGATGGCGTGAACGATGAAATCGAGCTTGCCCCAGCGGTCGGCGAGTGCGTCAAAGAGCGCGTCGATCGAGGCCTCGTCGCCTACGTCGCACGGCAGGACGATGTCCGATCCGACCTGCGCGGCTAGGGGATCAACCCGTTTCTTCAGCGCCTCGCCCTGATAGGAGAAGGCCAGTTCAGCGCCGTGTTCGGCCAGGGCTTCGGCAATGCCCCAGGCAATGGATTTATCGTTGGCGAGCCCCATGATGAGCCCGCGCTTCCCGTCCATGAGCTTCGCGGTCATTTTATCGCACCTTCCTGTCCTCGCCGGTCTAGGCGATTGACCTTGCGCCATCAAGAGTGACCGGTACGCGGCAAGGCCTTGGTTTTCGCCGATGATCTGGTAGGAAGGCGTATGACTGACAAAAACGATCAGAGTTCTCGCGGCGGCATCTTTGCCGGAGAGGATCCGGTCGCGCTTGCGTCTGAATGGCTGGCCGAGGCGGAAGCGACGGAGCCGGTGGACGCAAACGCGATGTCTCTCGCAACGGTAGATGCGGGCGGTGTGCCAAATGTCCGGATCGTTCTGCTGAAAGAAATTGAGCAAGCGCAAAAAGGCGGCGGTTTTCTATTCTATACCAACTATGAAAGCGCCAAGGGTCAGGAGCTTGCAGCGTCGGGTCAGGCGGCCGGCTTGCTCTACTGGAAGTCGCTGGGCCGCCAGGTGCGCTTGCGCGGGCCGGTCAGCCGCGAGGATGGGGCGAAAGCAGACGCCTATTATCGGTCGCGCCCGCTCGGAAGCCGCCATGGCGCCTGGGCATCACATCAATCGCAGGAGATTGCGTCACGTGAACAGCTTATCACCAGGGTCTCGGAGATTGAGCGCCGTTTCGGAGACAATCCACCGCGTCCGCCTCATTGGGGCGGATACCGCATCATTCCACTTGAGATCGAGTTCTGGGCAAACGGTGAATATCGGCTTCATGACCGATTTCGCTGGACACGGTCTGCTCCATCTGGATTGTGGAATATAGCACGTTTGAGCCCGTGAAATTCACGTCGCACAAACGACACCAATAGAAAACCGTCAACTCATGGCTTGAATGATGACGCTAGAGCAACCACACAACCTCTCGTGGCAAGAAGAAGAGGTAGAACGGACTAACTTAATGGATGACGAGAAGCGGACACGTGGTGAGGTGCGTGGCCACGTGAAATGGTTTGACCCGGCGAAAGGGTTTGGCTTTGTTGTTGCTGAAGAAGGCGGGCCGGACATCCTCCTGCATGCCAACGTGTTGCGCAATTTCGGTCAGAACTCTGTCGCCGACGGATCCGCCGTCGAGATCGACATCCAGCAGACCGATCGCGGAATGCAGGCGACGGCGATCTACCGCATCGATCCTCCGGAAGCCGGGGACGCCGTCGCGCTGAGCGACTTCGCCGCCTATGACGAAGACATGCTCGCCCAGATCCCGGTCGAGCCGGCGCGCGTGAAGTGGTTCGACAAGACGAAGGGGTTTGGCTTCGCCAACGTGTTCGGTTTGTCGGATGACATCTTCATCCATATCGAAGTGCTGCGCCGTTCTGGCCTTGCCGATCTGCAACCGGGTGAGGCCGTCGGCCTGAAGGTCGTCGAGGGCAAGCGCGGTCGAATGGCCACAGCGGTCCTCGCATGGGATGCCTCGCTGAAATGATCCGCGCCTGCCTCACGGCGTCTGCCGTGCTGGCTGGCAGCGGCGCCCTTGCCGACTGTGCCGAAGATCTGGTCACAGTGGCGGGCGCTTTCGGCCAAGCGCAGTTCAACATCGAACTGGCAGACGATCCGGAGGAACGGGCGCGCGGCCTGATGTTCCGCGAGGATCTTCCCACCTTCGACGGGATGCTTTTCGTCTATGACGCGCCCGGCCGTGTCGCCTTCTGGATGCGGAACACGCTTATCCCCCTCGACATGATTTTCGTCGACGAAACCGGGCGCGTGACCCAGATCCACGAGAATGCGGTTCCCGGCGACGTGACACCGATCCCCGGCCCAGATGACACGCTGGCCGTTCTTGAGATCAACGGTGGCCTGGCCGGGCGGCTTGGCATCGCAGAGGGGGCCATGCTGGGCCATCCGGCCTTCAATCAGGAGATTGCCGCACTTCCCTGCGGCTGAACTGGTTTCAGGCCCTTTTCAAATCGCAAGAAGCGCCATATGAGAGCGGCTGTGGTCCGGGGCGTGGCGCAGTCTGGTAGCGCACCTGTTTTGGGTACAGGGGGTCGTGAGTTCGAATCTCGCCGCCCCGACCATCTTTCCAGGGACATTGTTGTCTATTGGTTTGGGCATCTTCCCAGCCCGTCCGGGCATGTGGAGGCATCCTTGCCGATTGAATGACTTGCTTCTTGCGCGCAAGCATCATGGGAAAGCCGTTCTGAGGCTGAACCAAGGAGCGATCATCCATGGCCGTGGGATTGAATAGACAGACTGCCGATCAGGTGCCGACGGCGTTTTTCCACGGCCGCGGGCCGGTGTGGGAGAAGGGGAGAGCGGGTCGGATGGATTGCCTCAGCCTGCTGCGCTCCGTGCTGATGGATCGCGGGTATGTCATAGAGTGGCGCGAGCTGTCAGACGATGTGGAAAGGCTGGCTCAAGCAGATCCGAGGCATTTGCATGTCGTCGTGGACGATATGCCCGTTGCGGGAGACAACGTACTTTTCTGTGTCCCCTCCTACCTGAATGGTTTCTGGTATCTTGACCGCGTTGGAACACGCAACAACTCTGCTATGCGCACGCGTCTCTTCCGCCCTCAAGGTATGAGCAGGGCCTATGCAAGGGAGTTTGCCGGCAAGCTCCGCGCGAAATTCATAGACGATAATCGGTCAAAGTTTGATCAGGAGCTGGTGGACGGCTTCACGCCTGAGCCCGGTGCAATCTGTATCTTTCCCCAGAGGTTCAAGGCACCGAAGTACTATCGGCACTATATGAGCTATCCGGACCTGATCGACGGCGTAATTGCCAACCGTGGTACGCGGCGGATCTACATCAAGCCCCACCCACGCCAAAAGACCGAGGAACTCGCGGTGCTGATGGGGTATCACGATCCGGGCGCAGGCATTGAGGTGACGACCCACTCAATTCATGGCCTGCTGGCCCAGGCCGGCGCAGCAGTAAGCCTGAGTTCTGCAGTTCTGGTTGAAGCCCAGATGCATGGCGTGCCTGGCGTCGTCGCCGGTCAGGTGGATTTCCATCACAACATGGTCGTGATCCGCGAACCGGACCATATAGGCGCCGCGCTTGAGCAGGCGTTCATCCAGAGGTTCGAGTACGAGAAGTTTCTCGTCTTCTTCTTTGCGCACGGGATGGTCCAACCTCGACTGCGACGAAAAGCGCTCGAGCGTATGGGGGCCGTTTTGACGGAGATGGGATTTGGGGCTCATGTCTGATGCACCATGCATCTGGCAACATGCGGGCGCCTGGCGGACGCATTGAAGCGCTCGCCAAAATGGCGGGAACTTATGCGAGAGGGCGGCCTCCGGCCTGGGTCAGCAGAATGGCCATCCGCCGTTCGAGGCGCATGTCCCGTAACCGGATTCGGATCGTGCCGCCGTCGCGCTGCGGCACGCGGACGAAATTGTCCGTCGTGACCAGATAGCCGCTGCCCCGTTCTTCTGTATCGAAGCGGAAGACGAAGCGGGGAAGGTCTTCGAGGTTGCCATCATATTCGAGGATGATTCCAGCCGTGGCCTCTGGCGGCAGCAGCATCTCGCAGCTGAACGAATCGCCTTGATGGCGACGGATCTCGTCTCCCGGGCCGGAGCAGGCCTCTTGCGCAGCGTCGAGGAGGTCTGACGGGTATTCGGAAAAGTAGGCGGCCTGGGCACCGGGGCGGTCGGCTACAGCGAACTGGGCCACGTCGACAGGCGGTGCGCAGGCGGCGAGCGGCAGCATCAGAAAGGCAAGGTATGCAGCGCGCATCGCTGATCTCCGATTGATTGCCGACACACCGTGGCATGGGGTGCAGCGGGGGGAAAGCGGAAAGGCAAGCAGCATCGATGCAGTTTCTCAGGAGGCCGAGGAGAATCGCGGTTTTCCACAGAAGATCCACGTCAAATGAAAAAAGTTGTGGACGAGCTGAATTTAGCGTTGACCCGTTGTGTAATCATACGTCAGTTTGTGTGAGCCGACCGGGGGCACACAACATTTAGTGGCTGGCGGCGCGAGACGGGAGAAACCCAAGCGGGCCTTGAAAACAAGGGACCGAGCCGTGGAGCGGGCGCTTCAGGGCGGGATGGTGTCGTGCCAAGTGGTTGGAAGGTTCGCCGCAAGAGCGGGCCAGAATGAGGAAAAGGTTGACCCCGGCAGGGGCAGAGAACGGGACAGATGCCATGAAGATTGATCGCAGGTTCACGAAATCCGGCAAGGACGCTTACGAGGGGTTGGACTTCACCGAGACCTCTTCGGAGATCCGCAATCCGGACGGGACGATCGTCTTCAAACTTGAGAATTGCGAGATTCCCGGATCGTGGAGCCAGGTGGCGAGCGATGTCATCGCGCAGAAGTATTTCCGCAAGGCGGGCGTTCCGTCGAAGCTCAAGCCGGTCCGCGAGAAAGGCGTGCCGTCCTGGCTTTGCCGTCATGAAGCGGCCGAAGGTGCCGAGTTCGGCGGAGAGACGTCGGCCAAACAGGTCTTCGACCGGCTGGCGGGGGCCTGGACCTACTGGGGCTGGAAGGGCGGCTACTTCTCGTCCGAGGACGACGCCCGCGCTTACTTTGACGAGATGCGCTACATGCTCGCCACCCAGCGGGCCGCGCCGAATTCGCCGCAGTGGTTCAACACAGGCCTGCACTGGGCCTATGGTATCGATGGCCCGGCGCAGGGGCATTATTACGTCGACTGGAAGAGCGGGAAGCTGACCAAGTCGAAAAGCTCGTACGAGCATCCGCAGCCCCATGCCTGCTTCATCCAGTCGGTTGCCGATGACCTCGTGAACGAAGGCGGCATCATGGACCTCTGGGTCCGCGAGGCGCGGCTGTTCAAATACGGCTCGGGCACCGGCACCAACTTCTCGTCGCTCCGCGGCGAAGGCGAGAGCCTGTCGGGCGGCGGCAGGTCGTCGGGCCTCATGGGATTTCTCAAGATCGGGGACCGGGCGGCCGGCGCGATCAAATCAGGCGGGACAACCCGTCGGGCAGCGAAGATGGTGATCTGCGACGCCGATCACCCCGACATCGAGGACTTCATCAACTGGAAGGTCATCGAAGAGCAGAAGGTGGCCTCGATCGTCGCCGGATCGAAGATGCACGAGGAAAAGCTCAACGGCATCTTCGCCGCGATCCGGGACTTCGACGGCAGCGCAGAGGGGGCCTATGACCCCGCCAAGAACACCGCGCTGAAGACAGCGATCAGAGCGGCCAAGAAGGTCGCCATCCCCGAGACCTATATCAAGCGCGTGCTGGACTACGCCAAGCAGGGCCATACCAGCATCGAGTTCCCGACCTACGACACCGACTGGGACTCGGAAGCCTACAGCTCGGTCTCGGGGCAGAATTCCAACAACTCGATCCGGGTGACCGATGCCTTCCTCAAGGCGGTCGAGGAAGATGGCGACTGGGACCTCATCAACCGCGTGGACGGGTCGGTCTCGAAAACCATCAAGGCCCGCGATCTGTGGGAACAGGTGGGCCATGCGGCCTGGGCCTGCGCCGATCCCGGCATCCAGTACCACGACACGGTCAACGCCTGGCATACCTGCCCGGAGGATGGAGCGATCCGCGGATCGAACCCGTGTTCGGAATACATGTTCCTCGACGATACGGCGTGCAACCTCGCCTCGATGAACCTGCTGACCTTCTTCGAAGACGGCCAGTTCCAGGTTGAGGACTACATCCACGCCACGCGGCTTTGGACGCTCACGCTTGAGATCAGCGTGATGATGGCGCAGTTCCCGTCGAAAGAGATCGCGCAGCTGTCCTATGACTTCCGGACGCTGGGGCTGGGCTACGCCAATATCGGCGGGCTCCTGATGAACATGGGGTTGGGCTACGACTCGGATGAGGGTCGGGCCCTGGGCGGCGCGCTGACGGCGATCATGACGGGCGTCGCCTACGCGACCTCTGCCGAGGTCGCCGGAGAGCTGGGCGCCTTTTCAGGCTACGAGCGGAACCGCGATCACATGCTGCGGGTCATCCGCAACCACCGTGCGGCCGCCTATGGGTCGACCGAGTACGAGGGGCTGGCGGTCAAGCCGGTACCGCTTGACGCCGACAACTGCCCCGACGGGCGGCTGGTGATGATCGCCCGGTCCTGCTGGGATGAGGCGCTGAAGCTGGGTGTCTCCAACGGTTACCGGAACGCACAGGCGACGGTCATCGCACCGACCGGCACGATCGGCCTCGTCATGGATTGCGACACGACGGGGATCGAGCCGGACTTCGCGCTGGTGAAGTTCAAGAAGCTGGCCGGCGGCGGCTACTTCAAGATCATCAACCGGTCGGTTCCGGCAGCGCTTGAAAAGCTGGGCTACGGATCGGCCGAGATCGAAGAGATCGTGGCCTATGCCGTCGGGCACGCCACACTCGGCAACGCACCGGGCATCAACCACACCGCGCTGATCGGCCATGGCTTCGGCCCGGCCGAGATCGAGAAGATCGAGGCGGCGCTGCCGTCGGCCTTCGACATCCGCTTTGTCTTCAACCAGTGGACGCTGGGTGAGGAGTTCTGCACCGGCACGCTGGGCATCCCGGCCGAGAAGCTGAACGATCCGACCTTCGACATGCTCAAGCATCTGGGCTTTGCCAAGGCGGACGTGGACGCGGCGAACGATCATGTCTGCGGGACGATGACGCTGGAAGACGCCCCGCATCTGAAGGAAGAGCATTACACCGTCTTCGACTGCGCCAACCCCTGCGGCAAGAAGGGCAAGCGGTTCCTGTCGGTCGACAGCCACATCCACATGATGGCCGCCGCGCAAAGCTTCATCTCCGGCGCGATCTCGAAGACGATCAACATGCCGAACGATGCGACCATCGAGGATTGCAAGGCCGCCTACGAGCTGAGCTGGTCCCTTGGCGTGAAGGCGAACGCGCTTTACCGCGATGGCTCCAAGCTGTCCCAGCCGCTGGCCGCGGCACTCGTAGAGGATGACGAAGAGGCGCTGGAGGTCTTGGAAAGCGGGTCGGCCCAGGAGAAGGCCGTCGTGCTGGCCGAGAAGGTGGTCGAGAAGATCATCGTCAAGGAGATCGCCACACGCCACCGCGAAAAGATGCCGGAGCGCCGCCGGGGCTATACCCAGAAGGCGATCGTCGGTGGCCACAAGGTTTACCTGCGGACGGGTGAGTACAAGGATGGCTCGCTGGGCGAGATCTTCATCGACATGCACAAGGAAGGCGCGGGCTTCCGGGCGATGATGAACAACTTCGCCATCGCCGTGTCGGTCGGTCTGCAATACGGCGTGCCGCTGGAGGAATTCGTGGACGCCTTCACCTTCACCCGGTTCGAACCGGCGGGAATGGTGCAGGGCAACGAGACGATCAAGAACGCGACCTCGATCCTCGATTACATCTTCCGGGAACTGGCGGTCAGCTACCTCGACCGGACGGATCTGGCCCATGTGAAGCCAGAGGGCGACAGCTTTGACGAGCTCGGCCGGGGCGACGAAGAAGGCAAGCGCAACTTCCGCGAGGTCCCGGGCGCAACCGGCTCGTCACCGCTGGAGGTGCTCAAGCAAGTCGCTTCGACCGGATATCTCCGCAACCGCGTGCCCCAGGGCTTTACCGTCCTCGAAGGCGGGGCAGGGCAGACTTTGGCCACTCTGGAGACACTGGCGACCGAAACCAGCGCCGCCGTGGCCGTCGCCGAGACCTCGACCCTCGCGCTCACGGTCCGCGACAAGGCCAAGATGCAAGGCTACGAGGGCGACCCTTGCGGCGAATGCGGCAACTACACGCTGGTCCGCAACGGCACCTGCATGAAGTGCAACACCTGCGGCGCGACGAGCGGGTGCAGCTGATCAAGAGACCCTGAGGGGGTGCGCTCCCTCTGGCGGCGTCCAGGCCGCAGGCAACAAAACAATATCGAGCGGTACATAATTGAGCCTGGACGGCGAAACTGGGGGACCTTCGGGTCCCCCTCTTTCTTTGCGGGGTCGGGCTGATGATGTGAGTGGTTGCGTGCCTCATGCTCCAAGGGTAGGAGATTCGGGCTGGCCGGTGTGGCGGAATGGTAGACGCAGGGGATTCAAAATCCCCCGATGGCAACATCGTGAGAGTTCGAGTCTCTCCACCGGCACCATCTGCTCGCCTTTCTTGACATCCCCCTCTAAGACGTTGAATGGAAAGGCTGTTTTTGGGGTTCGATACTCTGTTTTTCGAAAGCCACTGAGAGGCTATGCAAACGCTAGGTTCAGTACGGTTCTTTTGAGGGCCAGGAGTTGGTCGTAGACACCTCGCTCTCGGGGCTGCGCGTCACGCGGGAGCTGATGGCGATCATGGCCCGACGCGGGAAGCCCAGAACCGTTGTGAGCGACAATGGGACGGGACTGACCAGTATGGCTGTGTTCAGATGGTGCAAGGAAACGCGGATCGACTGGCTACATCGCGCCGTGCAAGCCAACGCAGAACGCATTCGTCGCGTCGTTCAACGGCAGTTTCCGGGCGAGCTTTTGAAAGAAACTCTGTTCTCATCGCTGGCCGATGCACGGGAGAAGATCACCGCATGGAAAGAGGACTACAACCGACACTGACCCACTCGTCCCTCGGCAATCTCGCGCCGCAGGAACTTACACTAAAATCGAGACCGGAAGCCCAGGGCGCATAAGGCCAGAAATCACCCGACGGATGCTCCAACGACTGGAGGGAAGTCGGGCCTTAGGTCAGCCAGAGTACAAGGTATCGGTAAAGCTGCCGAAGGAAGTTGAGATGCTATTCGCCCACCTCAACACATCCTCGGCCGTGGGTGCCTTCGACTATGAGGCTCTTGCGGCGCGAACGGACGAATTCCTCCTCCCCGCAACCGGCCAGAACCTGAAGGGGCTATGATCGTCACCGCATCCTTGGTTCTGTCGGAGGTAAGATTGGATGCGGCTCGTCATTGGCGATATCATGATCGGCATGTCGTATGCCGGTGGATGCGGGTACCATCGGGCGTCTCTTCAAACGTGATCGCACGGTCTGGCTGGCCAGGCTGCGACAAGGTGAACGTCAGCGGGACGCCTGACGGAACGAGGAAATCATCGGCATCACTACTTGCTACCTGAACTTGGCCAAGTTGACTGCCGTCTGCAGCCCGCGCGCTGACTTCAATCGGCTCGTCACAGGTATTGACAACGAGCAGTACTGTTCCGGTTTCCTCGATCCGTGGAGCTCCCACAGGAACACAGGCTGGTAGGGCAAGCATGAAAAGAAGAAACCGCATCTCTATCGTCCAACAGTAACATTTGACAGCCAGATCAAAGCTTTAACGTCGTACTCTGCGGCAATGTAGCGATCTGGGTTGATGTAGAAGTCGTAGTACTTCATCAAATCCGCTGCCGTGCCAGACCCGATCGGAGCCTCGTAACCTTTTTCGCCTGTTGAAGGTGTATCATAGCCGCTCGTGAGGCCCTGAGAGCTACCTTTATGAACCCAAGAGTAATTGTCTGCCCCTTCACTTTCGAAAGCATAGGTAGCCAAAACGGCATGTCCCATCTCGTGCGCAATTGTTTGCTCGAAATCGGCATCTGCTTTCGCCTGTGCATCGGCCGCAACCGCTGACTGAGATTTTTGGCTGGCGGTAGGCCTTTTGGCGTTTATCTGCTCCTCCCTGGCAAGAAAGTAGCCGTACGAGTACCACGTCCTTGTTGTATCGCTGAAAAGATCACCTGCCCCTCTCACGAAGCCTACACCGCAGGCACATGACGAATTAACCGACCGCCCGAAGTCTTCTTTCATACTGACCTCAAGCGTCATGCTTGGGGTTGCGTCCTGTTGCTGCGCGACCGGTTTCACTGCGACCTGGTAACTCCCGTTCGACGTGGTAATCCGGCCCTCACTTAATGGGACGGACAAGGTCGATGAACTAACATTGGAGGCATTACGGCCCCAATGTCTGGCGATCCCTACGAGAGCCATCGCTTGTAGAACAGCATAGCTGCGCGGGGAGGTGCCTCGTCCATCAACGCCCCCGTCGTCAAAGGCGATCCGCCACTCGACGTCAACGGTTCGCGCGCCCCGATCAACAATCACGTCGACCCAGTCTGCAGGCTCGCGGCATCCGGTGAAGGGGCGGCCGCGCAGGGCGGCGCGGTGATCTCGAAATGCCTGCCCCTTCACACCGACCACACGGATCTGCAGATTTGCCATCTTGAGGAGCTTGGTCGAGAGAACGTCATCCACATACCCGTCCCAAAGCCATTGATAACTGCCTTCGGGCACGGCACCTGAACCGACCGCTAAGTATCCTGACGATGACGTCCCCAATTGCCACCTTTTCAAGGTCAGCCCGTCTGGTCCGTGCACGGACCGCCCGTCGACAAGCTCCACGAATAATTGGTCGACGCCGTCATCCCTGACCTGGATCGCGAAGGTTACCAGTTCCCTGCCCGGTGGCCCCGCGCCAGGAACGAATGGCGTAACATCGGTCTTATTTCTGCGCCATGTATTCCAGCCGGCTATGTCGAAACCGTCAATCTCGAGCGGTGTCAGGACGCTCTCGATAATGTCGATCCTGACGTTGAATGGGCAGTCGGCAGTGCAACGTGTAATATCTGGTGGAAATCCTGGAAGTGAGTTCGACAGTGTTGCAGGGTCGAGCAACAGCCCGCCCGCTGTCTCTTTTGTAATCTTATACATTAGATCCCTCCAAAGCAGCTTCGTGCAGCCGCAATAGTTTTTCTCCCCTCTTGCGGGCATGGGTCAGAACCGCATCCAGCCGCTCGGAAATCGTGCCTTGATCTGCCTTTAGCGTCTCGCCAATCCAAGGCGTCAGTGGGTCCCGGTCGAAGCCAAGACCAAAACAGAGCGACAGACCCAGATAGAGACCCCGGTCACGTTCAGTAGAAACTCCGTAGCGATCCCCCGCTCGGGCAATAGCGATCTGCGCATGGGCCTTAACATCATCTGGTTGGATGCGGTCGCCGAAACGTGGCGCAGAAATCGATTGTAGCCTGAGTAAGACTTGATCTGGTGTTACTTGGTGAGCAGCTATTAGCGCCCCCAGGGCATCGAGCGTTTCGCTCAACATCGCAGCGGACTTCTCCATCTGCATTCCGAAGACGTCGTGTGCTGCAGAGCGGAAGCGATGGGAAATCGTGGTCATCCGGCGGTCGGCCGGGCTGCGTTCCCCAGTCAGCTCCTGGTTCAGCCAACGGTGAAGGGGGTCACGATACCATAGAGCACCCAGATACAGCATCAGATGACCGAAATAGGCAACTTCGCCCGGCGCGGTAATCCCGCAATCCAATGCGGCATTAAGGGAGTGCTGGCCGAAAGCCTGGCGATGCTCTTCTTTCAGCCCACGCATTCGTACTGGCTGCCGTGCAGCCATTTCAGCCAGGAAAGCAGCCCGAAAACGCTCTTGTTGAGTCGCAACAAAGATCCGACGATCATCCTCGTCAAGCGCTGCAGGCGCGCGCTTTTCAGGCAGCGCATCCTGTCGAACCGTTGCTACGATTAAGGTCTTTGCCGTCGCTTCGGGGAGCATGATGATGCTTTGTAGCTTCGTGCCCGAAGCGTCTTGCAACCAAGCGGCGGCCCTGTCCGCCCTCCGCCCAACCGACCGTGGGATGTAGGCTGACATGACTGACGGATCAGCCAGCCGAAACCATGACCATCGCCCTGCCTCGTCGCGCAGTCTGACGAAACGTCGGAGGTGCGCCGCCATTTCGTCCAGCCCAGTCGCTGCCCGAAAGATGACCCCCGTCCGAAGGAGATCCCGCCGGCCTAGGAAAGTTATCTCAAAGTCGCTTCGGCTCTCTCCGATGGCGGTATTCGCGAAGCGAAGGAGAACCGGTGCGACATCTGCAAGTTCCCTTGCTTGCGGTCCGTTCAAGAGGGGCTTGTAGGGTAAATCAAGGTCGGAATTCGCAAAACTGCCGTTAACACGTTCGTACAGCGCAGGATCGAGTAATAGGAACGTTTGAAGATCGGCAGTATCTTCAATCGTGATCTTCGACAGGATCCCTTCACCCTCGGGATCTCCAATCGGGACGTGTGCGATCGTCAGATAAGGGAAAGAGTCCTCAGCTACTGAAACTGACGTCATGGTCTAAAGATCCAGAAATAATCGGTTTACTAAACACTCCCTTATTGTCCCATGAGCTGCGGGCCCGCAATGCTTCGTTTTGCCATCCCGTGGACGTTGCATCCTTTTTGTCGCCTGAACCGTCTAGTCGCGTCGATACGAGCGAATAATGTGACCTGCCCCAACGAAGTGGTCCGGTTTCAGTCTTGGTGCATGATGGATCTGAGAGCTACAGTTGGGTTGGCCGGCGAAGCGGCGCCGGATGGCGGAGCCGGCCATTGCACAACCTCCGGGGCTGGTGGCCGATAGCCCAGCGATGAGTGCGGGCGCTTCGTGTTGTGGTGCTGGCGCCAGCCCTAGATGATGATCCTTGCTTCGGCGAGGCTGTAGAAGATCTCACCCTTGAGCAGCTCATCCCGCAGTTTCGCGTTAAAGGTCTCGCAATAGCCATTCTCCCAAGGGCTGCCAGGCTCGATGTAGGCGGTTATGGCGCCGACTGCCGCAATCCACTCCCGCACCGCCATACCCACGAACTCCGGGCCATCGTCTTATCTGATATGACCCGGGACGCCCCGCAGGATGACCGTCTGCGCAGCACCTTCCTTTGGGTCGAGCGATGCTGACTGAGCACGCAACAGGCGAGGCGTAGCGAAGATCGAAGAAGCCAAACTCGGTTTAGGCGAAGACTTCTTGTTGGAGACAAGCGCGATCCGTCAACTGCGCCGCGACCTATGCTGCCTGGTTTGAGGCACCGGCTGCCTCAACTTCGCAGCGCGAAGCGATCGGTCGCGGTGATGTATGGCTCCGGAGGCTCGCTTCTCTGAAGATCGCAGGCTAAAGTCGCTCCCTTCCTTTCCCTCCCACCCCTACCACCCGGTTTGATCCTCGGTGCGCGGCAGGCGCCACGTTCCTTGTTGACATATCTGACAAATTCACTCAGCCTTTCATTAGCCACTCACTTCATGTGGGCAAGCCAGAATCCGATCAATAGATTGACAGAACGCAAGTCGGGGTCTGCGGAAGGATCCTCTGACGTCATGCGCGCAGAGTTGTGCTGGGAGGTCTTTCGGCGCCCTGACGCAAGCTGAAGTACGTCAACCCTCCCATGCGCCCCTGACCATCCGGCGACTCTCGAGTTGGTAAGAACAATGAAGGACAGCTCTCTATGAGATCCGTGACCCTCGTCACAAGCGCCCTAACTCTCTGCCTCGGCACCGCTGTTACGGCCCAAGAGACATCGACACGCGGGGCGGTTCTTGAAACCTATGCCGATATCGCGCTTGCTAAGTACGAAGACAGTCTGACGGCCGCTCAGGCGCTTCAAGCGGCTGTTAACGCGCTGATCGACGATCCCTCCGCCGAGGCGTTGCAGGCCGCGAAACTGGCCTGGCTGCAATCGCGGGTGCCCTATCAGCAGACCGAGGTCTACCGGTTCGGAAACGCCATCGTTGACGATTGGGAGGGCAAGGTAAATGCCTGGCCTTTGGACGAAGGGCTGATTGACTATGTCGACGCGGTCTATGGCGGCGCAACCGACGAAAACCCCTACGCGGCGCTCAACGTCATCGCCAACCCGGCCTTCACCCTCTCCGGCACCGAAATCGATGCCTCCGACATCACGCCCGCGCTGCTGGAAGGCGAGCTGCACGAGGCCGACGAGGTCGAATCGAACGTCGCCACCGGCTATCACGCGATTGAGTTTCTCCTCTGGGGGCAGGACCTGAACGGCACCGGTCCGGGCGCGGGCGAGCGTCCGTGGACCGACTATGCGGCGGGTAATGTCTGCACGAACCGCAATTGCGACCGGCGCGGCGCATACCTGAAGGCTGCAACCGACCTTTTGGTGTCCGACCTCGAATGGATGGTCGCCCAGTGGCAGGAGGGCGGCGATGCCCGTGAGGCTGTCATCGAAGACGAAACCGCCGGGATCTCCACCATCCTGACCGGCATGGGCTCCCTCAGCTATGGCGAGCAGGCGGGCGAGCGGATGAAGCTGGGCATCATGCTCAACGACCCGGAGGAAGAGCATGATTGCTTTGCCGACAACACCCACAACAGCCATTTCTACGACGGCCTGGGCATCCGGAATGTCTATCATGGGCGCTATGTCCGCATCGACGGCACGGTGGTCGAGGGGGCGTCGCTCTCCTCCCTCGTCGCGGCTGCTGACGAGGCCGTCGATGCGGAACTGAAGGCGCGGCTCGACGCGACGATGTTCGAGTTGGGCGAGATCAAGACGGCGGCCGAGGCGGGTTTTGCCTATGACCAGATGCTGGCCCAGGGGAACGCGGCGGGGGAGGAACTGATCATGAGTGCGGTCGATGCGCTCGTCGCCCAGACACGGTCGATCGAGCGGGCCGTCGCGGCGCTTGGCGTGGAGGCGATCGCCTTCGAAGGGTCTGACAGCCTCGATAATCCGGATGCGGTCTTTCAGTAGGATGACGGATCGGAGTGCGGGATGAGATACCTTGCAGTCATGGCGGCAGTCCTTTTGCCCGCACCGGCGCTGGCCGAGTACCGGCTGGACCTGACCGAAACCGGGATGCGGGACTATTACTGCACGATCACAGTCGCGCTTACCAATGGCGGTGCCGAGGCCCTGACCGAGGTCAACGCATATTTCCTGTCCTTCGTCGGCGACCGGCAGGTGGGCCGGTCCAAGGGCGCGTCCTTTCGGGACGTGCCCGCTGGGGGCACCGCAGAGGCGGTGTTCGAGACGCCGAACGCGCCGTGCGAGGATGTCACGGCCTACCACATGGTGATTGGCGCCTGCCGGATCGGACAGGGGTTCGAGGACAAGGCGGTCTGCGCCGGACGGATGGATCTGGAGGCGCCTTTCGCGTCGGTCGACACACTGAACTGAAGGCCACGGGTGCGCGGTCTTGGTGATCCAGATCAAAGAAGTCCCCCTCTAAACCTGACAGGAAAACTTGGTAATTGATGATCCTAAAGAGCCGATCAGGGCAGCGCGTGCGTCTTTCTGCGATCCTTTTCATCTGCTTCGGAACCGGCCTGTCGGCGGACGAGCCGGGTTTGGCGGATCTGCATCTGTCCGTCATCCCCCGCACCGCGGAGGAGGCTGCGCGGATCGCTGACGTCACCGGGCCCACGACCGATTTCACCGTGCCCGAAGCGTTCGAGGCGCGCCCGGCGGGCGCTGCCACTGTCCGCGCCCGCCGCACGGCGGATGCGTTTTCCCAACCCTCGGCGTTGCTCGATTTCGAGGGCGAGATGGATTTCCGGGTCGGCAACGGGCTTTTCAAGAAACTGTGGGTCTCCTCGCCTGCCTCGACGCTGGCCTCCGACGGGCTAGGGCCGCTCTACAATGCGCGGTCCTGCCAGCGCTGCCACCTCAAGGACGGGCGTGGCCACCCGCCCGAAGGGCCGGAGGACAGCGCCGTTTCCATGGTCGTCCGGATGGGCATCCTCTCAGACAGAGAAATGGCGCGGATCGAAGGCTACATCGCCACCGATCCCGATCCGGTCTATGGCCGCCAGCTTCAGGATTTTTCGGTTGCGGGCCACCCGGCCGAAGGGTGGCTGACGATCACCTATGAGGAGACCGTGGTCGCGCTTTCCGGCGGCGAGACGGCCACGCTCCGCAAGCCCATCTATGGTGTCGCTGATCCCGGCTATGGCCCCTTCGATCCCGCGACCGTCTTCAGCCCGCGGGTCGCGCCCCAGATGATCGGCCTCGGCCTGCTCGAGGCGATCCCGGTCGAGGATATCCTGGCCGGCGCGGACCCCGAAGATCTGGACGACGACGGCATCTCGGGCCGCCCGAATATCGTGATGTCCGCCGAATACGGCGTGCCGATGCTGGGCCGCTTCGGCGTTAAGGCCACGGCGCCAACGCTGCGCCAGCAATCGGCCGACGCGTTCTCGAACGACATCGGAATTTCGACGACGCTGCACCCCGCGGGCTTTGGCGAATGCACGGAAGCGCAGGCTGCCTGCCGGAGCGCGCCCGACGGCAGCACCGATATCCACGACGGGGTTGAGATCGGCGACGTCGGTCTGGATCTCGTCGCGTTCTATTCCGCCAATCTCGGCGTGCCTGCCCGGCGCGATATCGATGACCCGGAGGTGCTGCGCGGGAAGGAGATGTTCTATGAGGCCAATTGCACCGCCTGCCACAGGCCGAAATTCGTGACCCACAGGCTGGAGGACCGGCCCGAGGTAAGCTTTCAGCTGATCTGGCCCTATACGGACCTGCTGCTGCACGATATGGGCGAGGATCTGGCCGACAACCATCCGGCGGGCCGTGCCGACGGTCAGGAATGGCGCACGCCGCCCCTTTGGGGTATCGGTCTGACCCAAACCGTCAGCGGCCACACCTATTTCCTGCACGACGGCCGTGCCCGGTCCCTGCTCGAGGCGATCCTCTGGCACGGCGGCGAGGCGGAGGATGCCAAGCAAGAGGTGATCGACATGGATCCCCAAGACCGCGCCGCCCTGATCCGGTTCCTGGAAAGCCTGTGATGCGCGGAGCGTTCCTGGCCCTGCTGGCCATTCCGTCGGTTGCGACCGCAGATGTCGAAAGGGCGATCACCGACCACATCCTGCCGGGCTACGAGGCGTTCGAGGACGCCACCCTTGCCCTGCGGGAGGTTGGCAACTGCGATCCGGTGGCAGTTGAACCGGCCTACCACGCGGCCTTCGACGCCTGGATGGGCATCAGCCATATCCAGTTCGGCCCGATCGAAGACCAGAACCTGATGCTGGCCATCGCCTTCTGGCCCGACCCGAAGAACAGCACGGGCCGGGCCCTTGGGCAACTTGCCCGCGACGCGGATCCGATCGTCTTGGACCCCGCGACTTTCGCCGAGGTTTCCGTCGCCGCGCGCGGCCTTTTCGCGATGGAGCGCCTGCTGGCGGAGCCGCCGGTCGAGGGCGAGTATCTCTGCGCTCTGCTTCAGGCCGTAGCCGTCGATCTCGGCCGGTCGGCGGAAGAGCTGAATGGCGCCTGGACCGCGCACGCCGCCCTGATGCGCAATCCGGGCCCGGAAAATCCGGCCTATCGCTCGCAGGAGGAGGTCGAGCGTGCGCTCTTCACCTCTCTCGCGACGGGTCTCGAGTTTCTTCACGACCAGCGTCTCGGCCGTCCGCTTGGCACGTTCGATCGACCCCGCCCCTTAAGGGCGGAAGCCCGCCGGTCCCGTCGCAGCCTCAGGAACGTCACCCTCTCGCTTATGGCGCTGCGCGATCTCAGCGCGACGCTGGCCAACGCGCCGGAGCTTCTCGCCGCATTCGATCGCGCGATCGAGACGGCGGAAGGCATCGACGACCCGGCTTTCGAAGGTGTGGCGCGGCCCGGCAGCCGCCTGAGGATCGAAGCGCTGCAAAGCCAGGTCCGCCAGATCCAGGAACTGACCGAAGAAACCTTCGGCATCGAGGCGGGCTTCAACGCCCTCGACGGCGACTGATGGCCACGCGCCGCACGTTTCTCAAAGGCCTGGTGGCCAGTGCCGGCCTCCCCGCTGCCAGCTGGGCGGATGCGGGCCATCCGGCCTATCTCTCCGCTGCGCAGACCCCCGGCGGCGGCTACATCCTCTGTGGTCTGCGCAGCGACGGCAGCCTGACCTTTAGCCTTCCCCTGCCGGATCGCGGCCACGCCGCCGCCGCGCATCCCCACGTGCCAGAAGCCGTCGCCTTTGCCCGTCGCCCCGGCACCTTTGCCCTTATTCTCGACTGCATGACCGGCCGCGTCCTGCACCGCCTCGATGCTCCGCCCGGGCGCCATTTCTACGGCCACGGTGCGTTTCTCTACGAAGGCGATCTTCTTTGCACGACCGAGAACGACATCGAAACGGGTGAGGGCCGGATCGGCCTCTGGGCCCGCGCCGCGGCCTATATGCGGGTGGGAGAGATCGCTTCTGGCGGCATCGGCCCGCACGACATTCTGCACCTTCCGGGCGCCAACCTGCTCGCCGTTGCCAATGGCGGCATCCGCACCCACCCCGATACCGGGCGCGAGAAGCTGAACCTCAACACGATGCGCCCGAACCTAACCATTATCGGTGCAGACGGCTCCATCTTCGACCAAGCTGCCTTGCCCGACGATCTGTACCAGAACTCCCTCCGCCACCTCGCCGTCAATCCGGCGGGAGAGGTCGCCTGTGCGTTTCAGTGGCAGGGAGACCCCTTTGCCGCGCCACCGCTGCTGGCCGTCTACCGCGACGGTACACTCACCCTCGCGGACATGTCTGAGGCCGAGAACCGCGCCTTGGGCGGCTATGTGGGTAGTGTCGCCCACAGCCGTGACGGCCGAGAGATCGCGGTCACCTCCCCCCGAGGCGGCGTGGCTTACTGCCTGGGCCCGGATCTGAGAGCGGCCGCCGTCCACCGCCAGGCAGATGTCTGCGGCGTGGGAGCCACCTGGGACAGCTTCCTCCTCACCGACGGGCTCGGCCAGGTCGCGACATTCGGCGAAGCCGCCAAGTCGAGCCACGACCTGCGATGGGACAACCACCTGATCGCAATCTGAGCCCAGGTTGAGCCTATTTCTCGAACCCGCCGAGCTCAACAGAGCTGGGCCAACGTGTGCCCTGCTGGGGAGGGAACCCGCCTAACGGTGCAACCCTAGACTCGCGTTCGCAACCGACGCCTTGGTAACGGCCAGCCAAATCTCTGGATTGGATTGGCATGGTTCCTCTAGAGTGCCTGCCCAAAAGGTGGGCAATGGGAGGATAAGATGCTTGATACGACACTAGCTGACCAGACGCAGGCATTTCTCGACAGTTTCGGCGCGGCTTTGGCAAGCGGCGACATCGATGCCGCAACGGCCATGTTTCAGGACGATTGCTATTGGCGGGACCTCGTCACCTTCACCTGGAACATCAAGACCGTCGAAGGCAAGGACCAGGTCGCCGACATGTTGCGCCGTCAGCTTGCGGTGACCAAGCCCACGGGCTGGAAGGTCGCCGAAGGGGAGGTGCCGACGGAGGATGGCGGCGTGACCACTGCCTGGATCGAATTCGAAACCGAGGTGGCGCGCGGCTACGGTTTGATCCGCCTGAAGGACGGCCTGATCTGGACGCTTCTGACGACGATGGTCGCGCTCAAGGGGCACGAGGAGCCGAAAGGGGTCCAGCGCCCTCTTGGCGCCAAGCACGGCGCGGGCAAGAACCGCACGACCTGGAAGGAAGAACGCGACAAGGAAGAGGCGGAGCTTGGCACCACCACCCAGCCCTATTGCCTGATCATCGGCGGTGGTCAGGGCGGCATCGCGCTTGGTGCGCGCCTGCGCCAACTGGGTGTCCCGACCATAATCGTGGAACGCAACGAGCGCCCGGGCGACAGCTGGCGCAAGCGGTACAAGTCGCTCTGCCTGCACGACCCCGTCTGGTACGACCACCTGCCCTACATCAAATTTCCCGAGAACTGGCCCGTCTTCTCGCCCAAGGACAAGATCGGCGACTGGCTCGAGATGTATACCAAGGTGATGGAGCTCAATTACTGGACCCGGACGACCGCCAAGTCCGCAACCTATGACGAGGATGCCAAGGAATGGACCGTGGTCGTCGATCGCGACGGTCAAGAGGTGGTTCTCAAACCCAGGCAGCTGGTTATGGCGACAGGTATGTCCGGAAAGCCGAACATGCCAAGCCCGCCCGGAATGGATAAGTTCAAGGGCGATCAGCACCATTCCTCGCAGCATCCGGGGCCGGACAAATACCGCGGCAAAAAGGCGGTCGTTGTCGGCTCTAACAACTCCGCGCACGATATCGCGGCCGCGCTTTGGGAAAACGACGTCGACGTAACCATGGTCCAGCGATCCTCGACCCACATCGTCCGGTCCGACACGTTAATGGAAATCGGCCTTGGCGATCTCTACTCGGAACGTGCGGTGAAGGCCGGTGTCACCACCGAGAAGGCGGATCTGATCTTTGCATCGCTGCCCTATGCGATCCTGCATGAGTTCCAGATCCCGGCCTATGCGGCCATGAAGGAGCAGGACAAGGACTTCTACGATGGGCTTGAAAAGGCGGGGTTCTGGCTCGATTGGGGGGACGACGAGTCCGGCCTCTTTATGAAGTACCTGCGGCGCGGGTCGGGATATTACATCGATATCGGCGCGAGCCAGCTCATCATCGACGGAGAGATCAAGCTGGCGCGGGGGCAGGTCGTCGAGGTCGACGAGACGGGTGTGATCCTGGACGATGGCACCCACCTCGACGCGGACGTCATCATCTACGCGACGGGCTATAACTCCATGAACGGGTGGATCGCGGATCTCGCCGGGCAGGAGATGGCCGACAAAGTTGGCAAGGTCTGGGGGCTGGGCTCGGACACCACGAAGGATCCGGGCCCTTGGGAGGGCGAGCAGCGCAACATGTGGAAGCCCACGCAGCAGGAGGCTCTGTGGTTCCACGGCGGCAACCTTCATCAATCACGCCACTACTCCCAATTCCTATCGCTGCAGATCAAGGCCCGCTTCGAAGGAATCGAAACGCCAGTTTATGGGCTGCAGGAAGTCCATCATCTGTCTTAAGGAATGCCAGATCTTCACAAACCAGCCCGCCTATCCGCCTTGGGTTGAGGCCAAGCCGATAACAGCTTTGTCAGCGAAGCATTGGTGGGGCAGGTGGCTTTCATGGCGAGGTTGTCTACCATCTCGTTACGCTTCGTGAGGCAACTTGGTACCTCAAGCGGTGGTGGCGTCCCGGCCACGCTGATGAACACGATAACCGTCGCATGATGGCGGTCGGGCTTCGATTGACCTACGGATGATCGGGTCTTTGGCTAAGGAGCGCGCATTATGGCGGCATGGGTGGATCTGGCGGCGGCTTTCGTGCTCGGCTGGGTCGTTTTCGTCAATATCCGTCACGGCAGCATAAAGAATGTTTCCGTCTACGCCCTGATCGGCCTGTTCGTTCTCAAGCTGATCATCGCCCCAGCCGCAGTTCCGATCTGGATCACGCTCCTCGGCGCCGCCATCGTCTTCGCCGCGGCCTTGGCACTCTTTGCACTCGGGACGTTCCCCGCTGGTGGGGCAAAGCTCGCGCCTGCCGCAGCGCTCTTCCTTCCGTTCGAGTGGTGGTTGCTGCTGCTGGCTGTCTTCATCGCCTCGGTCTTCGTCTTCTCGTTCCTCGCCGCGATGATCTACAAACTGTTCCGTAACGACGAAAGCCGTTGGGCTATCTTGCGCAAGAGGTACCTCCCGGTCGCGGTTCCGATCGCACTGACAACCTGGATCGGGATGTTCGCACTGTAGCGGACCGACTCTTTCCGGCCGTCAAGACTCCTCATCACGCCAACAATTGGCCCGATTAACAGAGCGCCGCCGAGGTCAGTCATTATCCAGAAAATATAAGGGGGTTTGCAACGGGCCGAGCGTTTATGATGGTCTTTGACGGGTGCATGCCCGACGGAATGCCGATATAGTCCAACATGAATTTGGGCCGTTAGCCGGCCTTCAAGACCCGGCTGTTTGGGCGAAGACCTGCTGACACGGTGAGAGAGATCGGACCCGGCTTCAGCAACAGAACCTTGCCCGGGCAACCTCGAGATAACCCGTCGGTTTTGCACCGCTTAGCACCCATCGCTCTTGTCGTTTGGTCAATCCAGTCTTCCATGCTGGATGGCTGCGTTCAAAGGGGGCGGGTCACCTCAATCGTTCCATTTTTCCTTAAAAAAGTCAGCATGTTGTCCGCGGTTTAACCGTTCCTAGTCGTTTGGGTGTCATAGGATTGGTGGAACCGTCTAGGCCCTGAACGTGATACCTGCTCATATATTCAATCAAATCAATGACAAGTGCACCGAAGGCCTTGCACTTGCTTTGGCGTCGAATGACGACGGAGCGGTCATGGAGCTTCAGTGGTGCAATAAAGCCTTTACCACGATCACCGGATACCAATCTGCCGAGGCTGTTGGGCAACGTGGAACCATCTTGATCGGTCCTGATTTGGAGCAGGGTGTTCACCTGTACATCATTGAAAAACTGATGAATTGGGAGAATTTTTCGACCAAGACTCTCAATAACCGCAAGAACGGCGAAGTCTATTGGCAGCGGATGACTTGGACACACCTATCAGATTCAGAAACGGGAAATCACTGGTGGCTTTGCTCAATCATCGAATTGGAGGAGGAACGCTCAGAGCCCGCTAAGCGCCCGATAGAGAGTTCCCCGATATCAGATCAGGAAAGCTACGCGAGAATTGCAAAAAAAGTTCACCGTCTGGAGAGGGAGAACGCCCGCTTGCATGAGCTCGCAAAGTCAGTGGCCAAGGATGCGAATGAAGACGCGCTGACGGGCCTTTCAAACCGGCGGCATTTCGAGGTTGAGTTGAAAACCTGGATCGAGAACTTAAAAAAGGACGGAACGGAATTTGCGGTGCTCTACATCGACTTGGATCGCTTCAAGTTCGTAAACGATACGTTGGGACATGATGCTGGAGATCGCCTTTTGGTTTCTGTCGCGAATATCTTGCGCGACTTGACCGATATATCTGATCTGGTCGCTCGTCTTGGCGGTGACGAATTCATAGTTATGAAGCCGCTAGGGGAGAGTGCCCTCAATATAAGCAATCTGGCCGATGAGATTGTCCAGAGGATGCAGGCGCCATTCAGATACGAAGGCAAGTCGACCGCCTGCAGCGCCAGTGTCGGGGTGGCAATTGCCAATGCCCATATGGACGATCCGGAACAGGTCGTCGCAGATTCCGATGCAGCGCTCTATCACGCGAAATCTCAAGGAAAGGGACGGTGGTCTTTCTTTACCGAAGAGATGCACGCCAACGCCCTTGCAACCAAGCAACTGGCTTCGGACCTGCTGCTTGCCTGCGATAGACATGAATTCATTCCTTACTTTCAGCCATTGATCGATGCGCAGACCGGTAGAATTGCTTGCGCCGAGGTCCTAGTAAGATGGTCTCATCCGACGAAAGGCCTTCTCGCGCCGGCGGCATTTCTTGATACCGCAGCGAGTATGGGTATCCTCAAGAGAATTGATGAGATCATCTTTGCGAGCCTGCATGGAGCTCTGTCCCGTTTTGATGAAGCGGGTGTCGACCTTCCGCGCGTTGCGGTGAATGTCTCCTCGGCCCGCTTGGCAGATCCAACTTTCATACACGACATCAAGAGTTCCGGTATTGATCCGGCAAGACTGACTGTCGAGATCCTAGAGTCGGTTTACCTTGATCGGATGGGTGACGTGGTTCAGTGGACCATAAACGAGCTTGATGAGATGGGTCTAACGATCGCGCTTGACGACTTCGGGACAGGACACGCTTCGGTGCAGGGTTTGCTAAAAATCAGACCTGCGATCCTGAAGATCGATCGCCACTTCATCCAACCTGTCGTCGCGGATGTGAGCGTCAGGCCGTTGGTCGCATCTATCATCGGTATCGGGAAGAGCCTCGGCATGCGCATGGTTGCTGAAGGCGTGGAGTCAGAAGAACACGCACGGCTCGTTAGCGATATGGGCTGCGATTATCTGCAAGGCTTTTACTTTGGCAGACCGATGAGTGAGGACGATCTGCTCGAAAAGCTCATCGAAACAAGGGGCAAGTTCTGGTCCCCTCGGCCATGGACCCTTGCTGGCAACATGAGGCGCGGTATTGGTCAAGCGATTTGATGGCCCCCCGGGTATTCTACGCTTAGTGATCCGAAGATCGTTTGCTTCGTGGCTGCGGTGCCGGCGCTTCGAGTCGGCAAGACCGATCACATAAGCTTGGTCCCGCTATCGAGAAGCGCACGGATCGCGATCCGTACTTTAGATGTCCTATGCGGCCGCCGTCGCGGCGAGCTGGGTTGCGCGGTAAAGCGCCTCGTTTGCACAGGATGTTGGGGGGGTGGCGGCACAAACCTGTCTGCGGCCAGGTCCGACTTCATAGACACAGGATACATAGGCTCCATCCGCGATAGCGGACGCACATGGGATCCACCTCCCACCTGGGCCTTCAACGGCATCTCCGATGCGCACGTTCACCGCACCTGGCGGCGGGCGGGACACCAGAACCGATCTGTCAAACAGCTTGGCGAGACTCATCGCAACTCCTTTCGCTCGCCGATAATTCAGGCCAGATTTGACCAAAACGTGAATGTACATAAGCTCTTGCCCCCGAGATGCCGTATTTTCAGCGACTTGGATGCAGGATCGGAGCGGGTACCCGGCTCCATAGGTCGGTCTGGCTTTGGAGGGCCTTGAGAAATGATTTGAAAACAGGCGGTTGGCAATGCCGCGAGGTGACAGGTGAGGTTCTCTCAATTCTAGGGATTTTCCTTCTTATTGTCGCTTTCGCATCAGTACGGCCGGGGTGTGAGTCCGAATGCCTGCATGGGTAGGCAACTCGGACCTATTCTTGCCGGAGTGGCTGGGCGGTGGCCGCACTGCGGGTACTGATCAAGATGTCCGCCCTCCGAGCCAGGTTCATCTTAATGATGAACCTGAACCAGCACGCCCGACAGTGTGCGGCACATATCTCCGACTTTTACCAGATAGGGAGAGAAGCGAGCTGCTTTGCAAAGCGGCCAGATCATACATTCCTTGTTAGAGCCTGCCGATCAGGCAATCCAAATGAGAGACAAGAACAGAAGATCGTCTCGATATCTTGCAGACCACATCAAGAAGCTAACACATCGTTAACCATTTGATGGGAGCCTGCACACCAGACCGGAATAATGGACAAGTGGGATTGAGATGCAGCCAACCAGACTGTTTGAATTGACAACACACCTGTCCGGCATCCTCCGTGATCTCGAAGCGGCGGGAATTCACGTCGAGGTAGGCGATGATTTTGCCAAGTTCCGCGCATACCGAAGTCTGCAGACAGATCGCGGCCCGATCTACCCGATGTTTGATGTCGCGAGTTCGTATATCGATAGTGCCAACGGTTTCTGGATCTGTGGCTTCGATGCAAGTGGTGAGTTGATTCACACTCAGGCAGCACGTCTTCTCGACCTATCTGGCATCTCACTTGCAAGTCACTTGAGTAGCCATCGCCACAAATACATTACCCCCGATACGACGCCCGATCCTGATCTTACATTCTATTCCGGTCCGGAAGCGCTCCAGAAGATCACGGGCAAAGTCTGCTATCAGGGCGAATTTTGGCTCCGTGCCCGCGGTCTTGGCGGTCCGCGTAGCCAGGGCATGACGACCCTTCTGTCGCGCGTCTTGTTCGAGATCATGGTTGGAGCGTGGAATCCGTCTTTCGTATTTGCGCTTGTACCCAAACAACTGGCTGCCAAGGGTGCCCATCTTCGCTACGGTTATTGTCATTGTGAACCCGGCCGCTGGCTGGGCCCGGATCAACAGGTGACCGAAGAAGACTATCTGATCTGGATGGGGGCAAGCGACATAGTCAACATGCTTGCGCGATCGCCGCAGCGCCTTCAACGCGCTGCCAGCGTTTCAGGAGCCCATTCCGCCGCCACTTCAGTTGATGCGAACGGCCTCCTAGACGCAAAGGCGCATGCCTGAGCAGCAAGATTGACAGATGACATCCCATACGCCGGAAGTCGGGAAGCCCGACTCAGTAGTCGTGTCACCGCGCGCAGCGGTTATCGGACCAATCGCGGCAAACATCGCATTCGTGATAGAGATCACGCTGGTTCCGCTGCTGTTGCCAGCGATCCAATTGCAGTTTGGACTGTCGATCGGCGAACTGGCCTGGGTCTTCAACTCCTATGGCATCGCTGTGGCAGTTGGAGTTCTGCTTGGCGGGTGGTGCGGTGACGCCTTCAACACGAAGAAGGTCTTCGGTTATGGGGTCGCCGTCTTCGCCATTGGATCATTTTTGGTGGCTGCCGCGGACAGTTTCGGGACACTCATCATCGGGCGCACGATGCAAGGCTTTGGTGGCGGCATCTTTTCGCCGCTTGTGCCGCTTCTTTTGACGCGGGCCTCACCTCAGAAGCCGGGAAAAGTGTTGATCGTTTGGGGCAGTATTGCCGGTTACGTTGCCGCTTTCGCGCCGCTTTTATACGGCAGTTTTCTTGGTGCGCACGGTTGGAATCTAGCGTTCATTCTCACCGCAACCGTAGCATTAATCGCATTGATGATTCTAAACGGATCGCAAATCACAGATGATCTTGCACCACGTCCCGGCTCGACGACGGGCTACTCAGAGCTGTTTCGAACCAGAGACCTCTGGGTGACATTCGTCTATGTGTTCTGTACTTACGGATCTATCACCTACTATCTGTTTCAGCTCCCGGTTTGGATGTCAGATAACGAAGTCAATTGGGCCAGCACCGGCTTTGCGCTATCAATCCTTTGGCTGACCTTCTCCGCTCTGAGTGCTCTGCTGCGGAACATGGTGGACAGACCCGATATCAGGCCGATCATGTTTTCCGCGCCGCTCCTCATTGCTGCTGGGCTGTGGCTATCATATTATAGTGAGATACTCTTACTTCTTGTCGTGTCATCGGTCCTTGTCGGTTCAGGTCTGGCGTGCAGCAACGCGCCGTCAACGCAATTGATCCTGAGATTTGCACCAAAAGGAATGAGCGCTATCTCAACAAGCTTGGATATCACCTTCGCACGGCTCGGCGGCATTGCCACGGTTGCCTTCCTTGTCGAGACGGATTTTGTGTATGCCGCACTTGCGATAGGCCTCTTGTGTATCGTTGCGGTTTTCTGCGCGCTGAAGGCGAGCAAGGGGCTAGCTGACAGCATATGATAGTCGAACGAACGTTGATGCCCTTCGTGCTTATAGCAGCACTGATCCTCCGTTTTCCTAAACATAACGGCGGACAACTTCACAGGAGAGAGGATCAGCCGGGCTGGAGCGGGTAACGGGAATCGAACCCGTAACTTAAGCTTGGGAAGCTCGCGTGATACCTTTTCACCATACCCGCACAATAGCGCGTCTGATACTGCCCGCCCGCCGACGGCGTCAAGCTGAAACCCTTGCCGTATAGAGGTTTATCCGGGCCGGAATGCGGATGCCGGCGCCGGTCTCATAGTCCCGATACATCTCCTCAAGTCCGGCAAGAACCGCCGCCTGCTGCGCCTGGTTGGCTTCTGCCTGCCGCAGAGCTGCTGCCGCAGGCCCCAGGACGAGGCTGAGCTGCGCGGCGGATTTGGCAGTATCCGACGTCAAATCAACGCCTTCTTCTTTACATCTCACCTCTGCGAGGCCAGCTGCCTCGAGCATGGGGAGGATGCGGGCGGGGTCTTCCCAGGCGAAGGGGCCCGGGGCGGTGCGGTCGGTCTTGGGCTGTGGGCCGAGGACGCTGGCTGCGACTTCGGCTGGGCGCTTGAACCAGGGGTTTCCGGCGGGGTGGGCCCAGGCCGCCATTGTGAGGCGGGCGCCGGGGCGCAGGGCTTTTGCGATATTGGCGAAGGCGGCTGTCGTATCGGAAAAGAACATAACGCCGAAGCGCGAGATCAGTGCGTCACATTCGGGTGGGAGGTCCGCCACCTGCGCGTCTGCCTCAATGATATGGGCCTGTGGAACCTCCTTGAGACGGTCGCGGGCGACGGCGAGCAGGGTCGGAGAGATGTCGATGCCGAAGACGGCGCCGTCTGGTCCCGCAATAGAGGCGGCGGCGAGCACGCTCGCGCCCGTGCCGCAGCCAATGTCGAGAATCCTCGATCCCGCGCTCAATCCGGCGTGCCTGAGGACGAGATCTAGGACCGGCCGCATGATCGCATTCGTCGCGGACTGGTGCGTGGCCCAGTTGGTCTGGCTGGCCCAATAGGCGGCTTGATCTGCGTTGCTCATGGCAGAGCTCTACGGGTTTGTTGCGCATAGAAAAAGGGCCGCCCGAAGGCGACCCTGACTTACAACTCTATCGGGCTCTTACATCTGCGGGATCAGCACGCCGTCGATAACGTGAATCACACCGTTCGAGCTTACGATATCGCCTTCAACGACGCGGATCTCTTCGGCGTCATCACCCAACGAGACGGCCAGACGATCGTTGACACGCTCAATTTGCAGTTGACGATCGTTAATCGTCGGAACAGCAAAGGTCGTCGCATCAATTACATTTAGGCGGCCGTCGAAATCGTCGCCGGCATTGTTCGGCGCGGCGGAGAATAAGGCAATCAGCTCTTCGGACGTGTATGCACCCGGAATGACGTGCGCCTGGAGGATGGTCGCAAGCTGCTCACGATTTTCCGGCTCCAGTAGCGTCTCAACGGTGCCCGCCGGAAGATCGGCAAATGCAGTGTCGAGCGGTGCAAAGATGGTATAGGGACCATCACCCATCAACGCATCTGCAAGACCTGCTGCCTCGACTGCTGCCACGAGGGTCGAGAAATTCTGCACTTTGGCAGCATTTTCGACGATCGTGTCATTCCGGTCGAGGTATTGCTCGTTGATGATTTCAGCATTCGCTGTGGTGGCAAGGCCGAGCATCGTGGCACCCATCAGAGCGGCTTTGGTCATCGTACGCATAGTAAACTCCTTCAGTCTCTTTCTGCTGCCCTCACGGGCGGCTCGCGGTCACAACGAAGTGTGGTGGGGCGATCGTTCCGGGAAATCCGGGAACCGGGTCAGCCTGTCGCAGGGGGTTTTCGGATCATGCGCTGGCCGGCCGCGATACGAAAGAAAGTTGTGGGGTGTCGGGCCGATAGGTCGGGATGTTCAGGCGCGTTTTCGGCGGCGGGGGCGGTCGGCACCTGCCTGGAAGCTCGGTTCGGGCAGGTTTGCGCGGGCGCGCGTGAGCGGGAAGGGATCGGCGCCGTTGGGGATGGCGCTGGCGGCGACGAAGTGTTCCTGGAAGCGCGGCTCGATGGCGGTTTCGATCTTTTCGATCTTGCGGACGAGGGTTTCGATCCGGGGGCGGGCGGTCTTGTCGAGCAGCGCGATCCGGGCGCCGGTGCCTGCGGCATTGCCAGCCGAGGTGACGTTGACGGGGTCTGCGTCGGGGATCATGCCGAGGATGAGCGCGTGATCTGGAGAGATGTGCGCCCCAAAGGCGCCGGCAAGGACGATCCGGTCCACGGCATCCGTCCCGAACTTGTCCATCAGCAGGCGGGCGCCTGCATAGAGCGCGGCCTTGGCCATCTGGATCGCGCGGATATCGGCATTGGTGACGGTGATCTGCGGCTCGCCATCGTGGAGGAGGAAGGCATAGGTGCGCCCGTCGGGGAGGATACGGGTCGAGGCGGTTTGTTCCGGGCTGCCGATGAGGCCCGTGGCATCGACGAGGCCCGCGCGGCGCATCTCGGCGATGACCTCGATGATGCCCGAGCCGCAGATGCCGGTGACGGGGCTGTCGAAGGCGGGGTCGTCGGACCAGAGGTCGGAGCCGATGACCTTGAAGCGGGGGGTCCTGGTCGCGGGATCGATCTCGACCCGTTCGATGGCCCCGGGGGCGGCGCGCTGGCCTGCGGAAATCTGGGCGCCTTCGAAGGCCGGTCCCGTAGGGGAGGAGCAGGCGAGGACGCGACCCTTTTGGCCGAGCATGATTTCGGCATTGGTGCCGACATCGACGATGAGCGTCAGGGCCTCGGCGCGGTCCGGCTCCTCCGAGAGGGCGACGGCGGCGGCGTCGGCACCGACATGACCGGCGATACAAGGCAGGATATAGAGGCCGGCGAACGGTGCCGTGGGGAGGCCAAGGTCACCCGCCTTGAGGTCGAGCGCATCGGCGGTGGCAAGCGCGAAGGGCGCCTGGCCGAGTTCGTAAGGGTCGAGGCCGAGGGCGAGGTGGTGCATCACCGGGTTGCAGACGAGGGTGACGTCGAGGATGGCCTCGGCCGGGATCTGCGCCTCGTCAGCGAGAGCGCGGACGAGATCGGCGAGGCCGTCGCGGACGGCGGCGGTCATCTCGCCCGCGCCGCCTTCGGTCATCATAGCGTAGCTGACGCGGGACATGAGGTCTTCGCCGAAGCGAATCTGTGGGTTCATGAGACCGGAGGAGGCGAGGATTGCGCCGGTGCGGAGATCGCAAAGGTGTCCGGCAATTGTCGTTGAGCCGAGGTCGATGGCAAGGCCCGCTACGGGACCTTCGTAGTAACCCGGCCAGAGTGCGGCGAGGCGTGAGGCGCCTGATGTGTGATGGATCGCGGCGGTGACCTTCCAGTCGCCCTTGCGCAGGGTCGTCTGGAGGTTCTTGAGGATCGCGAGGTCGGTCTGAAGGTTGTCGATCTCCCACTGCGCGGCGAGCGCCGCTTTCAGCCGCTCCAGATCGCCGGAGGGATCGTGCATGTCGGGCTGGGCGACCTCGACATAGGCCAGCCGGATCGCCGGGTCGAGACGGATGTCGCGGTGGGTGGCGGCCTTGCGCACGACCTGCTTGTGGAGCTGGCTTTCGGGCGGGACGTCGAGCAGAACGTCTGATTGGATACGCGCCTGGCAGCCGAGGCGGCGGCCCGGTTTGAGGCCCCGCTTGTCGTCGTAGCGCTGCTCGACGGCGTTGAACGCGGACAGGGCGTCTTCTGCAACGGTGATGCCATGCTTCGGAAAGGCGCCGGTGCCTGGCTGGATCTGGCATTTCGAGCAGATGCCGCGACCGCCGCAAACGCTGTCGAGGTCGACGCCGAGTTGTCGCGCCGCGTCGAGCACGGTCGTGCCGGGGGCAACCCGGCCGCGCTTGCCGGAGGGCGTGAAGATGACGAGGGGGTCGGTCATGGTTGGGCGCCTGTTTCTGCTCGATCATGGAGAGTAGCGGGGGCAGAGCGTGGTTGCGAGCGGCATTTCGTCGTCATCGGGCGACGGCGTGACTTGAGTGTGCTGATGCCTCCGGCGGGAGTATTTTTGGCAAGATGAGGAGCGATGTTTCTCCGGACACGTGCGTTAAGGTTAATGGTTGCTGAGGCTGAAGAGATTGAGATCAGGTATTTGTTGGGAGGGCGGTCGTGTCCTTGATGTCGTCCATGACGAAACTGGCCGAGATGTCGGCGATGGGGACCTTGGCGATCAGGCGTTGGTAGAAGCGATCGTAGCCCTGGACGTCGGGTACACGGACGCGGAGTACGTAGTCGAGATCCCCGCTCATTCGGTGAGCGCCGATGATCTCGGGCATGTCACGGACGGCTTTGGCGAAGGTATCGAGCCATCCAGGTTCGTGCTGGTTGGTGCGGATCAGGACGATGGCGGTCAGGCCGAGGCCGAGGGCTGCGGGATCGACGAGCGCCACGCGGGCCCGGATGATCCCAGCCTCTTCCATCAGGCGTATCCGGCGCCAGCAGGCATTGCGGGAGAGGTGGATGCGGTCCGCCAGCCGGTCCATGCTGATCGTGGCGTCCTTTTGCAGGACATCGAGGATCTTGCGGTCGGTCTGATCAAGGACATGTGACATGGCTTGGGATATCATCCCGTGATTTGCCAAATCAATCCTTCAATTGGGACGCAATTCTTCAGAAGGAGTGGCATTCTTCTCTGAAATCAATCGAGGGAGCGTCCATGCAGGATCAGGATATCACCGGGAAACAGACCAGCATTCTTTCGGCATTCACCGCCCATCCGCAGAAGGTGGGGGAGAGCTACTGGCAGCATTTCGGCTTTGCGATGCGGTTTTCCTTTCGTCTTCTGCGCGCTGCGGCCGCGGCAGCATTGCACGCGTTGATCCCGGCGCTCTGCGAAACCACGGCCAGTCGCGAGGTGCGGGCGCTGAATGATATGCTCCTGAGGCGCAGTCCCGGCACGTCCGACTGAGTTAGCCCTTTTCGCCCCCGGGCAATCGTGAGATAGGGACGCGCCAAACGTCACATCCCGGGGGACGAGCAGGATGGAGATTCGCGAGGCGCTTACCTTTGATGACGTGCTTCTTGTGCCGGCGGCATCGTCGGTGCTGCCGTCGACTGCGGACACCCGCACGCGGGTGACGCGGTCGATCGCGATGAACATCCCGCTTCTGTCATCTGCGATGGATACCGTGACCGAAGCGCGGATGGCGATCGCGATGGCGCAGGCCGGTGGGATGGGGGTGATTCACCGGAATCTGGATGTCGACGCGCAGGCCATGGAGGTTCGGCGCGTCAAGCGGTTTGAGAGCGGGGTGGTATACACGCCTGTGACGCTGACGGCGGATCAGACGCTTGGTGACGCAAAGGTGCTGATGGAGCGGTATCGCATCACCGGCTTTCCAGTGGTGGACGAAAGCAAACGAGTGGTTGGGATCGTGACCAACCGGGATATGCGCTTTGCGGAGGATGATTCGACGCCCGTGCGGGCGATGATGACGTCAGAGAACCTCGCGATGCTGCGAGAACCTGCTGACCTTGATGAGGCGCGCAGCCTGATGCGAG
Source organism: Aestuariibius violaceus (assembly GCF_040779325.2). NCBI lineage: Bacteria > Pseudomonadati > Pseudomonadota > Alphaproteobacteria > Rhodobacterales > Paracoccaceae > Aestuariibius > Aestuariibius violaceus. The sequence continues at coordinate 330,469 of NZ_JBFONT020000003.1, forward strand.
CACGGCGGATCGAGAAACTGTTGGTAGTCGATGGCGAGGGAAAGCTGACAGGCCTTTTGACGCTGAAGGACAGCGAGCAGGCGGTGCTGAACCCGCAGGCCTGCAAGGATGGTTTGGGGCGGCTGCGTGTCGCTGCGGCGACGACCGTTGGTGATGCGGGCCATGCGCGGTCAGAAGCGCTCGTGGATGCAGGTGTCGACATGGTTGTTATCGATACGGCGCATGGGCATTCGGAGGGCGTTGCGCGGGCAGTCGAGCGGGCAAAGCGTCTGTCCAACGAGGTGCAGGTTGTTGCCGGGAACGTGGCGACCGTCGAGGGGGCGAAGGCGCTCATCGATGCTGGCGCGGATGCTGTGAAGGTGGGGATCGGGCCAGGATCGATCTGCACGACTCGCATGGTAGCAGGCGTGGGCGTACCGCAGTTGACTGCGATCATGGATGCGGTGGAGGGTGCCGGCGGTGTACCAGTGATCGCCGATGGGGGGATCAAGTTCTCCGGCGACTTTGCTAAGGCGATCGCGGCTGGGGCCTCTTGTGCCATGGTCGGATCAATGATCGCGGGTACCGATGAGAGTCCCGGTGAAGTCATCCTCTACCAAGGGCGGTCCTTTAAGTCGTATCGCGGGATGGGTTCGCTCGGCGCGATGGCGCGAGGTTCGGCAGACCGATACTTCCAGAAGGATGCGGCGAGCGACAAGCTGGTTCCCGAGGGGATTGAAGGGCAGGTGCCTTATAAGGGATCGGCGGGTGCCGTGATCCACCAGCTTGTGGGCGGGCTGCGGGCCGCCATGGGCTATACCGGCTGCGCGACAGTGGAGGAGATGCGGACGCGGTGTCGGTTCGTGAAGATCACCGGGGCTGGGCTGAAAGAAAGCCATGTACATGATGTGCAGATTACCCGCGAGGCGCCGAACTATCGGGCGATGTAGATGACCCCCGGTGGTCGCGCTGCCGCGGCGATTGAGGTTCTTGATCGCATCTTGGCTGGGGCAGCCGCTGAGCAGGCACTAACGACTTGGGGCCGAAATAGCCGTTATGCCGGTTCAAAGGACCGGGCCGCAGTGCGGGATCTGGTGTTCTCGGCTTTGCGACGCCGACGTTCCGCCGCCGCCATGGGCGGTGCCGAGGACGGCCGTGGGCTCATCCTCGGTCTTTTGAGGCAGAACGGGCAGGAGCCGTCTGGCTTGTTTACCGGAGAGGGATATGCACCTGACCCTTTGTCAGTGGATGAGAAGGCCGCAGACTGGTCAGCCCTTCCACCGCAAGTCAAGGCTGACTTACCCGATTGGGTTTATGCCACTTTTGGCCGGGATTTAGGCGACAATGCCGATCGGGTCGCTGCCGTCTTGCGGGAGAGGGCGCCTGTTCACATCCGTAGCAATCGCCGCCGCATCTCGCGGGAGGCGGTCGCTGCTACGCTGAAGCAAGACGGTATCGAGGCGCGGCCGCTCGTGCTTTCGGATACTGCGCTTGAAATCGGTGAGGGCGCGCGCCGCCTGCGGTCTACCACCCTGTTTGCAGACGGCCAATTTGAGTTGCAGGATGCCGCGTCGCAGGCCCTGAGTGATCGTGTTCCTCTGATGCCTGGCGGGCGATTTCTGGATTATTGTGCTGGGGGTGGAGGCAAAACGCTCGCCATCGCCGCGCGTCTCGATGGAGATTTCTTTGCCCATGATGCAAACCCGCAGCGTCTGCGAGATTTGCCGGAGCGGGCAGAGCGTGCCGGCATTAAGGTGGTGATCCTCGAGAGGCCTGACGGAATCTACGATACAGTCCTTTGCGATGTGCCCTGCTCAGGCAGCGGGGCATGGCGGCGCAGCCCGGAGGCGAAATGGCGGCTGACACCGGATCGTCTGGCGGAGCTGCGGCGCGTTCAGGCGGATATCCTCGATAAGGCCGCCCGGCGGGTGGCTCCCGGAGGTATCCTTGCCTATGCGACCTGCTCTCTCTTTCACGACGAAAATGACATGCAAGTCGATGAGTTTCTGGTCAGGAACCATCGGTTTTCGTTGGTTCAGGCGTTTCGATGGGCTCCCTCGGATGAAGGGGACGGCTTTTACCTCGCTATTTTGACGGGGGCACAACCGGGGATTGATTGAATGGCAGGTTCTGGTAACTTCGGGAAATCGCAGCAAGCCGGCGAGGAAAAGGCAGAACGCAGCGATGCCGGGGGCGGCGGTAGCAGGTTTTCAGTTTTCGTGTCTCATATCTCGCTTTATGCATCCCCTAAATGGACCCGCAGGCTGATGGGACCGTCTGGTCTCTCGCTCCTGTCACTTTCCGGTGGCGTCCTTGTCGCCATTTCAACGTTGTCTGCAGATCAGTGGGTCGCACTGGCGCTTCTTGCGGTTGGGGCGGTCTTTCTCTGCGTTGAAGCTGTTCGGCTGATTGTGCAGCGAAACAATGCAAACGCGGGCCGCGCCGGAGTTGAGGCTGCGCAGGACTTGACCGAGCATGAAGCTGCCGCCTGCTTTCTGGTCACGCCGGAGGGTCAGATTCTGCACCGAAACAAGGTTGCGCGAGAGCAGTTCGCTGGCGATCAGGAGCAGCCCTTTGCGGCGGTCTTGTCTGACATGATCGCCGATCCGGAGGGGGTCATCTATCGCCTTCAAGCCAGGGCAGAGAGCGATGGCGCCGCGCGGGAAGAGGTGGTCACGCGCCGCGATAGCATCGGACTTTCGACTAACCGGACGGAGAACGGGACGTTCCTTTGGCGCATCGATACACTGACAAGTGTCGATGATGCTGGGCGGGGAACTGACACCCGAAGTCTGCCAATGCTCACAGCAACTAGGACAGGCACGATCCTGTTCATGAACGAAGCATTCCGCCGGATCGCCGGTGGGCGGATCAAGACACTTGATGGCATCTTTCGGGATCTCCCCATCCGTTCCGGACAGATCCACCACATCGATGGTGCTGATGGCGTTTTTTCCTGTCTGGTGGCTGAAGTAGCGGCGCAGGGCGGCCGGCGGGAAATCTATCTTCTGCCCGGTGCGATACCTGCATCCGAGCATGAGGCGGAATGGGCCGGGATCGAGGCTTTGCCGGTTCCGTTGCTCAAGATCGCACCAAACGGTGATGTCCTCGCTTCAAACGGAGAGGCGCGGGCGCTTTTGGGGCTGCCGTTGGGCCGTGATGCGCGCCTTTCCGATCTGGTCGAGGGGCTTGGTCGCCCTTTAACAGACTGGCTTCAACAAGCGGTAGAGGGACAGGGGTTGAACCGGCCGGAATTCCTGAGAGCGACGCAGACGACCCGGGAAACTTTTGTCCAAGTGGCGCTCAACCGAATGGAGGAAGATGGACGGACGGTTCTTGTTGCTGTGATGAACGACGTGACAGAGTTGAAGACGCTCGAAGCGCAATTCGTCCAAAGCCAGAAGATGCAGGCCATTGGTCAACTTGCCGGTGGGGTGGCGCATGATTTCAACAATCTTTTGACCGCGATTTCGGGGCATTGCGATCTACTGTTGCTACGTCATGATCAGGGAGATCCGGATTACGGGGATCTGATCCAGATCAATCAGAATGCCAACCGCGCGGCGAGCCTTGTCGGTCAGCTCCTGGCCTTTTCGCGCAAGCAGAACCTGCGGCCGGAAGTGTTGGACCTGCGCGACACGATGTCGGACCTGACCCATCTGCTGAACAGGCTGGTGGGGGAGAAGGTCAGCCTCACCTTTAACCATGATCCGGCGCCGCAACGGATCCGCGCCGATAAGCGCCAGCTTGAGCAGGTGATCATGAACCTGGTGGTCAATGCGCGTGATGCGATGCCGTTCGGAGGTGAAGTTCGGCTCGAGACGGGTACGCTTGTTTTGGAGGAGCCGCTCGCGCGCGACCGGGCCATCCTGCCTGCAGGCGACTACGTTGTCGTGCGTGTGATCGATGAAGGTGTCGGGATCCCCCGCGACAAACTGCAAAAGATCTTCGAACCCTTTTTCACGACCAAGCGCACGGGGGAGGGGACCGGGCTTGGTCTTTCAACGGCCTATGGCATCGTCAAGCAGACGAGCGGCTTTATCTTCGCCGACTCAACGGTCGGAGAGGGAACGACCTTCACCCTATACTTCCCGGTTCACGATGCGATTGCAGAACCCAAACCGGAGTCGCCAGAGCGGACCTTGCCGCCACTTGGCGATTCAGAAAACGGCGTCGTCCTTCTTGTGGAAGACGAAGCACCGGTGAGGGCGTTTGCCTCGCGTGCGCTGCGGTTACGCGGCTATACGGTGCTTGAAGCCGACTGCGCCGAGGCAGCGCTTGAGACGCTTTCGGACTCAGAGCTCCATGTCGATATCTTCGTAACCGATGTCATCATGCCCGGGATGGACGGGCCAAGCTGGGTACGGGAGGCGCTGAAGACGCGGCCCGACACTAAGGTTGTTTTTGTCTCCGGCTATGCGGAAGACGCCTTCGGAGACGACGAGGCGCAGATCCCGAACTCCGTCTTTCTGCCGAAGCCCTTCTCGCTGACCGACCTCACGATGACCGTTCACAGGCAGCTTTTCTAACCCGTGGCTTCCCGTCGGGCGAGTGTTTGCTGCCGGGCAGCGTCCCAAACTTCGTACTCCTCCGCCCGCTCGGCCATAAGTCTTTTCTTCAGAGCTGGATCAAGAGAAAGGTTCATCTTGGGAGAGACATTCTTGACCGGCAGTGTGATGACTTCGCCGATCCGGTCCGAGAAGAACTCAACGAGATCATCGAGATCCTCGTAGGGGAAAAGATAGGTGACCCCAATCACGCCGTCATTGTCGCGCAGAAACTTCGATTGTGATCCGACCCGCGCAAAGGGCTTTGGCTTCTCTTCCAGGTATTGAGCGACGAAGTCGTCAAAGCTGATGTCGCGGGTACTGTTCCGCTCTCCCGCTATCGCCTCCCGGTGGCGATAGCGATACCAGCTACCGAGCCAGTCCGAGGGTTCCCTCACCACGGCGACCGTTTCCATCTCCTTCCCGCCGGCGCGTTGATAGAAAGGGTGCAGGAACCGCCTGTAGCGATAATACGGGACATGCTTGATCTCTGGCGGCTGGGTGACGATCGCTGTGGCATATTTGCGCAGACCGCCAAGGAGAGCGGTTGTTGCCGTTTTCGGCATGGCGAGTAAGACCAGCCCCTGGTTCCAAAATACGAGCATCCGCGGCAGCCTATTCCTTCCGATTTGCCTGCCAGTATCGCGGCGGAGGGTAAAAAACGCCAGTCGACCCGCTGGCAGTAACCCCCTGTTAATGCAGAACGTGAAATCTGGCTTTGCGTTGAATTTTCTTGAAATGTTCTGGGTTCGGCCGCATAAGCGGAAGAACAAGAGCAGAACAAACGTGCGATTGCCGCCCAAGCGGCCGCGTGAAATAAGGGATACAGGACATGGCAACGGCGGACCTCCTCCAAATGAGCGACAAGCGGTCGGGTGACAAGCAGAAGGCGCTGGATTCGGCGCTCGCACAGATCGAGCGGCAATTCGGCAAGGGCTCGATCATGAAGCTCGGCGGCGACAATGCGCTGCGCGATATCGAAGCGACGTCAACCGGGTCGCTGGGGCTCGACATTGCGCTCGGGATCGGTGGTCTGCCGAAAGGCCGGATCATCGAGATCTACGGACCCGAATCGTCAGGGAAGACGACTTTGACGCTCCATTGCGTGGCCGAAGAGCAGAAGAAGGGTGGTGTTTGCGCTTTCGTCGATGCCGAGCATGCGCTCGATCCGCAATACGCGCGCAAGCTGGGCGTCGATTTGGATGAGCTTCTGATTTCGCAGCCAGATACCGGCGAACAGGCGCTAGAGATCACAGATACGCTGGTGCGGTCGGGCGCAGTCAGCATGGTCGTCGTGGACTCCGTCGCCGCGCTGACGCCCAAAAGCGAGCTGGAAGGTGACATGGGCGATTCATCCGTCGGTGTTCATGCCCGCCTGATGAGCCAGGCGATGCGCAAGCTGACCGGGTCGATCGCACGGTCGAATTGCATGGTGATTTTCATCAACCAGATCCGGATGAAGATCGGTGTCATGTTCGGCAGCCCCGAAACCACGACGGGCGGTAATGCGCTGAAGTTCTACTCCTCTGTCCGGCTCGACATCCGTCGGATCGGCGCGCTGAAGGACCGTGACGAGGTCGTCGGTAACGCGACTCGGGTCAAGGTCGTCAAGAACAAGGTCGCGCCGCCGTTCAAGCAGGTCGAGTTCGACATCATGTATGGCGAAGGGATCTCCAAGACCGGCGAGCTTTTGGATCTCGGTGTGAAAGCTGGGATCGTCGAGAAATCGGGCGCCTGGTTCTCCTATGGGGATGAGCGGATCGGGCAGGGGCGCGAAAACGCCAAGGTATTCCTCAAGGAAAACCGTGATATGGCGCTGGAAATCGAAGACAAAATCCGTGCAGCGCATGGGCTCGATTTCGACATGGCCCAGAGCGAGGATGACGACGCCCTTCTAGAAAGTTGACGGAACACAGACGGCCAACTGCACAAACACCCCGTGTTCTTTGACGAGAGGGCAGAGAATACATCAGGAGGAGGGCGGCTGAAGAGCCGCCCTTTTCTCATTCTAGACCGCCTCAACTAGTCGCCGAGGGACATCGGCTTTTGACCGCCAGGCGGCAGACCGAAGAGACTGCGGATCCAGTCGAGAAATACCCCATAAGGCCGTCCAAGCGCCAACATGATCAATGCGGCCCCAAGCGTGCCGCGCAGGATCTCGGCGCCATCCGCACCGCTGGCGACAATGATCGCAGTGTAAATCGGGGTCTGGAAGACGAGTAGCGCGGTACTGTCCCAAAATAGGCGGGCTGTTGGTGTCAAAGGAGCAGTCCGGATCAGCACCCAATCACGCCAGAAGCCATAGGGCCGCGCAGTCAGCACCATAAGCGGCGCACCAATCAGGCGGCTGCGCAGCACTTCGTCCCAGTCCATTCCGGCAATGAAGCGTTCATTAAGGATGCCCGTCGCCGTGAAGAAGATCACAAGGGCCGTCGTATCGGCCACAAAGCTCTTCCAACGGTTCTCCATCTCGGCTTTACCCCGCCCGGCACGGCACCTATTTTGGCGCAACTCTGACAGCGGAACCCTTTGATGACCAGTCTCGCCGATATCCGTTCGACCTTTCTCGACTACTTCGAGAGCCAGGATCATGAGGTCGTGGCATCTTCGCCGCTCGTGCCACGGAACGATCCGACGCTCATGTTCGCCAATTCGGGGATGGTGCAGTTCAAGAACCTCTTCACCGGAGCCGAGACGCGGGATTACACCCGCGCGACGACGTCGCAAAAATGCGTGCGGGCGGGCGGCAAGCACAACGACCTAGACAACGTTGGGTATACCGCACGCCACCTTACGTTTTTCGAGATGCTCGGGAACTTTTCCTTCGGTGACTATTTCAAGGAGGCGGCGATCCCGTTTGCCTGGGAGGTCTTGACGAAAGAACTGGAGATCCCGGCGGAGAAGCTGCTCGTCACTGTTTATCACACAGATGATGAGGCCGCGGATATCTGGAAGAAGGTGGCCGGGCTGCCTGATGACCGGATCATCCAGATCTCGACAGATGACAACTTCTGGATGATGGGCCCGACGGGCCCTTGTGGACCATCATCGGAGATCTTCTACGACCATGGCGATCAGATCTGGGGTGGCCCGCCGGGTAGCCCGGAAGAAGATGGCGACCGTTTTATTGAGATCTGGAACCTCGTCTTCATGCAGTACGAGCAGTTCGAAGACGGCACCCGGACAGAGTTGCCGAACCAGTCGATCGACACCGGCATGGGTCTCGAGCGGATCGCGTCGCTCTTGCAGGGAACGAACAACGTCTTTGAAACCGACCTGATGAAGGCTCTGGTCGAGGCGAGCGCGCACGCTTCTAACACAGGCATCGGCGAAGATCACATCGTGCATCACCGGGTGATCGCCGATCATCTGCGGTCGACCTCTTTCCTGATCGCTGAGGGGGTGATGCCGTCGAACGAAGGCCGTGGCTACGTCCTGCGGCGGATCATGCGGCGGGCGATGCGGCACGCCCATCTACTGGGCGCAAAGGAACCACTGATGCATCGGCTGGTCCCGGAACTCGTCCGCCAGATGGGGGCAGCCTATCCGGAATTGCCGCAGGGCCAAGCGGCGATTGAAGAAACTTTGCTGGCCGAAGAAACCCGGTTCAGAAAGACGCTTGAACGGGGTCTGGGCCTTCTCGAGGACGAGCTTGAGGCGCTGCCGGGGGATGCGTCCGTGCCAGGCGAGGTGGCATTCAAGCTCTATGATACATACGGCTTTCCACTCGACCTCACCCAGGACGCGCTGCGGGAACAGGGGCGCGAGGTGGATATCGTGGGGTTCGATGCCGCGATGGAAGCGCAACGCGCGCAGGCCCGCGCGGCTTGGGCAGGGTCAGGTGAGATGGCGGATGAGAGCGTCTGGTTCGACATCCTCGACGAGGTCGGACCAACCGACTTTCTCGGCTACGCGACCTTGAGTGCTGAGGGCGTGGTCCAGGCGATTGTCAAAAATGGCGTGCGTATCGAGCAAGCTGCTGAAGGCGAGCGGGTCGGGATCGTGGTCAATCAGACGCCGTTCTATGGGGAGGCAGGTGGTCAGGTCGGCGATGCGGGATTAATGGTCAGCGGCCAAGGTATCTCGGTTGCCATCGACGATGTGCAGCGCCGGCAGGGTCTTTTTGTGCATTACGGCGCGGCTGGCGGGCCCGTCGCGGTGGGGGATGCGGTGACCCTGACAGTGGATGGTCTCCGTCGGCAGGAAATCATGGCGAACCATTCCGCAACCCACCTTCTGAATGAAGCGCTTCGCCAGCAATTGGGTGACCATGTGATCCAGCGTGGCTCGCTCAACGCACCGGACAGGCTGCGTTTTGATTTCTCGCATGCCAAAGCTTTGACGCCTGACGAATACGCCGCGATCGAGGGTGAGGTGAACGCGATGATCCGGCAGGATGCTCCGGTCGAGACGCGGTTGATGACGCCAGATGATGCACGCGCGCTTGGAGCGCAGGCGCTTTTCGGGGAGAAGTACGGGGACGAAGTACGCGTCGTTTCGATGGGACAGCAGGCCGGTTCGGGCAAGGGCACGGATGGAGAGACCTATTCGATCGAGCTTTGCGGTGGGACACATGTGAAACGGACCGGCGAGATCGGCGTTTTCGCTCTTGTCTCGGAGGGCGCCTCGGCAGCAGGCATCCGACGGATCGAGGCTGTGACGGGCGCGGAGGCGTTGGGGCATCTGCGCGGGCGCGACAAGAGGCTGAGCGAGATCGAAGCTGCATTGAAGATAGGCGAGGACGAGGTCGTCTCCCGCATCAAGGCGCTTCTCAACGAACGTAAGTCGTTGGCCGCTGAGGTCGCCCAACTCCGCCGCCAACTGGCCGTATCCAGCGGACCGGCGGAAGAGGCCGCACCGCGGCATGTCGCCGGCGTTCCCTTTCGGGCGCAGGTCATGGAAGGTGTGACTGGCAAGGATCTGCCGGCGCTTATCGATGATTTCAAGGCGCAGATGGGGACCGGCGTCGTCCTTCTGATTGCCGATTCTGAGGGGAAGGCGGCCGTTGCAGCCGGTGTCACGGCAGATCTGACAACTCGGATCTCGGCGGTCGATCTTGTGCGCGCGGCGGTCGAGAAACTCGGCGGCAGAGGCGGGGGCGGCCGGCCAGATCTTGCGCAGGGGGGCGGGCGGGACGTGACCGCTGCCTCCGCCGCCATCGAAGCGGCCGAGGCTGTGATCGCTGGTTGAAGGTCTGCTCGGCGCTTCCATTCGGGCGCTTCTCGCTTGAGCGAGAACGTCCGGGAGGACGGATGAGCGGCCCTAGCTTGCGGCCCTTGCTGCCCGCTTTCGCTCATGGGGATCAAGGTGGCGCTTGCGCAGGCGGATTGCGTTTGGCGTGACCTCGACGAGCTCGTCGTCGTCGATATAGGCGATCGCCTCCTCAAGGCTCATCCGCACCGGCGGGGTCAGCGTGACGGCATCATCCTTGCCCGACGCGCGGACATTGGTCAGCTTCTTGCCCTTGAGCGGATTCACCTCGAGATCGTTGTCGCGGCTGTGTTCACCGATGATCATGCCTTGGTAGACGGCCTCCTGCGCGCCGATGAAGAAGCGGCCGCGATCTTCCAGGTTGAAGATCGCATAGGCCACCGAAGTACCTGTCTCCATCGAGATCAAGACGCCCGCGCGGCGACCCGGGATCGGGCCTTTGTGGGGCGCCCAGTCGTGAAAGACACGGTTGAGCACGCCGGTCCCGCGCGTATCCGTTAGAAACTCGCCGTGATAGCCGATGAGGCCGCGCGATGGGATGTGGGCGATGATTCGCGTCTTGCCGCCTTGCTGTTTCATCTCGGCGAGATCCCCCTTCCGGGGACCGGTCAGTTTTTCAATCACGGCGCCGGAATACTCGTCATCGACGTCGATCGTGACTTCCTCGACGGGTTCCAGTCGCTGGCCATCTTCTTCCCGGAAGAGGACCTGAGGTCGTGAAATCGAAAGCTCAAACCCCTCGCGGCGCATGTTTTCGATGAGGACGCCCATCTGCAGTTCGCCCCGGCCCGCGACCTCGAATGCTTCGCCACCGGGCGTGTCGGTCACGCGGATTGCGACATTGGACTCCGCCTCTTTCATCAGGCGATCCCGGATCACCCGGGACTGCACCTTCTTGCCGTCGCGCCCGGCTAGCGGGCTGTCGTTGATGCCGAAGGTGACGGAGATCGTGGGCGGATCGATGGGTTGCGCAGGAAGAGGAACGTCGATCGCCGGGTCGCAAAGCGTGTCCGCGACGGTGGCCTTTGCCATTCCAGCGATACTTACGATATCGCCCGCTTGCGCCACCTCGATCGGCTGCTGTGACAGACCACGGAATGCGAGGATCTTGGTAACGCGGAACTGCTCGATTTTCTCTCCGGTGCGGGAGAGGGATTTGAGCGTATCGCCTGCCTTGAGGGATCCGCTTTCGATGCGGCCGGTCAGAAGACGACCGATAAAGGGATCCGCGGCGAGGGTCGTTGCGAGCATTCGGAAGGGCTCACCAGCCTGAGCCGCTTGCCGCGGGGCAGGGACGTGAGAGACGATGAGGTCGAAGAGCGCGGAGAGATCCTTGCGTGGTCCGTCGAGCGTGTCGTCCGCCCAGCCAGAGCGGCCTGAGGCGTAAAGGGTTGGAAAGTCGAGCTGTTCATCCGTTGCGTCGAGAGCTGCGAAGAGGTCGAAAACCTCGTCCAGGGCGCGATCGGGCTCCGCATCGGGCTTGTCGACCTTGTTGAGGACCACGATCGGGCGCAGGCCGAGGGCGAGCGCCTTGGATGTCACGAACTTGGTCTGCGGCATCGGGCCTTCGGCGGCGTCCACGAGGAGGACCACGCCGTCGACCATTGAGAGGATGCGTTCAACCTCACCGCCGAAATCGGCGTGGCCGGGGGTGTCGACGATGTTGATCCGAGTGCCGTTCCATTCGACTGAGGTCGCCTTGGCGAGAATGGTGATGCCGCGCTCGCGCTCGAGGTCGTTGGAATCCATGGCGCGTTCGGCGACGGCCTGGTTTTCACGGAAGGCGCCGGACTGCTTGAGCAGCTCGTCGACCAGGGTCGTCTTGCCGTGGTCGACATGGGCGATGATCGCAATATTGCGGAGATCCATGGGGGCCTTGCTGTAGCTGGGAATGCGTTGCGGGGCTCCTAACGTGCTGCGACGCAGAAAGCCAGTGTTTCGCTGGGTCGAAATGAAAAACGGCCGGGAAGGCCCGGCCGTCGAAACTCATAGGGGCAAGGTCTCAGGCGGCGGGCGCCAGAACCTCGAGCCCGTCGGCATAGATGACCTCGTCCCGCTCGAACCGCAGGCTGAACATGCGCCAGCGGACGGGGGAGAGCTTGCGGATGTGCTCACCATCAGCCAGCCGGTCGGCGCGCACGGTCAGTTCCGTCTCGCCAAAGAGGGCCTTGGCGCGCCAGTCGCGCAGGTTGATCTCAACATCGCCGGCCAGAAGGATGTCGCCCTCGGGCCGGTTCTTGCCCAGCGCGTCAGCGCAGACGGCAAGGGGGGCGCGGATGATTTCCGTCACCGTGATCTCCACCAGCTTGACCATGCCGCTATTGCGGCTGATCACGCGGTCGCCGGGCTGGAGATATTCGACGGGAAGCGCCCCGTCGGCGGTAAGAACGATGGCGCCTTCAAGGAGGCCGTTTTCCTCCTGCGCCGGTGCTTCATCGCCCCAGTGGGGCTTGAAGCTGCTGTCCAGCCTGTCCGTATTCGGATTCATGGCATGTTTCCTACTTCTGCTGCCTCGTAGGCCAAGCATTGGCGGCAGATTGAGTCAGGAATAGGGCCGAGATTGAGTCGGAATTGGGGTGCCTTCCAGCCGATTTTACATGGATTTTACGCTCGCATCCCCTTTTTTCCTTTGCTAGACACCGCGCAATTCCGGGTCGGCCCCCAGGGGACGGCCCTAGCGACATGCGGATGTGGCGGAATTGGTAGACGCACCAGATTTAGGTTCTGGCGCCGCGAGGCGTGGGGGTTCGAGTCCCTTCATCCGCACCAGATAAAGACGAAAAGGAACCGAAATGCAGGTCACAGAGACCCTCAACGATGGCCTCAAGCGCGGCTATGCCATCACCGTGACGGCCGACGAGCTGGAGGCCAAGGTCACGGAAAAGCTGACCGAGGCGCAGCCGACGATCGAGATGAAGGGCTTTCGCAAGGGCAAGGTGCCGCTGGCGCTGCTAAAAAAGCAGTTCGGCGACCGGCTGATGGGCGAGGCGATGCAGGAGAGCATCGACGGTGCCATGTCCAAGCATTTCGAGGAAACCGGCGACCGGCCCGCGATGCAGCCGGACGTCAAAATGACCAATGAAGACTGGAAGGTAGGCGACGATGTTGAGGTCGCCTTGTCCTATGAGGCGCTGCCAGATGTGCCGGAGATTGACTTCAGCGACATCAAGCTGGAGCGGATGGTCGTGAAGGCGGATGACGCCTCGGTCGACGAAGCACTGCAGAACCTGGCGGAGACGGCGCAGAGCTTTGAATCCCGGAAGAAGGGGTCGAAGGCGAAGGAGGGTGATCAGGTCGTCATCGACTTCGTCGGCAAGATCGATGGGGAGGCGTTCGAGGGCGGTGCGGCGGAGGATTATCCGCTGGTGTTGGGGTCGAACTCTTTCATTCCGGGCTTCGAAGATCAACTCGTGGGCGTGAAAGTCGGCGAGGAGAAGGCGGTCGAGCTGAGCTTTCCGGAGGATTATCAGGCCCCGGATCTGGCCGGGAAGTCCGCTGTTTTCGACGTCACGGTCAAGGACGTGAAGGCGCCCCAAGCCGCTGAAATAAATGACGAATTGGCCAAGCAGTTTGGCGCCGAGGACCTCGCCGCGCTGAAGGCGCAGGTCGTTGAGCGGCTGGAGGCGGAGTATACCGGGGCGGCGCGGGCGGTGGCCAAGCGGAAGCTGCTGGATGTGCTGGACGGGAAGGTGGCGTTCGATCTGCCGCCGTCGCTGGTGCAGGCCGAGGCGGATCAGATCGCGCACCAGCTGTGGCACGAGGAAAACCCGGACGTCGAGGGGCATGATCATGAGAAAGTCGAGCCGACGGACGAGCATATGAAGCTGGCCGAGCGGCGGGTGAAGCTGGGGCTGTTCCTTGCCGATGTGGGCCAGAAGGCGAAGGTCGAGGTATCGGATGCCGAGATGAGCCAGGCGGTGATGGCGCAGGCGCGCCAGTATCCGGGGCAGGAGCGGCAGTTCTTTGAGTTCATTCAGAAAAATCCCCAGATGCAGCAGCAGCTTCGGGCGCCCATCTTTGAGGACAAGGTCGTCGATCATATCTTCGACACGGCCAAGGTGACCGAGAAGGAGGTTACCAAGGACGAGCTGCAGAAGGCCGTGGAGGAGCTCGAGGCGGAAGACGACGTCTGAGCCGCCACGTCGCGACATACCGAAAGGGCCGTCCCGTTGGGGCGGCCTTTTTCTTTGCGCTGCCACAGGTGTGAAGAGATCGTGAGGGGTCGGGACGGGGTCCATTTGGCGGGCAGCGGAGCCCGAGCGAGAATCGACCCGGTTTTGCGGGTTAATTCAGGAAAACGGCCACGCGGCATCCGGTCGGCATTGCGTCGGCATCACGTCGGAGGGGAGGGCCGGATTTCGCGTGGTTAAGACAGGGTACGATGGCCTTTGAGCGCAACAGCTTCGGACTGTTTTCGTTGCAGATCCAGTATTCTCACTTTCGAACGATTGCATCTTAAATGAAGACACTTCCCGGCTTTGTAGAGCGGGATGCCGCACTTGATGCCATCGAATCCGTTCAACCTTGGCTTGCTGAAGGTCCCGAACAAGAGTCAGTTTGGCCGCGGATTTGCGGATAGAATTGATTTGCGGATTTTCAGATGCTGCGCCTCTCAGACGTCGAAGCTTTCGCCGGGGAATTACCTGGCTGGTACATCAGCCTTCTTCAGGAACGCGAGATGGAGTGCGGTCCCTGTCAGGAAAACTGGATCGAAGTTGAACTGACAGACTTTGCCGGACGCCCCTTCGGGGAAGAGATTCTGATGATGCTTGCGCGCGAGAATACGAACACCCGGTCAACGGTGCCTATACGACGCTGCCCGCGTCGGGCCGCTCTGGGCGGATTCCGATCCCTTACATTCCAGCCCCGTTCCTCGCAGAGGATGAGACAGACACCATCGTTGAGGTTGGGTTCGGGATCGACCATTTCAGCCGCTACTACCGTGATGACGAAGCATTGGTAGAAGACGATGCCGAGGTCCTCTATCTAAGCGACACGCCGGTGACCTATGACGGGCCGCTGGCATTGTCGGGCAGCCCTGCCGAAGTTGGACGTCAGGCGCATGCGCTGTTCGCGGATGTCAGCAATCGCGGGCTGCACCGCCGATCCGGGACGACGCGTATCGCGGCGCTTGAGATGTTTGCGGAAATCGATCTGGCCACCCGCGCGGCGCTTGGGGTCTTTGCTGATCTTTCGCTGACCGCCCGGAACGAGGCGGAAGGGCAGCTGATGCTGGCCTATCAGAAGCGACCGGCCGACGCGCATCTACGGCCCACGGCAACACCTGCGGAGGTCTACGGCGACATATGGAACGAGGTTGAACAGACGTTCAATAACGCGGCGTCAGGTGACGGACCGGTACAGTTCGTGGGACCGGATGGTGCGATTTATGACGATGCCGACGGGATGCTGGGCCGATACGCCGATCAGAATCCGATGGAAGATGCGGCGGTTGTGCTGGAGACAATCGATCTGTGGATGGCCCGTGTTGCGGCGGATCTGGCAGCAGAGAAACCATCGTGGACGGCGGAGTTCAAAGCGCGGTTTGGCGACTGGACCGACGCTCTGATCGCCGAGATAGAGGGGCTGTTCTCGGCAACGGCAGCGGTGTTGCGGGGCGGGTCCTTTGCCGGGGTCGGCGATCTGGAAGCTATTGCAGTGCTACAGGGGCCGAGCAGTGTGCCAAAGGGGGCGAAGGGCGGACTGGGGAAGGGGAGCCAGAATAAGGACAGCGCGACGGTCCGGGATACCCGGCACAAACTGGAACAGCGGTCAGGCGCTGTGGCGGCGACGCAGCTGAATGCCAAGTTCATTGGCAAGGCGCGGACGGTGTTGAAACTGATGGGAGCGCGGGTTCGGTTTGATTTTGAGCATATAAGGACGCGGCCCACCAAGACGGACAACCAAGGTCGAACGATCTATCCAAGAAAGAACGGAATTTCTGGTAGTCATGACCGAGCGGAGATGCTCCGTCAAATTGAGTACGAGGGTGGTCGGATCACCAAAGAAGAGTCTCATCCAACGATGCGAGGAGTTTCTCGGATATATTACGAGATTGGTGTTCTGAAGCCTCAAACCGATCATCACGGACCGAACAGGCAGTTTGTTCCCGGTCAGTACAAGTCAGGTTTCGAACCGAAGACCGTTTACGACAGCTCAGTGATATCGCATCAGGACATGGCCCGTATGGGGCGCCAGGCATTCAGGAACTCTCTGATACGACACACTGGAACCCCGCCAAAGAAGTGGCAAGGTCGAGCGGCCAACGGAATCGAGTTTGAGGGACGGTGGAATGCAGACAATCGCATCG
This sequence comes from Aestuariibius violaceus, assembly GCF_040779325.2. NCBI lineage: Bacteria > Pseudomonadati > Pseudomonadota > Alphaproteobacteria > Rhodobacterales > Paracoccaceae > Aestuariibius > Aestuariibius violaceus. Next base: position 346,516 of record NZ_JBFONT020000003.1, read on the forward strand.
TCAATACGTTCTATGTGGCGCCTTGGTAGGTAAGTTGAAGATGGGTAACCATATGAGCCTTGAGAAAGAACTAATAGATTCTGGAGTTGATAGTAGTGCTACTTCGATCTTCCTGGAGTTCATTGAGCACAAGCATCAACTGGAGAGCCTTGACAAGAAGATTGAGAAGATAATTGAGAATGGGAGGTGGTTTGGTACTGAAAACTATGTCGCAATCCATTCTCCGACGAGTTTCTGCGAAGATGAGGCGGAGCCCGCCGAGGCGTTCGATTCATTTGAGCTCTTCGATTATCCGGACTCGTATCGAATTACTTTTGGGAAATTCAAGGAAGCGATGCGAGCAACAGCGCGTTACTACCTTACCCTACATCCAAGTGAACGAGCGCCTGTATTGAAGTCGCTCGGTAGATTGGAGGGCTACGTAGATGATTTGGATCGAGCTCATCAACGCTGGAAAGCGAGGAAGGTTTGAAGAGTTGTCCGACGCGCCGTGCAGTTTGCTCATACTGCACTTGCGGGTCGGTCAGGGAGTTGAGCGGGCAATCCGGGTCTCTTCCGGTTGGGTGCCGGAGATTTCGAGGATGAGCTTGCGCTTGATCGCGTCGGCCAGGTCGGCCTCGCTTTCGGCGGTGACGACGAAGGCGCCGGGGCCGCCGATGATCCGCTCCTCGTAGATCGCGCCGAGATCCGGATAGCGGGCGGGGGTGTCGCAGAAGCGGCAGAGGATCGGCAGGGCATTGATGGTGATGCCGGCGGCGATCACCTCTTCCCGGGCGGTGGCGATGGGCGGACCGGAGAAGCTGTTGGGGCTGTCGCCGGAGAAGTCGATGACCTTGCGCCAGCCGTCGATCTCGTTCCGTTCGATCAGGCGCTTGGCGTCGAGAAGGGCGCCGCCGATCGCGTTGCGCCCCGCGGCCTGGCGCGGCGGGCCGGGAAGGGCGGCGGCGAAGGCGGCTGCGGATTCTGCATCGTCGATGATGGTCCAGTCGACGACGGTAGCGGTGTTGGCCGCCCATTCCACGTAGGTGAGCGCGATGGAGCCGTAGGCTGTGCCTTCGATCGCCGCGATCACCTCGGGATCCCTCAGGGCAGCGGCGTAGCCGTCGCGCTGGAAGGCGATCTCGGCCTCGGTGATGGAGCCGGAGGCGTCGGCCAGCAGAACAAGCTCGAGATCCACATCCTGGGCGGCGGCGGGGCCTGCCAGGGCGGCGAGGCAGAGAAGGGCTGTGCGCATGGGGTGGGAGGTAGGCGCGCGGGGCGGTTTGTCATGGACGTTTCGAAGGTCGCCTCAGGCCTCGGTCCGTTTGCGCTGGAAAAGGGCGAGGCAGAGGATCGCGTCGGTCAGCGCCAGGGCGACGGTCGGCCCCGTGCCGATGCCGATGGCGGCATCGTTGTCGCGGGTCGATCCCTCACGCAGGGAGCACCGCCAGTGCCCATCGGGTTCGCGCGCCTTGCCGCGAAGCGAGATCGTCCAGCCGGGCAGGCAGGCATCCACCATATGGATCGCGTCCTCGGTCGTGTCCGTGGAATCCTCCGGGGGGATTGGGGCCTGCGGGTAAACGCTTTGGAGCGCGGTGGTGACTTCGACCAGCAGGGCGTGGTCGAGCACGGACGCGGTTTGAACCTTGGCGCGGAGCGTTTCAAGCAGGTCTGCGGGCATGAGGCACCTTTCTCCCAATCGATTGCCCGAGACATGCCCCGGGCGGTGATGCTGCGCTTTGACAGAGGTCAATCCGTTCTGCCGCGTCCGCCACCATAAAGCGGAAGACACCGCACGTAGAGGAGCATCACATGTCCGGTCCTATCAAGTCTGTCATATGGTTCGACACTCTTGCCAGGGGGGACGTGGCGCTTGTCGGCGGCAAGAACAGCTCTCTCGGCGAGATGGTGCAGGCGCTGGCCGGCGCCGGGATCAAGGTGCCGCCGGGCTATGCCACGACGTCGGACGCCTATCGGGCGTTTCTAAATCACAACGATCTGGTCACGATGATCGCCGAGACGGTCGCGGAATTGGAGGATCACAAGATCAGCCTGCAGGAGGCGGGACGGATCATCCGGGCGGCCATCGTGCGGGGAGACTGGCCGGAGGACATCCGCGCGGCGATCACGACCGCCTATGAGGAGCTGTCCGAGCGGGCAGGGGTCAAGGAGGTGCCGGTGGCCGTCCGGTCGAGCGCGACGGCGGAGGATCTGCCGGATGCCAGTTTCGCCGGGCAGCAGGAGACGTTTCTGAACGTGCGGGGCGCGGATGCGCTGCTGGCGGCGTGCCGGAAGTGCTTTGCCTCTCTCTTCACCGACCGGGCGATCAGCTACCGCAAGGTGAAGGGGTTCGATCACAGCCAGATCGCGCTGTCGGTCGGCGTCCAGCAGATGGTGCGGTCGGATATCGGCGGGTCGGGGGTGATGTTCTCGATCGACACGGAATCGGGGTTCGACAAGGTGGTGCTGATCAACGCGGCCTGGGGGCTGGGCGAGAACGTCGTGCAGGGGGCGGTGAACCCGGACGAGTATCAGGTGTTCAAGCCGCTTCTGGAGACGGCGAAGCTGTCGCCGATCGTCGAGAAGAAGCTGGGCGAGAAAGAGCAGAAGATGATCTACGCGGCCCAGAAGGGCGGCGAGACGCGGAACGTGCCGACCTCTAAGGCCGAGCGGCTGGCGTTTGTTCTGAGCGATGCGGAGATCCTGGATCTGGCGCGGCAGGCGGTGACGATCGAGGCCCATTACGGGCAGCCGATGGACATGGAATGGGCCAAGGATGGCGAGACGGGGGAGCTCTTCATCGTGCAGGCCCGGCCCGAGACGGTGCAGTCGCGGATCGATACAGGCGTCCTGAAATCCTACAGCGTGACCGATACCGGCGAGGAGATCGTGCGCGGCCTGAGCGTGGGGTCGGCCGTGACCTCGGGGCGGGTCTGCCTGATCGAACATGCCAGCGACATCGAGCGGTTCGTGGATGGCTCGATCCTGGTGACCTCGACCACGGATCCGGATTGGGTACCGATCATGAAGCGGGCGACCGCGATCATCACCGATCACGGCGGGCGGACCTCGCACGCGGCCATCGTGAGCCGCGAGCTGGGGGTGCCTGCGATCGTCGGCACGGGGGACGCGACGCATGTGCTGCATGACCAGCAGGAGGTGACGCTCTCGTGCGCGGGGGGCGATGAGGGCGTCGTCTATGCGGGGAGCGCCACGATCTCGGTCGAGGACATGACGCTGGGCGACATCCCCGAGACGACAACGCGGGTGATGCTGAACCTCGCCAATCCGGCGGCAGCGTTCCGGTGGTGGCGGCTGCCGTTCGACGGGGTGGGCCTGGCGCGGATGGAGTTCGTGGTGAACGGCGCCGTGCAGATCCATCCGATGGCGCTGGTGAATTACGACACGTTGACGGATCAGGACGCGAAGGAGCGGATCGGTGCGCTGACGCGGGGCTATGAGAACAAGCCCGATTACTTTGTGGAGCGGCTGGCGCGGGGCCTGTCGCGGATTGCGGCAGTGGCCTATCCCAAGCCGGTCATCATCCGGATGAGTGATTTCAAGACGAACGAATATGCGGAGCTTCTGGGCGGGCATGCCTTCGAGCCGGATGAGGAGAACCCGATGATCGGGTTCCGGGGCGCGTCGCGCTATTACTCGGACCGGTATCGGGAGGGGTTTGCGCTGGAATGCCGCGCGATCCGGATGTTGCGCGAAGAGATGGGGTTCGACAATGTCGTGGTCATGATCCCGTTCTGCAGGACACCGGAAGAGGCCGACCGCGTCTTGGGCGTGATGGCGGAGAACGGGCTGACGCGGGGCGAGAAGGGGCTGGAGGTCTATGTGATGGGAGAGATCCCGTCGAACGTCATCCGGGCGGCGGAGTTTGCGGAGCGGTTCGACGGCTTCTCGATCGGGTCGAACGATCTGACGCAGCTGACGCTGGGGATCGACCGGGATTCCGAGGAGCTGGCGCCGCTGTTTTCGGAGGCGGACCCGTCGGTCGTCTGGATGATCGAGACGCTGATCGAGAAGGCCCATGCGGCGGGGGCCAAGGTGGGCCTGTGCGGGCAGGCGCCGAGCAACGATCCGGCCTTTGCGAAGGTGCTGGTGCAGGCGGGGATCGATTCGATCTCGGTGACGCCGGACAGCTTTCTGGCGGTCAAAAAGAACGTGGCCGAGGCGGAAGGGTGAAGGTCGGTATTGTCGGCGCCGGGCAGGTCGGAAGCTCTGCCGCTTACGCGATGGCGCTGATGGGCGTCGGGACCGAGATCGTCCTGATCGACCGGGATGCCGATCTGGCCGAGGCGCAGGCGCAGGACATCGCCCATGCCATCCCCTTTGCCGAGCCGGTGATCGTGCGGGCGGCGGGCTATGACAGCCTGACGGAGGCCGCGGTGGTCATCATCGCCGCGGGGGTGAGCCAGAAGCCGGGCGAGAGCCGTCTGGATCTGCTGGACCGCAATGTTGCGGTCTTTCGCGAGGTCGTGGGGTCGGTGATGACCCATGCGCCGGACGCCATCCTTCTGGTCGCGTCGAACCCCGTGGACGTGATGACCTTCGCCACCTGGAAGCTGTCGGGTCTGGCGGCCGAGCGGGTGGTGGGGTCGGGGACGATTCTGGATACGGCGCGGTTTCGTAGCTTGCTGGGCGCGCATCTGGGGATCGCGCCGCAATCGGTCCATGCCTATGTGCTGGGCGAGCACGGCGACAGCGAGGTGTCGATCTGGTCGAGCGCCACGGCAGGCAACGTGCCGATCACCTCTTTCGCAGATCAGGTCGGGCGGCCGCTGGGCCCGGAGATCCGGGAGGAGATCGGCCAGAATGTGCGCGACGCGGCCTATACGATCATCGCCGGCAAGGGGGCGACCTATTACGGGATCGGCGCCGGGCTGGCGCGGATCGTGCGAGCGATCCTCGATGACGAGAAGGCGGTGTTCAGCGTGTCGGTGACCATGCCCGAAATCTGTGGATTCAGCGAGGTGGCGCTGTCGCTGCCGCGGATCGTGGGCAAGGATGGGGCGATCGCCGACCTGATGCCTGCGTTGGATGAGGGCGAGCGGGAGGCGCTGACCGCGAGCGCCAAGGTGATTTCGGACCTGTCGACGTCGCTGACCTTCTAAGCTTGGCGTCTGTCACCGGGCGTTGATTGCTTTGCGTAGGCGTGCCGGTATTCGGAGGAGTCATGGGTGAACCCGATTGTCATTTCCTCAAAAGAGTGCGGCCTTTGGACCATGCAGGCCCCAGCGCCGAATGAAGCGTCCAGAAACAATAAATTCGGAAGCGTGTGCCGAACACGCTTCCGAATATCTTTGCGGATCTGACCCATACTTGTACGGAAGGCGGCCGTGCGAGACTTTGCTGCCGTTCGAAAGCTCCGAACAGCCTTAACTAGTGGCAAACCACTCGTCGCTCCATGGCCCCAAATATTGCGCAATCCATTCCGAGAATGAGTTGGCGACTTTCGCCGTATCGTTGAAGTCATGATCCCAAAAGAATATCGCGGCGACCGACTTTCTGTCGCCCTCCAACTCCTTCATATCGAAACAAAACTTGCTGCCCATGCTGTCATTACCAATGACCAGAAGGTTTTCGGGCAAGCCGATGGGGTGCCAGCCTTCTGTTTCGCTGACGATTTCGTTAGGCGTGCAAAGCTCTGACAGGTCGTGCAATTCTACCTGTTCGTCTGCGATTGCTGAAAGGAGGTGAGGAGGCCATGGCAGCCCTATGGCTGTGACCTGCTCAACGTAGTCGATTGGAAGAACGATGCCAAAAGTCTGCTCAACTTCCTGTAGCTCGCTAGCCTCCACCGGCTTGGGAATTCTGTCTTGATCGCCCCACTTCTCTGCGAAGAGTTTCAGTTCCATCTGAGTTCTTACCTGACACGAAAAAGCTTGATCTAAGTCGGAAATGACCGGCAGCGGCCTAAATTGTCAACATCGCTTTGGGCTCTTAGCGGACTTGCGGTAATGCACTCTGCCACTCGGCGAGATTTACATTATTATGCGTAAAACTGCACTCTTATGATGAAATGAGACCGATGCCGTGGCATCGGAACCACCTATCCCACGGAGCTGGCTGTCCGGGGTCTCTCTAGATCGGCGTCACCTCGATCTGGGGGAGGAGGCGTTCGGTCTGCTCGAGCTCGCAAAGGGCGGTGGCGGGGGTCATGACGGCGGCCCCCGCGGCGGCGGTGCCGAAGCGGACGGCGTCGCGGAAGGTTTCGCCGCGGGAGAGGGCGAGGGTGACGGCGGCGACGAGGCTGTCGCCGGCGCCGACCGCGCTGAGCGTCTGGATGAGCGGCGGGCGGCAGAAGAAGCAATCGGTGGCGGAGAGGCCCATGGTGCCCTGGGCGCCGAAGGCCATGACGATGTGATCGGCCTTGCCCTGGTCGAGGAGGGTTCTGCCGAAGGTTGCCATATCCTGGGGCCCGTCGAGGGGGCGGCCTGCGAGGAGGTCGGCCTCTTCCCCGTCGACGCGCAGGACGTGGAACGGCGTGTCTGTGGTCGCCACGGCCTGGACCAGGGCTGCGCCGGACGTGTCGAGGATCAGGCCCGCGCCGTGCTGCCGGGTCAGCCGGTTGAGGCGGATCAGGGTGTCGGGCGTGACGCCGGGCGGCAGGCTGCCCGAGACGACGATGAGCGCGCCGTCGGTCAGGTGCGGTTCGATCGTGGTGAAGAGGGCCGCGATTTCCTGGTCCAGCCAGAGGGGGCCTGGCAGGACGAAGCGATATTGATCGCCGGTATCGGCAGCGAGGACGGCGAAGGATTGGCGGGTGAGGCCACCGATGGGCTGCCGGATCACATCGACCCCTTCGGCGGCCAGAAGCTCGCACAAGAGATCGCCCGTGATGCCGCCCGCGGCGACCAGCGCGGTGGAGTGCCCGCCGAGGAAACGGATCGCGCGGGAGACGTTGACGCCGCCGCCGCCGGGATCGAGGCGCGCATCGGTGCAGCGCAGCTTGGGGCCGGGGACGATCGCGGGCGCATCGGCCGACACGTCGAGCGCCGGGTTCATGGTGACCGTCACGATCCGCGTCATGGCCGTTCCTTCCTGGGTCCTTTCCCGGCCATAGGAGGCAAAGAGCCCGCCGGAGGCAAGGCGGTGTCGCGGGCCGAAATGCCGCGGGCAGGACGAAAAAAGCCGGACCTTGCGGCCCGGCTTTCAACTGAACGGTCTGGCGGTCGGCTTAGTCGTCGTCGCCGAGCTTTTCGTCGAGCTCCGCCTTTTCCTGAACGGCGGGCTCTCCGGTGCGCTGCTCATCCTCCGTCTCGAACTCGTCGAGCTGGGCGGCGCCGATATCGTCGAAGAGCTGTTCGATCTCGAATTCGGCAGCAGCTTCTTCTTCCGCGGCCAGTTCCTGGATCGACTTGCCCTGGGCCTGAAGCTCTGCCTCTTCCTGGGAGCGGGCGACGTTCAGCTTGATCACGGCGTCGACTTCCGGGTGGAGGTTCACGTGGACCTCGTGGATGCCGAGTTCCTTGATCGGGGCGGTCAGCGCGACCTGCTTGCGGTCGAGGCTGAAGCCCGCCTCGGTCGCCGCGTCGGCTGCGTCACGGGTCGAGACCGACCCGTAGAGCGAGCCGCCGTCGGAGGCGGAGCGGATCACGACGAAGGTTTCCCCGTCGAGCTTTCCGGCGAGCTTCTCGGCCTCTGCCTTGCCTTCGAGGTTGCGCGCCTCGAGCTGGGCCTTTTCGCTTTCGAAGCGCTTGATGTTGGCCTCGTTCGCGCGCAGCGCCTTGCCCTGGGGCAGGAGGAAGTTGCGCGCGTAGCCTTCTTTCACCGAGACGACCTCGCCCATTTGGCCGAGCTTGGCGACGCGTTCTAGCAGGATGATATCCATTTCGGCCTCTCCTTACTTCACGGCGTAGGGCAGGAGCGCCAGGAACCGGGCACGCTTGATCGCCTGGGCGAGCTTGCGCTGGTTCTTGGCGCCGACGGCGGTGATCCGGGAGGGGACGATCTTGCCCCGTTCGGAGATGTAACGCTGCAGGAGCTTGGTGTCCTTGTAGTCGATCTTGGGTGCGTTGTCGCCGGCGAAGGGATCGCTCTTGCGGCGGCGGAAAAACGGTTTGGCTGCCATCTGTCTGATCTCCTTCTCAGCGGTCGCGGCGCGGACGCTCGCGGTCGTCGCGCTTTTGCATCTGGATCGAGGGGCCTTCCTCGTGGGCGTCGACCTTGATGGTCAGAACGCGCATGACGTCTTCGTGGAGGCGCATCAGACGCTCCATCTCCTGCACGGCGGGGGCAGGGGCGTCGGTGCGCAGGAAGGCGTAATGGCCCTTGCGGTTCTTGTTGATCTTGTAGGCCATCGTCTTGACGCCCCAATACTCGTTTTCGACGAGCTTGCCGCCGTTGTCCGAGAGGACGGTTCCGAAGTGTTCGATGAGCCCTTCGGCCTGCGTGTTGGACAAGTCCTGACGCGCGATAAAGACATGCTCGTAAAGCGGCATGAGAGGTTCCTGTTTTCCAAGGCGCGTTTCAAAGACCGGGCTATGCGCCTTCCGCACCCGGCCACGAGAGACCACGCCGTTCATATGATCAGCGGAAGGACCGGCGCGTTATACAGAAGGTGGGCGGTGGTGCAAGGCGGAAGTGGAGGGTAGGGGAGCGGTTCCTGAATTGGGGCTGTGGCCCGTCTTGGGGGGCAAGGCAGACCTCCGTTGGCCACCGGTTCGGATGCGGTGCTTTACATCAACCGTCAATCTGACGGCCGGTCAGGCGCCTGGACAAATCCGGCATTCCCGCGTGACTTGGCGATCTCGTTCCCGGACACTCGGACGGAAGAGACCCTTTCAAACACCCGCTGATGTGGAGACATAGGATGCTGCCTTCGCTCGGAACCCTTCTGGGATGTCAATTGATCGGGGAAGTCGCGGCACGAAGCCTCGGCTTGCCGATCCCCGGTCCTGTCCTGGGGCTGGCGCTTCTCCTCACGCTTATTGCCTTGCGACCGACCCTAGCAGACAGGTTGCGGCCAACCACGAGCGTCGTGCTGGCGCACCTGTCTCTCTTGTTTGTCCCGGCAGGTGTCGGTGTCATCGGCAATCTCGACGTTCTGTCACGGGATTGGGCGCCGCTTCTCGCGGTGTTGGTGCTTTCGACCTGGCTCGCCATGATGGCGACGGTCGGGACCTTTCTCCTGGTGCGCCGCTGGACGGGAGCGGACCCCGCATGACCGAGGTTGCCGAGCTCTGGAGTTATCTCTCCGCCTCTCCGCTGACATGGCTGACCGCCACGCTTTTGGCCTATCTGCTCGCCGATGGCGGTGCCCGCAAACTCGGCAATCCTCCCTGGGCGAACCCTGTGCTGTTCTCGGTCCTGCTTATCGCGCCTGTTCTCTGGGTCTCGAATACGGATTACGCGACCTATTTCGAGGGCGCACAGTTCATTCATTTCCTGCTTGGCCCCGCGACCGTGGCCCTGGCTCTTCCACTCTGGGACAACCGTGACACGATCCGCCGATCGCTCGCGCCGATCGCTCTTGCACTGTTCGCGGGGTCCGTCGTGGCGGCAGGGTCCGCCATCTTGCTGGCCCAGGCGTTCGGCTTGCCGGAGGACATTCTTCTGTCACTTGCGCCGAAATCGACGACGGCGCCAGTCGCGCTGGGTATATCCGAGGCAATCGGAGGCATCCCCACGCTGACCGCCGTCCTGGTCATCCTGACCGGTATCATCGGCGCGATGACCGTCACGCCGATGATGAACCTGATGCGGATCTCGGATTGGCGGGCCCGGGGCTTTTCGGTCGGCGTTGCGGCCCATGGTATCGGGACCGCGCGGGCGTTTCAGGTGAACCCAGTCGCGGGGGCGTATGCGGGGATCGCAATGGCGTTGAACGCGCTTTTGACCAGCCTGATCGTCCCGATCCTTGTCCGTTGGTGGGTGTGAGGCGGCTGCGACGCATCCCCGCTTCACGACGGGGCCGCGTGGGCGGTTGCCCGCCGCCGCTGTCCCGATGCCGGGCGGCGGCGGGCGCAGGCGATCGCCCTAGTAGTAGCTGCGGTTCAGCCGAACCGTCGTGCCGTCGGCGCGGACGACTTCGCGGGCATAGAGTTCGGGGCGGATGATCTCGTCATCCATGATGCCGGAGACGGTGACGGTTTCGCCGACATTCGCCGGGACCACGTTCGGGCCGACATAGACGCGCAGGTTGCCGGTGGCGTCGGCGATGCGGAATTCGTCGCTGTCGAGGATGCGCTCGACCGTGCCCTGGATCGTCACCGACGATCCGCGCTGGACGTCGGAGATCGGGGTGATCTGGGTGGCGGCGAGGGCGGCAAACGGGGCGAGCGCAAAAACAGAGGCAAGAACAAGACGCATTGTTGAGTCCTTTCATAAGGTTAATGTGAGAGAAATGGTGTGGAGCCTCGAAAAAAGGAGGTCTGCAGCTGCGGCAAGCTGTCACAATCGGCGCTGCTTCGCCGACGTTAAGGCAAGACAATTCCCCCGCAATACCCATCGTCGGCCACTTTTCCGCCACCGTCCGGCGGGAAATTGCCTACAAGACAGGATTGACCCTCAGAAAGAGAGGATCGGAGCGATGACGGCCCTGCCGCAATTCGGAAATCCCGACCAGACGATCAACATGACCGCCGATCCCGCCCTGCTGGCGGGCTTCTCCGTCAAGGAGACGGAGTTCGGATACATCATCTGTTCGCGCGAGACGCCGTCATTCTCGGTCCAGCTGGGGCAGCTTCTGGCGCTGGTTCTGGCGATGGCCTTCGGCGTCGCCTCGATGGCGCTTCTGTTCCTGCCCGGCAGCTCGGTCGCCGAGGGGATCATGACGATGAAGCTGGTCTCGAGCATCGCGTTCGGATCGGTCGCGGGCCTGTGCCTGCATTTCGCCACCCGCGGATCGATCCCGGAGCTGCATGTCGACATCGTGAAGGGCGAGATCCGCGAGATGCTCCGCACCCGCGCCGGACGGCGCACCATCGCTGACCGCTACGGCTTCCAGGCGGTGAGTGATCTGATGCTCGACCGGAACACGGGCGTGCCCGGTCAGGCGCAGCTTCTGATGCGCTACCGCGACGGGGCGCCGATGCTTCTGATCGCGACGGGGGATGAAGTTTACCTGCGGCAGCTGCGGGACCGGCTGAGCGTCGATCTGCTTGGGGAAGGCGGATCGGTCGACGGGATCCAGCGAGACGATGTGGACGCGGCCGCCTGAGGGGTGCGGACGCGCGATCGGGCAGGAAGACCGGCCGGGGAGGGCAGCCCCGGCCGGTTTTTGTTTGTGGGCGGATGGTTTGATCAGGGGCGGTATCCGAGACCGGGCTGGTTCGGCTCTTGGCAGCTCTGCGGACGGGTCCGCCGCATTTGACATTTGTGTTCAGGGTCGGCTCCGGGCCGCAACACAGTATCCCTCTCGGGCTTGCGCAAGGCAAAGTCCGTACCGGTACTAACCGCGGTTGAGCAGGTAAAATCTTGCGGTTTGCACCCTGTAACCTATCCTTGCGGGACGGAGCTTCAAACGGGAGGTGAGGTAGAATGGCGGACGGAAGCACACCGAAAAACCGGGCACGGCGCAGCGTGGTCGTCCACGAATTCACCAATAGCGTCCTTGACCCGGATGCTCCCATGCTAGGCCCGATCGAGGATGGTGGCACGATCATCGCCAACACCGCGCCAGGTTGCTGGGGCCCGATGATCACGCCAAGCCTGCGGGGCGGCCACGAAGTGACACAGCCTGTCTTTGTTGATGGCGCCGAGATCGGCGATGGCGTCGCCATTCGCATTCGGGACATAACGGTCACCTCAAGCGCGACGGCGTCCGGCCACGACAGCTCTCCCGAGGGGTTCTGCCTGGGAGACCCCTATGTGGCCGCGCGCTGCCCCACCTGCGCCACGGTCTGGCCCGAGACCCATATCGAGGGGATTGGTCAAGACGCGGTCAAATGCGATGCGTGCGGCAATGCGGTCAAACCGTTCGAGATCGTGCACGGCTATACCGTCACCTTCGACGACACGCGCAGCGTCGGCCTGACGCTGCCGAAAGACGGCGCCGAGACGATTGCAAAGAGCGCCGATCATTATGCGGCCTTGCCGGATGAAAGCCGCCAGCACTCGATCCTGAATTTTGCGCCCTCCGACATGCCGGGCACGCTGGTGCGGATGCGGCCCTTCATGGGGCAACTTGGCACCTGCCCGTCGATGCCGATGCCCGACAGCCACAATGCGGGCGATTTCGGTGCATTTCTGGTGGGCGCCCCCCATGATTACGCCATCACCGCCGAACAATTGGCCGAACACAAGACCGATGGACATATGGATATCGATGCCGTGCGCGCCGGTGCGATCCTCGTGTGTCCGGTGAAGGTGAAGGGGGCGGGCGTCTATATGGGCGACATGCATGCCGGTCAGGGTGATGGTGAAATCGCTGGCCATACGATGGATGTCGCGGGCAGCGTGACGCTGCAGGTCGAGGTGGTGAAGAACTACCCGCTGGACGGTCCGGTCCTCTTTCCGCTGGAAGAAGACCTGCCTCCCCTGGCGAAGCCGTTCACCGATGCCGAGAAGGCGAAGGGCGCGCGCCTGGCCGAGAAATGGCAAGTGTCCGAGATCGAGGCGCTGGCACCGATTTCGGTCATCGGGACGGCGGCCAACCTGAACGACGCGATCGAGAACGGGCTGGCGCGTGCGGCAAAGCTTTTGGACATGACGGTGGCTGAAGTCCGCAACCGGGCGACGGTCAACGGCGCCATCGAGATCGGACGCGCACCGGGCGTGATCCAGGTGACGTTCCTCGCGCCCCTGGGCAAGCTCGATACCGTGGGTCTGGGCGACTACGCCCGGGAGCAATATGGACTCTGATTGCAGGTGCGGCAGGGGACAGATGTGCTCTGCCGCGCTTCCTATCGGACGGGACGCCAGCGCGTACAACGAGGTAAGGCCCTATCGTCTCGAACTTGGACCCTGCGCGTTGAGTGCCAGACTCGGCAACAACGCGTTGGGCGGCTGGGATCCAGCCCGACACTTCACGGCGTAAGAGGCATCAGCGATAGGGGACGAAGCAAGCCTTGCCCGAACAGGGGAGATAAGTCTTGTTCGCTGACGGTCGGTGAGGCCAACAAAAGTGCAAGTTGCACGAAAGCGGCTGTGGCAAGGTTGCATTGCGTCATCTGATCACGTGGCCAGTGGCACCTTTTGGGCCGCCCTCGAAGGTCGACCTCATGGCAAAGGCTTGGATGCTGCAGATGCTCCGGTGACAATTATGAGCCCAGAGTGTCTGATGCTGCGCCGCGAATGGCTGCTTTGGTGAATGAGGCCACGGGAAGGCCGTTTCAATAGCCCTTAGACCCTCGTCTGGAAACGTTTCAAATGTTCGGAGCCAACCCTATCGCGACGGGCAAAGCGTTTCAGAAGTCAGTCCTACGCAGATGCACCCAGTTTGAACACCATATCAGTCTTCTACACCGCCGGCTGCTGTTGCGTAGCGCAGTGGATCCCCCCGCCGATCCAGCCAAGCGCGTCGACGTTGAGCGTGACGATCTCCCGGTTGGGATGGAGCGACGCGATGGCCGCGTAGGACACTGCGTCTGCGTCGCGGTCACCGAACTGCGCCATCACCACTGCGCCGTTGCACACGTAATGGTTAGCGTAAGACGGCACGAAATCGGCATCGCGAACCCGCGGGTGAAGGGGGTCGGCGATCTCCACAACCTCCAGCGCTCGCCCCTTTGCATCCGTCACATTCGCAAGAATGTCGCGTGTCTGGTAAGAAGACCGGACCCATGGATCGTTCGTATTATCGGACGGAGGAAGCTGGATCATCACTGCGCCGGGCCGAGCAAAACGCGCGAGCGCGTCGATGTGGAAGTCGGTGATGTCCTCGCCCGCGAGGCCAGGCGCCCAGATCATGTGGTCCGCACCGTAGGCATCGAGCAACAGCGCCTCAACCTCGGTCCGTGTCCGGCCCGGATTACGGTTCGGGTTCACCCAGGAGCTTTCGTGCGCGATCAGCGTGCCGTCGCCGTCGGCCTCCACGCCGCCCGGTTCGCCGACCAGACCGTTGTCCAGGAGGGACACGCCCAACCGCTGCGCCACGCGCGCCGCGACCAGCCCGTCATGTGGATGCGCCTGCTTGCCACCCCATCCGTTGAAGTTCAGATGGCGCACCGCAAGGCCGCCGCGATTGTCCAAGACGAAGAGGGGGCCGCTATCTCGCGCCCACAGATCGTCGGTCGGAATGTCCCAGAGTTCGACGGCCGCCGACAGGCGCCGCCTTGCCGCCGCATGGTGCTCGTGCGCCGCCAGCATGACAACGGGTTCGAAGGCCGCAATCGCGTTTGCGACGCGCGCGATGGCTTGCTGAACGTCGTCAAGGAACCACGCCTCGGGGTACACGTCACGGCTCACCGGCCACTGCATGAAGGTCCTCTCATGGCGATCGCCCTCGTCCGGCACGCGCCAACGCCGGGGCGGTTCAGCCGCGAGTGAGTGCGCGAGGCCTAACGCGATCGAAGCCCCCGCGAATGCGGTCAATGTCGTTCTGCGTGTCATCATCGCTGCTGTGCTAGCTCCCTACCGGTCGACCCACTTTGGCGTCGGAACGTCCCGCAGACCATACCAGTCTGGAACACCAGGCCTAATGCGGACCTTCGGCTCCAGATGTCGAATGTCGGCTTCGTCCCGCTGATCGCGAGTTCGAGAAACTCTGGATTTTGCTATTGTAGCGAACGGCAGCAAAGCGGGCTGCAACCGCTGCATCTCGCCCCATTGATCAACGGCAGGTTTGGAGCTCAGACCAGACCTCAGAGGCGGTGGAGCATGTGCGATGGCGCCAGCTCCTGGCGGTGGCAGGGCTGCCCTTTGCAGACCTTGGCGACGGAACCAGGATGCTGCGGCGGCGGTCCCGTTTACTGGCATTCGCCGCGGCTGCGAGTAGGCGTGAGCAGTTCAATTCTGGATCGCGGGACCGAAGCGGACCTCCGCCGCGTATCTACGACCTTCTGTTTCTCTGGGTTTACCCTCCCGCGTCCATCGAATTGGCGCGCCAGGCACGCCTGTCCCGTGCGCCAGACGAGACGAGAAGGGTTCGGCATCGATTATCCCGCCCGTGGCCCGCAAGGATCGAAGCTTGGGGGAGACCGTTCACTACTCCGCGTCGATCATGGCCTGACGGCTCTCTCCCTGGGTCGCGATCATCCAGCCCGGGTATTCGGGCGTCAAAGCGCTGGCAGCGTCGAGGGCGTTCAGATCGTCCTGTTCGAGGATCACTTCTGTCGCGCCGATATTGTCCTTCAGTTGATCGACCCGCTTCGCGCCGACGAGCACGCTGGTGACGACCGGTCGGTGGAGGAGCCATGCCAGGGCCGCTTGAGCGACCGTGCACTCGCGGCGGCGGGCCACCGCGTCCAGGACATCGATGATGCCATAGGCGCGGTCCTTGTCGACGGGCGGGAAGTCGAAGCTCGCGCGGCGCCCCTCGGCCGCCCCGCCGTCGCGCCGGAACTTGCCCGACAGGAAGCCGCCCGCGAGCGGGCTCCACACCATCAGGCCGATGTTTTCCGCGCGGAGCATCGGCACGATCTCCCGCTCCAGGTCGCGCCCGGCGAGGCTGTAATAGGCTTGCAGCGAGATAATGGGCGCAAGGCGGCGCGCCTCCGCGAGGCCGACCGCGCGGGCGACCTGCCAGGCCGCCCAGTTCGAGAGGCCGAGATAGCGCACATCGCCCCGGCGGACGAGCGTGTCGAGCGCGTCCAGCGTCTCGAGGATCGGCGTCGCGGGGTCGAAGCCGTGGATCTGGTAGAGGTCGATATGATCGAGCCCAAGGCGCCGCAGGCTCGCCTCGACCTGGGTCATGATATGCCCGCGCGAAGCGCCACGCGCGTTCGGGCCGTCGCCCATGGGGCCGTGGACCTTGGTGGCGATCACCACGTCGTCGCGGGCCACGTTCAGGTTGCGGAGCGCCTGGCCGACGATCTCCTCGCTGCGGCCTTCGGCGTAGACGTTGGCGGTGTCGATGAAGGTGATCCCCGCATCGAGCGCGGTGCCGACGATGGCGTCGGCCTCCGCCTGCCCGAGACGGCCGATCTGGCCCCACATCCCTTCGGATCCGCCGAAGGTCATGGTGCCGAGGCAGAGTTCCGAGACGAAGAGGCCAGACTGGCCGAGACGACGGTAACGCATGGGGTGAGTCCTAGTCATGTGGGTCGCGTGGCGCGGGTTCGAGCCGCGCCGGGGATGCGCGCCGACCCTCGGGCCGACGCGCGCGGTCGTCGTGGGCCGGTCAGGCGATGCTGGTCGCGGCGGAGCCGTAGCTGACATCGAGCACCTCGCCGGTCATGCTCCGGGTGGCGTGGCTGGTGAAGAACATCACCGATTCCGCAACCTCCTCGGGCTCCAGGTGGCCGACGCCGATCGGGGTGCCCTGCGCGATCATGGCCGACACCGCGTCGAAGGTGGGGTTGTCGGCACCCGGCATCATCTGGCCCAGCACGGCCGCGTTGTCCGCGAACGGCGTCCGCACGAGGCCCGGCGCCACGACGTTGCACATGATGTTGTCGCGGCCATAGGCGATCGCCGCGCTCTTGGCGAAGCCGTTCACGGCCCACTTGGTCGACCCATAGACGCCGAAGATGTCATTGCCCGTGCGCGCAAGTCCGGAGGATATGTAGATGATCCGGCCCCCTCCGGCGGCCCGCAGATGCGGCACGGCGGCCTGGGTCGTCTTCATGTAGCCGCCGACATTGACCTCGTAGAGCGTCGAGATTTCGCCCGCCGTGGCGCCGGCGATCGCGCCTGCATAGCCGACGCCCGCATTGGCGAGCACGATGTCGACGCTGCCGAAGCGGTCCACCGCTTGGCGCATCGCGGCCTGCTGGTCCTCCAGGCTGCGCACATCGCCTCTGTAGGTCATGCACTCGGCACCAAGCGCCTCGATCCGCGCCTGCGCCGCGGCAAGGTCGGCCTCGCTGGGCAAGGTGTAGCTGACGTGGGGCAGGTTCGGCGTGGCGATATCGAAGAGGACGATGTTGGCGCCTGCGCGGGCCATCGCCTCGGCCGAGGCGAGGCCGATGCCGCGTGCACCGCCGGTGATGAAGGCGGTTTTGCCGGTCAGCTCGCCTGTGGGCGCGGCCTGGGCATTGGCGGCGCGAGCGCCGATCATGGCGGCCGCGGTGGCGCCAAGCGCGCCGCCCAGGGCCAGGCGGCGGGAGGGATCGGCGGGGCGGTCGGTGTTAATGTCGGTGTCCTTGGTCATGGTGAGGGTCCTTGATCCTGAAATGGGTGACGTTTCGGGACGGCGCGTGGAGGGGGCCACCTCCACGCACCACCCGTGGGTTCAGTCGTCGTCGCTGAAGCGGTCGAACTTCATCCGCGTCAGCTCGGCCGTGGTGTAGGCCATCGGGTCGACGCCCAGCTGCGCAGCAAGCTGCAGGTGACCGGCGCCCGGCGTGTTGCGGGTCGAGACGATGCCGTTGCTGCCACCGGTCAGGCGGTTCACGGTCACGCTGTCATTGTCTTCCAGCGCCCGCCGCAGGACGATCAGCTCGTTCACGCTGTAGCTGGCCGGATCGACGCCGAGTTGGGCGGCAAGTTGCGCATGACCGGCGGAGATCCCGACGCTCTGGGTCGAGGGGACCGCGCCGCCGGTGATCTGGCGGATGCGCTGGTGGTCGTTGTCCTGGACCGCGCGGCTGAGCTGGATCAGCTCGCTCGTGGAGTAGGTGCCGGGGGCGACGCCCAGCTGGGCGGCAAGCTGATCGCTGGCGAGCGCCGGAGCGGCGATGAGAGCGGCAACAGCGGCGGGGAGGAGGATCTTGAACATGGGTCTGGGTCCTTTCTGAGGGGGTTGGGTGAGGTCAGTTGGTTGCGTCGGCCCGGGCCGCGGCCTCGTAGGCGGCGAGCATTTCGGGCGTGGCGATGGTGTTCTCCTGCGGGGCAAGCCGGACCTCTTCCGAGAGGCTACTGCCGAGGGCGATGGCGATGGAGAGGGCGGCGATCTTCAGCATGACTGGCTCCTTTGAGTGATCCTTGGTCTTCCGTCTGTGATGACCGAGAAATAGCGATTGCCTGATGTGTCGAGTAGCCCCTAGTCATGCACTTATTAATTGCGCTATATGCAATTTATGGCAGACCCCAATGTTGAGCTCTTCCTCCGCGTGGTGGAGACCGGAAGCCTCAAGGCCGCCGCGGCCGAGGCGAAGGCGGACCCGTCCTCCGTCACGCGACGGATCGCCAAGCTGGAGGAACGGCTGGGTGCGAAGCTTCTGATCCGCTCGACCCGCCGGTCGCGGCCCACCGAAGCGGGGCAGGCCTATTACGACGGGGTGCGGCGCATCGTGGCCGAGCAGGCCGCGCTCGAGGCCGAGATCGCAGGGCTTGCCGATACGCCGCGGGGCCTCTTGCGGGTGACGGCGCCGGTCGATTTCGGCGCGCGCTTCGTGACACCGGTGGTCGACCGCCTCCTGTCGGAGCACCCGGACCTCTCGGTCGAACTCAACCTCGGGAGCGAGTTCGCCGACCTGCGCGAGTCGAACGTGGACGTGGCGGTGCGGATCGGCACGCTTTCGGATAGCGCGCTGATCGCCCGCCGGTTCGGCGAGGTGCCGCGCGCCATCGTCGTTGCCCCCTCCTATTTCGAGCGGTACGACCGGCCCGAGCGGCCGGAGGACCTGGCGCGGCACTCCTTCATCTTCTACCGCCCCGCGCCCGAGATGAAGCTGCACCTCGTCCGCGGGGAGGAGCGGGTCTCGGTCGCGGTCGGCCGATCCCGGATCGCGGTGAACAGCATGGCGGCGGTCCGGGAGCTCATGTTCTCGGGGCAGGGGATGGTGCTGTCGCCGCTCTGGGCCTGCGAGGACGCGCTGGCGGACGGCCGGGTCGTGCGGGTGCTGGAGGACTGGCACAGCCCGGCCTTCCCGCTGCACGGCGTCTTCCTGCCAGGCCCCTTCCGCCCGGCGAAGCTGCGCGTCTTCCTTGACGCGATGGCGGCGCAGGCCAAGGCGGAACCGTCGCTGGCCGCCACGTGAGGTTGGAGGGCTCCCCCAACACGAAGCTCGGTGACTCGTCCCAGAAAATGCCTGCGAACTCTCCGAAAAGGGACGGTTAGGTCATCCCCCGACTTTCAGAGTGTCGCCTCGAGAGCAGGCTGGTGAAACGACCAGCCGAGACAGCTTTTGCGTTTCAGATGGGTCGGTCGTCGCGCTTTGACTGCATACAAAGACAGGTGAAGGGTCTGCCGATACGCATTCCGATGTGGGCTGCGTGACCGCCGAACCCGCCATTCGAGCATCGTGCAACATCAGTGAGTGTGGGCTCGATCCAAATTTGCTGCGCTGCCGCGCGACGCGCTCAGAAATCCGACTATGGGCATCAGCGGCCCGAAGCCGACCTTGACCACGCGACCGACACGCTGCGGCGCGGCCCGTCGAAGGAGACATTCGCTGCAAGTGCGAGAGACTAATCGGACCGAATTGGAGTTCGGGGCCTTTCAGTCATTCAATCTATTTGAGCTAATGGATGATTTAGGCGGTTCGCGACATGATCATCTGTACAGGCATCTTCGCTGAAAGAAACAACCTTTAATTGATGCCCGCTTTTGCCAACGGTCATCAATGCATTGTGCAGCAAATTCTGCTTTTTTAGCGGATGTTAGAATGTCGCCAAAAAGACACGAAAGGCGGCCCCTAATTGCCATCGGCGGAAACACGCTTGCCTGAATCCTGACCAGCGGTTTTATTGGATTCGTCTGAGAACCGGCGATGCTAAAACGCCGCATCGCCAAGATGCCGATTTCAGGACGATCCGGGGGCCAAGGCCCTTTCGGCGCAGACAACAGGCTAGTTTGAAACCGAGCCACGGGCGCGGGGTCAATCGTGTGTTGTTGGTCGAGGACATGAATCATCCGTTGGACATGTGCCTGGCTCCAAAAGGATGGGAACGTTCAATGCGGCGAATTTTGACAGCAGTTCTGATGATTGTAGCTTGGGTTTCGGGTTGGCGGGCACAACGCCCGCGCAGACTGTATCGAGAATGCTTCGGGATCATCGCGCTGCTGCTTTTGGCAGTTGGCGCTGAGGCAATCACTGTTAATGGCGGGATAGCAGTTTCCGGGTCGCAGAATGCCGCTGGTACTACCGGAGCATTCTGCTCAGATACCGAAATCACTTATAATCTGGATGTTACGGGGGTGACAAACGATGTCGCTGACGGGCTTTTCAACCCCCAGGGTGATCGGTTCATCGTGCGGCTGATAGATGCCAATAATGATATAATCGCCAGCAATGGCTTCGTCATTCCCGTGGGCACCACCCTGAATAGCGGTGTGAGCATCCGTGTCGGCGACAGGGCTAGATCCGTCGATGCGCTCGTGGCACCAACGCTGCGCCCATTCCGCATGCAGATCTTTGAAAGCACGACACCAACCAATACCGACAGGTTCACCGCCAGTGGCCCGGCGCTTTTCACCTCGTCGGCGTTTGATCCTGCGGGTGGCGGTGCCTTCGCTGCAACCGGCTGCTCCGGCGTTCCCGGCGGTGCGGTCACGGACACGACCCCGCCAGTCATTAACGTGCCTGCCAATATCACGGTCAACACCGATCCAGGTCAGCCCACAGCGGTAGTCACCTACTCGGTCACCGCAACCGACAACATCGGCGTCACCGCTGGCCCGACACGCACCGCCGGTCCGGCTTCGGGTGCAGCCTTCCCGGTCGGTACCACCACCGTGACGCACACCGCTTCGGATGCAGCAGGCAACACCGCACAGGCAGACTTCGTAGTGACCGTTGTCGACAACGAGCCACCGGTCTTCATCACAGTGCCTGCCGATATCTCGGTGAACACCGATCCAGGTCAATCCACAGCGGTGGTCAACTTCAACGCTTTTGCAGACGATAATGCCGGCGCCGTCTCATTCACCATTATCTCATCTCCCACAGCCGGCTTGGGGCCCGGATCCGCCTTCCCGATTGGCGTCACGACTATCATTATTTCCGCCATCGACGATGCTGGCAACACCGCCAACCACAGCTTTACTATTACGGTGGACGATGGCGAAGCACCTGCATTCACCTCTTCGCAGGCACCGATCACAGTGGATACCGATCCGGGTCTGAACACTGCGATCGTGACCTACCCAACCCCGACCGCGGTCGACAATTCAGGGACGGCAACCGTGACACGAACCGCTGGCCCGGCCTCGGGCTCTGCTTTCCCACTCGGCGCCACGACTGTCACGCATCAGGCAAGCGATGGCGCGGGCAACACCACCGACCAGAGCTTTACTGTGACGGTGACAGATGGCGAGCTGCCCGTGTTCACCTCATCGCAAGCACCGATCACTGTGAATACTGATCCGGGGCAAACCACCGCTGTGGTCAGTTATCCAACCCCCACGGCAACCGACAATGCGGGACCGGCCATGGTGACCCGGATTGCGGGACCCGCCTCGGGATCGGCTTTTCCGCTTGGCACCACCACGGTCACCCATCGCGCGACCGACGGGGCTGGCAACACAGCTGACCAAAGCTTCACCGTAACGGTGATGGATGCTGAGGTGCCGGTTTTCACCTCGACCCAAGCCGATATCAACGTCGATATCGACTTCAATCAAACCTCGGCGGTAGTAGATTATCCAACGCCAACAGCCACCGATAATGGTGAGTCAGTCACAGTGACACGGATCGCAGGCCCTGCCTCCGGTAGCGCCTTCCCTGTGGGGACCACGACCGTAACCCACCGTGCGACGGATGGATCGGGCAATACCGCCGACCAGAGCTTTACAGTGACCATCGCGGTTGTTTCGCCGGGTACAGTTGAGTTCATCATCAACAGCCCGGCGGACACGGTGATCAGCTTTACGTCCGGCACACCGGCCTTCAACGTCGATGTGGCAGTGACGGGCGGCACCGGCAGTTCGGGCGCGCTTCAGGTCGTGCCGGGCACCTATGCTGCCAGCTTCACAGTTGCAGGCGGCTTCGGCGTGACCGGTGGTAACTGCTCAAATCCCGCGGGCGCGGTCGATACCAGAGCGCAGACGCTGGGCCTGACATTCGCCCCGGGCGAAAGCTATGTCTGCACGGTGACACTGGTCGATTCTGTTGAGACGACAAGCGACATGATCCAGTCGTTTATCGATGCTCGGGGGCGCCTTATCATCGCCAACCAGCCCGATGCTGCACGCCGCATTGGCCGTTTCACGGGGCAAGCCGGCGACGCAGGCGTGACCATGTTTGGCCAACGTCTGCCGTTTGACACGCCGCTGAGCGTCAATGTGGGTCAAGACTTAACAAAGCTCGGCTTCTCGACCTCATCATTCGACGGGCCTGATGCACTCTGGGACTTTTGGACCGAAGCCACGGTTGCCCGCTTTGATCAGGACACGTCGGACGGCGACTTCTTCATTCTGCATTTCGGCTTCGACAAGCGGATCTCGGACAATACGCTGATGGGGCTTGCCGCGCAGATCGACCGCACAGAGCAGATGGACACGGCAGGTCCAAGCAGTATCGAAGGCACCGGTTGGATGATCGGGCCCTACTACACGCGGCGCATGGCCGAGCGTCTGTTCTTCGATGCGTCGTTGAAATGGGGTCGTGCCGATAACACGATTTCTCCTCTTGGCACGTTCTCGGATTCGTTCGATTCGACCCGGTTCCTGGCTACTGCTGCACTTATCGGAGATCGTGATTTCGGCATGCTGAATGTGCAGCCGGAATTCAGACTCACGTACTTCACGGAGACGACCGATGCTTATGTTGACGGTGTGAACGTAACCATCCCTGAACAGGAAACCCGGCAGGGTGAGGCGGAGGTTAAAGCACGATTCTCGACCGATATGGCTGTGAAGAGCGGCCAGATGTTCGCGCCGTATTTCGGCATCGACGGCATTTGGACATTCGAGTCTACCTCAGCCGCAGGGGCAGCGCCGAGCATCGAGGAAGGCTTGCGTGGCCGGATCAATACCGGGTTCAGCCTAACCAACCACAACAGCTCAGTCTTGGAATTTGGGGTCAGCTATGACGGGTTGGGCGATGACAGCTACGAGTCGGTCGCGCTATCGCTTGGCTTCAACATATCGTTCTGAGGGGGTAGCCCAAAACCCCGGATATGCCGCTCATATAAGGGAACCCGCATGCACAAATGAAAGCAAAAGTCGAATCGGTGAAGGTATGGCAAGTCCGCGCCTCGCGTTTGACCAAAGAGCAAGGATCGGCGTATTTCGTTGAAGAACTCGTCCTTGATCGATGCGTAAGTCGCTGATTCAATTCTTTCCATAGGGAGGAATTGGGGATGATGGGACCAAAGCAGGAAGCGCAGGCGGCACTGTTCTACGAGTT
>NZ_JBFONT020000004.1:0-350334 GCF_040779325.2 Aestuariibius violaceus
TCCCTCCCTGACCCCGGCCCCACCCAGCTCTACCCGCCCACTGCCCGATGAGGCCCCGGAAGTCACAGCACCCACGGCCCAGCCGGCCGCCAATACACCCGCCTCGCCGCAACTCGGCGACCAGCGCACCGCAGAGCCCAGCTCGACCTTCATCCGCCCCGTCGAAGGCCGGATCATCCGCGCCTACGCGCCGGGCCGGAACGAAGGCATCGATATCGGCGTGCCGGCCGGCACCGCCGTCCGTGCCGCAGGCGCCGGTCAGGTCGCGGCCGTCACGCAGGATACGAACGGCGTGACGATCCTCGTCATCCGCCACGCGAACGACCTGCTGACGGTCTACACGAATATCGACGGGCTCAGCGTCTCCCGCGGCGACACCGTCACCCGCGGCCAGTCCATCGCCCGCGTCCGCGCCAGCGACCCGCCCTTCCTCCATTTCGAAGTCCGCCGCGGCCTCGAAAGCGTCGACCCGGAGGATTTCCTGCCCTGAGACCGGGCCGATCTTCCGAGCCACGTCATCCTCGGGCTCGACCCGAGGATCTCCCGCCCCAAAGAGACCCCCGGTCAAGCCGGGGATGACACCAGAAGCTGCTGGTAGGGCGGGGTTCACCCCGTCGGAACAGTCAGACACCCTGCAAACCGCCAAATATTTGTCCCGCCCGGCGGCACCGCCGGGCAGCGCGCGACCCGCCCCCCCCACGGGGCGGGCGCTGCCCTCTTCACTCGCGCATCATCCCGCCCCAGATCGGGCTATGCACACCCGTCCAGCCACACATCCGACGGCCCCAATGGCGCGCAGGCACCCTCCAGCATCCGCGCAATCCGATCCACGCGAATGCCAAGCTCTGCATCCTCGGCACGCAGATGATAGACCCCGGGCGCGATCATCACGGCGACAAGCGACAGGAACTGTCCGTCGGCGATGTCTGCCACCGAGGCCCCATAGACCGCCTCGCTCGCCCCGTAAAATCCCGTCATCCAGCCGTCCGGTCCGCGCCCCATCTCGACGGTATCGAGAAAAAGCGCAAAAATCTGCTCCTTCGACAGCTCCCGCTCAAGGCCCATCGCAAAGCCCGTTTGCCGGATCTTCCCGACACCGGGCCGGAAGGCGTCGAACCCAAGCCGCTTGGCCAGCGACTGCGTCATCGTCGTGATCCCCGCCCCCGGTGTCGTCAGATCGACCCCGGCGTGGTCGGCAAATCCCGGATCCTGAACGGCCAGAAGCATCTCCGCCCGGCCCTCTCCCAGACCCGCGGCGCCAAGCCCCCCGGCAATCAGCGCATCGGCCCGCTCCCGAAAGGCATCGCCATCGGATCGGGCATCGAGATAGCCGTCGCCGAAATAGGCCACGGCCGCCCCGACAAGGACAAATGCCAGCGACAGCAAATAGATGACGATCTTGCGCATCAGGATCTCCGAAGACGTGGCAAGGGATGCCGCAATCCTTTCCGAAGGCCTCTCCCGAGACAAGACCGATGCGGAAGGCGGGGCGCGTCAGACCGCCCCGCGCCCCGCGTCACAGACCAAGAAATGCCGCGACCCGGTCGACGATCTCGTCGTGGACCTCCGCGCGATCCACCCCGGCCGGATCGGTGCAGACGGGATCATCCTGCTCCTCCGCCAGGATCGCGACCCCAGCCGGGGTGCACCGGGCCAGAAAGGTCATATGGCTCGCCGGGCTCACGACCTCATAGGTGACGTCATCCAGCTCTTCGGCAAGCCCGCTCCCCTCGGTGCTCATATCCGCCGTCGCAGACCGGGCGTCCTCCCCAAGGTTCATCAGCATCACCGGCACCTCGACCCCGGCAACGCTCCCGGGCGTGGCAACATAGGTAAAGGCCGGGTCAACCGCGATCACCCGTCCTATCCGGACGTCCCGCATCCCGGCCGAAAACCCCTCCGGCAGCGCCGCAAGATCCACCCCGCCCTTGCGGAGGAAGATGCAATCCTCGCCCCCGCGCGCTTCGCAGAACGCGCCATAGGCCGCCCCGTCGAAGCGCACCCCACCCAGGTTCAGCGCCGTGGCCCCGCCAAGCGAGAACCCCAGAACCGCCACCCGCTCCGGATCGACGAACGGCGCAAAGGCCGGATCCGCCAGCACCTGGTCAAGCGCAGCCGACAGATCCGCCGCACGCTCGTCCAACCGCACGCTGCGCCGGGGCGAGGAATCGCCCGACGTGCTGCCCGGATGGTTCACCGCCAGAACGACCGCACCGCGCAAGGCCAGTTCGGACGACAGCCATCCCAGCCCGTCCATGTTCCCGCCAGAACCGTGAGAGATCAGCACCAGCGGATGCCGTCCCTCGGCGATCGCCGCCCCGACATAGGCGGACGTGCCCTGAAAGACCGGCCCGTCCCCCACCCGGCCGCGGTAGGTCGGTATCCCCACCGGATACCAGACCGAACCCGCCACCGGCGCGGGCCGGTGCGCGGCATGAACCGTCAGCCTGTCATAACCCGCAATCTCCTCGGCCCCGGCCGCGCCAGCCAAGCCGATCAAAGCCGCCATAATCACCTGTCGCATCGCATCCTCCGTATGTGTCGATGCATCATTCCTGCTGCGACCCGTGCCGTTCCGGAGACCTAAAACCGGTTCCAGGTCGTGCGGATCCGGTTTTCGTCCTACCCAAAGGCCATGGACAGCCAGATCCCCACTCTTCCCCTGCCGCTTGTGGTGTCACTGATCCTCGCAGCACTCGCGCTCCGCCTCGCACGCGCAGAGGAAAAGCCCGCCCTGATGCCTGCCCTCCTCGCTGCCTGCGCGCTCCAGGGCCTCACTGTCTCACTTGTCCAGCATTACGGCCTGACCGCGCTTCGCCCCCTGCAGCCGGTCACGGCAACGGCAATCCCGCCGCTCGCCTGGATCGCCTTCCAATCCGCCGCCCGCCGCGCGCCCCGGCGATCCGATGCGCTTCACGCGGCCGGGCCGCTCTTCACCGCCTTCTGCCTGCTCTTCGCCCCGGCGACGCTCGACATCGTCGTGAGCAGCCTCTTCGCAGGCTACAGCGCCGCGATCCTCATCGCCCTGTGGACAACGCCCGAGACGTTGCCCCGCACCCGGCTCGACGGCGGCACGATCCCGCGCCGCATCTGGATCGCGATCGCCGCGGCGCTCTTCGGCTCGGCCGTCGGCGATGGCCTGATTGCAGCGGCGATCGCAACAGACCGCGCCGACCTCGTCCCTTGGATCTTCGGCACCTTCTCGTCGCTGGCACTGCTGGCCATCGGCACGCTCAGCCTGTCCGACACGTTGACAACGCCCGACAGCGCAGAGCCGCCGCAGGATCCGTCCCGCGACGACGCTGATCTGCTCGACCGGCTCGAAAGCCTGATGACCGCCGATCGCCTCTACCTCGACCCCGACCTTACGCTGTCCCGCCTCGCCCGCCGCCTTGGCGTACCGGTCAAGACGCTCTCCGCCGCGATCAACCGTAGTACCGGACAGAACGTGTCGCGCTACATCAACGCCCGCCGCATCGCCCATGCCTGCGAGCGGCTCACCGCAGGCGACAGCGTGACCACCGCGATGTTCGAAAGCGGCTTCAACACCAAGTCCAATTTCAATCGGGAATTCGCCCGCGTCACGGGCCAGACACCGTCTAGCTGGAAAGCCGCACGCCCCGCCGCCCCGCCAGATCGGTAAAGAACTGCCATGCGACGCGCCCCGACCGGCTGCCCCGGGTCGCCTGCCACTCGATCGCCTCGGCCCGCAGATCCTCGTCGGAAATCTCCACCCCGTAGGCATCGCAATAGCCGCGGATCATCTCCAGATACGCGTCCTGATCGCAGGCATGAAATCCCAGCCACAGCCCGAACCGGTCGGAGAGCGAGACCTTCTCCTCCACCGCCTCGGACGGGTTGATGGCCGAGCCGCGCTCGTTCTCGATCATGTCCCGCGGCATCAGATGCCGCCGGTTCGACGTCGCATACAGCACCACATTCTCGGGTCGCCCCTCGATGCCGCCATCCAGCACCGCCTTCAGCGATTTGTAATGCGCATCGTCCTGGGAGAAGCTCAGATCGTCGCAGAACAGCACGAACCGCTCCGCCCGCCCGCGCAGCATCGCCAGACACCGCCCGATCGACGGCAGATCCTCCCGATGCACCTCGACCAGCTTCAGCCCCGTCCCGGCCAACCGCCCATGCACCGCCTTGACGAGCGAGGATTTCCCCATCCCCCGCGCGCCCCAAAGCAGCGCGTTGTTCGCGGGCAATCCCTTCGCAAAGCGCTCCGTGTTGCCGAACAACGTATCCCGCGCCCGGTCGATCCCAACAAGCAGGTCAAGCGCGACCCGGTTGACCTCCGCAACGGGTTCCAGCCGGTCCGGCTCCACATGCCAGACGAACGCCTCGGCCTCGAAGGCCGGCGCGACCACCGGCGCCGGGCTGATCCGCTCCAGCGCCTCTGCGATCCGCTCCAACGGCCCGGCTACCTCGTCCCCGGGCCAGGTGATGGCGCGCGTCACGCCTCCTCCTCCAGCTCGTCCTCCCAAAGCCCGTCGGCCTTCAGACGCTTCATACGCTCATATTCCACCCAGCGAACCAGCTGGATCGACACCTCGTAGAGGCCGTAAACCACGACGAAGAGGATGACCTGCGTGATCACATCCGGCGGCGTCACCAACGCGGCCATGACAAGGATACCGACGACCGCATATTTGCGAACACCGCGCAGCCCCTCGGCGCTCACCAGACCGGCCTTGCCCATCAGCGTCAGCAGCACCGGCAGCTGGAAACACAGACCGAACGCGAAGATGAACTTCAGCGTCAGGTCCAGCGACTCGCGCACCGAGCCCAGAAAGACCGTTCGCAGATCCTCGTTCTCGATCTCGCCCACCGGCGTCTCACCGGCCAGGATCGCCGTCAAAGCCGGGATCGCATCGGAAAACCCGATGAAGAAATTCATCGCCAGAGGCGTGACCACGTAATGGGCAAAGGACGCCCCCAGAAGGAACAGCACCGGCGAGGCGATGACGAAAGGCAGAAACGCGTTCTTCTCTGACCGGTAGAGCCCGGGCGCCACGAACCGCCACATCTGATGCGCGATCACAGGAAATGCCAAAGCGAAGCCGCCGATGAAGGAAATACGGATCAAAACGAAGAACTTCTCCTGCGGCGCCGTAAAGATCAGCCGCGGATCCTCCCCCCGGGCCAGCAGGACATCCGCGATCGGCGCGGCCAGGAAATTCAGGATCGGCTCGGCCACCGTGAAACACAGCACCATACCCACGAGAAACGCCATGACCGACCGGATCAGCCGCGTCCTCAGCTCCGCCAGATGTTCGATCAGCGGGGCGGCGCTGTCCTCGATATCGTCTTCGGCTTGGCTCATGCCTCGTCCTTCCTGACCGGCGCGGGCTCGACCGCGGGCGCGGGAACCTCCCCTTCAGGCAAAGGCGCGTTCGGCGCACGCGCGCCCTCGGCCAGTTCCGCCTCCTTCGCCAGCCGCGCCTCGGCCATCTCAGCGGATTTCTTGCGGATCGCCTCGGCCTGTTCCTTGCGCTTCTCGCTCAGCGCCTGCGTCTCCGGCCCCATCGCCAGGTCGGTCGCCTCCTTCACCTTGTCCATCCCGAATTTCGACGGATTGGTCGCCGCCCGGAACGTCTCGGTCACGTCCTTCACCCCCGCCTCGTCAGCCGCCGCGTTCATCGCGTTCGAGAACTCGCGCGCCATCCGCCGGGCCTTGCCCATGAACTGACCGACCGTCCGGAACATCCCCGGCAGGTCCTTCGGCCCCACCACGATCAGCGCCACGATGGCGATCAGGAGGAGCTCCGTTCCCCCGATGTCGAACAAGGCTTAGACGTTCCGCTTGTCGGCGTCGGCCGTCTCTGCCTCTTCCGCCGGGGTCACATCGCGCGCGGCGGTCGAGGAGGCATCGTCGATCTCCTTGTTGCCGTCCGACACGCCCTTCTTGAACGCCGTTATCCCCTTGCCGACCTCACCCATCAGCGAGCTGATCTTGCCGCGCCCGAAAAGCACCAGCACGACCACCGCGATGAGCAGAAGGCCAGGAAGGCCGATATTGTTGAGCATTTCTTTGTTCCTTCGATTACCTCAGATGTCCGTCAAAGGTTATTTGATGCCGCGGCTCCGTGCCGCCTGCTCCTGCAGAACCGTAAGTATGATCCCCGCGAGGATCGGCGTGAATAACAGCGAAATGAAGAACCAGAGAGGCCCACTTCGCTCATCCCGCTGCGCGTAGAAACCAACCAAGGCACAAAGCCCTAGCCAAACCAATGGTGCGGCGGTCGCGTAGATCTCACCTATCATCAGCGTCTCCCCTCGGCGACATACCGTCTATAGCCCGCAAGATATCCCGAGTGCCGTAGATACGCGCTCACCGGCCCGGAGGGAAGGCCGAAGCCGGTCACAATCCCCCCGCGCCGCGCCAAATCGCCCCGATCCGTCCCGTCCTGCATCCAACTGACAGGTCTGTGGCAGTTGGGGGTCGCTATCGAGGAACCACACACCGCGAATCACTCCACCGAAAGGCTCCTCCATGACCTCATCACCTAGCGCCGTCGCCGAAATCGTCACCTTCCGCATCACCGACGACGTCAGCCCGGACGCCTTCACCGAAGCCGCCGCCGAAACCCGTGCCTTCGTCGAGGCCGCGCCAGGTTTCCTCGCCCGCACCCTGACGCAAGGTGAGGACGGCACCTGGACCGACTATGTCCTCTGGGCCTCGATGGACGACGCCAAGGCGGCCGCCGCCACGATCGGCAGCCATCCCTCGACCCAGACCTTCATCAAGGCCATCGCCCCCGGCAGCGTCGACATGCGCCACGAACACGTCCGCTGGCAGATGGTCTGACGGCCGGCAACCGCGGGCCCATGCGCCGCACCGACCGTCTCTTCGATCTGGTGACGATCCTGCGCGACGGGCGCCTCCACCGCGCCCGCGATCTGGCCGAGCGGGTCGAGGTCTCCCTCCGCACGATCTACCGCGACATGGAAACGCTCATGGCCTCCGGCATCCCCGTCGAAGGCGAACGCGGCGTCGGCTACCGCATGACGGCAGCAATCACCCTGCCGCCGCTCAACCTGACGCCCACCGAACTCGAGGCGCTGCATCTCGGCATGGCCGTCGTGGAAGAGGCCGCCGACAAGGACCTTCAGCGCGCCGCCCGGACCCTCGCGGCCAAGATCGACGCGGTGCTCCCCGAAACCCGCAAAGCCCCGGCCACCGGCTGGGGCTTCGCCATCTACCCCTTTGCCGACGCCGCCAAGGGCTTCACACACATGCCCCAGCTCCGCACCGGGATCCGCGCCCGCCAGAAGCTCCGCCTCACCTACAGAACGGACAGCGCGACCACGACCCGCACCATCCGCCCCCTGCAACTGGAATATTGGGGCCGCGTCTGGACCGTGACCTGCTGGTGCGAACTGCGCGATGACTTCCGCGTCTTCCGCCCCGACCGGATCCAAACCCTCCAGCCGCTGTCAGAACATTTCGCCCCCGAACCGGGCAAGACAATCGAGGACTACGAGGCGCGCCTCGCCGCCTCCGACCCGGGATGAGCCTCGCCCCATTCCGCCATCCCCTCCAGGATCGGCATCAGCGACCGGCCCATCTCCGTCAGCGAATACTCCACGTGGGGCGGCACCTGCGCCTTGACGTCCCGGTGCACGACCCCATCCGCCTCAAGCTGCCGCAAATGCTGGGTCAGCATCCGCTGGGTGACCTCCGGGATCAGGCGGCGCAACTCGTTGAACCGCCGGGGCCGCCCGGCGAGGTAATAAAGAACGATCGGCTTCCACCGCCCGCCCATCACCTGAACCGTCCGCGTCACAGGGCAGGTCTCCGTCTGGCAGATACGCTCTTTGGTATCCATTTTGATACTACCTTACAAAATAGTGCGTACTTACGCAGTCGCATCCACTCTGCCATCCCTCTCCCAACCACACAATGATGGAGAGAGATATGCCCCGCACCGTCACCCTGCCCGCCGCAACCGGCACCCAGCAATCGGCCATCGCCGCCGCCTTCGAGGCTGCCGGCTGGACCACCCGCCGCCTCAGCCGCGCCACGCACCCGGATCAGTCGGCCGAGGGTCTGGCGAAGGCGATGGAAGGCAGCGACCTCGTCGTCGCCACCCTGCCCCAGGACCACCGCCCCGGCGCCATGACCGACTTTGCCGAGGCCATGGCCGCAGCCGTCCGAATGGCCGGTATCCCCGCCTACATCCTCAACCTCGCCGGCCGGATCCCTCCGAACGGAACAGGCCCGCTCTTCGACGACATGCGGCAGGCCCGGGCCAGCGTCTCCGAAAGCGGCGCCCGAACCCTGACGGTTGAGCCGACCGTCTATCTCGACAACCTGATGATGCCCGTGCTCCGCGACGGCATCGCAAACGGAACCCTCGCCTACCCGGCTCCGGCAGAGGCGCCCATCGCCTGGCTCTCCCACCGCGACCTCGCGGCCTACATTGTCGCCGCCACCGAAAATGGCCTGACGGGCCAGCTCCGCATCGGCGGCGCTGAACCGCTGCCCGGCCCCGCCCTCGCTCAGGCGATCGGAAAGGGCGTGACGTACCAGCAGCTCCCGATCGAGGTCTTCGCAAGTGCCATGAACGACGCCCTCGGCGCCCCGGCAGGCGACCGCATCGCGACCCTCTACAAGGCCCTCGCGGAAAACCCCGACTTCATGGCGACAAAGGACCCCGAGGCACAGGCGCTCAACATCCCGCTCGAAACCGCGTCGGACTTCGCCGCCCGCGCCCTTACCTAGCCGACCCGCGGAAACACGAAACACCGGTCCCGCCGGATCATCAGCCACAGGGGCGTGCCTGCCTCCGGCAAGAAAACCTGCGGGACCGACGCGACCAGCTTCGATCCGTCGAACTCCATCCGGAACTCGACCAGGCTCTCGCCGCCCATGAACCGCGCCCGCTCAACGATTCCTCGGGCGGGCGTCCCCTCGACAGGCGTGGGCAGCGGCCCCCGCCCCTGGCGGTCGAAATCGATCTTCAGATGCTGCGGCCGGATCACGATATCGACGACCGTTCCATCGGGCACGCCCGGCGCCAGGAACTGCCCGAACGCGGTCTCGGTCAGCGCGCCCTCGACCCGACCCTCGATCACGTTGATATCGCTGAAAAACGCCGCCGCCGCCCGGTCCATCGGCGCATTGTAGATGTTGTAGGGCGCCCCCCGCTGCACGATCCGCCCCTCCCGCATCAGCGCGATCTCGTCGGCCATGCGCATCGCCTCATCCGGCTCGTGGGTGACCAGCACCACCGCCGTCCCCTCCTCCTTCAGAAGGTCCAGCGTATGGTCCCGGATCTCGTCCCGCAGGCGGTTGTCCAGACCGGAAAACGGCTCGTCCATCAGCATCACATGGGGCCGCGGCGCCAGCGCGCGCGCCAGTGCCACCCGCTGCTGCTCCCCGCCCGACAGCTCATGGGGCCACGAGGCGATGTGATCGGACATCTCGACCCGCTCAAGCAGCTCTTCCACCCGCGCCCGCTTGTCGGCCTTCGTCCCCGACAACCCGAACGCCACGTTGCCGGCCACATCCAGATGGGGAAACAAGGCGAAGTCCTGAAACATCAGCCCGACCGACCGCGCCTCCGGCGGCACCCAGTCGATGCCGTTGCAAACGGTTCTCCCGTCCACCCGGATCGCGCCCGCATCCGGATGCTCGACCCCCGCGATCATCCTCAGCGTCGTCGACTTCCCGCAGCCGGACGGTCCCAGCAGACACAGGATCTGCCCCGCGCCCACCGACAGCGACACGTCATCGACGACCCGCCGCCCGTCAAAGGCGCGCACTAATCCGTCCGCTTCCAGCCGTGGCCGCTCCACCAACCGCACTCTCCGTTACCCGACCGAAAACGTCAGATAGAGGGCGGGCGGAAAACCCGCAACCCATCCTCATCTTGCCGGAAATACTTCAGGGGATTTTCAAGGGGACAGCGTCCCCTTGAAGGCCCGCGCGGCCTGAGCGCAAAAGCATCGCGCGCGGCGCAAGCCGCACCGGTCTTAGAGCGTCGCGTTCACCGCCCCGCCATCCAGCAGGATGTTCTGCCCCACGATGAACCCCGCATGGACCGAACAGAGGAATGCACAGGCCGCCCCGAACTCCTCCGCCGTGCCATACCGCCCCGCGGGGATCGTCGCTGCCCGCTGCGCCCGCGCTTCGTCCAGCGTGATCCCCTGCGCCTTCACTACGCCCAGATCCAACGCATCCGCCCGGTCCGTCGCATGGATCCCCGGCAGCAGGTTGTTGATCGTCACCCCCTTGCCGGCCACCTGCCGGGCCGTCCCGGCGACAAACCCCGTCAGCCCGGTCCGCGCCGCATTCGATAGGCCCAGCTGCGGGATCGGCGCCTTCACCGATTGTGAGGTGATGTTGACGACCCGCCCCCAGCCCCGCTCCATCATCCCCGGCAGCAAGGCGGTCATCAGGGCGACCGGCGTCAGCATGTTGGCATCCAATGCCGCGATAAAGTCATCCCGATCCCAGTCGGTCCACATCCCCGGCGGCGGCCCGCCCGCATTGGTGACCAGGATATCGACGGCCCCGGCCGCCTCCAGCACCTCGGCGCGGCCCGCCTCGCTCGTCACATCCGCGGCCACGGCCGTCACCGTCCCACCATGGGCGCGCAGCGCCTCCGCCGCATCCTCCAGCGGCCCGGCCGATCGCGCATTGATCACCAGGTCGCAGCCCGACGCAGCCAACGCCTCGGCGCAGCCCCGCCCCAGCCCTTTCGACGATGCGCAGACCAGCGCCCGCTTGCCCGCAATCCCCAGATCCATGCCGCATCCTCCCTGTCGTGCCGGTCTCTCCTAACCCACCGGCCCGGCGGCAACAATCGGGCCGTTCTTGCGGCACACCGGTCCCGGAGATATGTCGGAAGCCGAAGCCAGCGCGGAGACGACCATGCCCCCCGATGCCAAGCCCCTCCTTCTCGTCGCAAGCGATCTCTCTGAACGCTCCGACCACGCCTTCGGCCGGGCCGTCCAGCTTGCCAGCACAATGGGCGCTGGGATCGAGGTTCTGCACGTGCTCGACGACGCCACGCCCGAGACGATCCGCGCCGAGATCCGCGGCAAGTCGCAAGAGGCGCTCGACCGCATTGCAGCGGCGACCGGCGGTGTGCCCTGTACCCCGGTCCTGCGTGAAGGCCACCCGACCGACCTGATGATCGACGAAATCGCCCAACGCCGCCCGGCGCTCGTCATCGTCGGCCTCCATCGGCCCCGCCGCTTCTTCGACGACATGCGCGAGACAACGATGCAGCGCATCGCACGGCTCTCCTCCGCGCCCGTGCTGGTGGCTGTCGAACGCCCGGAAGGCGCCTATCGCCACATCCTCGCGCCCACCGATTTCTCGCCCGCCTCGACCGCTGCGATCGGCCTCGCCCACGACCTCGCGCCCGAGGCTGCGATCCACCCGATCCACACCATCCACGTCCCCTATAGCGGCCGGATGGCGCGCTCTCCCGGCGCCTTGCACGAGCTCGAAGGCGCGTTCCGGAACGAGGCCGACGCCAGCGCCAAGGCCTGGATCTCCGACGAAGACCTGCCGCCCCAGCTCCAGCCGGTCGACGTCATCGCGGGCGGTACCCTCCCCGCGATCCTCGGCAAGGTGCAGCAGGCCGATATCGACCTGATCGCGGTCGGCGCCCATGGGCGCGTGGGGTCAATGCCTGCCTTCCTCGGCAGTCTCGCCAACGATCTGATGCGCGCGCCGCCCTGCGACCTCCTGGTCGCCCGGCCGCCGAAGAACGGCGACTAGGGTCAAGATCCTAAAGACGCCCGTCCGCGCGCGCGCGGTCCTCGATACAGGCGTTGATCGCCTCTGCCCCTTCCATCGTGCCGCCCTCGGCGGGCACGACGACGGGCACGTTGCCGCCCGCGGGGTAAAGATACGTCCCCGGCTGCGGGTCCGCCAAAAGGCACTGGGTCGCATAATCCGGCCCGCCGCACCCGGCGAGCAGAACCAGGCCGAGGCCCAGCAAAACCACGGCACGTTTCATCCTGTCATCCCCTCATCTGGTGCCGCGGGCCTTACCCTGCGGCAGCCCTGCGATCAAGGAACGGACTGGCGATGCGGCGTCATGCCTCCGTGGGGTAGAAGAACTCCTCCCGCACGATCTTGTCGTTCTTCACGTGATAGACGGCGATCTCGTTCATGTCCGAAATCTCGCCGGACTCCTTGTTCCGAAACTTACCGCCGAACATCACCGCAAAGCGGTCCTCTCCATGCGGATACGGCCCCTCCACCCTGGGCTCGATCACCTCGAAATTGCTCTCCCACCACTGGTGCTTGCCGCGGATCGCCTCAAGGCCCGGCGCCTCGCGCCCCATCCCCTGCATATCCGCCGCTTCGACAGATACGGCATCCGCCGCATAGAGCCTGTCGAGGTTCTCCATCTCGCGCCCCTCGCGGCAGCCTTTGACCAGCTCGTTTCCGATCTCCATGATCCCCATGACGTATCCTCCACCTGTTGGGTTGCGTCAGTCTGACACACCTCGCGTCACAGTCCAAAGACATCCGCCGTTGCGCCGCACGCTGCTGCAACGCTCCTGAAACCGCCGTGCGGAGGGGTCATGAAATCCAAAGACTTTCCTGCGCCCCGTTTGTCCTCAATCCGGCAACGACTCAAGCTGACAGATCTTCATTGTCAGTCAGAAATGCGAGTGATTCTCAATCGCACACCAGATGCCCGAAAAACAGGCAAGTTGTCCGACAGAAGTCCGACAGAGTGCCGACAGGTATCCGACACCCCGAATTGCCCTTTCCTCAAGCCCCCCCTATATCGCCGCCATGCTGGACAACCGCCCCGAATTGCCACCCGAGATCGCCCGCCGCCGGACCTTCGCGATTATCTCGCACCCCGATGCCGGCAAGACGACGCTGACCGAGAAGTTCCTGCTCTATGGCGGTGCCATCCAGATGGCGGGCCAGGTTCGCGCCAAGGGCGAGGCGCGGCGCACCCGGTCGGACTTCATGCAGATGGAAAAGGACCGGGGCATCTCTGTCTCCGCCTCGGCAATGTCCTTCGATTTCAAGGACTTCCGCTTCAACCTCGTCGACACGCCCGGCCACTCGGACTTTTCCGAAGACACCTACCGCACACTCACCGCCGTCGACGCGGCGGTCATGGTCATCGACGGCGCCAAGGGCGTCGAAAGCCAGACCCAGAAGCTGTTCGAGGTCTGCCGCCTGCGCGACCTGCCGATCCTGACCTTCTGCAACAAGATGGATCGGGAAAGCCGCGACACGTTCGACATCATCGACGAGATCCAGGAAAACCTCGCCATCGACGTCACCCCCGCCAGCTGGCCCATCGGCCGCGGCCGCGACTTCATCGGCTGCTACGACATCCTGCGCGACCGGCTGGAACTGATGGACCGCGCCGACCGGAACAAGGTCGCGGAATCCATTGAAATCAAGGGCCTGGACGATCCCCAGCTCAAGGAACACGTGCCCGCCGACCTCTTGGACACCTTCCTGGAAGAGATCGAGATGGCGCGCGAACTCCTCCCGCCCCTCGACCACAAGGCGCTCCTCGAAGGCACGCTGACGCCCATCTGGTTCGGCTCCGCCATCAACTCCTTCGGGGTGAAAGAGCTGATGGACGGCATCGGCACCTACGGCCCCGAACCGCAGCCCCAATCGGCCGAGCCGCGCCAGATTTCGCCCGAGGAATCAAAGGTCTCGGGCTTCGTCTTCAAGGTCCAGGCCAACATGGACCCCAAGCACCGCGACCGCGTCGCCTTCCTCCGCCTCGCCTCGGGCCACTTCCATCGTGGCATGAAGCTGACCCATGTCCGCGATAAGAAACCGATGACCGTCTCGAACCCCGTCCTCTTCCTCGCCTCCGACCGCGAACTCGCGGAAGAGGCTTGGGCGGGCGACATCATCGGCATCCCCAACCACGGCCAGCTCCGCATCGGCGACACCCTGACGGAAGGCGAAGTCCTTAAGGTCACAGGGATTCCCAGCTTCGCCCCCGAGCTTCTCCAGGGCGTCCGCGCAGGCGACCCGATGAAGGCCAAGCACCTCGAAAAGGCCCTGATGCAATTCGCCGAGGAAGGCGCGGCCAAGGTCTTCAAACCCTCCATCGGCTCCGGCTTCATCGTCGGCGTCGTCGGCCAGCTCCAGTTCGAGGTGCTGGCCTCCCGGATCGAGCTTGAATACGGCCTCCCCGTCCGCTTCGAACAGTCCCAGTTCACCTCCGCCCGCTGGGTCAGCGGCGATAAGCAGGCGGTCGACACCTTCACGAACGCCAACAAACAGCACATCGCCCACGACAATGACGGCGACACCGTCTACCTCACCCGCCTGCAATGGGACATCGACCGCGTCGAACGCGACTACCCCGACATCCGCCTCACCGCGACGAAAGAGATGATGGTCTGAACGGAGCCTTCACCACCCGTTAACCGGGCCATGGCAAATTCGGTGTCATGCGTCCTAAGAGGTCTTGAAAACACACGTCAGCAATCGTTCGCCAGACGAACAGATTTGTCTTCGCCCATTCATTGCGTTAACGCGTAGATGTTATAACATAACATTTCCTTAACAAAGATGAACGCGATGCTCAGACCTTTCCTTCTCGCCATTCTCCTCGCAACACCGCTGGCCGCCGAAGATGATCACAATCATGATCACGACCACGCCGATCACCTGTCCGAGGCAGAGGGCCTGCGCCTTATCCACGGCTGGACGACTGCGACAGATCGTGGCCCCGCCCCGGTCTATCTCGAGATCGAGAACACCCGCGACAGCGCCGTCATCCTGACCGGCGCCGAAAGCGAGGCGGCAGAAGCCATTGAAATCACGGGCATTCCCCTCACCGCCGGGGCAGATCCGATGACGCTGCCGGAACTTGAAATCGCCGCAGGAACGACCTTCGACCTCACGCCCGAATCCGTCTATCTTGTCCTGAATGATCTTGCCGCCCCTCTCGAAGAGGACGGTGAAATCGACGTGACCCTGATCTTCGGAGAAGAGGAAATCGAGCTTCATGTGGACGTTCTTGAACAAGGCGCGACGCAACATCCTCACGCTGGCCACGCTCACTAGCCTGGCCGCCCCCGCCGCCGCCGAAACCGGCTGGGACCTGCTTGCCCGGATCGAGATCAAAGAGGTCATCACCGCAACCACCTTCGAGGCCCACAAGACCTACCCGGAAGAGCTCAAGGCCCAAGCCAACAGCTTTGAAATCACAGGCTATTTCGTCCCCGTCCTGCCTCAGGGCTATCAGAGCCAGTTCCTCCTCGTGCCCGCCCCGGAAGATTGCCCCTTCTGCGGCTCGGGCGGCTACGGCCCGACGCTCGAGGTTCATGTCAAACGCCCCCTCCCGGACCTGCCGGAATTCTCTGAACTCACAGTCAGCGGACGCCTCGAATTCGAGGAATCGACCGATACCTACCAGGCTGTCCGCCTTGTCGACGCAGTGTGGGAGGTCGGCCCGCGCGGCTAGGGGGCCTGCCGTCCAAAACGCCCATGGCGAACGAGATCGAAAGCGTCCTCGCCAGTCTTGAACAGACAGCCAAGGGACAGGAAACGGTCAAGATCGGCGATATCCTCGCAGGGCTCGGCGAACGCGGCTTCGGTCCTATCCTGTTGATCTTGAGCATGTTTTTGATCCTGCCCGTCGGCATGATCCCCGGCATGCCCGGTGTCGTCGGGGCCGCCCTGATCATCGTGGGCTGGCAGCTTTTCCGCGGGAAGAAGGGCATCTGGCTGCCGTACTACGTGACCAAGCGGCACCTCCCCGTCAGCACGATCGGCAAGATCATCGCGAAGATCCGCCCCCTTGCTGAACGAACGGATCGGCTGTTCGGCCACCGCCTGCAGCGGCTGACGCAAAACCGCATCGTCTTGATCACGGGCGGCGCCGGTATCCTACTGTCTGGGTCGATCATGGTGACGATCGGCTTCATTCCGGGCCTCCCCGCGACACTTGCCCTGCCGATCCTGCTCTTCGGGCTCGGTCTCACCACCGGAAACGGCGTCGTGGTTCTGGCAGGATATGCGCTGGTGATTCCGGCCGTCATCCTCATCTTCTGGCTCCTCGGATGACGCTCTGGCCAAGCTGGACTTCACGCATCCGCGACGTGACGTCTCCAACTCCCCGTATTTCTTGACCTTTCGCGGAAAGTCCCCTACCTGCCACTCAAGTCGAACATCTGGAAATCCGTCCAGATGGGCCGCGCAAGTGACAGCGGCCATGATCGTGCCGCATCACTGAAAGGGCCCCATGACCAAATTCTCCGATCTCAAGCTGGACCCCAAGGTCCTGAAAGCCATCGACGCCGCTGGCTACACCGAACCCACCCCGATCCAGGCAGGCGCCATACCTCCCGCGCTCGAAGGGCGCGACGTCCTCGGCATCGCCCAGACCGGCACCGGCAAAACGGCGAGCTTCACGCTGCCGATGATCACCATGCTGAAACGGGGTCGCGCCCGGGCGCGCATGCCGCGTAGCCTGGTGCTTGCCCCCACACGGGAACTGGCCGCGCAAGTCGCTGAAAACTTTGACGTCTATGCCCAGCACACAAAGCTGACCAAGGCGCTTCTCATCGGTGGCGTCAGCTTCAAAGAGCAGGATGCGCTGATCGACCGCGGCGTCGACGTTCTGATCGCGACGCCGGGCCGCCTGCTCGATCATTTCGAGCGGGGCAAGCTCCTTCTGACGGGCGTGCAGATCATGGTCGTGGACGAAGCAGACCGGATGCTCGACATGGGCTTCATCCCCGATATCGAACGCATCTTCGGCCTCACCCCCTTCACCCGCCAGACGCTCTTCTTCTCCGCCACCATGGCGCCCGAGATCGAGCGGATCACCAACACCTTCCTTGCCAATCCGGCCAAGATCGAAGTCGCCCGCGCCGCCACGACGTCAGAGACGATCACCCAGGGCGTCGTGATGTTCAAAGCGTCGCGCAAGGACCGGGAAGGCAGCGAAAAGCGCAAGCTTCTCAGAGAGTTGATCTCTTCCGAAGGCGAGGCCTGCAAGAACGCGATCATCTTCTGCAACCGCAAGGTCGATGTCGATATCGTCGCCAAGTCGATGAAGAAGTACGGTCTCGACGCCGCGGCCATCCATGGTGACCTCGAACAGTCGCACCGGACACGCACCCTCGACGGCTTCCGCGACGGATCATTGCGCTTCCTGGTTGCCTCCGACGTCGCCGCCCGCGGCCTCGACATCCCCGATGTGAGCCACGTTTTCAACTACGATGTCCCCAGCCACGCCGAAGATTACGTCCACCGCATCGGCCGGACGGGCCGCGCAGGGAAGACGGGCACGACGATGATGATCTGCGTGCCCCGCGACGAGAAGAACCTCGAGGATATCGAGAAGCTGATCGAACAGCCGGTTCCGCGCCTCGCTAACCCGCTCGGTGGCAGCAGCGCCAAGCCTACTGCGGAAGAACCTGCGGTGCAGGAAGAAGCCAAGCCCAAGCGCTCCCGCTCCAGGTCGCGCCGCAAGCCCGAAGAGACCGAAGCGAAACCCGGGCCCGCGCCTCAAAGAAGCAAGCCGAAGGAAGAGCAGACCGTCGGCTGGGGCGGTGACCTACCGGCCTTCATCGCAAAGAGCTTTGAGGAGCGGATGGCGTCTGCTGGCTAAAGCAGGACTGAATTCCAAGAAGATTGCCATTGGAGCCGACCCGATGCGCCTGACAGCCCTTCTTGTCGTCCTGGCCTCGCCCGCACTTGCCGATAGCATGACCCCGCGCGACGGCTGGGAGGTCTTCAACACCGGAAAACCCTTTGCGGAACTGGTCGAGGACACGCGCGCCGCCATCTCCGATGCCCCGATCAACATCATCACACAGGCCAGTGCCTCGAGCGGAGCCCAGAGCCAGGGGATCAACATCCCCGGCAACCGCGTGATCGGCATCTACCGCAACGACTACGCCCGCCGGATGCTTGCAGCCAGCATCCCCGCGGGCATAGAAGCGCCCCTCCGCCTCTACCTCACCGAAGACAGCGACGGCACCGGCACCCTGTCCTACAAGACCGCCTCAACCGTCTTTGCGCCCTACATGGAAGAGGCCGGCCCCGACCTGTCTGACCTCGCGATGGAGCTCGACGCCATCCTCACCGATATCGCAGCTGCCGCGACCCGCTGATCGCCGGTCACCGGGCTCTTCGCGAAGAGGTCCGCAAGGACCGATGAGCCGCCCGTCAAGACAGCCGCGAAATCACTGCCGTCACTTCGGGCTTCCGCCCGATTTCATCGCTTGCGCTCTGCCGGACGACCCGCCGCAGAAGCTCTTCCAACTTGTCATCATTCCCGATGACACTGCGATCAGCCCGGCCGATCGCCTGACTCAGATCCTCTTCCAGGACATCGACCAGAGGCGCGTTTGACCGGCCGAGCTCTGAAAGCCCCTTCAGTTCACACCACGGTTCGCCCAACACCTCGCCTTCCTCATCGACGATCAGCGTTACGGTCACATGCCCGTTCAAGGCCATCCGGATCCGGTCCCGCACAATCCCGTCCAACGCCCCGATCTGCACCGACCCGTCGAGGTAAGTCCGACCGGACTCGATAAATTCCACCACTTCCGGCCGGTTCCCGGACAGCGAGATCATCATCCCGTTGACCGCCACGACCCCGGCGATGCCCCGTTCCCCGGCGAGCTTCACATGCTCGCGCAGGTGTCGGTGTTCGCCATGCATAGGCACGAGGATCTGGGGGCTGAGCATCTCGTGCATTGCCTGCAGATCGGGCCGGTTGGCATGGCCCGAAACGTGGTAGAGCCCGTCGCTTTCGTCCACCACATCGACGCCCTTCTCGGACAGGGCGTTCATCACGCGGATCACGCCTTTCTCATTGCCCGGAATGGTCTTGGAGGAGAAGAGGAACAGGTCCCCCTCTTTCAGCTCCAGCCCCTGATACTTCCCGTTTGCGAGCTGGGCCGAGGCCGCCCGCCGCTCCCCCTGGCTGCCGGTTGCCAGCAGCATCAGATTGGCCCGTGGGATGTCGACCGCCTCCTCAGGCGACACGACCGAAGGGAAATCCGTGAGGATCCCCTCTTCCACCGCGGCTTCGACCATCCGCCGCATCGCGCGCCCCAAAAGGCAGACGGACCGGCCCGCGGCAACGCCAGCTTCGGCAAGGGTTTTGAGCCGGGCGACGTTCGACGCAAAGGTCGTCGCCACCACCATCCCGTCATGGCTCGCGATCAGCTTTTCGATCTCAGGCCGCAAGACCGCTTCCGAACGTCCGGCGTTCCGGGAGAACACATTCGTCGAGTCGCAGACCAGCGCCCGAACCCCATCCTTCCCGATCTCCCGCCAGAGGTCGTGATCAAATGCCTCGCCGAGAACCGGCGTTTCGTCGATCTTGAAGTCACCCGTATGCACGACCCGCCCTGCCGGAGAGTCAATCACCAGCCCCGAGCTTTCTGGAATCGAATGGGAAATCGGCGCGAAGCCGACCTTGAGTGGTCCAGCAGTCACCACCTCCGGCCATGGCTGCACCACGCGCACTGCGGTCTCAGGCGCGCCGCGCTCCTCCATCTTCCGCCGCGCGATGTTCCCGGTAAACGCCCGCGTATAGATCGGCGCGCCTAACCGCTCCCAGGTCAGCCCGACGGCCCCCACATGGTCCTCATGGGCGTGCGTGATGAAGATCGCCTCGATCCGGTCCTTCCGCGCCTCTAACCACGAGATATCGGCAAAGATCAGATCCACGCCCGGCGTCGTATCCATGTCGGGAAAGGTCACGCCCAGATCCACGACGATCAGCCGCTCCTCATCGGGAGCCCCATAACCATAGACGTAACAATTCATTCCGATCTCCCCCGCGCCTCCGAGGGGGAGGTAGATCAGTCGCTCGGCGCTCATTCACAAACCCTTGTTATAGTTGTGGATCACGGTCAGACCGTGCATCGTCAGATCGTCCTCAAAGGCATCAAATAGCGCCTCGGACTGCTGGAACAAAGGCGCAAGGCCTCCGGTCGAGATCACCTGCATCCCGCGCCCATACTCACCCTTGATCCGCGCGCAGATCTCTTTGACAAGGCCGATATAGCCCCAAAAAACACCGGACTGCATGCAGGCGACGGTATTGGTGCCGATCACCTTCTGCGGCTTGCTGATGTCGACGTGCGGCAGCGCCGCGGCGGCATTGTGCAGGGCCTCAAGACTCAGGTTCACCCCCGGCGCGATCACGCCGCCCACATAGGCACCGTCATGAGCAACCACGTCGAAGGTCGTGGCCGTGCCAAAATCGACGACGACGAGATCACCACCATGTCGGTCGAAGGCGCCAGCCGTATTAACCAGCCGGTCCGGCCCAATCGTCGTACCTTCGTCCACCCTCGGCTCGACCGGCAGGGCGCAATCTGGTCTTCCCACGACGAGGGGCCGGGTGTTGAAGTACCGGTCCGCCAGGACGCGGAGATTGAAGACCACCCGCGGCACGGTGGAGGACACAATCACCTCGTCGATCTGTACATCCAGCTTATGCAGGTTCATCAGTGTCGAGAGCCAGACATAATACTGGTCCGCCGTCCGTTGCCACTCTGTCGACGCGCGCCAAGTCGCCAGGAACTGCTCTCCGTCCCAGATCGAAAAAACCGTATTGGTATTGCCGCAGTCGATCGCCAGAAGCATCGGAACCCCTTAGAAATAAACGTCCGCCGCAGCGATGATCTCATGCCCCTTCGGCGTGCCCAGGACGAGGCCGCCGTTCGGGTCCACAGTCTCGAACGTGCCCGTCACTTCGCCATGCGCCGTCCGCGCTGTGATCACTTCGCCCAGCCGCGCGGCCTTGCGCAGCCAGCTTTCGCGGATCGGGGCAAAACCCATCTCGGCAATGAGCGCTTCCTCCGTGGCATAATTTGTCGCCAAGGCATCAAGAAACACTTCCGGCGCCACCCGCTCCCCGCCTTCGCCAAGAAGGCTCACGGGCCGAAAATCACCGCCGTCGTCGGGTGGCGTCTCGAGAAGGTTCACCCCGATCCCTACCGCCAGCCAGTCGATGAATCGCCCTGCTCCGCTGCTTTCCAGAAGGATTCCGGCAATCTTCCCTTCATTCAGCAGTACGTCATTCGGCCATTTCAACCCAAGTGCATCCCGGTCGACATAAAGCGCCAGCGTCTCGAACAGCGCATTGGCCGCCATGAAGGACCGCAGGGCCGCCTCTGCCGGTGTGCATCCGGGGCGGCTGATATAGGTGGCCGCGAAGTTCCCCTTTGGATGCTGCCAGTGCCGCCCGCGACGCCCTCTGGCCGCCGTCTGGCGCCGGGCGAAGATCCATGTTGCCCGCTCCAGCTCCCGTGCCCGCCGGGCGGCTTCCGCCATGGTGCTGTCGACCTCGTCAAGGACGATCCGGCCGACCCCTTCCGGCCAAAGAAGGCGGTCAGTTGACAAGCGATTCCGCCGCGGCGAGCGCCAGCGGGTCGATCCCGAAGAAGTTGATAACCCCAAAGACCATCACGGCCGCCGACGCAACGAGGAACCCCCACAGAACCGGCGGTGTCCCGCGGTCAAGCGCGTCGCGCTCTTCCCCGAAATACATGTAGTAGACGATACGCAGATAATAGAACGCGCCGATTACGCTCGCCAGAACACCCGCAATAGCAAGCCA
This sequence comes from Aestuariibius violaceus, assembly GCF_040779325.2. Classification (NCBI taxonomy): domain Bacteria; kingdom Pseudomonadati; phylum Pseudomonadota; class Alphaproteobacteria; order Rhodobacterales; family Paracoccaceae; genus Aestuariibius; species Aestuariibius violaceus. The sequence goes on from NZ_JBFONT020000004.1 coordinate 21,573, forward strand.
GGCCAGCCCGCCGTCATAGGCCGCGCGCAGCACGTAGAACTTGCCGAAAAACCCCAGAAGCGGCGGCACCCCGGCGAGCGAGAACATCAGGATCAGCATCGCCAGCGCCTTGAGCGGCTCCTTGTCGGAATAGCTCTTGAGCGCTGCGATATCCGTCACAGGCATTCCATCCTTCTCCATCGACAGGATGAAGGCGAAGGTGCCTATGTTCATCACAACATAGATCACCATGTAGACCAGCATCGCCTGCACACCGAAGGCCGTGCCCGCCGCCAATCCCATCAGAGCGAACCCCATATGCGCGATCGAGGAATAGGCCATCAGCCGCTTGATATTGGTCTGCCCAATCGCCGCGACAGCGCCCAGGAACATCGATACGACACTCAGGAACGCCACAATCTGCTGCCAGTCACCGACGATCCCGCCAAAGGCGTCGTGAACGACGCGCGCGAAAAGCGCCATCGCGGCAACCTTCGGTGCGGTTGCGAAGAACGCCGTCACCGGCGTGGGTGAGCCCTCGTAGACGTCCGGCGTCCACATATGGAACGGCGCGGCTGAGACCTTGAAGGCGAAACCTGCGATCAGGAACACCAGCCCGAACAGCAGTCCGATCGACACCTCGCCCTGCGCCGCCTCGATGATGCCGGCGAACTCGGTCGTGCCCGCATAGCCGTAGGTCAGCGACGCGCCGTAGAGCAGCAGGCCCGACGACAATGCGCCGAGGACAAAGTATTTCAGCCCGGCTTCGGTCGACTTCACGCTGTCCCGTCGCAAGGCGGCGACGACGTAGAGCGACAGCGACTGCAGCTCAAGCCCCATATAGAGCGTGATCAGGTCGTTTGCCGAAACCATGACCATCATGCCGACAGCGGCTAGCGCGACCAGCAGCGGATACTCAAACCGCAAGAGATCCCTGCGCGCCATGTATCCTTCGCTCATCAGCAGCACCGCCGCCGCACTGAGCAGGATCACGACCTTGGCAAAGCGCGCAAAGCTGTCATCGATGAAACTGCCGAAGAACGCCTCCCGCGGGGGCCCGCCCATCGAGGCAATCCAGAACGCCATGATCGCGAAGACCGCACAGGTTGCCCACAGCATCATCGGCGCCCATCGATCCTTGCCGCCATAGACGCACACGATCAGCCCGAGCATGGCAAAACAGGCCAGCAAGAGCTCTGGCAGAACGATCTGGATATCTTCACCGATCATTGCGACACACTCCCGCTCTCGGCGAACTGCGTGGCGGTCTCGAACCGCAGCACAGCTTCCTCGTAGTTGCCCACCAGGGCCTCAACGCTCGGCCCGATGATATCCGTTACCAGCGCCGGATAGACCCCCAACAGCAGCGTCATCACGACCAGCGGCGCGAAGATGAACTTCTCCCGCCTCGTCATGTCAGTGATCGACCGCAGGCTCTCCTTGATCAGATCGCCCAGGACGACCCTCCGGTATAGCCATAGCGCATAAGCCGCCGAAAAGATCACGCCGGTCGCCGCAACAAGCGCGACCCAGGTATTCACCTGGAATACACCGATGAGGGTCAGGAACTCACCCACGAACCCGCTCGTTCCCGGCAGGCCGACATTGGCCATCGTGAACAGCATGAAGATCAGCGCATAGGCCGGCATCCGGTTCACGAGGCCCCCATAGGCATCGATATCGCGCGTATGCATCCGGTCGTAAATCACACCAACACAGAGGAAGAGCGCGCCAGAGATGAAGCCGTGGCTCAGCATCTGAAAGATCGCCCCGTCGATCCCCTGCTGGTTCGCCGCGAAGATCCCCATCGTCACGAACCCCATATGGGCGACCGAGGAATAGGCGATCAGCTTTTTCATATCCTCCTGCACCAGCGCCACAAGCGAGGTGTAGACGATCGCAATTGCGCTGATCCACAGGACGAACGGCGCCATCAGGTCGCTGGCCACCGGGAACATCGGCAGAGAGAACCGAAGGAAGCCATAGCCTCCCATCTTCAGAAGGATCGCAGCCAGCACCACCGACCCCGCCGTTGGCGCCTGCACGTGGGCATCCGGCAACCAGGTATGGACCGGCCACATTGGCATCTTCACCGCGAAGGACGCGAAGAAGGCGATCCACATCAGCGTCTGCGCCCCACCGATCACCGTGAAGCCGAGGATCCGCATCGGATCGGACGAGAACTCGTGCGACAGAAGCGTCGGGATATCCGTTGTCCCCGCCTGAGCGTACATCGCGATCATTGCGACCAGCATCAGGACCGACCCGAGGAAGGTGTAGAGGAAGAACTTGAAGGACGCATAGATGCGGTCCTTCCCGCCCCAGATCCCGATTATCAGGAACATCGGGATCAACCCGGCCTCGAAGAACAGGTAGAACAGCACCAGATCAAGCGCACAAAAGACGCCCAGCATCAGCGTCTCGAGCACGAGGAAGGCGATCATGTACTCCTTCGTCCGGTGCGTGACGTCCCAGGCAGACCAGATGACGAGCGGCATCAGGAACGTCGTCAGCATCACGAACAGGACGCTGATCCCGTCGACGCCCATCTTGTAGGTGAGGCCAAAGACCCACTCGGCCTCCTCCACCATCTGGAAGCCGGTATTGTTGGGATCGAACTGGAAGATAACGAAGAGCGAGACAAGGAATGTGGCCACCGTCACGGCCATCGCCACCCACTTGGCATTCCGCTGCGCCTCGGCATCGTCGCCGCGCAGGAACAGCGCGAGGATCATTGCCGCGATCAGCGGCATGAAGGTGATAAGCGACAGGAGGTTGTCCATCAGTTGCCTCCCGTCAGGCTGACCCAGGTCAGCAGGACAGCCAGCCCCAGCACCATCGCGAAGGCATAGTGGAAAAGGTATCCCGATTGCCCTCGGTTCGCGAGGCGGGTGAAGAACGGCACAATGCCCATGGCAAGGCCGTTGATCCCGCCATCGATCACGCGGCCGTCCCCGCCCTTCCAGAAGCTCCGCCCGATGCCAAGCGCGGGTCGCACGAAGATCGCGTCGTAGATCTCATCGAAGTACCACTTATTCAACAGGAACCGGTAGAGGATCCCGTTGGCCTCGGCCACCTTTCCAGGCAGCTCAGGACGGCGGATATACATCAGCCAGGCAAGCCCGAGCCCCAGCAACATCGCGACAAACGGCGAGACCTTCACCCAGGTCGGCGCATAATGAGCATCGTCGAGCACTGTGTTCTCCGGGGCCACGTAGATCGCCCCCTGTCCTGGCACGCCCGCTAGGGTCACATGATGATCGTCGCCGTATGCCCCCTCTTCGCCGTGGCTGTCATCGCTATGAACCGCCGTGTCGTCGCTGTGGCCTTCATCGCCGTGGCTGTCGTCTCCGTATCCCTCCGCGGATGCTTCAGCGACAGGGATGGCAAAGAACTCGGCTACATCACCCGTCTCGCCAAAGAAGCTGTCATACCAGATCATTCCGGCAAACACGGCACCAAGCGACAGGATGCCTAGAGGCGCGATCATCGTCATCGGGCTTTCATGGGCGTGCTCATGGGTATGCCGATCGCCCCGCGGTTCGCCCCAGAAGGTCAGGAACATCAGCCGCCAGGAGTAAAAGCTCGTGAATGCCGCAGCGATCACCAGCGCCCAGAAGGCGAACCCGTCACTGCCCGCCCACGCACTTTCGATCACCGCATCCTTCGACAGGAACCCGGCGAAGCCGATATGGGTCAGCGGAATGCCCACGCCGGTGATCGCCAGCGTTCCGATCATCATCGCCCAGAACGTATAGGGCAGCTTCTTTCGCAGCCCACCATAATTCCGCATATCCTGTTCGTGATGCATCCCGTGGATGACAGACCCCGCACCAAGGAACAGCATCGCCTTGAAGAAGGCATGGGTGAACAGGTGGAACATTGCGACTGAATAGACACCGACACCCGCAGCCACGAACATGTAGCCAAGCTGCGAACATGTCGAATATGCGATCACGCGCTTGATGTCGTTCTGGACAAGGCCCACCGTCGCCGCGAAAAATGCGGTCATTGCGCCGATGAAAACGATGAAGCCCGTGGCGTAGGGCGCGAATTCCATGATCGGCGACATCCGGCAGACGAGGAACACGCCCGCCGTCACCATCGTTGCCGCATGGATCAAGGCAGAAACGGGCGTCGGCCCTTCCATCGCGTCCGGCAGCCAGGTGTGAAGGAACAGCTGCGCCGATTTCCCCATCGCGCCGATGAACAGCAGAAGGGCCACAACCTCGGCCGCATTCCACTGCCGCCAGAGGAAGGTCATCTGCGTCTCGGCGATTTCAGGCGCTGCGGCGAAGATGTCGTCGAAGCGGATCGAGTCCACCAGGAAGAACAGCGCGAGGATCCCCAGCATGAAGCCGAAATCGCCAACCCGGTTGACGACGAAGGCCTTGATCGCGGCCGCATTGGCGCTTGGCTTTCGATAGTAGAACCCGATCAAGAGGTAGGAGGCGAGGCCCACGCCCTCCCAGCCGAAGAACATCTGGACGAGGTTGTCTGCCGTCACCAGCATCAGCATCGCGAAGGTGAAGAACGACAGGTAGGCAAAGAAGCGCGCCTTATAGTGCTCGCCTTCGCGGAAGTTGTCGTCATGGGCCATGTAGCCGAAGGAATAGAGGTGGACGAGCGCCGAGACCGTCGTGATCACGATCAGCATGATCGCCGTCAACCGGTCCAGCCGGATGGCCCAGTCCGTCGCCAGCGTCCCGCTTTCGATCCAGCGCATAATTTGGATCTGCTGGGTTGTGCCATCGAAGGTGAAGAAGACGATCCAGCTGAGCAGCGCGGCCAGGAACAACAATAGCGTCGCCGTCCACTGCGCCGCCGTTTCCCCAATCAGGCGCCAGCCGAACCCCGCGATGAGCGCGCCCACGAGAGGCGCGAAAAGGATGATCGTCTCCATGAAATCAGCCCTTCATCACGTTGACGTCTTCGACGTCGATGGTCCCGCGGTTCCGGAAGAAACAGACGAGAATGGCAAGCCCGATGGCCGCCTCCGCCGCCGCGACCGTCAGAACGAACAAGGTAAAGACCTGCCCCACCAGATCGTTCAGTGCCGCCGAGAACGCCACGAAGTTGATATTCACGGCGAGCAACATCAGCTCGATCGACATCAGCAGGATGATCACGTTCTTCCGGTTCAGAAAGAGCCCGAAGATCCCGATGACGAACAACGCCGCCGCGACGGTGAGGTAGTGTTCAAGGCCGATCAACAGAAAACCATCCCTTCGCTAGCCGCTTGCCGTCCTTCGCAGGTTATAAAGTGGATGCCGTGAATGCTGGTGCCGAATGAATAGGGCATTGCACCATGTGGCAAACTCCAGCCTCCAGCCAGGACATCCGCTAGGAACAAGAATGCGAGGAAGCCGAGGAGAGTTCTCACAGGCCCTGCCCCGGCTTCACGTCTTTCATCTCCAGCGCCTTCTCCGGGTCGCGGTACATCTGGGCCAGCACGTCCTGACGCTTGATGTCCTGACGGTGGCGCAGGGTCAGCACGATCGCCCCGACCATCGCGACCAGCAGGATCAGCCCCGAGAGCTGGAATGCCAGGATGTAGCGGTCATACAGGATCAGACCGATCCCTGCGACATTGTCCGGCGCCTCAAGCGCAGGCGCCACGACGCGATCCTCCGCTCCTTCGGAAAACTGCCAGGCCCCCAAAGCGATCGCCAACTGCATCAGCACGATCACCCCGATCAACAGCCCCAGCGGCAGATACTTCGCCATCTCCGCCTTCAGCTCGGCGAAATCCACGTCCAGCATCATGACGACGAAAAGGAACAGCACCGCCACCGCGCCTACATAGACGATGATCAGCAGCATCGCGACGAACTCGGCCCCGAGCAGCACGAAGAGGCCCGCCGACGAGAGAAATGCGAGGATCAGCCACAACACCGAATGGACCGGGTTGCGCGAGATGACGGTGAAAAGTCCGCCCGCAATGGTCGAGATGGCGAAGCAGTAAAAGGCGATCACGGCTGGTGTCATTCGCTCTCTCCGTCCTCCATCGCCTCTTGCGCCAGTTCCATGGCCTTGGTCATCGCCGGGATGCCGCCGAATGCACCCATCTGGGCGATAGTTTCGGCCACTTCCTGGCGTGTTGCGCCCGCCTCGATCGCGTGGCGCACCGTCATCCGGATCTGCGCCTCGGCCTGTGCCCCGAGCATCGTCAACGCGCCGAGGGTCAACAGCAGCCGCGTCTTGGCGTCAAGCCCCTCCGGATTGAAGGTCTTGCCCATGAACGTCTCCATGAGCTCCTTGGGCATGGTCGGCCACAGCGCCTCGAACCCCTTCGGCGTGAAGGACTCAAGGGCCGGATTGAACTGCTTCGCCCAATCCTGACCCATCCGCATCATGACTTCGAAGGGATTGTCGGTCATACCGCGTCTTCCTCCGCGAAAACCTCCATAGCCGCATTCAATGCGTTCACCATCGCCGGGAAGCCACCATAGAGCGACATCTGTAGGATGACCTCGGTCACCTCCGTCCGTGTCGCGCCGGCTTTCAAAGAGGCGCCCACATGCACCTTAAGTTGCGGTCTTGTCTGCCCGCCGATCGCCGCAAGCGCCGCAACGGTCGCCAGCTGCCGCGTCTTCAGGTCGAGCCCGGGCCGGTTGTAGATCTGCCCATAGGCTGTCCCAACCACGTAGTCGGAAAATCCCGGGACAAGATGGTCATACCGTTCGGCCAGAACGTCTTTCAGACCCGGATTGACCGTATCCGAAAGCGACCGCCCCGCGGCGACATGTTGTGCTTCATCAGTCATCTATACGGCGCGTCGATTTCCAGGTTGCGGGCGATCTCGGCCTCCCACCGCTCACCGTTTTCGAGAAGCTTCTGCTTATCGTAGAACAGCTCTTCCCGCGTCTCGGTGGCGTATTCGAAGTTCGGCCCCTCGACGATGGCATCGACCGGGCAGGCCTCCTGGCAATAGCCGCAATAGATGCACTTCGTCATGTCGATGTCATAGCGTGTGGTCCGCCGCGACCCGTCCTCCCGCGCCTCAGCATCGATCGTGATCGCCTGCGCCGGGCAGATCGCCTCGCAGAGCTTGCAGGCGATGCAACGTTCTTCCCCATTCGGGTAGCGCCGTAGCGCATGTTCACCGCGGAACCGCGGCGACAAAGGCCCCTTTTCATGAGGGTAGTTCACCGTCGCCTTGGGGCGGAAGAAGTACTTCATCCCCAGCTTCATCGCCGAGAAAAAGTCAGCCAAGAGAAAATACTTGGCCGCACGCGTATAGTCGATCTGCGTCATATCCAGTCTCCGCTAAGGCCTATCGCAGTCGCCATTATCTAAATACTCGACCGCATTGTTGACGAACCGATCCACGATGAGAAAGTCCATCTCATAGCTGGTCGGCGCATCTTCGGGCAGGTCGCCGACATACATCGCCCAGATTTCGGTAACCGCATAGGCCAAGTCTTCGCCGGGCTCACAAAGCCCCGTCTCGATTCGGCTGTCGATCCCCTGCTTGAGATAGCCAAGGATCGTGACGATCGCGAACGGATCGTTCTCCGAAAACTGGAGGCCCCATGACGGTTCAATCCACTCGAGTGCCGCGCTCGCCTGCTCAGGGCTGCAAAACTCGGTTCCGATCTGGTAAAAGCCACAGTCCTCAAGCCGATAAACGCCCAGTTGAGCGCTTGTTGGGAGCGCTAGAACGGTCAGTAGCCCGGTCAGGGAAAGTGCGCCCGCCCTCACCATTAGCCACCTACCGCCCAGCGGGCATAGGCCCCGCCAAACAGCTCGAACTTCGCCAAGAACGCCACCAGCACGACCCACGCCAATGAGAACGGCAGGAACACCTTCCATCCCAGCCGCATCAGTTGGTCGTAGCGGTAGCGGGGCACGATGGCCTTCACCATCGAGATCAGGAAGAAGATCACGAACATCTTCGCGACCATCCAGAACACGCCGTCCGGCAGGAAAGGCACCGGCGACAGCCAGCCGCCGAAGAAGATCAGCGTAATCAGCGCCGTCATCAGCACGATCGTGGCGTATTCCCCGATCATGAAGAGCAGGAACGGCGTCGACGAGTACTCCACCTGATAGCCCGCGACGAGTTCGGATTCGGCCTCCGGCAGGTCGAAGGGCGGCCGGTTCGTCTCAGCCAAGGCCGAGATGAAGAACAGGAACAACATCGGCAGGTGCGGCAGCCAGTACCAGCTCAGAAGGCCCCAATCCCCATCCTGCGCCCGCACGATCTCGGTCAGGTTCAGTGACCCGGTTGAGATGATGACACCAACCAGGATCAACCCGATCGACACCTCGTAGGAGATCATCTGCGCCGCGGACCTGAGGCTCCCAAGGAACGGATACTTCGAATTCGAGGCCCATCCCCCCATGATCACGCCATAGACCTCCAGCGAGGAGACCGCGAAGATATAAAGGATCGCCACGTTCACGTCGGCAATCGCCCAGCCATCGTTGAACGGGATCACCGCCCACGCGATCAGCGGCAGGGTGAAGGCGATCATGGGCGCAAGAAAGAACACCGTCTTGTCCGCACCCGCGGGCACTACGATCTCTTTCAGGGCGTATTTGAAGAAATCGGCAAAGCTCTGCAGAAGCCCAAAGGCGCCCACCACGTTCGGGCCCTTCCGCATCTGCACCGCGGCCCAGATCTTGCGATCGGCGTACAGCAGCACGGCAAGCGACATCAGAAGAAGCACCGTCAGCAGCAGGCACTGCCCCAAGATGATTAGGGCGATCCCCGCATTGGTGCTGAAAAACTCGCTCATACGTCTTTCCCCTTGCCCGCGATATCGTTTGCGGGCTCTGGCGGCGGTGCGGCGAACACCCCGTGTCGTTCCCATGCCGGAGAGTGCGCCCGGCACGTCGCTGTAAACAGCATCTTCCCGCCGTATGCCAGCCTCTTCCGGCCACTCCGGCACATGTGCCGCGGGCCTATTCCGCCGCGATCGGCGCGGCCTCCCGCCGCGCCTTCGCCGACTGGCTTAGCTCGGCCATCAGTTTCGACGCACGGGCGATCGGGTTTGTCAGGTAGTGGTCCGAAATGGCTTGGAAGAAATCCCCATCGCCCATCGTGCCGCCGTCAAGAGCGACCCACTCATTCTCCGGCACCTGATCGACCATCTTCAGATGCGGCACTGCCTTGACTAGCGCCTGTCGCAACTGCGCCATCGTATCGTAAGGCAAGGTCGCGCCCATCTCGCCCGACAGCGCCCGCAGGATCGCCCAGTTCTCCTTGGCCTCCCCAGGTGGGAACGATGCGCGTAAAGCCAGTTGAGGCCTCCCTTCGGTGTTCACGAAGAGCCCGTTCTCCTCCGTATAGGCCGCCCCCGGCAGGATCACATCCGCTCGATGCGCCCCCCGGTCCCCATGGCTGCCCTGATAGATCACGAAAGCCCCTTCGGGCACATCAATCTCGTCCGCGCCGAGGTTGTAGATTACGTCCGCCTCAAGCGCTTGATCGATCCCGCTTTCGCAGACAGCGCCGATATCCATCGCGCCGACACGCGCAGCAGCGGTGTGGAGCGTCAGGAACTTTGACTGCCCGGCCTCTGCCGCCCGCATAGCAGTCGCAAGCACAGCAGCCCCGTCGTCACTGGTCAACGCTCCTTGGCCGACAATCATCACACCTGGCACATCATGCTTGTCCGAATGATCCATGCCAGCGAGCTCGGCGAGCGCCTCTCGCCCCGTGCCAAGATGGGTGTAATCGTAAGTCAGGTCCACCGCCTCGCCGATCAGTGCGACCTTCGCACCCTTAAGCCAGGCCTTCCGTATCCGCGCGTTCAGGACTGGCGCCTCAACGCGGGGGTTGGTCCCGATCAGCAGGATCATCTGCGCATCATCGACGTCCTCGATCCGCGCCGTCCCGACATACCCCGACCGGTTTCCGGCAGGCAGCTTTGCTCCATCCGTCCGGCACTCGACAACACCGCCCTGTTCTTCGATCAGCTCTTTCAACGCGAAAGCGGCCTCAACGGGCGCCAGATCCCCGACCAGTCCCGAGAGCTTTCCAGCACCTTTGATCTTATCCGTCGCCAGCGCCAACACCTCGCCCCAGCCCGCAGGCCGCAGCTTGCCGTTCTCGCGGATGTACGGCTTGTCGAGCCGCTGCCGCCGCAGCCCGTCCCAGACGAACCGCGTCTTGTCGCTGATCCATTCCTCGTTCACGCCGTCATGGTTGCGCGGCAGGAACCGCATGACCTCGCGCCCCTTTGTATCCACCCGAACAGACGAGCCCAAAGCGTCCATCACATCGATCGACTCGGTCTTCGTCAGCTCCCAGGGCCGCGCCGTAAACGCATAGGGCTTCGACACCAGCGCTCCCACCGGGCACAGGTCGATGATGTTCCCCTGTAACTCGCTGTCGAGCGTCTGGCCCAGATAGGATGTGATTTCGCTGTCCTCGCCACGCCCCGTCTGGCCCATCTGCGTGATCCCGGCGACCTCAGTCGTGAACCGAACGCAGCGGGTGCAAGAGATGCAACGCGTCATGTGCGTTTCGACGAGAGGTCCAAGATCCAGGTCCACCGCCGCCCGCTTGGGCTCGCGGTAGCGCGAGAAATCCACGCCATAGGCCATCGCCTGATCCTGCAGATCACATTCGCCGCCCTGATCGCAGATCGGGCAGTCGAGAGGGTGGTTAATGAGTAGAAACTCCATCACCCCCTCTCGCGCCTTCTTGACCATGGGAGAGTTGGTCTTGATGACCGGCGGCTGCCTTTCTGGCCCCGGCCGCAGGTCGCGCACCTGCATCGCGCAGGAGGCTGCTGGCTTCGGCGGGCCACCCACTACCTCGACCAGACACATCCGGCAGTTCCCGGCGATTGACAGCCGTTCATGATAGCAGAACCGCGGGATCTCGACCCCCGCCAGTTCACAAGCTTGGATGAGTGTCAGGGCCGGATCGACCTCGATATCCTGCCCGTCGATGTTGATGGTGCGCAGCTCGGCCAAGGGGGCCTCCGTCCGTCGATTGCGGTATCGAACGTTACCTAACCCCGTGCATGGCGGATTTCCATCGCAAAACCGGCGGCCTCTTGCCGCGTCAGGGTGGCCCTAGCGGGCCCGCAGAAGCTGACCCACCGCGGTGTTAGCAGCGATTTCATCCCGACCGACCCGGCAATGCCCTGCCTCGTCGTCCCGCGACGCCCCGCGCTCGGCCAGGCGGGCCCGCGCGATACCTTCCAAGCGGTCTTTCTCAGCCTCGTCATCAGTATAGGCGTCGATCTCCGCGTCGCTGTAACCCAGGGCTCGCGCCCGTGATTTCAGTTGATTGAGGTAAGAGATCCCGCGAAACAGCCGTGCATCGATGTCGTCACAACGCTCGCTGATCTCATAGGCGATGCCGACGGCAATGATGCCCTCGCGCACCTCCGCCACGTCCTTCAACGGTGGTTTCGCCGCAACCGGCGCCGCCATCAAAGCCACAAGCGCCACCCAGATCCATCGCATGCCAAAGCCCTCTTCGCTGCTCGAAACAGTCCCTGAGGTGGGCGAAACGGTCCGGCTATTCAATAACAGGGCCGATCACTCGGCGGCTTCCCGGCAAGACCGCACCAGATGCAGCCGCGCAGCGTGCAACCAATCCCAACCGAAAGCCTCGTCGCTGTCGCCGTCCAAACGGCGCCTTTCCAGGCGTTCCAGCGCTTCATCGAGCGTCGGCCGATGCCCGACGGGCACCCACCACATCACGAAATGCATCTCACCCAGAACCTCGAACCATTCCTGGCGCCGCTCGTAGAACTGGCGATGGACCGTGTTCCAGACGAACTGCTCCAGCGTTTCGACATCTTCCCAGACAGTCAGATTGGCGACATGGCGCGGGTCGCCCCCGATCTTGGCCTCTGTATTGCCCGTCCCTGGTTCGCCTGAGCCTTCCATCATCCAGACAAAGCCCGGCATCCGCTTGCCGAGCCCATTGACTCGGTCCAGCGCGGCCATGAACTCCGCCACACGTGGATCGTCGGTATCGGCGATCAACCGCCCGACATTCAGTTCGGCCAAGTGATGTCCGTCAGGCTGTTTCATCGCAAATGCTCCTCATCGGACCCACAGCAAGCATCTCCGCAGGCCAAAGCGACAAAATGCTCTTATGGCACAAGCGCGCTTCGCATGGCCACGTTGAAGATGAAGCCATCCAGATACTCTGGGATTGACAACGCGCCGTCGCCATCCAGATCCGCATAATCTGCAGAGGCCTGGATAGCCGCGGCATGTTCATCCGGCGAAACTGCCGAGTCGTTGTCCCGATCGAAGATATCGAATGCCATCGCAACAGCGGTGTCGTAAGCCTGTGTTCGCTCCCGAAACTCAGCCAAATCCGACATCCCGAAGCGCCAGTCCCGCATTTCTTCCTCCGACATCGCGCCGTCGCCATCGAGATCGATCGAGGCGAAGACGCTGTCGCCAAACCCCTGCAACTCCGTGTCCGAGATCACGCCATCTCCATCGGCATCGATCTCTTGTGCAAAAATCTCAGCCGCTGCCCGCCCGGCATCCGGCTGAGCCGCAGCGGGGACCGCGAGCGACATAGACAAAAAGGCTGCTATCAAGTGTTTCAGAGCCATCTTCGATCCTCCTTCGCGCGTCCCCGGGGAGGAGAACTAAGACACCCCCGCTACCTGTCGAGCTTGGGCTCTAACCCGCCAGCGCGGTCCGCATGGCGACGTTGAAGATGAAACCGTCGAGATACTCATTCACCGTCAACGTCCCGTTCTTATCGCCGTCTGCAAGTCCGGCGGCGATCCTCACGCCAGCCTTGTATTCGGCCGGGGAAATCAGGCCGTCACGGTCACGATCGAACAGGGCGAAAGCCATGCCGATCGACGCATCGAACGCCTCTTCGCGGTGGCGGAAGGTGGCGAGATCGGCCATCCCGTGCTCCCAGTCGCGCATCTCCTCGAAGGTCAGGCCGCCGCTACCATCAATGTCCATCGACGAAAAAACCGCTTCGCTGAAGGCGATAACCTCCCCATCCTCAAGCACACCGTCCCGGTCCGCATCCATCTGAGTCGCGAAGAGTTCTGCAATCGCGCGCCCCGGATCGCGTTCCGCATGAGCTGCCATCGGTGCCAGCCCCATCGCCAGCCATGCCAAGACATGTCCAAGTCGCATTGCCATTCTCCTCATATCGCCACAAGGATAAAACTAAACCGTTCGGTTCATTTGTCGAGCAAAAAGTGAAATGGTTTGTTTAGTTTCGCTAGTGCGTCCAATTACAGTCTCTGAAACGCCTTCATAGAGAGTACGGCCCGACCGATCGGTCGGATCACAACGAAGGATGCGATAGTCCTGACTTCTTGGAGGGGCCTTAGCGTCTGGTCTACTCGGCGGCGACGGGCACCCGCTTCGTGCGGATCCGGTCTTCGATTTCGTCCCGGAAATGCCGGATCAGGCCCTGGATCGGCCAAGCCGCCGCATCGCCGAGCGCGCAGATCGTATGCCCCTCGACCTGCTTGGTGACCTCCAGCAGCATGTCGATCTCCTCGACCGCTGCATCGCCCTTCACCAGGCGGTCCATGACCCGCATCATCCAGCCGGCGCCTTCACGGCACGGCGTGCACTGACCACAGCTTTCGTGCTTGTAGAAGGCCGAGAGCCGCCAGATCGCCTTGATGATGTCCGTCGACTGATCCATCACGATAACTGCTGCCGTCCCAAGGCCCGACTGATGCTCGCGCAGCCAGTCGAAATCCATGATCGCCTCATCCATGGTCGAGGCTGGCAGCAAAGGTACCGATGATCCTCCAGGGATCACGGCCTTGAGGTTCTCCCAACCGCCGCGGATTCCGCCGCAATGCTTGTCGATCAGTTCCCGAAATGGGATCGACATCTCCTCCTCGACCACACACGGATTGTTCACGTGGCCCGAGATCGCGAAGAGCTTGGTCCCCGCATTGTTCGGCCGCCCGAAGCCCGCAAACCACGACCCGCCGCGCCGCAGGATCGTCGGCACAACGGCGATCGACTCCACGTTATTCACCGTCGTCGGGCAGCCATAGAGCCCCGCCCCTGCCGGAAAGGGCGGTTTCATCCGCGGCATCCCTTTTTTGCCTTCGAGGCTCTCCAGCAGTGCCGTCTCCTCGCCGCAGATATAGGCCCCGGCTCCGTGCACGAGATAGAGGTCAAAATCCCAGCCTGAACCAGCCGCGTTCGGTCCGACGAGCCCCGCATCGTAGGCTTCGTCGATGGCGATCTGCAGCGCTTCGCGCTCGCGGATATACTCGCCACGAATATAGATATAGCAGGCATGGGCGTTCATCGCGAAGGACGCGATGAGGCAGCCCTCGATCAGCGTATGGGGATCATGGCGCATGATCTCCCGGTCTTTACAGGTTCCGGGTTCGGATTCGTCGGCATTCACTACGAGGTAGGCCGGCCGGCCATCGGACTCCTTCGGCATGAACGACCACTTCAGGCCTGTTGGGAACCCCGCGCCACCGCGCCCCCTCAGGCCGGACGACTTCATCTCCTCGATGATCCAGTCCCGGCCCCTCTCGATGAGGCCCGCCGTGCCGTCCCAATGCCCGCGGGCCTGCGCGCCCCTCAGCGACCGGTCCTTCATCCCATAGATATTGGTGAAAATCCGGTCCTCGTCCTTGAGCATGCCTCAGTCCCTATCCTTGCGCCGCGCCTGAGTCGCGCGCCATGTCAGCCATAGTCCATAGCCCATACCGGCTAGGGCAAACAGATCGAAAAGAGCGCGGACACGGTTGCTCCAGCCGAGCCAGCCGCCCGTCATTGTGATCAGGATCCACAAAATCGCGACGCCCGCGATTGTCAATGCGGCGCGCCGTCCTTCCGATCCGTCCGAGGTCATGCACAAGCCCTAGTAGACGTCGCCTTTGTCGACCTTCTCAGAGAAGGCGGTCTCGCCACCACTGGCCAAGGTCTCAGCCTGACTGACCCAATTGTCCCGGCTCGCACGGCCTTTGAAGCCCTCCAGGTTTTCGTCCACCCAGGCAAGCTCGTTCGTCTGCCAGCCCGCGATCTGGTCGAAGTGATAGATTCCCATCCCATGCAGCATCTTTTCGAGTTTCGGCCCAATCCCCTTGATCTTCTTCAGATCGTCAGGCCCGCCGTCACGCGGGGCTTCCATCATTTGGGGCTTCGCCGCGGCGCTCGCTGCAGCGGACGCACTGGCCGGAGACTCAGCAGCGGCAGGCGAAACCTCCTCGACCACGGGCTCGGGCGCGACGTCAGCCACGGCCGGCTCTGGCTCGACAATTGTCTCGTCAGCGACTTCATGCTGAGGCTCCTCGACCACCGCCTCTGCTCTAGGCTGTTCAGCCTCCGACACGGCGACCTCATCGTGGTGATGCCTCTCCGCCTGCGCTTCGGCGACCGGTGCAGCCGGCGCGGCATGGGTGCCTGCAACCGTGCTCTGCGTCCCCGGAATCATCACGTTGCCGGGTTCCGGCATCGATCGACACACCGTCAACTGCAACAGCAATCCCACGGCGATCGCCAAGAGTCCGCCCGTAAAGATAGCCTGCGCTGAGGAGAACCCCCCCAGCATAAACAGCAGAACCATGGCGACCAAACCGATTAATCCCCCCACAGCCCAGCATCCCGCCAGGCATCTCAGCTTTCCGGTCTGAACGGACATGTGCCGACCTCCCTTGTCTTCCGGCCGCGCACCCCGCGCAGCTCTTGGCAGCCCCCCACGTCATAACACTAAACTAACTTTTGGACAGGTCCATGGCGTTGGAGAGCCAGGCAGGCATTCCGAAGATCGGATAGAAGGGCGTTACGTTTCGCTCAGGGCCTTGGCCTGCTCGACCCAGTCGTCGCGTGTGATCCGGCCCTTGAACTTTAACCTTGCGTCAACCCAAGCGATCTCCTCATCGCCCCAAGCCGCGATCTGGCGATAATGGTAAAAGCCCATCTCGTTCAACAAATCGGCTAGCTTCGGCCCGATACCATTGATCCGCGTCAAATCGTCGGCCTCGCCCGGCGGAGTGTCCAGTCGCTCTGGTTCTCGCTCAGCCGCAGCACGGGTCTCGTCATCGGCCGCCTGACCCGCCGGGTTCGACTTGCCTTCAGGCTTGGCCTGACTGGCCGCCTCTGCCGCCTGCTTCGTCACGCCTGTCGCATCGGAGGCCTTGCCCTTCGCAACCTTCGGGCCTGGCGTCTCCTCCGGCTCAGGACGCCGAACAGGCGGCGGTGACTTGGTCGCACTGCCACCTCGCGTCCATGGCGTCACCAAGGGTACTTCGGTCCCGTCGATACGCTTGATCGTATCGCCGATCTCGACCGCTAGCGCGACCGATCCGTTACGTGCCTCGCGCTCACCCTCGGCCACCTCAAGCGAGGTCAGCCCGCCCGCAGGCTCCGAGGTGAAGCGGCCATTCTGAGGCCCTGGTACCGGCACCTCACCCGCTGCCATTCGGTCGAGGATCTCGCCCAGCCGTTCAGCGGTCAGATCCTCGTAGTAGTCCTTACCAATCTGCGCCATTGGCGCATTCGCGCAGGCCCCCAAGCACTCGACCTCTTCCCACGAAAACTTGCCATCCGCCGACAGTTGATGCGGCCGCTTCGCGATCTTATCCTTGCAGGTCGCGACCAGATCCTCAGCCCCGCAGATCATGCAGGATGTCGTGCCGCAGATTTGAATATGTGCGACCGACCCCACCGGCTGAAGCTGGAACATGAAATAGAAAGTCGCGACCTCAAGCACGCGCATGTAGGCCATGTCGAGCATCTCGGCGATGTGTTCCATCGCCGGCCGGGTCAACCACCCCTCTTGCTCTTGCGCGCGCCACAAAAGCGGGATCACAGCGCTTGCTTGCCGCCCTTCCGGATACTTGGTGATCTGCGCCTCGGCCCACTTCTGGTTCGCCTCGGTAAAGGCAAAACTCTCCGGCTGTTCGGGATGCAGGCGTCGCAACATGGCACAGGTCTTTCCGATAGAGGGCGCTTTCGCCCTCTCCTAAGCCGCCTGAGCAGGAGTTTCCAGCATTAGCCGCTCCGCCGTTGCATCACATCCTTGGAGGTTATCGCTGGCCCCGTTCAGAACGATATCGGCATCGCCCGCAAAGCGCGTTCTCAACCTAAGGACAACGAAGTCAGAGGCTCACCAACGGAAGCACAGGTGATGGCGCTCTCAGCGCTCAGCAATCGCTCAACCGTGCCGTGCCCGCCGCAAGATCTACTGTCAGACGCCCCGTTTCCATCATCGTCTCGACCGCGTTATCCACCATGTCATGAAGCGGACCGCTTCGATCGAGGTAGTTATCCGCCGTGCCGCCGATCTCAGCGGCGATAAGCTCGGCCAGGCGCCGTTCCGAGGCGGACTGATCCGAGATATCGATCGAGCAACCTGTCTTTCTGAGACCGGCATCGACGGCGGCAATTACCTCGTTCTCGCTGGGCGCTGCCTGAGTGACTGCAGGGATGGTCAGAAGTGGCAGTACAAGAACAAATCGTTTCATTAAATGAGCCTTTCCAAAGAGATAATTACGCCGCACCCTAAGCTACGATCGTGCCTCTGCGTCAATGCAAAAGGCCGCGCCATGCCGCGACTGTATCCGCAAATCCGAAGAGGATCAGCAAGGTCAGATTAAAGACCGCAGAGACCGCGACGATGGCAAGCACTCCGCCAAGCCAGGCTTGCGGGATGACGCGCATCAGGCCGCCTGACACCAAGCCCATCAGCACGAATCAGACCAGCAGCCCGAGATAGCGGAACTCTTCGGCAAACATCGATAGATACAGAAAGGCGGGATCGGTCCGCATCGAGCCACTAACGAAGGACCGTGCAAACGGTGCCGGTATTGGAGGGTGGGATAGACCTCAAAGGATCGGCAAAGGCATCAAAGTCGGTATAGACGAAGCGACAGATCCACAATTGCGGCGCTTCCCCCTCGAGCCGGATATAGATTAGTGGCGATCCTTGCATCGCACCGGTTGCCTCGACGACGCCGCCTTGGGCAATCAGATCTCCGACGGTGCGCGTCCCGGTCTCGGGCAAGCCCTGCGCAAGGGCTATGCCGGACCACGCCGTCAGCAACAGTACGAGGACTGCCACCCTGTTCATCGCTCAGAAGAAACGCCGCATGAAGACCAGTACAAGGGCTACAATAGCCCCGATCGCGGCTGCCTTGACGAGCTTGTTCCTCCCGCGCGCGCCCCAAGCCGCGGCAGCCCCGGCGATCGCGCCAACCAACACGATCCAAAGGTCAATTGTGATAGTCACCCCGAACTAGCGATCGATTTCGCCGAACACGATGTCGAGCGTTCCAATGATGGCCGAGACATCCGCCAACTGGTGCCCCTTGCACATGTGATCCATCGCCTGCAGGTGCAGATACCCGGGCGCCCGCAGCTTCACGCGGTAGGGCTGGTTCGTCCCGTCAGCGACAAGGAACACGCCAAACTCTCCCTTCGGTGCTTCGACGGCGGCGTAAACCTCGCCCTCGGGCACGCGGAAGCCTTCGGTATAGAGCTTGAAGTGATGGATCAGGGCTTCCATCGACGTCTTCATCTCGGCCCGTTTCGGCGGGGTCATCTTGCCACGCGCCAGAACATCGCCGGGTGTTTCGCGCAATTTGGCGCAGGCCTGCTTGATGATCTTGATAGATTCCCGCATCTCGGCCATCCGAACAAGGTAGCGATCGTAGCAGTCACCGTTCTTACCGACCGGTATCTGGAAGTCGAACTCGTCGTAACACTCATAGGGCTGCGCCCGCCGCAGATCCCAGGCCAGGCCACTGCCGCGCACCATCACGCCTGAGAACCCCCAATCAAGGATCTCTTCCTCGGACACGATCCCGATATCGGCGTTGCGCTGCTTGAAGATCCGATTCTCGGTCAGAAGCCCCTCGATATCATCGAGCACCTGCGGAAATTCGTCGGCCCATTGGTCGATATCCTCGACCAGCTCGGGCGGCAGATCCTGATGAACGCCGCCCGGGCGGAAGTAATTCGCGTGGAGCCGCGCGCCGCAGGCCCGCTCGTAGAAGACCATCAGCTTCTCGCGCTCTTCGAACCCCCACAGAGGCGGGGTCAGCGCGCCTACATCCATCGCCTGCGTCGTGACGTTCAGGATGTGGCTCAAAACACGCCCGATCTCGCAGAAGAGGACCCGGATAAGCTGCGCGCGGCGCGGCACTTCGGTTTCTGTCAGCCGCTCGATCGCCAGGCAGAAGGCATGCTCCTGGTTCATCGGCGCGACGTAATCGAGTCGGTCGAGATAAGGGAGGTTCTGGAGATAGGTCCGGCTCTCCATTAGCTTCTCAGTCCCGCGGTGAAGCAGGCCGATATGCGGATCGCAGCGCTCCACGATCTCGCCATCGAGTTCCAGCACCAGACGCAGCACACCGTGGGCCGCCGGGTGCTGCGGGCCGAAATTGATGTTGAAATTCCGGATCTGCTGCTCGCCTGTCAGCGCGTCGTCGAATTTCGCCCCATCCATCATCGTCACTTACCTTTCAGGTTCAACCGGTCCGAAAACGCCATCAGCCAGAGCAACCCGACCGCGAGGATCGGAAAGATCGCCATGATTGCCGCGTAGGGTGGAATACCGTGGCGCGGCAGCAATATCCAGAAGGGCGGAATCACAAGGACCGCGTAAATCACCAGATAGAGTAGCATTACACCATCTCCATATGCCGCGCCCATGCGTCCGGTAGCCGCCCGAAGCGCTCTTCGGCCCACCTGTAATGTGGCGCGAGGAAAGTCGCTACCGCCCGGCGTCTGTCGGAGGGGATCTCGACTGCAGGTCCTACGTTGATCTGACGGTCCGGTCCCGGCTGGTCTGGCAGGCCCAGAAAGGTGCAGATCGCAGCCCGTCCCGGACCATCCCAGATGTCCTCGGTAAAGACGATCAGTCGCCGCCCTTCCGGAACGACAGCTTCGAGCCGAGCGGTGATCGCGGCGTAGTTACCGCGGTTTGCGATATGGGTTTCTCCCCCGCGCATGACCCGATTAAGGATGCGCTCTGCCCGCTCCTCCAATGGCTCGTCGCCGCCGCGCCGTTCGGCGAGCATCCGGGCATGGCTCCAGAGCCGCGCGACAGGATCGCGAAGCAGCAAAAGGAACCGCACGTCCGAGGCGGACTGCGCCATCTCCTTCAAGCCTTCGGACGGTAAGAGGCCATAGGCTGGCGTGATATCGGCGACCACCTTGGCCTCCCCCGACTGCGCCATAAGGAAATCGCGGTAGGGGCCGTGATCCGACCGACGATCCTCGAGAACCGCGATCAATTCCCCCATCTCGTCGATCTGACGGTCGAGATTGGCGACCTGCCAGGGCCGCCCCCCCGCCAGAGCATCGGCTCGCCGTACGTGAAACTGTGCGATCTGGCGGCGGAACGTCTTGACCTGCCTCGCCTGAGGCTTCGCATCGAACGTATTCCAGTAATGAAGCTCCTTGATCGCCGGCAGGCAGCAATCTTCGCGGTCATGAAGGTAGCGGTAGAGCCAGGACGTCCCCGCTTTCGCAGCTCCGACCCCGTAAAGAAGAACCGGCCCAGACAATGAGCCTAGCCCTTGGCCTCCGACTTCTCGTCGCCCGGCAGGATGTATTCGGCACCCTCCCATGGGCTCATGAAGTCGAACTGCCGGTATTCCTGCACCAGTTTCACCGGCTCATAGACCACGCGCTTGAGCCCCTCGTCATAGCGGACCTCGGTATAGCCCGTTGTCGGGAAATCCTTGCGCAACGGATAGCCGCGGAAACCGTAATCAGTGAGGATCCGCCGCAGATCCGGATGGCCCGAAAATATCAGGCCGAACATGTCGAAGACCTCGCGTTCGAACCAGTTGGCCGACGGATGCACCTCGATGATCGAGGGCACCATGTCCTCCTCGCGCACTTGCACCCGCAGGCGGATACGCTGGTTCTGGTACATGCTCAGGAAATGATAGATCACGTCGAACCGCTTGGCCCGCGCAGGATAGTCGACCGCCGTGATGTCGATCAGCGTCGAGAACTGGCAGGCGCTGTCGGTCTTCAGAAACTCCACCAGCCCGCGTAGGGAGGACAGCGCCACATCGACCGTTAGCTCGCCATGGGACACGCCCCACGAAAGCACGCAATCGGGCCGCTTCACCTCGATATGCGCGCCAAGCTCTTCCAGCGCTTCTATCACCTCGTCGGCCATACTCATCTCTCCCCTAGCGAACGATCGTGCCGGTTCGGCGGATCTTCCGCTGCAATTGCAGGATCCCGTACAATAGTGCCTCCGCCGTCGGCGGGCATCCGGGCACGTAGATATCGACCGGTACGATCCGATCGCAGCCGCGCACGACGGAATAGCTGTAATGGTAATAGCCGCCACCATTGGCGCAGGACCCCATCGAGATCACGTAGCGCGGCTCGGGCATCTGATCGTAGACCTTACGTAGGGCGGGCGCCATCTTGTTGGTCAGCGTGCCCGCCACGATCATCAAGTCCGATTGCCGGGGGGAAGCGCGGGGCGCCGTCCCGAACCGCTCAAGGTCATAGCGCGGCATGGAGGTATGCATCATCTCGACCGCGCAACAGGCCAGCCCGAAGGTCATCCAGTGCAGAGACCCTGTCCGCGCCCAGTTGATCACATCCTCGGTCGAGGTCAGCAGGAACCCCTTGTCCTGCAGCTCCTTGTTCAAGGTCTGCGTCGAAACCTCGCGATCGAACCCGGCAGTGTTCGGCCCGGTCATAACGCTCATACTGCACCCTTTCGATGGCCACCTGCCTCACCTAATGCTGTGCGCGAAAAGGGTCAACGTGTCGCCCGGTCGCGTCAGCCTTGGATCGAAAATGGGGACCGCACCATTGATGGTTGGAAGTCATAGGTTAGAAACAAGGCTCATGAACAACGGCATTGCCTTCATTCTGGCCTTCACTGCGGCGGCTTTACCCGTTCACGCACAAGACACCACGCCACCCGGAACCGTATCCCAGACGGGCAGCGCGAACTACGTGGCTTGCATGTATGCGGTCGAGGATGCCGACGACCAGTTCCGGAACACGCTTCAGTCCACCTGTCTCGAACGCATGGGAAACCTCTGCGTGGGACGCAGCACACGCACCCTGCCGTCACAAGCGATCGATTGCATTCACTTCGAAGTCCGACGAAGCGTCGACTTCCTGCAAGTGGCCGTCGCAGACCTCCCGCAGAACGTCGAAGCGAAAGGTTTCTTCGGTCACGGATACCCCGAACGGCGGTCGGAGCTGCTGGCGAAGATAGAGGACCTGCAAGGCCGGGAAAGGCCGGAAAGCCTTGACGACGCCGGCCAGCAAGCCGTCGCAATGGCCTCAGCGGTATGGACACTTTTCTGGCTGGCACGAGAAACGGAGACCCCGCTCGGACCACATATTCTGTCCACTCTCGGCGCGCAGTAAAGAACCTCCTTTGAAGCTTGCACCGGTCATGTCCCGAATGAGGGCGAGGCAGTGCTGCGTAGCCACCCTGCCACGGCCTCCGGTCCACAATCGACAGCCCCCTAGGTTTTGCCCCGTTCCCGGTCTATCCCCGAAAGAAAAACGAACGAGGTCAAACGATGTCGCGCAGGACCCTTTGCATCCTTTCGTCCTTCCTGTTTCTCGCCAACTGCGACGCCGGTATCGGCAGCCGCACAGTCGTCGAGCGAACGGGACCGGACGAGTTGCTGAAGCTGCGGGCAGGTCCCGGTCTTGGATATCGCATCATCATGGGGCTGCCCGACGGAACGGAGCTTAACGTGCGCGACTGCGTGACCGAGATCGGGCAACTATGGTGCCGAGTATCGGTTGCTGACGCACCGCAAATAAAGGGCTACGTCTCCGCCGACTATCTGTCGGACATCTGATTTTGGCGTGATGCCATCGGGCTTAGGTGCAAAGTCCTGACAGAAACGTCTCGCAGATGAGAAAAATAGCTTCAGGGATAGGCCCGCGCGGCCTCCCCCATCACTCCCACTCGAGCGCGCCTTTCTTCCACTCATAAGCGAAGCCGATCGTCAGAACCGCGAGGAAGACCATCATCGACCAGAACGCGACCATCGAGATGTCGCCGAACGCCGCCGCCCAGGGGAAGAGGAACGCGACCTCGAGGTCGAAGATGATGAAGAGGATCGAGACGAGGTAGAAGCGCACGTCGAACTTCATCCGCGCGTCGTCGAAGGCGTTGAAGCCGCATTCGTAGGCCGAGACCTTTTCGGGGTCCGGATTGCGCACGGCGAGGACGACGGCTGCCAGGATCAGCACCAGTCCCAGCGCGATGGCCAGACCCAGGAAAATCATGATCGGCAGATAATCCCGCAGCAACTCTTCCATGATGCCTCTCCGCTTGCCTCCCTTGCGTCCTAGGCCGCAAGCGCGGCGGGGTCAACGCGGTCGCGGCATCATACCGCGACGGCGAGCCAGCCCAGATAGCCTGCATATAGCACCATCATCGCTATTCCTGCACCCCGGCTGATGCGGCCCACCATAGCCGACAGGGCCAGCAGCGCCCCTGCGGCGGCCAGCATGACGGCTATGTCGCGCAGACCGACCGCTCCACCGCCGCCCACCGGGGCGATCAGCGCGGTGATGCCGAGGACGCCCAGGATGTTGAAGATGTTCGAGCCGACGACGTTGCCAATCGCCATGTCAGCCGCACCGCGCCGCGCGGCGATGATCGAGGCGGTGAGTTCGGGCAGCGACGTGCCGATCGCAACGATCGTCAGACCGATCACCGCCTCTGGCACGCCCAGCGATCCCGCGAGACCGACCGCACCGATCACGAGGGCCCGCGCACCGGCGATCAGAAGCACAAATCCAGCAGCCAGCTTCCAGACCGGTGCCGAAGGTTCGGAGGCGATTCCGACACTTCCATCCGTTCGGCGGGCCGTGGCGAAGAGATAGACGGCGAGCGTGGCCACAAGTCCCAATCCGGCGAGCCGCCCCAGCCCTTCGGTCAGGATGAGCGCTGCGGCACCAATTGAAACCGCCAGCATGACAAGGCCGTCCCACCGGATCCCCCGCCATGGCGCGGCGACGGGCGCAAGAGCCGCGGCGGCGCCGAGGATCAGTAGGATGTTCGCGATATTCGACCCCACCACGTTGCCGACCGCAATCCCAGGTGAACCAGCCAAGGCCGCCTGGACCGACGTCACGAGTTCGGGCATCGAGGTGCCGAAACCGACGACGGTCAGCCCGATCACCATCGGCGACACGCCCCAACGCCGGGCCAGGCCCACCGCACCAGAGACCAGCCAGTCGCCGCCAAGCATCAGGCCGGCGAAACCGATAACTATGAGGATGATATCCACGCGGATCTCCGACGGCTCTGGTTGCCGAGGGCCGTCCGAGAGCCGAGAGACCGCGCCGTCCACCGAAATGGGAAATACCGGGCGGTCGGACAAGGGGTGTTGGCAGGCTCGGCGCCCTGTCGCCGCTGTCTTTGACGAACCGACCCGGCCCTAGACGAACTGTTCCCGGATCAGCCGCTCTTCCAGGCCATGGCCCGGGTCGAAAAGCAGGCGGTGGGTGATCGCAGGCTCGCTGCGGATCTCGGCCCATGCAACGTCGCGGACGGAGCGCTTGCTGTCAGCATCAGCCATGACGGGGCGTTTCCGGGGCGACAAAACCTCCAGCCGCACGACGGCGCCCATGGGTAGCAAGGCTCCGCGCCATCGCCGGGGTCTGAAGGCGGCCATCGCCGTCAGGGCCAGCACGTCGGCACCGATCGGCAAGATCGGACCGTGGGCGGAGTAGTTGTAGGCGGTAGATCCTGCAGGCGTCGCCACCAATGCACCGTCGCAGACAAGCTCCGGCATCCGCTCCTTCCCGTCGATGAGAATGCGCAGCTTGGCCGCCTGTGGGCCGGACCGCAGCAAGCTGACCTCGTTGATCGAAAGAGCCTCGCAGCGCTCGCCGCCTACCGTCTCGGCCACCATCCGCAGGGGGTGGATGACGGCCTCTTCCGCCTCGGCAAGGCGGTCGAGCAGATCATCTTCGGCATATTCGTTCATCAGGAAACCGACCGTCCCGCGGTTCATCCCGTAGGTCGGTATATCCAGATGCTGGGTGCCGTGCAGTGTTTGCAACATGAACCCATCCCCGCCCAGCGCAACGACCACATCAGCATCTTCCAGGTCGACGTCGCCATAGCGGTCCGCCAGCTCGCGGCGCGCCTTTTGCGCGATGTCGACCTCGCTGGCCAGAAACGCGATCTTCTTCCTGGCCATGGGCGCCTTTCGTCACGGGTCGGTTCCCATGGACTGTCGCCCGCGCCTTTCGGAAACGCAAGCATCTGGAAAACGGCGCTTTGCCGCCTTTTCCCGACGCGCTCGCTGGCGTAAAGACCCCCATCCCTTGCGCCCGAAGGAGAGCTGCCATGAACGCCCCGCACCGCGACGACCGCTTCTTTTCCGAGAAACTCGCCACCCGCGACCCCGAGATCGCCGAGGCAATGGAGAAGGAGCTGCACCGCCAGCAGACCGAGATCGAGCTGATCGCCTCGGAAAACATCGTCTCTGCCGCGGTGATGGAGGCGCAGGGCGGTGTAATGACCAACAAGTATGCGGAGGGCTATCCGGGCCGCCGCTACTATGGCGGTTGTGACTATGTCGACATTGCCGAGACGCTGGCCATCGAGCGGGCGAAAGAGCTGTTCGCGTGTGGTTTCGCCAATGTTCAGCCCAATTCGGGCAGCCAGGCGAACCAGGGGGTGTTCACGGCGCTGCTCCAGCCGGGCGACACGATCCTGGGGATGAGCCTCGATGCGGGCGGGCATCTGACCCATGGCGCCAAGCCGAACCAGTCGGGCAAGTGGTTCAATGCAGTCCAGTATGGCGTGCGGCGCGAGGATGCGCAGATCGACTACGATCAGATCGCCGCGCTGACGGCGGAGCATCAGCCGAAGATGATCATCGCGGGGGGCTCGGCCATCCCGCGCCATATCGACTTTGCGCGGATCCGTGAGATTGCCGATACGGTTGGCGCCTATCTCCTTGCAGATGTTGCACATTTTGCGGGTTTGATCGCCGCGGGCGTCTATCCGTCGCCCTTCCCGCACGCCCACGTCGTCACGACCACGACCCATAAAACCCTGCGCGGCCCGCGTGGCGGGATGATCCTGACCGATGACGAAGCAATCGCGAAAAAGGTGAATTCGGCGATCTTCCCCGGCATCCAGGGCGGTCCCCTGATGCATGTCATCGCCGCCAAGGCCGTGGCCTTTCGTGAGGCGCTGCAGCCGAACTTCAAGCTCTATCAGGAACAGGTGGTCAAGAATGCCCAGGCGTTGGCCGAAGAACTGATGAAGGGCGGCCTGGACATCGTCACGGGCGGCACGGATTGCCATGTGATGCTTGTCGACCTTCGCCCGAAGGGGGTGAAGGGCAACGCGACGGAAGAGGCTCTGGGCCGCGCCAACATCACCTGCAACAAGAACGGCATCCCCTTCGACCCAGAGAAGCCTATGGTCACATCGGGCATCCGCCTCGGCTCGCCCGCCGGGACGACCCGCGGCTTCGCGGAAGACGAGTTCCGCCAGATCGCCCGCTGGATCGTCGAGGTCACCGACGGCCTCGCCGCAAATGGCCCGGACGGCAACGGCACAGTCGAAGCCAAGGTGAAAGCCGAGGTCGAAGCGCTCTGCGCCAAGTTCCCGATCTATCCCGACCTCTGATCGGCGCCGCAAAGCGCGCGCATCTCCTCCAGCCCCTCCTTCACGGTCGTGAAGTGCGGGGCCATGCGCGCTTTGGCAGAACTGCAGATCGCGTCCTTGACCGGTTCGTGCAACGCCGCGAACCCAACCTTGAGGTCCTTTTCCTCGAGATTGTTGAAGAGACGGTTAATCATCCGAACGCCGCTGGCATCGACTTCGTTGACCGCGCGCATATCGAGGACCAGACACTCGGCATCCTTCGCCTGCGCGAGGATATCCAGAATTTGCGTTTCGCAGTGGCCCACATTGCCGAAATAGATCGAGCGGTCGATGCGGATGACGATGACCGGCGTCGTATCCTCCGTCACCTCGTCGCGATCGGTCGAGCGGAAGACGTCATCCTCCCCATCGGCGGCGCCCACGCGAGTGACGCGGGGCAGGCTGGAAAACCAGAGGAAGGTCAGGACCCCGGCCGCCGCGCCTGCGACGAGGCCCCATTGCACGCCAAGCAGGATCGTCGCGAGGAACGCCACCGCAATCACCCCGCCCTCGACCTTGCGGTGCTGCCAGACGGCCTTGATCTCGGTCACCTTCACGAGGCCGAAGACCGCACTGATGACAAGGGCAGCGAGTGCCGTTGCAGGCAGCATGGAAAGGGCCGGTCCCCCGAAAAGCATGACCGGGACGACGATGGCTCCCGCAACGGCTGTGGCGAGCGGCGAGCGGGCGCCGGTATCGAAAACGAGCGCCGAGCGGCTGAGGCTGACGCCCGCGGCATAGCCGCCAGTGAAGCCCGCGGCGACGTTGGCCGCGCCGACGGCAAGCGCCTCTCTGTCGGTATCCAGCGGTCTGCGGCGGCGGCTTGAGAGCGACTTGGCGACCGCCGTTCCAGTGACGAATACGATGACGGCGATGACCGCGCTCGACCCCAGAAGGGAAAGCCAGGGTGCAGGGTCAAGGGGCGGGAGCGTGAGCGTGAAGACCTGACCTTCCGGCGCATCGACCGTCGCGACGTCGGGCGCATAGAGCGCGGCGAAGGCGGCAACCGAGATGACCAGAAGCGGGACGCTCTTGACGAGGGCGAGCCGGAAGGGAGGCCGGATGCCGAGGCGCCAAAGGCCCGCCGCGCAGTAGCGGTCTGCCAGCAGCAGAGAGGCGAGGACGGCCGCCCCGATCAAGACAGTCGGCAGATGGATCGCGCCCGCCGACCAGAGCGCCTGGACGGCGCCCGGCAGGGTTCCGGAACGGGGGACGTCAAGGCCCAGAAACGGGGGGATCTGGCTGACCGCGATCAGGATCGCGGCGCCAGCGGTGAAGCCCAGCAGCGCCGGTTCGCTCACGAAGTTGACCAGACGCCCGAGGCGAAAAATACCGAGCAGAAGCAGGACGATACCGACTTCGATCGCGATGATCGCTGCGGCCTCGGGCGGGGGCAAATCGCTTTGCCCGATCGCGTCGGCGACGAGAAGCGAAGCGAGCGCGACCGGTCCGACCGAGACGAAGGCGCTTTGCCCCAGAAGCGCGTAGAGGAGTGGCGGGATGATTGCCGTGTAAAGGCCCATCTGCGGCGGCAGGCCCGCCAGCAGCGCATAGGCCATCGCCTGCGGGATCAGCAGGATCGCAAGGATCGCACCCGCCAGCGCGTCGCTACCGAAAGACTTTGCGCTATAGCCCTTCGTCCAAAGCGGAAGATAATCCGTCATGCTGGCCAAGTATGACGGTGCGTCCGCTTGGCAACGCTTTGTTTTTGCGAAACTAACCTGGACGAAGCCCCACGCCTCGGCGTCAACCCCGATGGATCAGCGTGTCGAAGAGCTTCGGATCGAGGCTTTCCGCATCGAACGTGTCGCCTTCGGTCAGGACGCTAACGGCGTCGTGGGAATGCAGACTTTCCTGATGGCTCGCCACCACGCGGAAGTCGCCGATGCGCGGCTCGGCGAGGAGCTGTTCGCAGAACGACCGGGCCGCGTCCTCGACGAAGATCGGGTTGGCGGCGTTGAGTTCAGCGAAGGCCTGTTCGTCCTCGCGCTTGACCATCACCTGGGTCTCGGTCGGAACGGCGCGGCGGTAGAGCTCGATGAGGTCCTCGAACCAGAGGCAGGTCGCGTCGTGATCGAGTTCGACAGAGATGCGCGCGACTGACCGCTGCGAATGGGGGGTGGCGAGCTGGCCGCGGACCTGACGGGCATGTTCGGAAAGCTCGAGCGAACAGGGGCAGGTCGAGGAATAGACATAGTCCAAATGGATGATTTTCTTGCGAATTCCGTCGCGATCCACGACCTCGAGCGCGATGTTGTAATACTGGTAGCCCTCAAGGCCGGAGCGGAGGCTTTGCACCTTCATCGGGAAGGAAAACGCCATCTGGATGCGGGCATCGAAGCTTTCGAGATCGGCCTTGTAGTCGTCGAGTGCCGCCTCGATCACCTCGAAAGAGAACGTCTCTTCCGCGCGGCGGTAGAAGGTCCGCATGATACGCGACATGTTGATGCCCTTCGTCTCGGCATCCAAAGATACGGTGCCGGTGACGGAGGTCTCGAGCGTCAGGTCGCCGTTGTCGCGGGTGTGGAACCGGATGGGGAGGCGGAAGTTCGAGATGCCGACATGCTGGATCTGCTGCCTGGCGCCGCGGATCAGCGACGCAGGGCCGTTCTGCAGGTCGGGCATGGAGGCCTTGTAGTCCTCATCAACCACGAAGGCGTCGGGGTAAGCTCTTGCGAGGGCTGGATAATTCGACACCTCCCGGCCCGGCAGCAGGCGGGAGACCATGGGGTCGAGCGTCGCGACCTCTTCCGGGGTGACGCCACCGGCCCAGTGGCGCAACAGCGCAAGGGCATTCGCGGCCTCTTCCCGGGTGGGCTCGCGGTCGAAATCCGTTGTGTGCAGGTTCATGGCCGTCCCTCTCCCCCCTGTCGCGGAGCTCACATATGGGGCGTTTTCACCCCATTTCCATAGATTATGCCGGTAATACGCCGCAGGCTGCTGACCGGACCTGTCAGCAGCGCCACAGAGGTAAACGGGGTCTGAGCGGTGCGGACGGCGGGGTTTTCGACGGCAACGGCCGTGAGCGGCGAATCGGGCTGGATTTGCTGGTTAACGAGGGAAAACGGGGATGCGGCATTCGGTCGGTATCTGGTCGGCATCACGTCGGAGGGGCGGGCGCAACTGACCCGGGTTAATGGGGCGTGCGGTGAATTGCGGCCGCAACGGGCGGAATCAATGAGGATCTCAGGGAAATCATTGTTCGAAACACGTACAAAATGGACTGCTTAATCTGAGGACACTATTTTCCGCTTACCTCGCTTCAGCCAAGCAAAACCGTTGCAGACCGGCGATTTTTGATCCAAGCTGAACGTCGCTTTCGTTGAAGTCATCATGATATGTCATTAGTCAATCTGCAGAGCACCGGGCTGGAGCTTCGTCAAGTCGGGCCTGTGCCACCACTTAACGACGCTGTCGCTGATGCATCGGTGCCGATCCCGTTAGAACCGATCCTTTTTTCTGACGAGTCCATTGGAACTTATGCCATACTGGACAATGGACGGTTCAACGGCACTCTTCCTGACCTATGCGATGCCGAGGGGCTTCGTGCGGTTTGCCTGTTTCAAGGACAGGTTGGAAGAAATCTGGCAGATGTTGCGCCCTGGATCGTCCAACTTCTTCCCGGAAGCTCCCTGACCCGCAACCTTTGGACTCACGTGCCGGGCAAAGAGGCACCTTGGCATTTCTGGAATCGCAAGCCAGGGATTTACGTCACCGGGCCAGTGTCCTTTGACGAAATGCGAACGCATTTCCGAAAACTGAGCCGGTGGAAGGATGACGATGGCAAGGCATTCTTCCTTCGTTTTTGGGAAGCTGCTCCCATGCTCGAATACTTCCGCTGGGTCGCAGATCCGAAACAAGCAGCTCATACCTGGTTCCAGACAGCAAGCGGCGAGCGCATCGAGTATTTGCTGCCTGTCTACGGTTACGCTTACCATTGCCTGGCTTCAGAACAGTCGCTGTCGGGGAGCCCAGTCAAAGCGCGCGCCCAGACACCCCTTTCCAGTCGTGACAAGGATGCGCTTTATGAAGGAATCCTGCGTGACCGGGCGTCCTATGTGGTTTGGGGGCTTCACACGCGCAATCCAGACGCGTTGGCTGGACGTGACCCCGAAGACGCTATTCAGCAAGCTATCGGAACGATCCGGAAACTGCGCGCCTATGGTGTGACGTCTGGCCCCGATGTCGCCCGTCTTGTTCGTTGGGAGCTTCTCCTGGGGCGGCATGTCGAGGATTTCGGACCAGATGGGCATGTCGCCCGCATCCTGCGGTCCGACCTGCGCGACAGCCGCAAAGTGAGTTTGATAGAAGAACAGTTTGAAGCAGCCTTTAGCGGCCCTGCCGGAGCCCTGGTTTCATGAGCAATTACACGATCGAAGCAGGCGACAGCCTGGGTGCACTGGCCCGCGAATGGAGCGTGCCGTTAGCCGATATACTTGAAGCCAATCCGCAGATTACGGATCCCGGCATGATCCGTGAAGGACAGGTCATTCAGCGGCCGGAAGATGGATCAGCTGCGGCCGAGGCCGAGGCGAATGCAGAAGACATACCGCCAGACCAAACTTGTAACTGCCAAGGTCCGGTTTTCTTGCATTTCGATGGCAGTGTGATCCGGCTTTACGAAGTGAATCCAAAGCTCTGGCCTGCATTGGAGGCGGCGGCAGCAAATTATACGACGTTTCTAAACTGGATTAACGGGAATAAGACGTCAACAGAAGTGACGCTTCGCCTGTCTGAGGATGCGATGGCTGGGATCCCCAATCATAATTCGCGAGAATACGAACATACGTCAAATCGCGGGCCCACACCTCACGGATCCTGGCGGCTGGATTTCAATCATTGGCGCGCCTCAGATCCGGATCCCAACGACGGACGTGTCGAGTATGACAGTCGTGGCAAGTTCACCCACCATAACAGAGATCTCGCCGATCGTGATCGGGTGGCCGTCAATAACTGGAACGAGACAGCGGACTATGGCTCAGGTGGCTGGGCAATCACCAATATCCATCTGCCTACAGGTCTCGGTGGACGATCGGGTTTCGTTTTTCACGAAGACGCAAACGCGAATGGATCGGCAGGGTGTATCGTGGTCGGCTACAGGCAGATCATTCCGTTTTACAACATCGTCTATCCCACGGTGACCATGGGCTTCGAAACAGTCTATCTTCTTGTGGAGAATTACGAGCACGGTCGGCAAACGCCCAGTTGGACGCGTCACGGCACATCGGAGGATGAGTTTTGAAACCACAGGCTTTGATACTGGTGCCCTTCCTCGCCACTGGTGCCGGAGCGGGAGGCAATGACGACCTGTCGAAGCTCTACGCCGGGCTGGAAGATGAGCAATCGGCCTGCTTTGCCGCGACCGCAGAGCCCGACGGGCTCCAGACAACCATAGCAGACTTGGTTTTTGCGCTGACAAAGAGCGTTGAAAGCCCCAATGGAACATCTGCCGGCGAAGGTTTTACTTTCGAGTTGGGCCTAGGCCTGTCGGGACAACCTGATGGGTACGTTATCTACGGTTGCTGCACGCAGGAAGGCTATTGTGGCACAGGAGAAACCTGTGGAGATCAGCCAATTTTCGCGGCCCCGATCGCCGACGGTCTGCGCATTGACCTTTCAGCTTACCCCAGGAACGGGCCGACCACTGTCACCGTGCCGGTTGATCAGCGACTTACCCTCGGGCCCGAGGATCGAGTTTTTGAGTTAGCTGCAGTTTCCTGCCCCGCCCCGTAAAACACCCGGTATATTCGTGCCTCCTGCGATCGATGTTTCGCGACGGGTCCTTGAGGTTCATAGGCAGCCTTACGTCAATGCGCTTTGCAGATCTGCCAGCAAATCCCCCGCATCCTCTAGCCCGCAGCTGATGCGGATGAGGCCGGGGGTGATGCCAAGGGCGTCTTTCTGTTCGTCAGGCAGGCGCTGGTGGGTCGTCGTGGCCGGGTGGGTGACGATGCTTTTGGCGTCGCCGAGATTATTGGAGATCGTGAAGATCTTCAGCGCGTTGAGGGTGCGGAAGGCGGTCTCTTTGGAGCCGACGTCGATGGAGAGGACGGTGCCGCCGCTGCCCATCTGGGTCATCGTAAGCGCGTGCTGGGGGTGGTCTGGCAGGCCGGGATAGATGGTGCGGGTCCGGGAGGCGAGGGCCTCGGCCAGGGTCCGGGCCGTGGCGGCCTGGGCGCGGACGCGGAGGCTCATGGTCTCGAGCCCCTTGAGGAGCATCCAGGCGGTGAAGGGGCTCATCGCGGCGCCGGTATGCTTGAGGTAGGGCTCGACGGTCTTGCGGATGTAGTCGGTCGTCCCGAGGATGACACCGCCGAGCGCCCTGCCCTGCCCATCGATATGCTTGGTCGCGGAATAGACGACGACGTCTGCGCCCTGGGCGATGGCGTTCGAGAAGACGGGCGTCGCGAAGACGTTGTCGACGATCACCATCGCGCCGTGTGCGTGGGCGAGGTCGGAGACAGCGGCGATGTCGATCACCTCGAGCGCGGGGTTGGAGAGGCTTTCGAAGAAGACGGCCTTGGTGTCGGGGCGGATCGCAGCCTCCCAGGCCGAGAGGTCGGTGCCGTCGACGAAGGTGACCTCGACCCCGAAGCGGGGGAGGATTTCCTCGAGGATATAGAGGCAGGACCCGAAGAGCGCGCGCGCCGACACCACGTGATCGCCCGCCTTGAGCATCGACATCAGCGCGCCGTTGACCGCGGCCATGCCGGAAGCGGTGGCGAAGGCATCCTCGGCCCCTTCGATGGCGGCGATGCGGTCCTCGAACATGGCGACGGTGGGGTTGCCGTAGCGGGCATAGATGAACTCGTCGGGGCCGGATTGCAGGAAGCGCGCCTCGGCGGCCTCGGCTGTGTCGTAGACGAAGCCCTGGGTGAGGAAGATTGCCTCGCTGACCTCGCCGTATTGCGAGCGGCGGATGCCGGTATGGACGGCCTTCGTCTGTTTCGACCAGTCGGTCATTCGGGTGCCTCCCGGCATCAAAAAACCCCGGAGCGCAAAGAGGCACCGGGGCTGACCCCGACCTCTTTAGCGGTATGTTTAACGTGGCCCGCAATCCGGTCACAAATCGCCACATCAGCGGATTAGCCGGGGCGCGCGTGGTGGTCAAGCAACGCGCGGTGCGATGTCATGTTGTTGATACGTTGCCGTCATCGTCCTGAGACATGCGCGGCCTACGCGCGACACCAACATCTGGTGGTTCGGATCATGACACTGATCAACATCAGCGCCGAAGACGGAAAGCCGGGGGACGCCGCGCGTGCCGCATCCGCGGAGGGGCCGGTGATCGTGATGATCCACGGGTTCAAGTATGCGCCGGGCCATCCGCACTCCTGCCCGCACGATCTGCTGCTGTCGCTCGATCCGCGGACCGGGGCAGAGCGCGTTGTCAGCTGGCCGCGGCGGCTGGGCTTTGGGCGCCCGGGCGATGCGGGGACGGCCGTGGCCTTCGGGTGGAACGGGCGAGGCACTCTGGGGCAAGCATATCTGCGGGCGGGCGTGGCAGGAGAGCGGCTGGCGGCGGAGATCGCGGCCTTGAAGGAGGCGCAGCCGGAGCGGCCCGTTCATATCTTTGCCCACTCGCTGGGCGCGCGGGTGGCCCTGTCGGCGCTTGGCCATCTTAACCGGGGCGCGGTCGACCGGATGATCCTGCTGACCGGGGCCGAGTTCCGCGACCGGGCGGCGGAGGCGCTGGAGACGCCCGCCGGGCGGAGTGCGGAGGTCTTCAACGTCACCAGCCGCGAGAACGACCTGTTCGACCTGATGGCCGAGCGGGTGCTGTCGCCCTTGAACATCTGGCGGCGGACGCTGGGCCACGGGCTGGCCGAGGAGCGGCCGAACTGGGTCGATATCGAGATCGACCATCCGGGCACCGCCGCGGCCCTGCGCGACTTCGGCTATCCCATCGCCCCGCCCGCGCAGCGGATCTGCCATTGGTCGGTCTATCTGCGCCCCGGCCTTTTTCCGTTCTATCAGGCGCTTCTGCGGCGACCCGAGCAGCTGCCCCTGAGGGTGCTGCGCGCCGCCCTTCCCGGCGCCCAGCAGCGGCGGTGGACACGACTTCTTGCACCGCCCGCCCCCTTGCCGTTCGCGCGAAAGACGCCATCCTGACCGCCAGAACATTCTGACGGGAGGGCCCCATGGCCATCGAACTTTACTACTGGCCCACGCCGAATGGCTGGAAGATCACCATCGCGCTGGAAGAGATGGGGCTGCCCTATAACCTGCATCTGATCGATATCGGCAAGGGAGAGCAGTTCGCGCCCGACTTCCTGAAGATCGCGCCGAACAACCGGATGCCAGCCATCGTCGATCCGGAGGGTCCGGACGGGGCGCCGATTTCGATTTTCGAGTCAGGCGCGATCCTGCAATATCTGGCCCGCAAAACCGGCCGCTTCGGCGGCGCGACGGAACGGGACCGGATCGCCGTCGACCAGTGGCTGATGTGGCAGATGGGCGGCCTTGGCCCGATGGCGGGCCAAGCACATCATTTCCTGAAATACGCGCCCGCGATGGATCCACCGAACGACCTGCCCTACGCGAAGGACCGATATAGGGGCGAGGTGGCGCGGCTCTATGGTGTGCTCGACCGGCAATTGGCGGATCACGAGTATGTGGCAGGCGCGGAGTTCACCATTGCCGATATGGCGATCTGGCCCTGGGCGTCGCTCTGGGAAGGCCAGCAGCAGAGCCTCGACGACAAGCCGAACATGGCCCGCTGGCTTGATCTGGTCGGCGCGCGGGACGGCGTGCAGCGCGGGCGTGCCATTGCTGCCGAGAAGCGATCGAATATCGAAAGCGACCGCAAGGCGCAGAGCGTGTTGTTCGGCAAGCGCGCGTAGCTTCAACCGATTCTTAAGGATCGGCAGGCCAGTCTGAACCGGTAGCGACCAGTTCGGAGTGTTGGTTATGAGGTTCCGGTCTCGCCGGTATGTATGCCGGTTCGATGTCGAGATGACTGTGTCGGAGGGGGTGCGCGACGCCTGCATCCTCGACGTGACGGAGAAGGGCGCGCGGGCCGAGGGGCTTGCCGGCCTGACAAAGGGCGAGGCCGTTCGGTTCGAGGTGCTGGGGCAGCCCGTCGCGGCCCGGGTGGCGTGGCGCCGCGGGGAGGTCACGGGACTGATCTTCGATGCGCCCATCACGCCGCGGCAGCTCGATACGGTGCGCAAGCCGGCCTTCTCGGGAAACGCGCGCGGGCGCGGAAAAATGAGCCGGCATGTGCACAGCTTTCGGGAGATCGCTTGAAGAGGGGGTCGGCTGGTCCCAGCGCTCTCCATACAAAGAAGCGGGACCTCCGAGAAAACACACTCCAGGGATGAGGGCATCGCCCGACCCGAAGCGGTGGGCGGTGTCTTGGACATCATCCGGTGGACGACTTCAGGCGTGAGTGTTCGACGCACTGAACAGAAGGGCATGGGCGATGAGGGTATCGCCCGACCTGGAGGGCGTTGTCGCAGCTGGACTGTGTAAGGCGGCATCAAGTGCTTCTAGCGTTGTGCCGCTTGGAACGTTGCAAAATCGCCCTCCTGGCGGAGGTCGGGCGATGCCCGGCGTGACCGTCGGGCGGGCGCTTTGCGCGGCGCCTTCCCCCGAAAGATCAAGCCGACCTATTGGCCAGCCGGAAGCACTGAACCGAAGCTCACGACGCCTTGCTGCTGTCCTCCTCTTCGTCGGACGGCATGTATTTCTGAAGCGTCACGATCTGCGCCCAGAGGAAGACGAACAGGACCGCCGGGAAGGCGAAGGTTTCGATCTTGACCCAGGCGTCGGTCGACATCGTGCGCCAGACCACCTCGTTCGCGATGGCGAGCCCCGCGAAAAGGGCCGTCAGGCGGCGGGTCAGGATCATCCAGCCTTCCTGCGCCATGGGCAGCATCTCTCCCATCACGAATTCCAGAAAGCTGCGCCCGCGCGCCAGCCCGATCCCGAGGAGTGCTGCGAAGCAGCCATAGACGATCGTCGTCTTCATCTTGAAGAAGCGCTCGTCGTTGAACCAGGCGGTCAGCGCGCCGAAGAAGATCACCATGAAGGCGGTGAAGATCTGCATTCGGCTGAGCTTGCCGGTCAGGAACCACAGCACCGCCATCGCGCCAAGCAGGATCGGCACGAAGGCCAGCGTGGCAACGATGAAGCCGGAATAGTCGACACCCCAGATCGTGAAGCTCTCGTCGCGGATCCGCATGTAGAGCAGGAAGAAGGCGATGGTCGGCCCAAGCTCAAGCACCTGCTTGGTCCAGCCGTTGATCTGTCGTTCCGCCATCTACCCTCCGAACTCCACAATAACGGCCCCGGCCGCAATCAGCGCCATCAGCGCCGTGCGGCGGGGGCCGACGGTTTCGCCTAAGATAAGCCACCCGATCAGCGCTGCAAACACCGTCGACGTCTCGCGCAGCACCGCGGCCTCGCCCACAGAGTCGAGCCGGGTGGCCAGCATGATCGACCCGAAGGAGCCGAAGGCGACGATCGCCCCGATAAAACCCCGCAGGATCAGCGGCTTGAGGGCCAGCCCGATGAGCGTCTGACGCCGCGGCGTCAGGGCGAAGAGGAGCGGGAAGTCGAAGGAGGTGACAAAAAAGAACCAGGCGAGGAAGGTGAACGGATCGGCGGCGGCGCGGATGCCGTAGGCATCATAGGTTGTGTAGATCGCGACGAGAAGACCCGTGACGACGGCAAGCGACAGCGCCCGGCGCATCCGCGCCGCGTCGAGGTTCTCGCGGGCGAGGTTGTAGGCGGCAAGCCCGTAGATCCCCAGCAGCAGGACGGCGAGGCCGAGCCATTGGAGGGGCGCGAAGGTCTCGCCAAAGATCGCCCAGGCGCCGATCACCGCAAAAAGCGGGCCGGTGCCGCGGACCACGGGGTAGACCACCGTATAGGCGCCGCGGCTATAGGCCATCGCCTGCAGCACCTTGTAGGCGAAGTGGATCACGATCGCGCCCGCGAGGATCGGCCAGAGATGCGGCTCGGGCCAGGGGAAGACGAACAGCGCCAGCGGACAAGCGAGGATCACGAGCCAGGCATCGATCGCGGCGCGGCTGATCCAGGGGTCGTGGCGGCCCTTCTGAAGCGCGCCGAAAAGCGCGTGAAGGAAGGCCGCGAAGAGCGCGAGGGCGAGCGCCGCCCGGGCCCCGGCTTCGGTGCCCTCGAGCGCGAGGACCCAGTCGCTCACCCGCCGGGCGCCGGAACCCAGCCGAGATCGATGCGCATGCCGTCGAGCGTCGCCGCGACGTCGCCGGGCGCCACCTCGTCCGCGGTCGCAAGCGGTAGGAAGCGCGCGGGGCCGAGGCCCTGATCGTCGGCGAAGCTGAGCGTCAGCGTGCCGTCCGGCGACGGCATCGCATCGATGATCGCGGCCGCCGCGGCCCGGCTTTCGATGCCGAGCATGGTTCCGGGAAGCGCGTCGATCAAACCGCGCCAGTTGGCCTGCAGCGCCTGCATCTCTTCCGCCGGGCGGGGGCTGTCGGCAAGCAGGTCGTTCGCCAGGGCGGGCAGGACGAAGCTGCCGAAAAGGCCGTTGCCGCGGATCTCGGCCACCAGAGAGGTCAGCCGGAAGCTGCCTGCCGAGAACGCGGCGGTGGTTGCATCCGACAGGTTCACGTCCTCGACGATGGCAGCGAGGATCACCGCATTCTCGCCTTCGGGTGGTACGCTGGGTGTCGTCAGGACGACGCGCCGTTCGACCGGGTCGTGGGCGATCGCGAAGTGCAGGTCGACCCGGGTTTGGGACGAATGGTGGGGGCGGGCGAATTGCAGGGCCTGCCCGCTGCCAAGCCGCAGGGTCGTGCGGACGCCCTGCCCCCGAATGTCGATCTGCGCGGGCAGACCGCCCGGCAGCGCGTCGAGGCCATCACCACTCCACGCGATGCGGTCAGCCTCCCAATCCTGGCCCTCGACATCGGTGGTGGAGCGGATGCGGGTCGCAACGCAAGCGCCCCCGCTCAGACCGACGGAGCCTGCGGTGACCTCCATATCAAAGCGCGCCGCGACCTCTGTCAGGCCGGACCAGCTGGTCAGGCAGGTGCCGCGGGTCAGCGTTTGGGCGGGCAGCGCAGCGGGCAAAGAGCAGAGCGCAGCGAGAATGACAGATCTGATCACGTATCCAGCCCCACGAGAGCGACAGCGAATTCTTCGGGATCGAAGGGGGCGAGGTCGTCGATCTGCTCTCCGATCCCGATCGCGTGGATCGGCAGGCCGAAGCGGTCGGCAAGGGCCACGAGCACACCGCCCTTGGCCGTCCCGTCGAGCTTTGTCATCACGAGGCCCGAGACGTCGGCCAGTTTCTGGAACGTCTCGACCTGGCTGAGCGCGTTCTGCCCCGTCGTCGCATCGAGCACCAAGAGCGTGTTGTGCGGCGCGTCCGGATCGCGCTTGCGGATGACGCGGACGATCTTGGCGAGTTCCTCCATCAGGTCCTGCCGGTTCTGCAGGCGCCCGGCCGTGTCGATCAGCAGAAGATCGGCCCCCTCCGCCTCGGCCTTGGCCATCGCATCGAAGGCGAGCGAGGCCGGGTCGGACCCTTCGGGCGCCGTCAGCACCGGCACGCCCGCCCGGTCGCCCCAGACCTGCAATTGTTCGACGGCGGCGGCGCGGAACGTGTCGCCCGCGGCGATCACCACCGACTTGCCCGCCGCCTTGAACTGGCTGGCCAGCTTGCCGATCGTCGTCGTCTTGCCCGAGCCGTTAACGCCGACGACGAGGACCACCTGCGGGCGCTTGGCATAAAGCGGCATGGGCTTGGCCACAGGTTCCATGATCCGGGCGACCTCCTGGGCGAGGGTCTGCTTGATCTCTTCGGTCGACACACGCTTGCCGAAATGCGCCTCGGCCAGGTTGGCGGCGACCCGCAGCGATGTTTCGACGCCCAGATCGGCGGCGATCAGCACCTCTTCGAGGCTTTCGAGCATCGCATCGTCGAAGACCCTGCGCTTTGCCTCGGGATCGGCGGAACGGCCCAGGAGGCGGCCCAGAAGCCCCTGTTTTTCGGGCTCAGGTTCGGGCGTGAACGCCTCCTGCGGCAGTGGCTCGGGCGAGGGGATCGGTGTGAGTGGCGGCTGGGTGACCGGGTCCGGATCTGGTGGTGCGTCGGTGCCTTCCTCGACAATGGCCTCCAGGCTCTCCTCGATCTTCGAGGAGGATTTGAACATCCGATCCTTCAGCTTACCAAAAAACGACATCAAAACGGTCCCCCAGCGTGACCCTTTTCCAACTACCCTTCCGTAAGGTCGCCCTCAAGGGTGCCCGATGGTCAGATCTCGTCCGGAAAGTGTTTCATGACATGTTCGAACGGGTTCGGCGCCGCCTGTCCCAGCCCGCAAATAGAGGCGTCGCGCATACAAGTGGCAAGCTCTGTCAGCAACGGCTGATCCCATTTCTCGGCCCGCATCAGCTTGACGGCCTTTTCGCAACCCACCCGGCAGGGGGTGCACTGGCCGCAGCTTTCATCCTCGAAGAACTCCAGCATGCAGAGCGCGGCGTCGCGAGCGCTGTCCTTGTCCGACAGCACGACCACGGCGGCGGAGCCGATGAAGCTGCCGTGGGGCTGCAGCGTGTCGAAATCGAGCGGCACATCATCGAGGCTCGCGGGCAGGAGGCCCGAAGACGGACCGCCCGGCTGGTAGGCCTTGAACGCGTGGCCGTCGGCCATGCCGCCCGCTGCGTCGATCACGTCACGGATCGTGGAGCCTGCGGGCAGGCGGTAGACGCCCGGGCGCGCGACCCGGCCCGAGACCGAGTAGCTGCGCAGGCCGGTGCGGCCGTTCTTTTCGGTGCGGGTGAGAAACTCGGGGCCTTTCCGGCAGACCACGGCGACCCAGTAGAGCGTCTCGACATTGTGCACGAGGGTCGGGCGGCCGAAGAGGCCGACCTCGGCCACATAAGGCGGGCGGTGGCGCGGGATGCCGCGCTTGCCTTCGATCGATTCGATCATCGCCGATTCCTCGCCGCAGATATAGGCGCCGGCGCCGCGGCGAAGCTCGATATAGCCTTCCTCGACGATCCCCTCGGCTTCGAGGGCTGCGATTTCGGTGCGGAGGATGTGAAGGACAGCCGGGTATTCGTCGCGCATGTAGATATAGCAGCGCTCGGCCTCGATCGCCCAGGCGGCGATCAGCATCCCTTCGAGGAACATGTGGGGGGCGCGTTCGAGGTAGTACCGATCCTTGAAGGTCCCGGGCTCGCCCTCGTCGCCGTTCACGGCCAGGTAGCGCGGTCCGTCATGGGCGCGGACAAAGCCCCATTTGCGCCCTGCCGGGAAGCCCGCGCCGCCCAAGCCGCGGAGGCCTGAATCGAGGATCTGCTGCTGGATTTCCTCGGGGTCTTCTTCATCTCCTACTTTTCGGAGGGAGGAGAGCGCCTTGTAGCCGACGTTCTGCAGATAGGTCTGCAAATCCTCGTAATCGGGGATCTTCGGGTGGATGTCGCCCGCGGCGATGGCCTCTTCGACCGCCTCCGGCGTTGCGTGGTCGATATGGTTGTGGCCAAGCTCGCAGGTGGGCGCGGTGTCGCAGCGGCCCATGCAGGGCGCGCGGACGACGCGGACCTGCTTGGGGTCGAGGCCATCTTCAAGCGCAGCTTTCAGCTCGAGCGCGCCCGCCAGGCGGCAGGAGAGCGAATCGCAGACGCGGACGGTCAGCGCGGGCGGCGGCGCTTCGCCCTCCTTCACGACGTCGAAATGGGCATAGAAGGTGGCGACCTCGTAGACCTCCGCCTCGGCCAGGCGCATCTCTTCGGCCAGCGCCTTGATATGGGCGGCAGAGAGATGGCCGTGGGCGTCCTGGATCAGGTGCAGATGCTCGATCAGCAGATCGCGGCGGCGGGGCCGGTCGCCGAGCAGGCGCTGAACCTCGGCCAAGGCGCCGTCGTCCAGCGCCCGGCCCTTCGGGCGGATGCGGCCCTTGCCCTTGCCGGACTTCCAGATGCCTTTCGGCTGCTCGTTGTCGAGTGCCATGGTCTCTCCATTGGTTGAGGGCACTCTAATGCCGCGACGCCCGCCGGAACCATTGCAAAAGCGACCCTCCGCCGCCTGTTTCTGTCGCGCGCGGCGGGATGCCGCGGGGCCGTCGCCTCAGGGTGGCCAAGGACCGGACGGCCTGCGATAAGCGGCGCCATGAGATATGCGATCCTTGCAGCCCTGACCCTGGCGACGCCCGTGGCCGCCGGAGAGCAGATGTCCCCCGAAGCCTTCGAACAGGCGACCGAGGGGCGGACCTTCCATTTCAGCTCGAATGGCGGGCTTTATGGGGCCGAGCGGTATCTGCCCGGGCGGCGGGTCATCTGGTCGTTCGTCGATGGGCAAGAAGTGCAGGAATGCCTCGACGGGGAGTGGTACGTGGCCGAGGATGGCGACATCTGTTTCGTTTACGAGGATGATCTGGGTCCGCAGTGCTGGGCTTTCTATCGCGAGGGCGACCGCATCCGCGGCGAATTCCAGAGCGAACCGACGGACCCGACGGTCTACATGGCCGAGGAAACGAGCGAGCCGCTGCTCTGCATGGGGCCGGATGTGGGGGTTTGAGCCAGTCGCCTGACGGCAGGTCTGCAGGGATGAGGGCATCGCCCGACCTGGAGGGCGTTGCTACGATTTAGCTACGACGGACAGTGCCAAGATCCCCACCGATGCGCTGCTGGAGACGTTGTAAAATCGCCCTCCAGGGGGAGGTCGGGCGATGCCCGGCGGTGCCGCCGGGCGGGACAT
Source organism: Aestuariibius violaceus (assembly GCF_040779325.2). NCBI lineage: Bacteria > Pseudomonadati > Pseudomonadota > Alphaproteobacteria > Rhodobacterales > Paracoccaceae > Aestuariibius > Aestuariibius violaceus. Next base: position 63,821 of record NZ_JBFONT020000004.1, read on the forward strand.
TTGGCCGGTGTCTCGCGTTGAAGCTGCCTTAGGCCGAAACGCGGCGCCAGCGGACGACCTTGCGCTCCCACGCCTGCACGAAACCGTATTCGATGACCAGCATCACGGCGGTGAAGCTCAGGGCGTAGGCCAGGACATGGCCCACCTCGAACAGCTGGAAATAAAGGTGGATCTGGAAGCCGACACCGTTGGGGCGGCCCAGGAACTCCACCACCAGCACGATCTTCCAGATGATGGCAAGCCCGTTGCGCACCGCGGCCGCGATGAAGGGCCAAAGCTGCGGCAGCACCACATGGACCATGCGCTTCGCCCAGCTCATCCGGTAGGCGCGCGCCATCTCGGCGACCGCGGGGTCGAGCGCGCGAACACCCTCCCGCACCGTCACGGCGACCATGGCCGTCTTGTTGACGGCGACGGCGACGATCGCGGCGACCTCGTTGAGCCCGATCCAGAGGTAGCACAGAACGATCACGACCAGCGCGGGCACGTTCAGGAACACCATCACCCAGGCGCCGAACCAGCGATCGGCCCGCTCGCTCGACCCCAGCGCCAGGCCGATCACCAACCCCACGCCCATCGCCAGCGCAAAGGCCGCCGCCACACGCAGCAGGGTCGCGCCGATATGCGTCCACAGCACACCGCTTTGCGCCTCGCCCACGAGGATCCGCCAGACCTCTCCCGGCCCCGGCAGCACGTCGGGGTCCGCGCCCAGCGACACGACCCACCAGAGCGCCAGAAGACCCAGCAAAGACAGGGCCAGAGCGGTCTTATCCAATCCCTCACGCGGCATGACGCTTACCTTCGCACAGCGGCCCGCACGGGGCCGCTTCGACCTTCGTCCAATAGGGCGCCCCCGGGCACCCCTTTAGACAAAGGGGATGGGAGGTTTGCGCGCCTTACTCGCCGCGTTGGTCACGCTTGTGGCCTCTCTCTCTATGGCCGAAACGACCCCACGCGAGGATATCGCGGCGATGATCGTCCCGCCCATGTCGCTAGGCGAGCCGCTGAACGATGACGGCGTCTTTGAGCTGCTGAATTCCGGCGGGGCCCATGCCGGCTACGTCTTCGAAACTCGGCCCATGGCCCCCCTGCCCGGCTTTTCCGGCGCGCCGATCAACATGCTGGTCGTGCTCGACCTCGATGGGCGATTCCTGGACGTGAGGCTGATCGAGCACAACGAGCCGATCTTCGTCTCCGGCCTGGGGCAGGCGCCGTTTCATGCCTTCTTCGAGCAGTATCGCGGCCACTCGATCTCGGACTCTATCGTGGTCGGCACAGCCTACGGGACCGCGACCGAGGGCAGCGCGCTGGTCTATCTCGACGGCGTGACGAAGGCGACGGCCTCGGTCCGGATCGCCCATGAAAGCGTGCTGGCCGCCACCCTGCAGGTCGCGCGCGAGCGGATGTCGGGGATCGCGACCGGCCCGCCGGCCTATCCCGATCCCGACTACAGCGAGGATCTGACCTGGGACGACCTCGTGGCGCAGGGCCTCGTGACCCGCAAGACCGTCACCAATGCCGAGGTAAACGACGCCTTCGCCGGCACCCTCTGGGCAAGTGACGACCCCGAGGCGACGGCAGAGCCCGACGCCCCCTATCTCGACCTCTGGATCGTCGATCTCGGGCCGCCGTCCATCGCGCGGGCGGTGCTGGACGACCGGTCCCTGCAGGCCCTTCAGCGGTTCCAGCAGATTTCCGAAACCGACGAACCGATCCTGCTGGTCGAAACGGCGCGCCATGGCCTGGTTTCGGAGGAGTTCGTGCGCAACACCTCGCCCGACTGGATTTCGGCGGAACAGGGCGGCTTTCCGATCGCCTTGCGCGACGCAGACCTGCTGGTGAACCTCTCCCGCGACGTCCCCCGCGCGCTGCGGAACGGCACTGCGATGATCCTGCGGACCGACCGGCGGCTGGGCTTCGACCCAGCCTCGGAGTGGGTGCTGAAGGTCGAGGCGGTGCGCGAACACGGGATGTTCCAGCCCGAGATCGGGTCGGTCACGTTGGAGGCCACACACGTCACGCCCGAACGCTTCTTCATCCGGCCTCAGGAGGTCAAACCACCGCCGCCCTGGTTGGCCGCGCTCAAAGAGCGGTCCACCGATTTCACCGCCCTCGCCGTTTTCCTCGTGGCCCTCGTGGGCGCGCTTGCCTTTGCCGACCGGCGGCTGGCCGCGCCGCGCCTGCTGACGCCGATGCGCCTTGGCGTCCTTGCCTTCATGACGGTCTTCATCGGCTGGTGGGGGCAAGGGCAGCTGTCGATCGTGACGCCGCTCGGCACGCTCAGCGCGGCTTCGCAGGGGGGCAGCTTCGCGTTCCTGCTTTACGATCCGTTCTCGTTGCTGATCTGGGCGGTGACGATTATCGGGCTGATCGCCTGGGGACGGGGCCTGTTTTGCGGCTGGCTCTGCCCGTTCGGCGCGCTGCAGGAATTCGCGGCGCATCTGGGCCGCCTGCTGCGCATCCCCCAGATCGAGCCGAATGCCCTGTGGGACGCGCGGCTGAAATACCTGAAATACGTGATCCTCGCAGGCCTTGTCGGTATCGCCATCTGGGCGCCCGCGCAGATCGACAAGGCGGCAGAGGTCGAGCCCTTCAAGACCGCGATCACCACCTTCTTCCTCCGAGAATGGTATTACGTCGCCTACGCCGTCTTCTGGTTGGTCCTATCGATGGCGCTCTTCAAGGGCTTCTGCCGCTATCTCTGCCCCTTGGGCGCGCTCCTCGCCCTGGGCGGGCTGCTGCGCGGGCGCGCCTGGATCGAACGCCGCGCCGAATGTGGCTCGCCCTGCCAGCTCTGCCGGGTGAAATGCCAATACGGCGCGATCGAGAAATCCGGCCGCATCGACTATTCCGAATGCTTCGCCTGCCTCGACTGCGTGCAGATCTACGACGACCCCAAGCAATGCGTTCCGCTGATCCTGGAAGGGCGCCGCGCCAACGGCCGCCCCCTCGGCCACCCGAACGGAGTGCCCGCCGAATGAACCGCCGCCGCTTCCTGATGATCTCGGCAGCCATGGCGGCAACGCCCGCACTGGCCAGCCGGGAGCGCTGGACCGGCCGCGCCCTCGGTGCCGAGGCGCAGATCACGCTCGAGGCGCCGCCGGACGTGGCGGACAAAGCCCTCGCCGCGGCGCGGGCGACACTGGCCGAGATCGAGGGGCTCTTCACGCTCCATGCCCCCTCGGCGCTGACCGAACTCAACGCAAACGGCCGCCTGCGCATGAACCCGGCCTTTGCTGACCTCGTGCAGGCCGCCGACCACGCCCACCACCTGACCGGCGGCCTCTTCGACCCGACCGTCCAGCCCCTCTGGCGGGCGCTGGCCGAGGGGCGCGACCCAGGCCCTGCCAGCGCGCTCATCGGTTGGGAACGGGTCATCCATGACAACCTCGCGATCACCCTGGACGCGGGCCAGGCGCTCACCTTCAACGGCATCGCTCAAGGCTATGCGACCGAGGCCGTGCGCCGCACGCTCACCGCCCACGGCCTGACCCGCGCGCTGATCCATGTCGGTGAATATGCTGCCATCTCCGGCCCCTATCGGCTGGGTCTTTCGGACCCCGCGCATGGTCTTGTCGCCACACGCACGCTGACCGGCGGCGCCATCGCCACGTCGAGCCCCGCGGCAACGCCCCTCGCAGGCGGGGGCCACATCCTCCACCAGACCGCCCGGCCCCGCTGGTCCACCGTGTCGGTCGAAGGCCCCGACGCCACGCTCGCCGACGCTCTCTCGACGGCGCTTTGCCTCGCCGACCTGGATAGCGTGAGAGAAATCCGCGCCCGCGCCGGAGACGCTATCAGCCGCATCACATTGATCGATGCTGACGGCAATATCCGAACCCTCTAAGGGCGCAGGCGGCCTCCCGGCCTTACCGAACCGTCCGGTTCTGGCGGCGGAGGAGAGGTCCCGGATCAAGTCTAGGAGGGAGGCACCGCGCGGTTAGGGCAGCGCCCGACCCGACGGGGCGGGGCCGAACTGACTGAATGCCTGTCAAGCAGCTCCGCGTGTGCGCTTCTTGTGTCGTCGCAAAAGCGCCCGCCCCGTGGGGGGCGGGTCGGGCGCTGCCCGGCGTCTGCGCCGGGCGGGACCTTTGGCAAGCGTGGCGCAAAACAAAGGGCGCCCCGCAGGACGCCCCCACCCCTTACGCCACTACCTCAGTGACCGACGGTTCCGCCGGCCTCACCCGCCGCCGCAGCTGCCACGGCGCGCTTGGTGATGACACCCACCAGATGCGCCCGGTAGTCCTTCGTTCCGTGCAAATCGCCGATCATCCCAGACCGATCCACCGACAGGCCGGACACCCCATCGGCCGAGAAATTGCCGGACAGCGCGCTTTCCGCCTCGCCCCAGCGGAACACGCCCTCTTCCGACGCACCGGTCACGGCGACCCGGACGCCATCGGCGAACTTCGCGACGAAGACAGCCGTCAACGGAAAGCGCGAGGCGGGCTGGATGAACTTCATATAGGCCGCCTGCTCAGGCACCGGGAACTTGACCTCGGTAATGATCTCGCCCTCATCGAGCGCGGTCGCGAACATCCCTTGGAAATAGTCATCCGCCGCGATCTCGCGCTTGTCGGTCAAGATGGTCGCGCCCGAGGCGAGCGCCCCCGCCGGATAGCAAGCCGATGGGTCATTATTAGCGAGAGAGCCGCCGATCGTGCCGCGCGCACGCACAGCCGGATCGCCGATCCGACCGGCAAGGTACGCCAGCGCCGGATACTCCCCAGCACCTGCGGCCACCTCCCCATGGGTGGTTGCCCCACCGATACAGATCCGTCCGCTATCGTCGGCACAGATGCCCTTCATTTCGGAAATGCCGTGCAGCGACACCAGCTTGGACGGCATGGCGAGCCGCTGCTTCAGCGTCGGGATCAGCGTCTGCCCCCCGCCCAGCGGTTGCGCCTCTTCCGTCTTCAGCGCCGCGACCGCATCCTGGATGGTTGTCGGCCGTTCCAGATCGAATGCATACATCCTTGTCCTCCCCGGGGCGCGTTCCTCCGCCCCAAATAACCTGGTTTCAAGGGCGGCCCTGAACGCGCCGCCCGATCCTTACGCGCCTTGCATCGCCGCCCAGACGCGTGACGGCGTCAGCGGCATGTTGATATGCGTCACGTTCTTGCCGGCCGATTGCAGCGCGTCGACCACCGCATTGACCACTGCAGGCGGCGAGCCGATCGCGCCGGCCTCACCGCAGCCCTTCACGCCCAGCGGATTGTGGGTGCAGGGCGTGTGGACAGAATGATCGACCGCGAACATCGGCAGGTCATCCGCCCGCGGCATTGCGTAATCCATGTAGGACGCCGAGATCAGCTGACCGTCCTCGTCGTAAGAGCAATTCTCAAGCAGGGCCTGCCCGATCCCCTGGGCCAGTCCGCCATGAACCTGCCCCTCGACGATCATCGGGTTCACGATATTGCCGAAATCGTCCGCCGCGGCAAAGCTTTCGACCGTCACATGCCCGGTCTCGGGGTCGACCTCGACCTCGCAGGCATAGGCGCCCGCGGGATAGGTGAAGTTGGACGGGTCGTAGAACGCCGTCTCCTCCAGCCCCGGTTCGATCTCTTCCAGCGGGTAGTTGTGGGGCACATAGGCGGCGAGCGTCACGTCCCCCCACGCGACCGACTTGTCGGTGCCCGCGACGGTGAACGCGCCATCCTTCAGCTCGATATCGCCTTCGGAGGCTTCCATCAGGTGGGCTGCAATCTTCTTGGCCTTGGCGATGATCTTTTCCGTCGCCCGCACCATGGCCGAGCCCCCAACGGCGAGGGAGCGTGACCCGTAGGTCCCCATCCCCATCGGCGTGTTGGCCGTATCGCCATGGCTGATCTCGACCATGTTCTCGTCGATCCCGATCATGTCGGCGACCACCTGGGCAAAGGACGTCTCGTGCCCCTGCCCGTGCGAATGCGATCCGGTCATGACCGTGATCCCGCCGGTGGCGTTCACCCGCACCGTGGCGCTTTCGTAAAGCCCCGCCCGGGCGCCCAGCTGACCGACAAGGTTCGACGGCGCGATCCCGCAAGCCTCGATATAGCAGTTGATGCCGAGGCCGCGCAGCTTGCCCTTCGCCTCGCTCGCCTGCCGCCGCGCCGCGAAGCCGTCCCGGTCGATCATCTCGAGCAGGCGGTCCATCGTCGCGTTGTAATCGCCGGTGTCGTATTCCACCGCGACCGGTGTGGCATAGGGGAACTCCGTGATGAAGTTCTGCCGCCGCAACTCCACCGGATCCACGCCCAGCTCGCGCGCGGCCTTGTCGATGACCCGCTCCAGCTGGAACGTCGCCTCCGGGCGGCCCGCGCCGCGATAGGCGTCGACCGGCACGGTGTTGGTAAAGACCGCCTTCACGTTCACGTAGATCAGCGGCGTCTTGTAGTTCCCCGCCATCAGCGTGCCGTGCAGCCAGGTCGGGATCGACGGCGCGAAGGTGGACAGATACGCGCCCATGTTCGCGTAGGTCTCGGTCCGGATCGCGGTGAAGTTGTTCTCCGCATCCAGCGCCAGTTCGATCTTCGTCACGTGATCGCGGCCATGGGCGTCCGACATGAACGCCTCGGACCGGGACGAGGTCCACTTGACCGGCCGCTTCAGCTGCCGCGCGGCGAAGGTGCAGAACGCTTCTTCCGCGTAGTGATAGATCTTCGATCCGAAGCCGCCGCCGACATCCGGCGCCACCACCCGCAGCTTGTGCTCCGGGATGCCAAGGACGAAGGCGCCCATCAAAAGCCGGATCACATGGGGGTTCTGCGACGTGGTGTAGAGCGTCGATTCATCCGTCGCCTGGCTGTATTCGCCGACGGCCACGCGCGGCTCCATCGGGTTGGCAACCAGACGGTTGTTCACCAGCTCCAGCGTGGTGACATGGGCCGCCTCGTCCATGGCCTTGGCCACCGCATCGCGGTTCTCTTCGACGAAGCCCCAATCGTAGCAGAGGTTGTTCTTCAGATCGTCGTGAACCTTGGTCGCGCCGTCCTTAAGCGCCGCCTTCATGTCGACGACGACCGGCAGTTCCGAGATATCCAGCTCGATCGCCTCGGCCGCGTCGCGGGCCTGGGCATAGGTCTCGGCCACCACGGCGGCGATCGGGTCGCCCACATGGCGCACCTTGCCCTGGGCCAGCACCGGATGCGGCGGCTCCTGCATCGGCTCGCCGAAGCGGTCCGTGATCAGCCAGCCGCAGGGGATGCTGCCGACCCCTTCGAAATCCTTGCCGGTAAAGACGCGCACGACGCCCGGCATGTTCTCGGCCTCGGCAGTGTTCACCGCATTGATGGTGCCATGCGCCATGTCCGAGCGCAGGAAATGCACGTAAAGCTGCCCGTGCACGTTGATGTCGTCGGTATAACGCCCCTTCCCGGTCAGAAACCGCACGTCCTCGCGCCGCTTCTGAGGGGCCCCGATCCCGGAATCTTTCGGCATGTCCGTCCTCCCTGTCGAAGGGCCAGGGGCATTGCCCCCTCCCCTTCATCTGGCAAAAAATACTCAAATCCGGCGCCCGCCTCCTCTTGCAGGCGCCGGAACGTTACTCGGCGGCCATCGCCGGCGGATCGACCTGCTGACCGCTCGCCGCCATGATCGCCTTGACGATATTGTGGTAGCCGGTGCAGCGGCAGATGTTGCCTTCCAGATACTGGCGCACCTCTTTCTCGGTCGGCTTCGGGTTTTCCTTCAGCAGCGCCGCACCCGCCATCACCATGCCCGGGGTGCAGAACCCGCATTGCAGCCCGTGATGGTCTTGGAACGCCTGCTGGATCACGCCCAGCGTGCCGTCCTCGTTGGCCATCCCCTCGATCGTCGTGATGTCGGCCCCTTCGACCTCCATCGCGAAGATCGTGCAGGCCTTCACCGGCTGGCCGTCGATATGAACCACGCAGGCGCCGCATTGCGACGTGTCGCAGCCCACATGGGTGCCGGTCAGCCGCAGATCCTCGCGCAGGAAATCGACAAGCAGCGTGCGGCCCTCGACCTCACCCGCCACGTCCTTTCCGTTCACCTTCATCGAAACGCGCGTCATGCAAATCCTCCCCTCGCGTTCTTGTCTTTCCTGGCGGGCCTCAGCTTCCGACGAGCTTGCCCAGCCAGCCTTTCTTCTTCGGCTCGTCCGCCCCGTCTTCGGCGGCGGCAACCTGGTCTTCGGCGGGCTCTTGCGGCCCTTCGACCCGGTCCTTGAAATTGGTGAAGAACTGATCGGCCATCTTCTTGGCGAACCCGTCGATCACCCGACTGCCAAGCTGGGCGAGCTTGCCGCCCACCTTCGCGTCGACGTCATAGTGCAGCTCCGTCCCGCCCTCGACCTCCTCCAGCCGCACCTTCGCGCCACCCTTGGCGAACCCGGCCGCACCGCCTTTGCCCTCACCACTGATCGTCAGGCTGTCGGGCTGGTTCATGTCCTCAAGCGTCACGGCGCCCTTGAACGTCGCCTTGACGGGTCCGACCTTCTGGACGACGACCGCCTCGAACCCCTCCTGGGGAGAGCCGGCCATCTCCTGGCAGCCCGGAACGCAATCCTTCAGCACCTCAGGATCAAGGAGAGCGGCCCACACGGTTTCCCGGTCGGCGGCGATGGTCTGGCTGTCGCTCATATGCATCGAGTCGATGCCTCCTTTGTCTGTGTCACGCTAAAGCGCCCCGGTTGGGCCGCATATGCGACCAAGGGCCTAGGATCCTGTCGCGCAGTCTCCGGCACCGCATAGAAACAAGGGCAGCGCCCGACCCGACGGGGCGGCCCTGAGCTAAGTTCGACTTCGCCGACTGATCCGAGGGTCGTGCTCTTTATTGGTGTCGCAGAAGCGCCCGCCCCGTGGGGGGCGGGTCGGGCGCTGCCCGGCGTAAACGCCGGGCGGGACAGTGATGTGAAGCGAAGTTCTTTAAGCATCATCTCTCCGGCTCCCGGAACGTCACCCCGTACGCCTCGAAGATCGCCGGGATCCGCCCGTCCTCCAGCGCATACCGCACGGCATCATCCACCGAATAAGCCAGCGGCCGGTAGCGGAAGTTCACCCCCACCCCCAGCGTCCATGACGACTTCGCCAGCCCCGGCAGCGGCGGCTCGTGCACCTCCACGAACGGGATGTCCCAGAACTCAACCTGGCTTCGCGGTCCCATCACTGCCTTCACCGCGCCCTGATCGAGCGCCGCCATGGCCCCCGCCATCGTCGGGAAGCGCCGGATATTCGGCGCCAGCTGCCCGCCTGCGAGGTTCGATAGATAGAAGTCCGCAATCGAGTCGTTCTGCACCGCCACCGGATCGAACCGGAAATAGAGCGGCACAGGCGGCGTCTCGGGATAGGCGCGAGTGTCATAGGCGATGGCCAGCGACTCGGTCATGTATTGCCCGGTGAACACGACCTGCTCCACCCGGCAGGTGAAGGCGCTGTCATAGGGCACCCGCATCATCACGTTCGATACGGCCCCGCCGATGATCGGCCCCTGCCAGATGTTGTTGCGCAGATCGGCATCCAGGTTTTCGCCCGCCGCCACGAAGTTGAACCGCGCCTCGACGCCCAGATCCTCGGCGATGATCCGCGCGATCTCGATATCGATCCCGGTAGGCTGGCCCTTCTCCTCATAGCTGTAGGGCGGGAAATCCTCGTAGACGGCGAAGGACATGAACCCCCGCTCCTGGATCACGTCCAGTTCCTGGCCCACGATATCGCGGCTGGCATTCTGCGGCTTCGGCTGCGGCACCCAATCCGCGCAAGGATCCTCGGCCAGCGCCACCGATGGCAGCGCGACCGCCAGACACAAAGCTCGTGAAAGACCCCCGATCATGCCGCCATCATGCCAGCGCAAACCCGCTCCGCAAGGGCGTTATTGCGCGGCCGACAATCCGATCGTCAGCGTCTCGGCCGCCTCTTTGAAGCCTTCCGGCGAACCGTCGATCACCAGCGCCGCCCGCCGCGCAATTGAATCCGCGATCGGTGCGCCGGACAGCGTCTCGATCCCCTCGGCGATCTCGATCAATTCGCCGCGCACGGCCTCCGCATCCGTCTCCGAAGCCTCCGCCATCTGGTCCCGCAACGCCTTCAGCGCATCGGTGTTGTCGGCAATCGCCTGATCATCGGGCCGCGTCTCGATATAGGTCCGGATCGCCCAGGCCGCCTCCTGCCCCAGCAGGTCCCCGAATTCCGGCATCTTCGTCACGCCGCCCTGAGTGTACCCGTTCACGAACCGCTCGGCATACCACTCGTCGCCATATTCCTCGGCCTCGAGAAACCGCAGATCCGGCGCGAGCCCGCCCGAGACCCCTTCGATCCCGTGGCACCGCGCGCAATTCTGGTTGTAGCCCGACGCGCCGATCTCGATCGCCCGCTCCCAGACATCCTCACCCGCCGTCTCGGCCCGGTAGGGGTTCTCGATCAACCACTCGTCGCCCAGCTCCGGCAGCCCGGTCGTATCGACCGCCTGCGGCGTCACGGGCGGCCCGGCGGCAAAGGCCCCACTGGCCATCCCGGCCATCACGGCCCAGGCGGCAAAACGAAACGGCGAAACGGCCATGCGATCCTCCCTCGATCAGATTTCCCCTGCCTAAGCGACCGCCGCCCGCCCGGGTATTGGACCAAAGTCCGGAAAACGCGCGATCCCGCTCAGACCAAGGTCGGACTCGCGCCCGCCGCCCCGCAGGTTACCGTGAACGTCAAGGGAGGATCACATGCGCCAGACCATCGCGGCCGCGACAGCCGCCCTGTGCCTGACGAGTGCGGCAAGTGCCGATTTGGATATCACGATCCACTACCTGCGCGTCGAGACGGCGAAGCCTCCGACGCTGTCGAACCTCGACCCGATCCCCGAGGATCTGGGCCTTGCCGGTGCGCGTGTCGGCCTGGACGACAACACCACGACCGGCCGGTTCCTGGGCCAGAGCTACACGCTCACCGAAACCACCGTACCCGAAGCCCAAGACCCGACCGACGCCGCCCGCGCCGCGCTTGCGGAAACCGATCTCATCGTCCTCGATGCGCCCGCCGAGGCGCTGCGCACCATTGCCGACCTGCCCGAGGCCGACGGCGCGCTCCTCTTCAACGCGACCGCCCCCGACATGGCCCTGCGCGGGCCCGAGTGCCGCGCGAACGTCCTTCACACCATGCCGTCGCTCGCCATGCGCACCGATGCGCTCGCGCAGTTCTTCGTCACCAAACGCTGGGACACGCTCGCCCTGATCGCGGGCGAACAGCAGGCCGACGAGGCCTTCGCGGCCGCCATGCGCACCAGCCTCACCAAATTCGGCCTGGGCCTCGAGGCCGAAAAAACCTGGGCCTTCGATGCCGACATGCGCCGGAACGCCGCGCAGGAGGTGCCGCTCTTCACCCAGGACCTCGGCGAGTACGACGCCCTGATCGTCGCCGACGAGGCGCACGATTTCGGCCGCTACATCCTCTACAACACCTGGCGCCCCCGCCCCGTCGCGGGCTCCGAAGGGCTGCAGGCCGAAGCCTGGGCCCCGGTCGTCGAACAATGGGGCGCGGCCCAGCTCCAGTCCCGCTTTACCGAAGCCGCCGGCCGCGACATGGCCCCCGAAGACTACGCCGCCTGGGCCGCCGTGCGGGCTATCGGAGAGGCCGTGACCCGCACAAGCGCCGCAGACGCCGCAACCCTGCGCGCCTACCTGCTGGGCGACGAGTTTGAACTCGCGGGCTTCAAGGGCCGCCCGCTGACCTTCCGCACCTGGAACGGCCAGCTCCGCCAGCCGATCCCGCTCATCCACGCCCGCGCCCTCGTCGCCCAGGCCCCGCTCGACGGCTTCCTGCACCAGCGCACCGAGCTCGACACGCTCGGCCTCGACGCACCGGAAAGCGGCTGCGCGGCGTTCGAGGCCGCGAGATGATCTGCCCCAACCACATCTGCCGAGACACCTCTGACCCCCTCCTGCCGGCATCCAAGTTCCGCAACTCCACAACGCATCGAATGGACCATACCGTCCGGCCCTACACGGACGGCGCACGACCCGATACGGATACCCGTCCAACCGACACGCGTCCTCCCAACCGCGCGTTAACCTTAACGCCGATCAACCTTAACGCGCCCGTCTCCGGCCCAGAGCCCACCCCTCCCCTTCATCTGGCCAAAAATACTCGAACCCGACCCCGCCACCTGACTGAAAGCCCGATCATGAAATCCCTCCTCGCCGCCCTCGTCCTCGCCACCCCGGCCATGGCCGATGAAATCTGGGTGACCAACGAAAAGGACGACACGATCAGCGTGATCGACGTTGAGACGCTCGAGGTCGTGCGCACGATCGACACGGGCGAACGCCCCCGCGGCATCACCTTCGCCAAGGATTATTCCGTCGTCTATATCTGCGCCTCCGACAGCGATGCGGTGCAGGTGATGGACCCGGACACGGGCGAGATCCTGCACGACCTGCCTTCGGGCGAAGACCCCGAACAATTCGTCCTCCATCCCGACAACCGCCGCCTCTACATCGCGAACGAGGATGACGCGATCACCACCGTCGTCGATACCGAAACCCGTCAGGTCATCGCCCAGATCGACGTGGGCATCGAACCCGAAGGCATGGCGGTCTCTCCCGACGGCAGGATCGCGATCACGACCAGCGAGACCACCAACATGGCCCACTGGATCGATACCGAGACGGAAGAGCTCTTCGCCAACACCCTCGTCGATACCCGCCCCCGCCACGCGGAGTTCGTGAAAGAGGGGACAGAGCTCTGGGTGTCGTCGGAAATCGGCGGCACGATCACCGTCTTCGACGTCGAAACCCAGGCGGAAAAGGCCAAGATCGCCTTCGAGGTCCAGGGCATCCACCCCGACCGCGTCCAGCCCGTGGGCTTCGAATTCACCAATGACGACACCCACGCCTTCGTCGCCCTCGGCCCCTCGAACCACGTCGCCGTGGTCAATGCCGACACCTACGAGGTCGAGGATTACCTCCTCGTCGGCCGCCGCGTGTGGCACATGGATTTCAACGCCGACCGCTCGCTTCTCTTCACCACGAACGGCGTCTCCGGGGACGTCACCGTGATCGACGTGGAGCGCCGCGAACCGATCAAGACGATCAAGGTCGGCCGCTTCCCCTGGGGCGCCGCCTTCCGGCCCACAGAGTAATGTTTAACGATTGAATTACTCCGACACGATGCCGACCAGTTGCCGCCCGGATGCAGCCCGGCCAGATAAGGACCGAACCATGAACAGGTTAACCGCTTTTGCCCTCACAGCCGCCCTCACCGCAGGCCCCGCCTTTGCCGACAGCGATGCAGGCTTCGGCCTCGCAGGCATCCTTTCGGCCTCCAACAAAGAGGATCTGCCCCCCATCACCCTCAGCGCCGGCATGCCGCTCTCTGACGCCCCTTTGTCTTTGAAATCAGGCACTTACTACGAAATCGAGATCGAAGCAGACGGCTCCCAGGAGCTTGCCCTCGTGGGCGCGGAGTTCTTCCGCGCGATCTGGATCGACGAGATCGTCATCGAGGGCCTCGAGATCCGCCCCCTCGGCCTCGACAGCGTCGAATTCGACGAGGCGGGCGTAATGGAAATAGGCTTCCTCGCCATCAAGCCCGGCCGCTATACTCTCCGCGTCCCAGGCTCGACAGGAGAAACTCAACGTCTTGAAATCACAATCGAATAACGGGCTGATCGTCGATAGCGTCTCGTTCTCCTACGGGCGCAAGGAGGCGCTGAAAGACGTCTCGTTCACCGTCGAGCCGGGTCAGTTCTGTGCCCTCCTCGGCCCGAACGGCGCGGGCAAATCCACGCTCTTCGCGCTCCTCACACGACTGATCACCACCCGCCAGGGCCGGATCGAGGTCGCGGGCCACAACCTTCTGAAATCCCCCAGAAAAGCGCTCGCCAGCATGGGCGTGGTCTTCCAGCAGCCGACCCTCGACCTCGACCTCACCGTCGCCCAGAACCTCCGCTACTTCGCCGCCCTCCACGGCCTCGCTGGCCGCGACGCCGCAACCCGCATCGACGCCGCCCTCGACCGCCTCGCCATGCGCGACCGCGCAAGCGAAAAGGTCCGTGCCCTCAACGGCGGTCACCGCCGCCGGACCGAGATCGCCCGCACCCTCCTCCACGACCCCAAGGTCCTGCTCCTCGACGAACCGACCGTCGGCCTCGACGCCGCCACCCGCCAGTCGATCACGGCCCATGTCCATGAAATCACGGCAGAAAACCACCTCACCACGCTTTGGGCCACCCACCTGACCGACGAGGTGGGCCCCACCGACCGCCTTGTCATCCTCCACCAGGGCCGGATCCGGGCCGACGGCATCGCCGCCGACATCACCGGCCCCACTCCCCTTGCCGATCGCTTCCTCACCCTGACGGAAGCCGCATGACCGTCCCCCTTCATCTGGCACAAAGTCCTCCCGCCGGAGGCCCGCGCGGCTGGGCGGGCGGGCGCCGCGCCGAAGGCGCGCGGGCGCTCGCCGCCGCGCCATGATCGCCTCCCTCATCGCCATCATCGCCCGCGAGGCGCTCCGCTTCGTCCACCAGCGCGAACGCTTCCTCGCCGCCCTCGTCCGCCCCCTCGTCTGGCTGCTTGTCTTCGCCGCGGGCTTCCGCGCCGCGCTCGGCCTGTCGATCATCCCGCCCTACCAGACCTACATCACCTACGAGACCTACATCGTCCCCGGGCTCTGCGGGATGATCCTTCTTTTCAACGGGATGCAATCCTCCCTCAGTCTCGTCTACGACCGCGAGATGGGCTCGATGCGGCTCCTGCTGACCAGCCCGCAACCGCGCTGGTGGCTCCTCTTCTCCAAGCTCATCGGCTCGACCGCGATCTCCATCCTGCAGGTCTACGCCTTCCTCGCCATCGCCGCCCTTTTCGGCATCACTCTGCCCGCCTGGGGCTACGTCACGGTCCTTCCAGCCCTTCTCGTCGCCGGGCTCATGCTTGGCGCCCTTGGCCTCCTTCTCTCCTCTTTCATCAAGCAGCTGGAAAACTTCGCCGGTGTGATGAACTTCGTGATCTTCCCGATGTTCTTCCTCTCCTCCGCCCTCTACCCCCTCTGGAAGATGGCGGAATCAAGCGAGCTGTTGCATGACATCTGCGCCGCGAACCCTTTCACCCACGCCGTCGAGCTCATCCGCTTCGCGCTCTATGTCGACCTCAACCTGCCCGCCTTGGGCTGGACGATGCTCGCCACGGCGCTCTTCACCGCGGCCGCCCTCTGGGGCTACGACCCGGCCCGCGGCACCATGCGCCGCAAGACCTGAGCCTACGACCATGGCGGCGTCGAAAATCGGCGCAATCCGTGCTATGTCCGCCAGATGATGAAAACACTCGTCCTTCCGCTCGCCCTTCTCGCCATGCCACTCTCGGCTGAAACCGACGAATTCGGCACCCTGAATCCTGACGAGATGACGTGGCAGAACAACCTGACCGCCGCCGAACGCGGCGAGACCTCGATGATGATGTGCGCATCAGGCTACATGATGACCAAGTCGGGCGATCACGAAACCGCCCGGAAGATCTTCGAAGCCTGCGCCGAGGATGGCTGGACCGGCACGATGACCTGGCTCAGCCAGCTCGACAACAACGGCCTTGCCGGAGCGTACGACCCGGACGCGGCCGCCGAGTGGGACCGCAAGGCGGCAGAGCTTGGCGATCCGGTGGGTAAGTTCAACTACGGCCTCGCGCTGATCCGGGGCCACGGGGTGCAGAAGGACGAAGAGGCGGGCCGCGCCCTGATCGACGAGGCGGCAGCCACAGGCCTTCCGATCGCCCGGCGCATGGTCGCCGCCGACTATGACCCCGAAGAGGTCACGCCCGACGCCGACAACTGGAAATACGCGCCCCTCTTCTGACGCTCTTCCACGATGCGCGCGGGCGACCCACCCAGAACCGCGATGCGGTCGGCCAGACGTTCCGCCTCGGCCTCCACATGGGTGACCAGAACGGTTGCGACCCGCCGGGACGCGCGCAGACGTTCGAACAGCGCCATCATCTCGTCCGCCAGGTCCGGGTCGAGCGACACGAAGGGTTCATCCATCAACAACAGCTCCGGGGCGGCCGCGAACGCCCGGGCGAGTGAGAGGCGCCGCCGCTGGCCAAGCGAAAGCTGGCCGGGAAAGTCCCCGCCCCGCCCCGCCAAGCCGACCTCGGCCAACGCCGCCTCAGCCGCATCGACACCGACCCCGGTTGTAACACGCAGATTGTCAATCAGGCTACGCCAGGGCAGCAGCGTCGGCTCCTGAAACACGAAGGCCCGCCGCTCGGTCGCCGCCAGCGTTCCGGAAAACCGGGCCTCCAGCCCCGCCATGATCCGCAAAAGCGTCGTCTTGCCGATCCCCGACGGCCCGACAAGGGCCAGCGTCTCTGCCGGTTTCAGCCTGATGTCGATGGGACCAAGCACGGGCCCGCCGCCGAACGACATCGCCGTCAGCGCAAGCGTCAGGACGGGCGGGCCTGCGGCGCCTCCGTCGATGGCCCGCAGCATCGCGGTCAGCTCGCCGGTTGCAGGAAGGTGCCTTCGGGCAGAGTTGTCGCCTCGCCCAAAAGCTCCGGCCCGCCGAGGTCGACCATCAGTTCCAGCATCCGCGCCGCGGCGGCCTCATCGACCGGACCCGCCTCCGGGATGCCTTCCCGGAAGCCCGCCTTCAACGCCTCGAACTGGGTATCGTTGTCGACCCGCATCCGCGGCCGCAGCCGGTCCCACGCCGCGTCATCTTCGGCCAGAAGATCCTTCGCGGCCCGCGATGCATCGGCCAATCCGCGCACCAGATCTGGCTGCGCCTCCAACAGCTCGCCCTTCACTACGTAACCCAGAAGCGGCGTATCGGGATCCAGCCCCAGCGCCTCGGCCGCCTCGGCGACCGAGATCAGGCGGCGCATCCCGGCCGCTTCCATCTTCGCCATGAAGTGCCAATAGTTGATGGCGCCTGCGATATCGCCATCAAGCGCGGTCTTGAAGATCAGCGGCGGCGCGCCGTAGACCTGCTCGGTCTCTCCGGCAAGGTCCAGCCCCTGTTGCGCCGCATAGGCTTGCAGGATCAGCCAGCTCTTGTCGAGCGGCCCGCCTGCGATCCCGATCTTCTCACCGGCCAGGTCCGTAATGCTGCCGATGTCGCTGTCGCCCGCGACTATCACGCCACCCACCGCCTTGGAATAGGGGATAAAGACATAATCCTTCCCCGCTGCCCGCTGCCGCGCGACCCAAAGCCAGTCGGACACGATCACGTCCGCCTCGCCACCCTGAAAGGCGACCTGCGCCGCCGATCCACCGGCCACGCCCTGCACCTGCAGGTCGAACCCGTGGTCGGCGTCGAGCCCGTAATGCCCGATCGTGTCGAGCTCCCAGTTCACCGTGCCGAACTCAAGAACCGACGCGCGCAGCACCGGCGTCTCTGCCGATACCGCGACCGCGCTGAGAGAAACCACCGCCGCAGCGGCCAGTCTGCCGAAAAAGCCCATCTGATCCTCCCGTTTGGCTTGGCCTTCAACCTAGCAGCGCCAGCGCCCGCTCAAATGCGACCAAAGACCAATCGGCGTCATTCTATCACGAGCCGCGGCAGCCAATGCCCCTCGGGATCGCCACGCTCCAGATCCATCTCGCGCACCGGCCGCAGATCGCCTTCCGGCGGCGGAGCCGAGATCACGTTCATGTCGATCTCGTGCAACCGGCCAATCAGGCGCTCACCCTCGTCCTCCAGTCGGTAATAGACGCCGTTCCAGGTATCGATCCCGTACTCGGCCGCACCCTTCCAGATGAAGAGGAAGTCGTATTCGAGGTCGATCAGATCCTCGCCGATGTCGCGCCGGATCTCATAGGGGTAAGGCACGTGGCACCAGTGCTTTTCCGGCCCCTCGATGCAGCGGAACGGTCGCATCGACAGGAAGTGATCGGCAAACGGCGCCTCGACCCAGTCGATCTCGTAGCCGCTACCGTCGAACGTGGTCCGCGCGACTTCGATCCGTTCTCCCGCCAGACTTTCAAGCCACGCGGTCCGGACGTCTTCCGCATGACCCGCCTGAGCGGCAACCAGCAGCGTCATCGCCAGCGTTGACCGTCGCATGTTGTCCTCCCGCCCGCCATCAGGCGAAGGGCAATCCCGACCTGTCAAGCCCCCGCGGGGTCGTAAGACCATTGTTCAATACCTGCGCCCCGCCCCCTCGTCCGATACTAACCGAAGGGGCCCAGCGCGCCCCGGTTCGGCGCGCGGCCTGTAAGGACGGCTCAGGGAGGATTGACATGAACCGCTTTATTCTCGCCGCGACGGCGGGGCTTCTGGCCACAGGCATGGCCCACGCCCAGGTGACCGAAGAAGACCTCGCCAACGACCAGGCGACACCGGAAAACGTGCTCACCAACGGGATGGGTCGGCACCTGCAGCGGTATTCGCCGCTCGATACGCTCAACCGCGAAAACGTCGACAAGCTGGTCCCGGCCTGGGCGTTCTCGCTGGGCGGGGAAAAGCAGCGCGGGCAGGAGACGCAGCCGCTGATCCATGACGGGATCATGTATATCACCGGGTCATACAGCCGCCTCTACGCGATCGACGCCATGACGGGCGAGGAAATCTGGCAGTACGATGCGCGTCTGCCCGAAGGCATCCTGCCCTGCTGTGACGTGGTGAACCGGGGGGCCGCCATTTATGGCGACAAGGTCTATTTCGGCACGCTCGATGCCCGGATCGTCGCGCTCGACGCCAAGACGGGCGACGTGGTCTGGCGCGACCAGATCGCCGATTACAAGGCGGGCTACAGCTATACGGCCGCTCCTCTGATCGTGAACGGGCTCGTCATCACCGGCAATTCTGGCGGTGAATTCGGCGTCGTCGGTTCCGTACAGGCCCGGGATGCTGAAACCGGCGATCTCGTCTGGGAACGTCCCGTGATCGAAGGTCATATGGGCACGCTCAACGGTGAAGAAAGCACCATGACCGGCACGCTCAACGCGTCCTGGCCCGGCGACATGTGGAAGACCGGCGGCGGGGCGACCTGGCTCGGCGGGTCTTACGACGCGGATACCGACACGCTTGTCTTCGGCACCGGCAACCCGGCGCCCTGGAACTCGTGGCTGCGTGGCGGCGGCACGGAAAGCGACGACCTGATGGGCGACGCGCTCTATGCCTCCTCGCGGCTCGGCATCGATCCGGCGAATGGTGAGATCAAGTGGCACTACCAGACGACACCGCGCGAAGGCTGGGACTATGACGGCGTGAACGAAGTCGTCTCCTATACGGACCGCGAGGGGAACGCCCGCTTCGCCACCGCCGACCGGAACGGCTTTTTCTACGTGCTCAACCGCGAAGACGGCGCGTTCATCTCTGCCGTGCCCTTCGTCAAGGACATCACCTGGGCCGAAGGCATCGACGAGACCGGGCGTCCGATCTTCATCGAGGACAACCGCCCCGGCGATCCCTCGGCAGCAGCGGATGGCCAGAAAGGCGACGTGGTCTTCGCCTCGCCCGGCTTCCTCGGCGGCAAGAACTGGATGCCGATGGCCTTCTCCCAGCGAACCGGCAACTTCTACGTCCCGTCCAACGAATGGGGCATGGATATCTGGAACGAGCCGATCACCTACAAGCAGGGCGCGGCCTATCTGGGCGCGGGCTTTACCATCAAGCCGAACTACGAGGACCACATCGGCTCTCTCAAGGCGATCGATCCGGACACGGGCGAACTCGTCTGGGAGTACCAGAACGACGCCCCGCTTTGGGCCGGTGTCATGACGACCGCGGGCGGTCTGGTCTTCACCGGCACGCCTGAAGGCAAGTTCATGGCCTTCGACGACGAAACGGGGGAAGAACTGTGGTCCTTCCAGACCGGCTCCGGCATCGTCGGCCAGCCCGTGACCTGGGAACAGGACGGCGAGCAATATGTCTCGGTCATCTCCGGCTGGGGCGGCGCGGTTCCGCTCTGGGGCGGCGAGGTGGCCAACAAGGTCAACTACCTCAACCAGGGCGGCATGCTCTGGACCTTCCGGCTCCCGGCGGAGCTGGCATCGGCTGACTGAGCCAACTGAAATCCCGGAAAGAGGCGCCTTCGGAAGGCGCCTCTTTTTTGTGGGACGGTGGGCAGGAGTGACCAGGCTACCCGGAAACCGTCCAGTGGACGATCTCGCTTGCGAACGGGCCGAGCGCCGCGCAGCGGGAGCGCCGTTCCAGTCCTATGCTAAGACCATTTGGCAAGTGCGCCGATTGAACGGTCCCTTTAGACTTCAACCATGGTGACTGTATCGGTATCTCAAACAAGTCCTCAGATCGCGCCGAAAGGCTGGGCCCTCGTCGTTGACGATCACCCCCTCTTCTGCGACGCGCTCGAACTCACGCTGAAATCGATTGGCTCCTTCACCGGCATCGAAACGGCCGACCGGCTGGAAGCGGCCCTCGCGTTTCTTGAGGAACGGCCAGATCCTCATCTGATCGTCCTTGACCTTAACCTGCCCGATGTCAGCGGGCTCGACGGGCTTGTCCGGCTCAAGACACGGGCCAAGGACACGCCAGTCATCGTGGTCTCCTCCATGGCCGACAACGCCATCGTGGCCGGCGCGCTCAAAGGCGGGGCCGCCGGGTTCGTCCCAAAACATAGCCCCCGCTCTGTCTTCCGCGACGCGCTTGATGCGATCGCAAAGGGTGAGACCTACCGCCCACCTGGCTTCGTCGAACCCGAAGGCGGCGACACGACGGCCGACACCCTGACGCGCCTTGCCTCGCTCACCAACCAGCAGGGCCGCATCCTGCAACTCATCTGCGAAGGCAAGCTGAACAAGCAGATCGCCTATGACCTGTCCATCGCGGAAACGACGGTCAAGGCGCATGTCACAGCGATCATGCGCAAGCTCTGCGTCCAGTCGCGCACCCAGGCCGTTCTGGTCGCCCAGGAAGCCAAATTCGCGAACGTCTTGCCAAAATCCGACTGAATCTCCTAATTTGATCTCAGGGAGATTACGGAAAGTACGCTGATGGACGGACGCGACATCCTCGCAAGCGAGGACACGTCGGACCGCGCCGCGCCGCTGTGCCATGCCGAAACGGGGATCGACAC
Source organism: Aestuariibius violaceus (assembly GCF_040779325.2). Lineage (NCBI taxonomy): Bacteria > Pseudomonadati > Pseudomonadota > Alphaproteobacteria > Rhodobacterales > Paracoccaceae > Aestuariibius > Aestuariibius violaceus. The sequence continues at coordinate 84,774 of NZ_JBFONT020000004.1, forward strand.
GCCCGATCCGCTTTCGGACATCGCATCGGGGCTGGGCAGCGGACCCTTTGCGCTGATCGTCCTCTTTATCAGTCCCGACGCTCCGTTCGACCGCCTTGCCGCCGAAGCAACGCGGTATTGGCCTGACACCCCCGTCGCCGCCTGCACCACCGCCGGAGAGCTCGGCGCATCCGGCTATGCCGACGGGCAGATCATCGCGACCGGCTTCCCGGCAGAGATCTTTTCCACCGCCTGCATCGCCATTCGGGATCTCACCCGGCTCGACGAAAGCGCCCTGATCGACCGCGTCATCGCCGAACAGGTGACGCTCGCCCAGGCGAGCCCTGATATGGAGCGCAGTTTTGCCTTCCTGATGGTCGACGGTCTGTCGACCCGCGAGGATGCGCTGGTCGCGGCCCTGTCGCCCGCGCTGGCCGCAACACCGCTCTTCGGTGGCTCGGCGGGCGACGGCACCGCCTTCGGCCGCACCCGGATCGCGCTGGATGGCGCGGCCTTCTCGGACGGCGCGGCCCTCTGCCTGATTCGCACCTCCTGCGATCTTGAGGTGTTCTCCATCGACCACCTCCGACCAACCGACCAGAGGATGGTCGTGACGGAAGCGGATCCCGTGCGCCGCCTCGTCAAGACAATCAACGCCGAACCGGCGGCGCGGGAATATGCCCGTATCACCGGGCTCGACCCCGACGATCTCGGCCCCTTCGCCTTTGCCGCCCATCCGGTCGTCGTCCGCATCGGGGGCAGTCACCATGTCCGCGCGATCCAGCGGGTGACGGACGACGGGGAACTGATCTTCTTTTCCGCCATCGATGAAGGAATGGTCCTCTCCGTCGCCGAACCCGACGACATCGCGACCCATCTAGACCGCGCGCTCAGGCGCCTCAGCCAGCCGGGCCAGCCCGCCTCGATCCTCGCCTGCGATTGCCTGCTGCGCCGGATGGAGGCCGAGCAGCGCCAGTCCAAGCGTGACATCTCGCGCCTGCTTGCCCGCCACGGCGTGCGCGGCTTTTCGACCTATGGCGAACAGATCGGGCCGCTGCATATCAATCATACCATGACCGGTGTCGCCCTTTATCCCCCGCCGAAGGGCGGAACGTGACCTTCCTGAACCCAGACGAACCGCTGGAGCGGCAGAACGAGCGGCTGATCCGCATCACCGAAGCGCTGATGCGCAAGGTGGAACAGAAGACCGACGAGGCGGGCCTTGCCTACGCGCAGTTCGAACGCGCCGCTCTCCTCGAAGCGCAGGTCAAGGAACGCACCCGCGACCTTGAGCGCACGCTTGATCTCCTTCAGGATTCCAACGCCCGCCTTGCAAGCGCCAATGCCGAGGCTCAGGCGGCCCGCTCAAACCTGTCCGAAGCCATCGAGACCGTCCGCGAGGGCTTTGCCCTCTTCGATGCAGAGGATCACCTCGTCCTCGCCAACAGCCGCTTCTGCCGCGACTTCCTCGATATCGGTGACGAGATCGCGCCGGGGCTGTCCTTCGACGAGTATGTCCGGCTCGTCAGCTCAAGCCGTTTCCTGGCCCTTCCCGAAGACGAGACGCCCGACAGCTGGGCCTCTGCCCGCCTTTCCCGCCACAGGGATCGCAGCGCCGAATTCAATGTCTCGCTCATCTTCGACCGCTGGCTGAAGGTCAGCGAACATCGCACCGCGACGGGCGGCACCGTCATCCTGCAGACCGACATCACCGAGATCATGCGCGCCGAACGGCAGGAACGTGACCGGCTGCGCGACCGGCAGGCCCGCATGGTGCGCGCGACATTGGATCACCTGAACCAGGGCGTCTGCATCTTCGATGGCGGCGGGAACCTTGTCGGCTGGAACAGGCGGATGGACACGCTGCTGGGCCTGCCGCTTGACGAACCGGTCCTCGGCGCCCCGTTCGGCGCGCTGCTCGACGGTCTGTCGGACCGGATCACCTTCTCCGACGGGTTCACGGCGGACGGTCTTCTGTCCTGGGCGGCCCGCGGTTCGGGCCGTCAGCCACTGGCCCTGGAGGTGCGCCGCGAACCCGACCGGATCCTATCGATCTTCGCGCAGGAAATGCCTGATCGCGGCTTCGTCATCTCCTTCACCGACGTCACCGCCGAACGGGAGGCCGCAAACGCCCTCTTCGAGATGAACGAGCTGCTGGAGCGCCGGGTGGAGGAACGCACACTGGAACTCGGCGACGCGCTGGCCGAGGCCGAGCGCGCAAACGCCTCCAAATCCCGCTTCGTCGCCGCGGCGAGCCACGACCTGCTGCAGCCGCTATCTGCCGCCAAACTCTTCGTCTCGACGCTGGCGGACCGGGCGGAGGAAACCGAAACCCTGGACATCATCGGCAAGGCCGAGACGGCGCTGACAAGCGTCGAAAACATCATCGACGCCCTGCTCAACATCTCGCGCCTCGATTCCGGGAAGGCGGCGTTCGAGATCCGGCCGACCCCGCTTTCGGCCATCCTTCAACCGCTGCGCAACGAGTTGGGACCAGTGGCCGCGGCAAAGGGTCTGGATCTGCGCGTGATCGACAGCGGCCTGACCGTCGAAAGCGATCCGGGATACCTGCGCCGGATCGTCCAGAATCTGATGTCGAATGCCATCCGCTATACCGAGAAGGGCCGCGTGACCGTGGGCGTTCGCCGCGTGGGGCGCTCCGCCCGAATCGAGGTCTGGGATACCGGGCCGGGGATCCCGGATGCCGAACAAAAGACGGTCTTCCAGGAGTTCAAACGCCTTGGCAATCAGACCGCCGGCCCCGGCGGCCTCGGCCTTGGCCTCGCCATCGTGGAACGCGCCTGCGAAAGCCTCGGTCACCCGCTCAGCCTCTGGTCGGAGGAAGGGGTGGGCAGCTGCTTTAGCGTCGCCGTGCCGGTTCACACCGCGACCTCCGCACCCTCCGGTAAGACCAGCGCCACGCTGATCGAAGGGGCGTCGTGCGAAGGGCTCGTTGTTCTCCTTGTCGAGAACGACGAGCCCTTCGCACGCGCCGCCTCTCTGATGATCGAAAGCTGGGGGGCGCTTGTGCTGCACGTCGCGGATGGGGAAGGCGCGCTTGACCTTTTGCGGGAAATCGACCTGACCCCGGACGTCCTGCTGCTCGACTATCAGTTGGGCGCCAGGATGAACGGGATCGCGCTTTTCGACGCGATCTGCGACCAGTACGGCAGATTGCCCGCGCGGATTGTCTCGGCCGATCGCAGTCGCGATCTCCGCAAGCTCTGCGCCGCACGCGGGCTGGAGCTTCTGACGAAGCCGGTCGACCGTGACCGGCTCCTCACCTTCCTGCAATCCATCAACGTGGGCTAAGCTGCCCTACATCTCCTTGAACGGGATGCGCTTGGCCAAAAGGGCGGCATGAAACCGCTCCAGCACTGCGTCCTCCCCATGCACCCGGGCCAGCCGACGCAGGCCGAAATGCACGTGAGCAAGCTCGACATAGTAATTGGTGAAGCTCGCGTTGATCCCTGCCCCAGCCACGGCGCCCAACACCGGAACGGCTTGACTGGCAAGTTTCTGGCTGATGACCGCGGCGAATTTCGGGGCGACGCGCGAGATCAGCCCATGAACCGCCGCGCCCGAGAGGCTCAGCCGTGCACCGACAAAGCTCGTATCGACCCCGTCATCGGCCTCCCCCGGCGCGCCGCTGCCAAAGACCCGCAGACACTCGATGCGCGTCTCCTCTGCCGTCGGATCCTCACCATGGGCCTCGGCCACACCCTGGACGGCGCGAAAAATCACCGTTGTGGCGACCGGCAGCTCGGCCAGGGCGGTCGGCAATCCACCGATCCCGCCCAGCGCACCGGAAATTGCGGCAAGAACCTTATGCGCCCTGTCCGTGGAGACCTGCCCGGCGATACGCGCAACCGCCGCATGATCCCGGCTGATCTGCGCCGCGTCATAGCTTGTCTGCAGCGCGCGCCTGGCAGCGGCTTCGACCTGGTTGCGGACACTGGCAGGAAGCAGCTTCATCCCGTCCTCGACCTGCCCGCCGGCAAAGACGATGACCTTCATCACCACGCCATTCGCGCGCCGCTGACGGTCTGCCAGCGCCGCTATCTCTTCGGCGACCGCGGCGTCGATCGGCACCGGGCCGGGCTTGGGAAGCTGGATCTCGACCTCTTCCATTCTCTATAAATGCTCACTCATCCGTGAGTTTTCAATCTTTCGCGCGTCGAACCGGCCCGGAAACCCCCGCCCAGCCCGGCGGGCAAAGGTCTACGCCCAGCACCCGCTCGGGGTTGGTCGGCGGCGGCATCACGACCCCCTCGAGCCGCCGAAACCCGAACCGCCCGTAATAGGGCGCATCGCCCACCAGCAGCGCCCGCGCCCACCCGGCCTCGCGCGCCGCCGCCAGCCCCTCGCGGATCAGGGCCCCGCCCAGTCCTTCCCCCTGATGGGTCGGGTGTACCGCGATAGGCCCCAGCAGCACCGCCGCCGCATCGCCCACCCGCACCGGCCAGAACCGGATCGCCCCGGCCAAGATCCCGTCCTCCCGCGCCACATGGCAAAGCGTCCGCACCGCCCCGACACCCTCGCGAAGACGATAAGACGACAGCGCCTCCCGGCCCGGCGCAAAGCAGAGGTCGAACAGTGCCTCGACCTCCCACCAATCCGCATCCTGTTCCTGAACAATCTCGATCGGCATTCCGTCACCTACTGGTGACGCGGGATAACAACCTGCTAGGTCTGCGAAAACACCTGATCGAAAGCACTCTGATGTTCTACCGCCCCGAAGACGGCCACGGCCTGCCGCACAACCCGTTCAACGCCGTCGTCTCGCCCCGCCCCATCGCCTGGGTGGCGACCCGTGGCACCGACGGCAGCGAGAACCTCGCGCCCTATTCCTTCTTCAACGCGGTCGCCTACGTGCCCCCCCAGGTCATGTTCGCCTCCACCTCGGCCAAGCCCGACCGCGGCGACACCAAGGACAGCGTCGCCAATATCCGCGACACCGGCGTCTTCTGCATCAACACCGTCGCCTACGAGATGCGGGACATCATGAACCAGACCTCCGGCCCGTGGGAGAAAGAGACCGACGAGTTCGAGCTGGCCAAGGTGAAACGCGCGGAGTGCGAGACCATCCCCTGCTCCCGCGTCGCGGGCGCCCCTGCGAGCCTCGAATGCATGCTCACCCAGATCCTCAAACTGCCCGGAGAGCACAATTTCGTTGTCTTCGGCGAGGTCACCGGCATCCACCTTAACGATGATTGCCTGAGGGACGGCCGATTCGATGTCACCACCTACCAGCCGCTCGCCCGTCTCGGCTATCGCGACTACACCCGCGTGACCGAGCTCTTCTCGCTCCAGCGCCCCGACGACTGACATGCCCCTGCCCGACCCGACCGAAATCTATCCGTTCCGCTTCCCCAACGGCGCGCCCCATCGCGGGATGATCTTCCTGTCGGCGGCGGCGAACCATCCGCAGATCACGGTCGGCGACTACACCTACATGTCCGTCTTCGACCCGCCTGAGGACCCGGCCCGCATCACCGACCGTCTCGCCCCTTACCTCTTTCCCTTCTCGAAAGAGCGGCTGACGATCGGCCGCTTCTGCGCCATCGCCCACGGGGTCGAGATCATCACATCGTCGGCCAACCACGACATGCGCGGCGTCACAACCTACCCGTTCCCCATCTTCGATCTGACCAGCCGAGAAGCGATGGATCAGACCGACGCACGCGACACGACCATCGGTCACGACGTCTGGATCGGCCATGGCGCAACCATTCTCCCCGGTGCCCGGATCGGCAACGGGGCCATCATCGGTACACGCGCTGTGGTTTCAGGACATGTCCCGTCCTATGCCATCGTCAGGGGCAACCCGGCCAAGGTCGTCCGCATGCGCTTCTCACCAGACGAGATTGCCGCGCTGGAAGGGCTCGCCTGGTGGGACTGGCCGCCGGATCGAATCGAGGACAGTGTCGATACTCTTCAATCCGGACAGGTCTCTGCGCTGCTGTCGAAAGACTCCTGACGAAAAGCAGCTTGCTTCGGAACAAGCCGGCGCCATCTCGCATCGAGAAAGGAGTCCTGCCCATGTCTGCAATCCACTCCGCGCTCGGATCAGGTGAGCCAAACGACGCCTTCGGCTTGCAGCGCTTCTTTCGCGTCACCGCCGCCGAGACAGGTGGAACCTTGGCAATCTTCGAAGAGATGGTGCCCGAAGGCGCCGGCCCGCCGCTTCACATTCACCACACCGAGACAGAGGTGTTCACGGTCCTTGATGGTGCGCTTCGGTTCCATGCCGATGGCAAAGACATCACCGGAAAACCGGGCGACATCATCGTCATCCCGCCCGGCACGCGCCACGCCTTCAAGGGCATCGCGCCGGGCACCTCCCGCGTCCTGATTCAGTTGACACCAGGAGAGGGGGCGAATTTCTTCGTTGATATCGCTACCGAGGACCTGCATCCGCCGGACGACATGGACCGCATCACCCAAATCGCAGCGCGCTACGGCGTCGAGTTCGTCGGACCGCCGCTCGACTAAGGCTCAATGCCCGCCGAGGACCCCGGTCCGCACGCCGTAATCGACGGCCACCTCGTAATCGGGGTCATCGTCGCTATCGACCATCAGATGCCCGGCCCGGGTCAGCAACTTGTGGCAATCCCGGCTCAGATGCCTGAGCTGCAACCTTTTCCCAGCCGCCTCGTACTTCCCGGCCACAGCCTCGATCGCCTGCAAGGCCGACTGGTCAACCACCCGGCTCGCCTCGAAATCCACGATTACCAGTTGCGGGTCGCCCGCGACGTCGAACATCTCGCCAAATCCCTCGGCGGACCCGAAGAACAGCGGCCCCTGCACCTGATAGACCTTCGCACCCTCAGGCGTCCGGTAGGTCTTGGCCCAGATCCGCGTCGCATTCCCCCAAGCATAGACCAGGGCCGAGACGATCACGCCCACGACCACCGCAACGGCCAGGTCCTCATACACCGTCACCGCCGTCACCAGCACAATGACGAAGGCATCCGCCCGCGGCACGCGGAACAGGATCTTCAGCGAATTCCACGCGAATGTCCCGATCACCACCATGAACATGACGCCGACCAGCGCCGCCAACGGGATCAGCTCGATCACAGGGGACGCGACCAGAATGAAGGCCAGCAGGAACAGCGCGGCCGCAACGCCTGCAATCCGCGTCCGCCCGCCGGACTTCACGTTGATCATCGACTGGCCGATCATCGCGCAACCGCCCATGCCGCCGAAGAAGCCCGTCACGGTGTTCGCCACGCCCTGCGCGATGCATTCCTGGCTCGCCCCGCCGCGCTTGCCAGTGATCTCGCCAACCAGGTTCAGCGTCAGCAAGCTCTCGATCAAGCCGATCGCGGCCAGGATCACTGCATAGGGCAGGATGATCCAGAAGGTCTCCATCGTGAACGGCGCCAGCAAATCGCCATATAGGCCTTCACCCGTTCCAAACGGCACATGGAAGCTCGGAAAACCGCCGCTGATCGACGCCAGATCACCAACGCGCGGCACGTCCAGCCCCAGCGTGATCACCAGGATTGCGACGATCCCGATACCCGCCAGCGGCGCCGGGATCGCGGTCGTCACCTTCGGCATCCCCCAGATGATCGCCATCGTCAGCGCGGTCAGCCCCAGCATCAGGAACAGGACGGGCCCACTCAGCCAATCGCCGTCGGGCAGCAGACCGTGATGGCTGGGATCGGCGGTGCCTGAGACCTGAAACTGGCTGAGCTGCGCGAGGAAGATCACGATGGCCAGCCCGTTCACGAAGCCCAGCATCACCGGATGCGGCACCAGACGGATGAACTTCCCCCAGCGAAGCACGCCCGCCGTGATCTGCAGGATCCCCATCAGGATCACTGTCGCAAAAAGATATTCGACCCCGTGCTGCGCCACGAGCGCCACCATCACGACCGCCAGCGCCCCCGTCGCGCCCGAGATCATGCCCGGCCGCCCGCCGATCAGCGCCGTGATCAGCCCCACCAGAAACGCCGCATAAAGCCCGACCAGCGGGTGAACGCCCGCAACGAACGCAAACGCAACCGCCTCGGGCACAAGTGCAAGCGCCACGGTCAGACCCGACAGCAGCTCGATCTTGATCCGCCCCAGGCTCAATCCTTCCGGTGCACCGGTCATATCGGCAAAAGAAACTCTGTCGGCAAACGCCGCCAAGATGGCTCGGGCCATAGGATGTCCTTTGATGGGTCGATCCGGCGCCGGGGCACCTCAGGTCAGCGCTTCGTCTCGCCGATCCACGGCCATCCAGCAACCCGCCCAGCCGGGTAGCTGCCATGTGTCAGATGCATAGCTCTCACGACTTTACAGCCCTTGCCCCCCATGGTGATCTTCCCGCGGCGCATCGGAAGGAGGCCGCAATGACCAAACTTGGCATCATCGGCGGCTCCGGCCTCTACCAGATCGACGGCCTCGAAGACGCCGAATGGCAGAGCGTCGACAGCCCCTGGGGCGCGCCTTCCGACGACATTCTCACCGGCACGCTCGACGGCCTCCCGCTGGCCTTCCTGCCCCGCCACGGACGCGGCCACGTCCATGCGCCCGACACGATCCCCTTCCGCGCCAATATCGACGCGATGAAGCGCCTCGGCGTCACCGATATCGTCTCGATCTCCGCCTGCGGCTCGTTCCGGGAGGAGATGGCGCCGGGCGATTTCGTCCTCGTCGACCAGTATATCGACCGCACCAAGGGCCGCCCGGCCAGCTTCTTCGGCACCGGCTGCGTCGCCCATGTCAGCCTCGCGCATCCCGCCTGCGCCCGCCTCAGCGCGGTGGTGGGCCAGGCCGCCCGCGCAGCCGGGATCACGACCCACGACACCGGCACCTACCTTGCCATGGAGGGCCCGCAATTCTCTTCCCTCGCCGAAAGCCGCCTCTACCGCGAGACGCTGGGATGCGACGTCATCGGCATGACGGCGATGCCCGAAGCCCGCCTCGCGCGCGAGGTCGAGATCTGTTACCTCACCATCGCCATGATCACCGATTACGACAGCTGGCACCCCGATCACGGCACTGTTTCAATCACCGACATCCTGAAGACGGCCCACGCAAATGCCGACAAGGCCCGTGCGCTGGTCAAGGCCCTGCCCGCCCACCTGCCGAGGGGCCGCGGCCCGTGCGAGTATGGTTGCGACCGCGCGCTCGACCATGCCATCCTGACGGCGCCCGAGGCGCGGGATCCCGATCTTCTCGCCCGGCTCGATGCCATCGCCGCCCGCGTCCTTTAGGAGACCTCGATGCCCCCCGATCTCTGGCTTGCCTTCGTCGCCGCCTCGACCCTTCTGTTGTTGATCCCCGGGCCGACGGTCCTGCTTGTCCTCAGCTACTCGCTCAGCCAGGGGCGGCGGGTCGCCACCGCCTCCGCCCTCGGGGTCGCGACCGGCGACCTGGTCGCGATGAGCGCCTCCCTCGCCGGCCTCGGCGCCCTCGTCCTGGCCTCGGCCACCGCCTTCACGGTGCTCAAATGGATCGGCGCCGCCTACCTGATCTGGCTCGGCATCAAGCTCCTCCGCCAGCCGCCGGCCCATGGGCTAAGGCCCGAGGACGTGCCCGCCACCGCGCCGCGCCGCATCTTCGCCCACACGGCGACCGTGACCGCCCTCAACCCGAAATCCATCGCCTTCTTCATCGCCTTCGTGCCGCAATTCGTCCGGCCCGAGGCGGCACTCCTCCCCCAATTCGCGATCTTGATCGCCACCTTTGTGGCGCTCGCCGCGCTCATTGCGCTGGCCTACGCTCTGCTGGCCGACCGCCTGCGCGCGACCATCGCGCGGCCCTCCGTTCTGACCTGGATGACCCGCCTCGGCGGCACGGCTTTGGTCGGCATGGGGCTAATGACCGCCACCCTTCGGAGATCCGCGTGAACACCATGGCCCGCACCGTTCAGGACTACATCCGCACGATCCCGGATTTCCCCAAGCCGGGAATCATGTTCCGCGACGTGACGACACTTTTCGCGGATCCGCGCGGCTTCCGTATGGCGATCGACCAGCTCCTCCACCCCTATGCGGGGCTCGAAATCGACAAGGTTGTGGGGCTTGAGGCACGGGGCTTCATCCTCGGCGGCGCCGTCGCCCACCAGCTCTCCACTGGCTTCGTCCCGGTGCGCAAGAAGGGCAAGCTGCCCGGCAAGACGGTCGAGCAGGGCTACCAGCTCGAATACGGCCATGCCGTCATGGAACTCCACGACGACGCCATCGACGCCGGAGAACGCATTCTCGTGGTCGATGACCTTCTGGCGACGGGAGGCACGGCAGAGGCCGGGATCAAACTGATCGAACGCCTGGGCGGCGTCTGCATCGGCTGCGCCTTCGTCATCGATCTCCCCGATCTGGGTGGCCGTTCCAGGCTGGAAGCGCTTGGCCAGCAGGTCCACGCTCTTTGTGCATTCGAGGGCGATTGAGGAACAAGCCGTTCTGATGGCACCGGCACAAACGCGCCGCTCGACATCAAACCACTGGAATCGCTTCCGATTTCGGAATAAAAGCTGCCAAAGCCGCGCAGTTTGCGGGCATCATGACTATTTTCAGAAGGACGCACTTTCCAATGACATCAAGACTTGGCACCGCCGCTATCGTCGCTCTCACCACCATCGCTGCCAGCGCAGCGACAGCGGAGTGCACCGCTGCCGAGATGCAGCAGAAGGCCACCGAGTTGACGTCGGCAATGCAGCAACTGGCCGCCAGCGACCCGGCAAAGATGCAGGAGGTATCGGCGCGGATGCAGGAAGCGACGACAAGCCTCGCGCAAGGCGGCACCATGGCGGATGCCTGTGCCCTTTATGACGAACTGCTGGCCGAGCTCGGCTAAGAATCGGCCAGGCCACGGGTCAGTCCCTCACGGCATTGGATCCGGCACGTCGAACCGAACGCTCCGTGGTCACCTCCCAGAGGGACCACGGACACCCAAACACTTCCCCCAGCCGCGTTAATCATAGGAACCATTAACCTTAACGCACCTTTCGCCAGGAGAGCTCCTCGCTTCATCTGGCCATAAATACTCAAATCCCGGTTCGACCAGCCCGCGCAAACGACCGAGGGCTGGTCGAAAGATCAAGGCAAGCTACTAGATCGCTCTCAACACCGCCCCCGGATTCATGATCCCCCCCGGGTCCAGCGCCGTCTTGATCGCCCGCATCGCGGCAAGCTTGCCCGGATCGCCGTAGCGCTCCAGATCCTCGACCTTCAGCCGCCCGATCCCGTGCTCCGCACTGACCGACCCGCCCATTTCGTGGACCAGATCGTGCACCGCCCGCTTGATCGCCGGCCGCTCGTTCTCATGATCCGCGCGGTTGCGCCCCGGCATCGGGAAAACGTTGTAATGCAGGTTCCCGTCGCCCACATGCCCGAAGCAGTTGATCCGGAACTCACCGATCGCTGCGACCGCCTCCCCCCCGCGCAGGATGAAGTCCGGGATCGCCCCCAACGGCACCGAGATATCATGCGAACTCACCGATCCGATCCGCCGGTTCGCCTCGGGAATGCTTTCGCGCAATGCCCAGAACTCCGCCCGCTGTCCCTCTGACTGGGCAATCACCCCGTCGCTGACAAGCGCTGCCTCCAGCGCCTCGGCAAAGATCGCCTCCAGCGCCGCGTCCGCCTCCTGCCCGGCGGGCAGGCCGAGATCGACAAGCACCATCCAGTCCGGCTTCTCCCCGAAGGGCTGGCGCACCTCCGGCATCGTCTCAGAGAGGAAATCGAGGCCCATCCGGCCGATCAGCTCAAACGCCTGGACCCCGCCGCCGACGCGCGCCTGCGCGACCGAGAGCAGGTCCAGCGCGGCCTGAGGCGAAGGCACCACGAAAAACGCAGCCCCCTCCGCCGCAGGCCGCGGCTGCAGCTTCAGCGCCGCGGCCGTGATGATGCCCAGCGTCCCCTCCGCCCCGATCAGCAGATGCCGCAAATCGTAGCCCATATTGTTCTTCCGAAGCCGCGTCAGCCCGTTCCAGACCGTCCCGTCCGGCAGCACCGCCTCAAGCCCCAGCACCTGATCGCGCGCGTTCCCGTAACGCAGCGTATTGATCCCACCCGCATTGGTCGCCAGAAGCCCCCCGATCCGCGCCGACCCTTCCGAGGCCAGCGATAAAGGAAACAGCCGCCCGGCCTCCTGCGCCGCCGCCTGCACATCCGCCAGGATCGCGCCCGCCTCGACGATCATCGCATTCTCGCCCGGCAGCACCTCGCGGATCGCCGTCATCCGCTCCAGCGACAGGATCAAGGGCGCGCCGTGCTCCGCAACCTGCCCCCCAACCAGCCCCGTCCCGCCGCCATAAGGCACGACAGCCACCCGCGCCTCTGCCGCCAAACGCATGGCACGCGACACCTCCCCCACATCCGTCGGCGCCAATACCAGCCCGCCCGCCCCGTGATACCGCCCCCGCGGTTCTTCCAGGTAAGCGGCCGACAGCTCCCGAAAGGCGGCGCGCGGCAGCGCGTTCCGCAGGGCCGGCTCTATCTTCGAAACAGGTGTGAAAGTCATTCCTCGCTCAGCCACCTCGGCTCAAGAACCCGGACGGTGGGCCGCGACGGCAGATCGCGGAGAGAGACCGTCATCTCGCTCGCACCAATCCGTTCAATGGCGAACTCCGCCTCCATACCGCTGAGGAACCGTTCCAGAGTGGTTCGCCCGAACCAGTGCATCGGGATCACGACCGACGAGCGCAGCCGCGTCAGCACCCGGATCATCGTCTCCGTATCCAGCGTCAGCCCCCCATCGACCGGCGCCATAACGACATCAAGCCGCCCGATCGCCGCGTAATCCGCTTCGGTCGGCTCGTGATGCAGGTGTCCCAGATGCCCGATGCAAAGCCCCGCCACTTCGAAGATAAAAATCGAATTGCCGTCGGCCTCCAGCGTCCGGCTGCCGTCGCGGGCACGGATGTCCGTCGGCACGTTCCGCACCAACATCTCACCCAGGTCGAGGTGATGGTTCGCCGTCCCCTCCGGCTCCCACCCCCAGAGCACGTGGGGGATCGCCGGATCCGGCAGGGCCGTCCAATGGGTCGAATGGGCCCGGTTCATCGTCACCACATCGGGCACGAACTTGACCGAACCGAGAAATCCGTTGTAATCGGTCACCGCCGACAACCCGCCATGGGTCTGCACCAGAAACATGGCGTGATCCACATAGGTGATCCGCACTGTATCTTCCGCCACCGGCGCCCGGAAGCTTGCTGGCATGACCTGGTCCGGCCCGTCAACCATGGCGATGCAATGGCTTGGCCGCCGCTCCTGCGCCGCGGCGGGCAAGGCGACCAGAACGGCAAGGGCTGCAAGGATCATGCGCATGGGGCGAAATCTAGCACGGGCGCCCGCGAAGTCAGCGCCGGATCTTCACGCCTGCGTGGCCTCTGAAATCATCCGCCCTTGCATCCACCTATCCCGCCGTGAAACGCTGACACCTCGCCAGCAGAACGCGAGCCGGATCCAGAGCCTATGCCCACCGACACCAACATCCGGCTCTATCCCTGGTTCAAGGCGACCCAGAGCCTGCTCTTCTGGCAGGCGATCTGGTTTCTCTACTTCCAGGAGGCATTGACACCCGCCGCGGCCATCCTGCTCTACGCTGTCTACGACATCGTCACGACGATCCTCGAAGTTCCTTCGGGCTACCTCTCCGACCGCCTTGGGCGCAGGCCGACCCTCATCCTCTCGGCCCTCGCAATGCTTGCCGGTGCGATCCTTCTGGCCATCGGCGGCCCGTTCTGGGTCTTCGCTCTTGGTCAGGGCTTTCTCGGCCTCGGCGCCGCCCTCGTCTCCGGCACCGACAGCGCCTTTCTCTACGAATCCCTCGCCGCCGAAGACCGCGCGGACGAGGTCGAACGCCACGAATTGCGCGCCTGGCGCGCCACCTTCACCGCCCTCGCCCTCTCGGCCGTCACCGGTGGCCTGCTCTACAGCGCCGCCGTCTGGCTGCCCTTCGCCACAAGTGCTGCCGCCTTCTGCGCCATGGTCGTCCTCACGCTGCGCTTCCGCGAACCACCGCGCCGCGCCGACAGCCCCGACCTGACGACGAAAGAGGCAATCGCCACCCTCGGCCCCGCCCTGCGCAATCCGGTCCTCGGCTGGATCTTCGCGCTCAGCCTCCTGATGTATGTCTACAGCCACATCCCCTTCGTCTTCGGCCAGCCCTTCATCCTCGATGCCCTCTCGCAGATCGGCCTCGCGGCAGAGGCGCCCATGGTCTCGGGGGCCGTCACGACCCTGATGATGCTGCTCTCGGTCGGCACCAGCATCGTCGCGCCCCGATTGCGGGAACGGCTGGGCCTCGCGGCGATCCTGCTTGCGGCCTTCGGTCTGCAGATCGCCCTCAGCGGCGCGCTGGCATTGACCAGCAGCGCGGCCGCCATCGGCCTCCTGATGCTCCGGATGGTGCCCGATTCCCTGTCGCGGCCTTTCATCCTGGCCCGGATCCAGCCACTCCTCGCCGACGAAAGCCGCGCCACCTATCTCTCGCTCCAGAGCCTCGCCGGCCGCATCCTCTTCGCCGCCACGCTCTTTCTCGCCGCCGGCGGCGCGGCCGGGGCCGACCAGATGAGCCACAGCGAAATCCAGGTGATCCTCGGCTGGTATGCCGCCGCCGGCATCGGCTGCCTGGCGACCCTCGCCCTCGCCGCCCGGCGTATCCCGGTCGATCCCAAGTGACAGATCGGGGACGGGGGGTGGGGCGATGCGGCACCGCCGCGAGCGCCGAACCGCGTCACCGTCAGAGGGCTTAAGGCGTTTCCGCCCGCCCCCGCCGATCACTGCGCAGATTGGCGTAGAGGACATGGGTCCGCCATCGCCCGTTGATCTGCAGGTAGCTCTGCGCGACGCCCTCATACTTATAGCCCGCAGCCTCCAGCACCCGCCGCGACGCGGTATTCTCCGGCAGGCACCCCGCCTCGATCCGGCTGATGTCGAGCTGCGTGAACGCGTAATGCACCACCGCCTCGATCGCCTCGCGCATATAGCCCTGCCGCGCATAGGCCTCGCCGATCCAGTACCCGGTCGTCCCCGCCTGCGCCGGACCACGGCGAATGTTGTCGAGCGTGATCGCCCCGATCAGTGCCTCGTCCGCCCGCCGGATCAGGAACAGCGGCACCGCCGTGCCCCCGGCGATGGACCGCTGGGCCCAATAGACCCGGTTCGTGAAGGCCTTCCGGCTCAAATGATCCGCGGCCCAGGTCGGCTCCCACGGCGTCAGGAACTCCCGGCTCGCGGCCCGCAGATCGGCCCAGGGCCGGAAATCCGCGTGGGTCGGTGGCCTCAGGCTCAGCCGTTCGGTCTCGAGCCGGACCCGCCGCCGCAGGCTGAGGACGCTCACGCCGCCAAGGGCAGCCGCAGCGCATCGAGCCGGGGTGCCCCCTCTACCGGGCCGTAAAGGGTCATCGCGGCCCCGGCCTCCGCCGAAAGCCGTGCCGCATGGGCGCGCACGTCGCCGGTCGTCACCGCATCCACCATCGCGACGGTTTCCTCAAGCGGCGGCACCCGGCCCCAGACGGCGACCAGCCGTGCCAGCCGCTCCGCCCGGCTCGACGGGCTCTCCAGCCCCATGAGCAGCCCCGCCTTCATTTGCGCCCGCGCCCGCGCGACCTCTTCGGCCGACATGTCGTCCGCCGACCGGGCCAGTTCTTCCCAGGTCAGCCGCGCCAGATCGCCCAGCTGCTCGGCCGAGGTGCCCGCATAGATCGTCGTCAGCCCCGTATCCTCATAAGCCCCGGCCTGCGCAAAGATCGTGTAGCAAAGCCCGCGCTTCTCGCGCACCTCCTGGAACAGGCGCGAGGACATGCCGCCGCCGAACGCCGTCGCAAAGATCTGCGCCGTGTAGATCTCCGGATCGCGGTAATGCGGCCCTTCCAGCGCCAGCGCGAAATGCGCCTGCTCTAGCGCCTTCACCTCGTGCCGCTCTCCACCCGCGAACCGCGCGGGCACCAGCACCCGTTCCGCTTCGATCGGCTTCAGATGACCGAACAGCGCCTCCGCCATCTTCACGATCTGGTCGTGATCGACCGCGCCCGCGGCCGACAGGATCATCTGCCCCGGCCCGTAATGCTCACCGACAAAGCTGCGCAGATCGTCCTTCGAGAACCGGGCGACCCGCGCCTCCTCCCCCAGGATCGTCCGCCCGATAGGCTGGTCCGGGTAGGCGACCTCCTGCAGCCAGTCGAAGACGATATCGTCCGGCGTATCCAGGGCCTGCCCGATCTCCTGCAGGATCACCCCGCGCTCGATCTCGATCTCGCCCTCGTCGAAAACCGGATTCAGCACGATATCCGAGATGACATCCAATGCCAGCGGCACATCCGCCTGCAGCACGCGCGCATAATAGGCCGTCATTTCACGGCTGGTATAGGCGTTGATATAGCCGCCCACATCCTCGATCGCCTCGGCGATCTGCAGGGCCGAGCGGGTTTCGGTTCCCTTGAACGCCATATGCTCGAGGAAATGCGCGATCCCGTTCTGCTCGGCCCGCTCGTGCCGCCCGCCCGCCAGCACCCAGATCCCGATGCTGGCCGAGGCAAGGCCCGGCATCTCTTCTGTGACGATGCGAAACCCGTTCGGCAACTCGTGGAGATGTACGCTCAAGGCCGGTCCCGTCTGTTGGATCATAGGCAATCCGAGCCCCGCCCCCGCGGCCCCGGATGGTCCGCCCGGACATATACAAAGCAGCGGGGGGAGGGAAGAGCCGCCGTTCTACCGATTGGTTTGGGACATTAAAGGCTGGAGCGAAGAAGGCAGGGCAGCGCTCGACTGGTGAGCCGCCCACCGAGAGCGCCGGGCGAGCGCCTGACCGGGGGCTGGCGCTACCACGGCCGAACGGCGCACTTTATGGCAGCCAAGCTCGTCCCACAGATGTAACGGGCAGCGCTCCGGTGACCAAGCGCCTGCCCGCGGGACGGTCAGGCGCTCGCTTGGGCAGCGGCGTTGCCGCTTGATTCCGGGCGGGTGGAGCTAGTCTTGAGCGAAGCAATTCAATGCTCGCGATTTACGCCACCAGCCCAACCCGATCTCGCACGATCTCCTCGACCGCCTGCAGATCGTTCGCCACCCGCGTGACCCGCTCCTCGCGCTCATAAAGATCCGCCATCCGGGCAGGCAACGGCGGCCGCACCCCCGTCGCCGCCTCCACCGCATCCGGGAACTTCGCCGGATGCGCCGTGGCCAGCGTCACCATAGGCGCCTCCCGCCGCAAATACCGCTCTGCCACCGCCACGCCCACCGCCGAATGGGGACACAACAGTTCGCCTGTCGTCTCCAGGCTCAAAGCGATCTGGGCCGAGGTCTCCTCCTCCGACACCCGGCCAGAGGCATAATGCTCCCGCAAAACCCCGATCGCCCCCTGGCTCACCTCGAACCCGCCCTCGGCGACCAAAGCCTCCATCTGCTGCGCCACCGCGCGCCCGTCCCGCCCGTAGGCGTCGAACAGCGCCCGCTCGAAGTTCGACGACACCTGGATGTCCATCGACGGGCTGATCGTCGGATGCACGCCCTCCTTGACGTAAGCCCCGTTCTGCAAGGTCCGGTGCAGGATGTCGTTGCGGTTCGTCGCCACGATCAGCCGCCCCACCGGCAGCCCCATCCGCTTGGCGATATAGCCCGCGAAAATGTCCCCGAAATTGCCTGTCGGCACGGTGAAATCCACCACCCGCCCCGGCGCCCCGAGGCTAACTGCGGCGGTGAAGTAATAGACCACCTGCGCCAGCACCCGGCCCCAGTTGATCGAATTCACGCCGGCCAGAGCCACCGCATCCCGGAAGGCGAAATCGTTGAACATCGCCTTCACCAGCGCCTGGCAATCGTCGAAATCCCCGTCGACGGCCAGAGCATGAACGTTCGCCTCACTCGGCGTCGTCATCTGGCGCCGCTGCACCTCACTGATCCGCCCATGCGGATAGAGGATGAAGACATCCACCGCATCGAGCCCCCGAAACGCCTCGATCGCAGCACTCCCGGTATCGCCCGACGTCGCCCCGACGATCGTGACACGGGACCCCGACCGGCTCAGCGCCG
Organism: Aestuariibius violaceus; assembly: GCF_040779325.2. Lineage (NCBI taxonomy): Bacteria > Pseudomonadati > Pseudomonadota > Alphaproteobacteria > Rhodobacterales > Paracoccaceae > Aestuariibius > Aestuariibius violaceus. Next base: position 102,731 of record NZ_JBFONT020000004.1, read on the forward strand.
CCTCAAACATCTGGCCGATGATCTGCATCGCGAAGTCCTTGAAGGCCAACGTCGGCCCGTGGAACAGCTCCAGCAGGAAATGCCCCGGCCCCAGCTGCACCAGTGGCGCGCGGGCCGCATGGCCGAACCCGCCATAGGCGTTCGCGATCAACTCGCGAAACTGGTCTTCGCCGAACGCGCCGCCCAGGAACGGCCACATCACGCGGAACGCGGCCTCCTCATAGCTGCGCCCGGCCAGATCGGCGATCTCGGCCTCTGACAGCTGCGGTATGTCTTCCGGCACGTAAAGCCCGCCATCCCGCGCGAGGCCGGTCAGCATCGCCTCTTCGAACCCCAGCACCGGGGCATCGCCGCGCGTCGAAATATACCGCATGTTTCAGGCCTTCCGTCGGATCCGCGCCATCCAATAGCCCGTCATCGCCAACCACACCACCGCCAGCGAGAACCAGGTGATCGCATAATTCAGATGATTATTCGGGATCGTCGAGGTGTCGACCGGCAGAGGCGTCACGCCGGGATCGGTTCGCGACCGGGCGGCGATCAGCACCGGCTCTGCCCCCAAAGCCGCAGCCATCGCGGGGACGTCGCGCGCGAACCAGATGTTGTCTTCCAGGTCGGGCTCTGGCGTCCAGCGATCCACCTCATCGGGCCAGACGAGCGTGCCTGTCACGATCATCTCGCCCGTCCGCCGCGCGGCGTCCTTGGCGTCGAGAGGCACGAAGCCCCGGTCCACCAGCAGCCGCCGCCCGTCTTCTTCGAAAACGGCAATCACCCGGTAGCCCGCGCCGTCCGCCACGCCCGAGACAAGCACATGCAGCTCGTCGCCCGTCATCTCACCCTGCTCGGCCACCGGCAGATACCGATCCACGTCCGGATCCGGCGCAGCCGGCACCGGCACCGGGTCCGCCGCCATTCGCGCGTCGATCTCGGCAAGGATCCCTTGCTTCCAGGCCAGCCGCTGAACCTGCCAGACCCCCAGCGCAACAAGGATCGCGCAACCGACGATCCCAACGATCAAGGGCGCCGCATACCTCATCCCGATCTCCCAAATGAAAAGCGCGGGAAACCCCCGCGCCGCTCATCGGACTTCACAGTCCTCTTCGCTCCCAGCGAGAAGCGCCCGCAAGGGAGCGCCGAGCGCCCGTGGTCAGCCGCCCCAGATATAGATCGCCGCGAAGAGGAACAGCCATACGACGTCGACGAAATGCCAGTACCAGGCGGCCGCCTCGAACCCCACATGCTTCTCCGGCGTGAAATGCCCGCGATAGACCCGCAACAGACAAACGAACAGGAACACCGTCCCGATGATCACATGCGCGCCGTGAAACCCGGTCGCCATGAAGAAGTTCGCACCATAGATATTGCCCGAGAAGCCGAAGGCCGCGTGCGCGTATTCATAGGCCTGGAACCCCGTGAACAGCACGCCCAGCGCAATCGCCAGGATCAGCCCCCACTTCATGTCTTCGCGGTTGTTCTCATGGACCAGCGCATGGTGCGCCCAGGTCGCAGCAGCCCCCGAACACAGCAGGATCAGCGTGTTGATCAGCGGCAGGTGCCAGGGATCGAACGTCTCGATCGACGGGGGCGGCCACTGTCCTTCGCTGAACGTCTCCATCGGATAGATGGCGTGCTTGAAGAACGACCAGAACCAGGCCGCAAAGAACATCACCTCCGACATGATGAAGAAGATGAAGCCGTAGCGCAGCCCGATCCGCACCACCGGCGTGTGATCGCCCGCCCGACTTTCGGCCACGACCTCGGACCACCAGCCGAACATGGTGAACAGAACCGCGACAAGCCCGATCAGGAACAGGTACGGGCCGCCATCATGCATCCACAGGACGGCGCCAAGGAGCATAACGAAACCGCCCACAGCACCCACGAAGGGCCAGATCGACGGCGGCAGGATGTGATAGTCGTGGTTCTTGGCACCGGCCATGTGGCGTCCCCGTTTATCTCTATTGCGTGTCGATGGCCCGCCCGGCGGGCCCTGTCAAGGCGGCCTGCTCCTGGGCCTGATAGGCCTCCGGCAGGTCGATCTCGGCAAACTGGTACGAGAGCGTGATCGTGTGGATATATTTGCCCTCGCGATCGTCCACGATGTCGGGCTCCACATAGAAGGCCACCGGCATCTCGACCGTCTCACCGGGCATCAGCACCTGCTCTTCGAAACAGAAGCAGTCGATCTTGGAAAAGAAGCCGCCTGCCTGAAACGGCGCCACGTTGTAGCTCGCCATGCCGGCCACCGGACGGTCCGTCGGATTGTGCGCCCGGTAGAAGGCCAGGTTCGTGGCGCCGATCCGCACTTCCATCGTGCGCTCGACCGGTTCGAATTCCCACGGCATCCCGCGCGCCAGCCCGCCATCGAAGCGGACCGTGATCGTCTGGTCCAGCACCTCGTCCGGCGCGACCTCGCTCACGCCTGTTGCCCCGCCAAAGCCGGTCACCCGGCAGAACCAGTCATAAAACGGGACAGACGCCCAGGCGAGCGACCCCATCAACAGCACCACACCAACCCCTTGCGTCGCCGTCTTCTGCGGATCGCTCATGCGGGACCAGATGCTCATTGCTCCTCCTCCGGGACGATCTGCGGGCGTGCCACGTGATCGAACCGCTCCATTTGCGTGATATCACCCAGTTGCAACACCTTAACGACCGTCAGGCCAAAGACGATGGCCACCACGCCGATCAGCACGCCCAGAACGCCAAAGTTCCGGCCCGCCCGCCGCTGGTGCATCTCATGTTCGACCTTCTCAAAGCTCATGTCAGCCCTCCGGCCCGCAGCACCGCCTCGATCAGAAGCGCGCCGAAATGCGCGAAAAGGTAAAGGAGCGAGATCTTGAAGACCCGTTTCTCGACCGCGTAGCCGTCGGCCTCGGACACGGCCTCGTCCCGGCGCCAGATCTGCCAGGCGCCTCTCAGGAACCACAGATTGGCAACCACCGCGACCGCGCCATAGACCCAGCCGCCGATGCTCGTGAAGGCGATCCCGACCGCCACCGGCACCAGGAACGCCGTATAGACCAGCACATGCGCCCGCGTCGCCTTGCGCCCGTGGGTCACGGTCAGCATCGGCACGCCCGCATCGTCGTAATCCGACTTCATGAAGAGCGCGAGCGCCCAGAAATGCGGCGGTGTCCACATGAAGATCAGTGCGAACATCAGCACGCTCTCGATCGACACGCCGCCGGTCGCGACCGCCCAGCCGATCATCGGAGGGAACGCGCCCGCCGCGCCGCCGATCACGATGTTCTGCGGCGTCGACCGCTTCAGCCACATCGAATAGACGACCGCGTAGAAGAAGATCGTGAAGGCCAGCAGGGCCGCCGCGAACCAGTTCGTCGCCAGCCACAGCAGGACGACCGAGAAGCCGCTCAGGGCCAGCCCCAGCGCCAGCGCCTCTTCCGGCTGCACCTTGCCCGCCGGGATCGGCCGCTTGGCCGTGCGCCGCATCACCGCGTCAATATCGGCATCCCACCACATGTTCAGCGCGCCGGACGCCCCGGCGCCGACCGCGATGCACAGGATGGCAACCAATCCAATGAACGGATGCACGTTGACCGGCGCCACGAGCAACCCGACAAACGCCGTGAACACGACAAGCGACATCACCCGCGGCTTCAACAGCGCCACGTAGTCGCCAAACCCCGCTTCGTGCGGGAGCCCTTCGTTCAGGCTTGCATCCGTCATTCGTTTCTCACCGCTCAGGACGGTCAACATCCGTCCGCAAGGCGGGGCTCACCCCGCCAGATCCTTAGGCCGGGAAATCGACCTTCGCCTGCTCAAGCCAGGAATCGTAGGCCTCCTGGCTGACCACCTTTACCGTGATCGGCATATAGGCATGGTCTTTCCCGCACAGCTCGGAACACTGGCCGAAATAGATGCCCTCGCGCTCCGCCGCGAACCACAGCTCGGCCAGACGCCCCGGTACCCCGTCCTGCTTCACGCCGAAGGCCGGGATCGTCCAGGAATGGATCACATCCGCGCCCGTCACCTGCATCACGACCGTCGCGCCAACAGGCACGACCACAGCCGTATCCGTGGCCAGCCGGAACTCGTTGGCCGTATATCCGGCCTCTTCCAGCTGTTCGACGATTCCGTCGTTCAGATTGCCCTCGCCATACCCGATCATAAAGCTGTCGAAGCGCACGTCGTCATCGACATATTCATAGCCCCAGTACCACTGATATCCCGTCACCTTGATCGTCAGATCCGCCTCCGGAATCTCCTGCTGCTTGAACAGGACCGGCAGCGAGAACGCCCCGATAAAGACCAGGATCACGATCGGCACCACCGTCCAGGCGATCTCGAGCGGCGAGTTGTGCGTGAAGGTTGCCGGCGTCTTGTTCGCCCGCTCGTTGTAGCGCAGGATCACGTAGGCCATCAGTCCCAGCACAAACAGCGTGATCGCCGTGATGATCACCAGCAGCATGGTGTCCAACCAGACGACATCCCGCGCCAGCTCCGTCGCCGACGGCTGGAACCCCGTGCCCCCCGGGACAGGCGCCCCGACAATCTCCAGGTCGCCTAAGGCATCCTGGGCCGTGGCGGCACCGGCAACCAAGGTTGCGGCAAGAGAAATCGCGGCTTTACGGATTACGGTCATGATGTGTCCCGGCATCGGTTCTTCGTTGCCGGTCCAAAACCATATATCTCCGCGCGAGACAAGCGATCGCGGCGCGTCAGATAGACGCTTTGAGCAGGCTGTATGGCGGAGGACCCAACCATCACGGCCCACCGGGCCTCACACCCGGACCCGCGTCGCACCTGTGACGGTGCTGCCGACATCCCGGGCCACGGCGCGTCCGCTGCGGATGGCGCCCTCGACATAGCCCCAGAACGTGTCCGACAACTCCGCCCCCGCAAAACGCACAGGCCCGTCCCAGCGCGACAGCCGCTCGACTGCGTCGCGGCACCGGCCAAGGCGCACAGTGGCGTTGTACCCGCCGCCGACCCAGGCGTCGTCGATCCAGAGGGCTTCCGCCACCTGCTGCGGGGCGGCGGCGGTCGGCCCCAGGGCGCGCGCAAGATCGTCCAGCAGCTTCGCGCGGCGCTCCTCGGGCGGCAAAGCGGCACGCAACCGCGCCTCCGGCCCGCCAAGGAATGCGGTCAGCCGCGGCGGCCCGCCATCCCCGGGGCTGGTATCGAGGACCTCCAGACCGGGCGGATCGGCGAAAGACACGGCTCCGCTCAACCCGTCCAGCCGCCAGAACGCATCACCATAAAGAAGAACGGTCTTGATCATGTCCCCCGCCTCGAACGCGTCGAGCAGCGATCGAAGCTCTACCTCCCGATCCATGCCGAATGTGATCCCGCGGGCCACGGGCGGCGGCACGGCCACGATGACGCGGTCGCACAGCAGGCGCCCCCTGGCCGAGTTCACCTCGACCCCACCGTCACTCACCTGCACCTCCCGCACGGACGCCTCCAGCAGGGGTTCGTGCCGAAGCTTCCGGGCAAGTGCCGCGACGATCCCGCCCATCCCGCCGGCCAGCTGGAACTCCGCATCGTCCCGGTCGGACGCATAGCGCAGAAAGGCGGCCCGGATGGCCACGGCATCCAGCGCCTCGGGCGCGGCACCGGTCAGTTCGCACATCATCGCATAGGTCAGCGCCGCATCCTCCTTGCAAAGCAGCATCCCGTCGATAGCCGCTGCCAGGCTGCCCGCCGGCGCCGTCCCGCGGGAAACCGCACGGCTCACCGCGCGGCCGGCCTCGCCCACGCCCTCCCACGGGGTGGTCCACCAGCGATAGGTCTGCCACAGGGCGCGCAGGATCTCCTTCGGGCTGTCCCAGCGCACGATCTCGGCCTCCAGCAATTCGAAGATCTCCTCAGCCGAGATCAGCTCGCTCCGGGACAACACCTCGCCGCCCACCACACAAAGATCGCGGCCCCCGCCCGGGATCGGATGGCAGGCCAGCCCCGCCTCCCGCGCGAGCGCCAGAACCGCCGTCATGTCCCCGTTCACCAGCTGCGCGCCGCGGTCGAACGCGCCGCCATCGGGAAGGCTTACGGTGTCGACCCGCCCGCCAAGCCGCGCCTGCGCTTCCAGAATGCGGCAGGAGAGGCCCTGCGCCTCGATCTCGACCGCCGCCGAAAGCCCGGCAGCCCCGCCTCCCACCACGACGACATTGACAGTCTCGACCATCTGCCCCAAGCCTCCATCAGTTGAGCAAGTGTTCAATTGAGCACTTGCTCAACAACTTCGAATTGTCAAGCGAGGGTGTCCATGACGCGCATTTCAGGGGCCGATCGGCGCCAGCAGATCATCGAGGCCGCCCATGCGGTGATCCTCGAAAAAGGCCTCGCCCAGGCCGCCACGCGCGATGTCACCCGGCGGCTCGGGGTCGGATCGGGCCTACTGCACCATTACTTCAAGTCCTGGCAGACCCTGCGCGCCGAAGCGGTCCGGCACTCGGTCGAAAGCGAGATTGCCCAGCTGCAGCAGACGCTCGACCGTACTCCCCCACCTCAATGGATCGAGCTGCTGGTCGACTGGATGACGGCGGACGGTGATCTTCACCACTGGAGCCTTTGGCTGAACGCAGTCGACGAAGCCCGGCGCGACACCGAACTCGCCGAGGTCGTGAGGGCCGCTTACATCCAGTGGCAGCAAGTCGTGATCCGGATCATCGATCGCCTGGTCGAGGACGGCATCGGGCACCGCCCCGGCACTCCGGCCGCCGCCGGGCGCCTCTGCGCCCTCGTCGACGGTCTCGCTGGCGCCGTCTTTCTGGGAGAGCAGGTGATGACGCCGCAGACCGCAAAATCGATCCTGCGCGATCAGATCAAACTGGACCTCGGGCTCTCCTCCTGAACAGAGCCCGGCACCCCGAACTCACGCGCCCAGGACAGACCTACCAAGCCCCCCGCTGCCGCGCTATCACAGCCCAGCCCTTGCAACTCCCCGCACACGGCCAATCTCTTGAGACAGCCCCCATCCGGATAGAGCCCCATGACCGACACCTTCCGCCCCTTCGAGACCGCCTTCGACCGCGACACCGCGCTGCGCCACCTGCAAGAGGCCACCGCGGGCGCCGATGACGGCGAGCTCTTCGTCGAACGCCGCCGGTCCGAGATGCTGTCCTTCGATGACGGCCGGGTCAAAACCGCCAGCTACGATGCCTCCGAAGGCTTCGGCCTGCGCGCCGTCCACGGCGAAACCTCCGGCTACGCCCATTCAACCACGCTCGATGAACACGCGCTCAAACGCGCCGTCTCCACCGCCCGCCTCGCCGTGGCCGACGGCGGCGGCACGCTGGCCGACGCGCCCGCGCAGACCAATCGCAAGCTCTACACCGACGCCGACCCGATCCTCGATGCGACCTTCCCCGCCAAGATCGACACGCTGAAAGAGATCGACGCCTATGCCCGTGGCCTCGACCCCCGTGTCGTTCAGTGCTCCGTCAGCCTCGCCGCCTCGCATCAGGAGGTCGCGATCCTCCGCCCCGACGGCACGCTCGCGACCGACATCCGCCCCATGGCGCGCCTCAACGTCTCGGTCATCGCCGAAGAAAACGGCCGCCGCGAAACCGGCACTGCCGGCGGCGGCGGGCGCCACGGCCTCGCCCAGCTGATCGACCCCACCCACTGGCAACCGCTCGTCCAGGAGGCGCTTCGCATCGCCACCACCAACCTTAGGGCCGTCCCGGCGCCCGCCGGCGTGATGGACGTCGTCCTCGGCCCCGGCTGGCCCGGCATCCTGCTGCACGAGGCGATCGGCCACGGCCTCGAAGGCGACTTCAACCGCAAGGGCACCTCGGCCTTCGCCGGGCTGATGGGCGAACGCATCGCCGCCCCCGGCATCACCGTCCTCGACGACGGCACGCTCCCCGACCGCCGCGGCTCCATCACCATCGACGACGAAGGCACCCCCTCCTCGGCGACCACCCTGATCGAGGACGGCATCCTTGTCGGCTACATGCAGGACCGCCAGAACGGCCGCCTCACCGGTACCGGCTCCACCGGCAACGGCCGCCGCCAGAGCTTCGCCCACCCGCCCATGCCGCGGATGACGAACACCTACATGCTGGGCGGCCAGACCGACCCGAAAGACCTGCTGACAGACCTCAAGGACGGCATCTGGGCGGTCGGCTTCGGCGGCGGCCAGGTCGACATCACCAACGGCAAGTTCGTCTTCTCCTGCACCGAGGCCTACCGCGTCCGCGACGGCCAGGTCGGCGAACCCGTCAAAGGCGCGACCCTGATCGGCGACGGCGCCACCGCGCTGCGCCAGATCCGCGCCATCGGCAACGACATGGCGCTCGACCCCGGCATCGGCAATTGCGGCAAGGCGGGCCAATGGGTCCCCGTCGGCGTGGGCCAGCCGTCGATGCTGATCGGCGGTCTCACAGTCGGCGGCGCAGCCACCTAGGAGGCCCGCGCACCTCCGCACAGCCCCTGTTCGCGCGTTGCGCGACCGGGGCCGCACCTTACGTCATCCGGCAGATCCCCCGCCCAAAGGAGCTGCCCCGATGCCCCGCCAGATCTCCCGCCGCGCCCTCCTCGCCCAAACCGCCGCCCTCGCGGCGCTCGCCCCCAGCGCCATGGCCACCACCCCCATGGCGACCGAACAGGTGCCGGGCGTCTACCGCACCCGCCTCGGCGCGTTCGAGATCACCACCCTCTTCGACGGCGAGCTGCGCCGCCCCATCGACGACACCTATATCCGCAACGCGCCTTTCGCCGACGTGCAAGCAGCACTCCAAACCGCGCTCCTGCCGACAGAGTTCATCGACAACCCCTACACCTTCACCGCGATCAATACCGGGGCGCAGCTGATCCTCGTCGATACCGGCACCGGCGACCTCTTCGACCCCTCCATCGACCAGGGTGCCCGCAGCCTCGCCGCCGCCGGGATCGCGCCCGAAGATGTCGATCTCGTCGTCTTGACGCACTACCATCCCGACCATGTCGGCGGCCTGACCAATCCCGACGGCACCCCCGCCTTCCCCAATGCCGAAATCCTGTTCCCGGAGGCCGAACACCAGTTCCTCTTCGATCCCGCCCGCACCGGCCAACTGCCCCAGATGATGCAAAACTTCGCCGACCAGGCCCGCACCAAGCTCTCCGCCTACGAAGGCCGCCTGCGCCTGATCACCGACGGCGAGGAAATCGCGCCCGGCATCACCGCCCTTGCCTCTCCCGGCCACACGGCGGGCCACATCGTGCTCCACGTCGAAAGCGAGGGCGAAGAACTCCTGATCCTCGGCGATACGGTCACCTATCCCGCGCTCTTCGTCGCCAACCCCAATTGGCACGTCGTCTTCGACGCCGACGGCCCTCAGGCCACTGAGACCCGCATCGCCCTCCTCGACCGGGCAGCGGCGGACGGCGCGCGGATCATCGGCTATCACTTCCCCTTCCCGTCGATTGGCCGCGTCGCCGCAACCGGGGACGGCTTCGCCTACGTCCCCGAACGCTGGTCCGGCATTCTCCGCTAGGCTGCCAACCGCCGCCCGCGTTCCGCAGGCACAGCGCCCGACGCGCCGGTCTCCGCCGCCCTGGCGGGCTGTCATAGGCACGCAACACAATTCGTGGTTTAATAGAGGGGTATTTTTGACGTTAAACGGTAGTCTTAAGGAGTTTTCCCCATGCAGATCCGGCTCGCCACCTGGAACATCGAACATTTCAACGCGCTGTTCACCGCCGACAACCAGCCCACCCCGCCCGATCCCGACAAAGAAACCCGCTACCGCGTCACCGCGCAGGAACAGCTCGACGCCGTCGCCCTTGTCATCCAGGAGATCGACCCCGACATCCTCCTCGTGATCGAGGCGCCCGGCACCACCACCTCCGGCACGCGCGACACGGTCACGGCGCTGAAAAACTTCGCGGCAGACCGAAACCTGCGCTGCAGCGACGCCGCCATCGGCTTCAATTCCAGCGGCCAGCAGGAAATCGCCCTGATGTTCGACCCGGCCAAGGTCACCGTCGCCCACGATCCCGCCGGAAAGCCGCTGGCGATGACCGAAGCCGCGCTTCGCGACCTCTCTACCGAAGAGCGCGCACAACAGCTCCCCCTCGCCCTCGATACACTCCGCGGCCGTAAAATCGACACAGCGCCCCGCTTCGACACGGTCTATCCCTTCGACAGCGAAGATGACCGCCTCCTCGAGATCTACCAGTTCACCCGCCCGCCTTTCGAGGCGCGGATCGGCCTCCTCGACGGCGGCACCGAGGTCTTCACCTTCCGGATGATCGGCGCCCACGTGAAATCGAAAGGTGTCTTCGATGTCTCCGACGAACTCAGGGACGAGATCAAGGATCTCTCCAACCGCCGCCGCATTCTCGCCGAAAGCCAGTGGATCCGCGACCGGGTCGACGAATATCTCGACGACGGCGAACCGGTCGTCGTGGCCGGCGATTTCAACGACGGCCCCGGCCTCGATTTCTACGAACGCCGCTTCGGCCGCTCCGGGGTCGAACTCACAGCGGGCGTTCTCGGCGATCCCGACCGCATCCTGCGCACCCAGACACTGAAACCCAAATGGTCGGGCTCCAGCGGCTGGACGCCTGCAACCGCCAGTTTCTACCAGCGCGACACCGGCAAGTTCCTGAACGCCCTGATCGACTTCATTCTCGTCTCGGAAAGGATCTATCGCCTCGCCGATCCCGCCTCCGATCCCTGGCGCATCTGGAATCCCTTCCGGCCCCGCAGCGCCTTCGAGGATCAGCCAGAGCTCAAAGCCGCGCTCAAGGACGCCTCCGACCACTTCCCCGTCACCTTCGACTTCGAGGTCTCGGGGTCGGCCTGAACATCGGGGAAAGACCCATCGCCCGTCACGCATGACTCGCCTCGGGGCTTAACCTCTCGACAACACTTCCGGACCGTGCGGCGCGTTAACCCCGCTCCGTTGCCCGCGAATGTCCGACAGAAAGCCGACGCAAAGCCGACCGGATGCCGCAGTGCCATTTCGGCCTTATTCCCTGCATTAACAGATGAGTCGCGCCCGCCCCCGGGTTGCGCGGCCCAAAACCACAGCCCGCGCGCCTAACCTCTCGGCAAGGTTTCACCCGCCCAGAAGCGCATCGGCCAGCGCATTCATCAAGGCATCCCCCTGCGCCCCCATCGGCGCGTTCAGCGTTACGGTGATCACCAGATCCCGCTCGGGGATCAGAGTCAGAACCGCATACCACATGGTATTCGACCCGTTATGCCAGACAGCGGTCAGCCCATGGGTCCGCATCTCCTGAACGACCCAGCCATACCCATAGTTTTCCGCCTGTCCGTCCCGCATCCGCAGGCAAGCCGCCGTGCTCAGAAATTCCGGCCGCTCGCCGCGGCACGCCGCCACATGCACCCGGCCCCATTCGAGCAAGTCATTGAGAGACATGTGCAAAGTGCCCGCAGGCCCCATCCAGGGCGGATTGTCCGACCGGGCATCGCCTGGATCGACAGCCGTCAGATATCCGACAAAGCTCCGATGCCCCCACGGCGTGCCCGGACCATCGGGCGCCCCCGCCCCGAGGCTCGTCAGCCCCAGCGGTCCGGCAATCTCCTCGGCGACCAGAGCTTCCCAGTGCCGCCCGTCCAGCGTCTCCAGGACATGCCCCGCCAAGACATAGCCGGTATTGGAGTACCGAAACGTCCCGCGCTCGCCCCGGATCGGCTTGCCCCAGGCCGCCTCCAGCAACCGCCGCCGCTCCGCCCGCGCATCCGTCTCCTTCGACAAAAAGGCCCGATACGGCAGGTTCGGCGGCAAACCGGAGCGGTGCCCAAGCAACTCGTCCATGGTGATCCGCCGCCAGTCGGGATGCATCCCCTCCGCAAGATCCGGCAGAATCGCCTCCAAAGGTGATTTCAGATCAAGGGCTTGCCCCTCAACCCTCCGCATCGCGAGGGTCGCCGTGACCGACTTGGTGATCGACCCCACATGCCAGGTGGCATCCTCGGGGACCGCCTCCGCCGATCCCTTGAACCGGTTGCCCCGCACCAAAAGCGTGGGTGCATCATCTCCGAACGCAAATCCAGCACCGACCGCGACCGTCCCCATCCCGCGGGTTTCCGCCTCGAACACCGCCTGAAACCGCGCCGCCGGGTCTGCGACGCCCACCGTTGCAGCAGCACAAAGCGCAAGACTTGATAAAATAGCACCTCGTCCCCGCCAAGCGCGCCCTCGCGCGGCCGGGCGGGCGGGCGTCGTGCGCAGCACGCGGGCGCCCGCAGCGGCCATCTCAGCCTCCGATCAGCGGGATCTGCGGCGCCGCCTCGGCCGGCAAAAGCCCCCGCAGCCGCGGATCGTCGAACACTTCCACCGATCGCTTATAGGGGCGGAACCCCATCTTCCGGTAAAACCCCAGCGCCCCAGGCGAATCGAGCGTGCAGGTATGCAGCCAAACCCGCTTGGCTCCTCCCTCCACCGCCCGAACGAAGGCCTGAGCCATCAACCAGCGCCCAAGGCCGCGTCCCATCGCCTGCCTTGACAGGCCGAAAAACGCGATCTCGCACGCGCTCTCCGCGTCGAATTTCAACTCCAGAACGCCCGCTTCGTGTCCGTCACATTCAAGAACGAACAGCACCACCCCCGGCGCGCTCAACGCCTTCGCCAGATCCGAGGGGGACAAGGCGAGGCGCGAGGCCCACAGCCACTCCGATCCTACCCTCCGGAAAAGCCTGCGATAGGCGTCCGGATCCGGCTTCGACACCTCGCAAAGGCGGACGCCTTCGGGCGCAGAGGTGACAGGCGACAGGTCCCGCAACGCACGATCGAGATAGGTGACAACGGCCGCAACCTTGCCCGCGGGCACATCGAAATATCCATCGCGCAGCTCCATTCGCCGGACGATAGAGCCATGACGCAGCCGGCAGCAATCCCTCCGCATTTCTTTCTTCGTGTTTACCTTCAGTTAACCGCGTTGCCGTATCACTGGAATTGCAACAGGCGGAGCTGCCGTTTTTGACCGAGGCCCGGACATCTTCCGCAGAGACCCACGACCCTTCCACCCAGAAGGGTTCGGACCTCGACTGGCTCCGCCTGCTGCGCTCCCGCCGCGTCGGCGTCTCGACCTTCTTCCGCCTTCTCGCCGAACATGGCAGCGCCCGTGCCGCGCTGGCCGAACTCCCCGCCATCGCCCGGGCAGCCGGGATCGACGATTATGCCCCCTGTCCCACCGCCGTCGCCCAGACCGAACTCAAGGCGGGCCAGTCCGCCCGCGCCACGCTGATCCGGTGGGACAGTGGCGCCTACCCGGCCGCCTTGCGCGAGATTGACGACCCGCCCCCGCTTCTCTGGGCGGTGGGTCGCGTCGACCTGCTAAACGCGCCTGGCAAGATTGCCCTTGTCGGTGCCCGTAACGCCTCCTCCCTCGGCACCCGCATGGCCGCCTCGCTTGCGGGCAAGCTTGGCGCGGAAGGCAAGATCATCGTCTCGGGCCTTGCCCGCGGCATCGATACCGCCGCCCACAATGCGGCGCTTGACACCGGAACGATCGCGGTCGTCGCAGGCGGGGTCGACATCTGCTATCCGGCAGAAAACATGAACCTGTTCGACGGGATCCAGCACAAGGGCCTGATCCTGTCGGAACAGCCGATGGGCCTGCAGCCCCAGGCGCGCCACTTCCCGCGCCGCAACCGGATCATCTCGGGCCTGTCCCAAGCCGTCGTCGTGGTCGAAGCGGCCGCGAAATCCGGCAGCCTGATCACCGCCCGTACCGCGCTCGATCAGGGGCGGGAGGTTCTGGCCGTCCCCGGCCACCCCTTCGACGCCCGCGCCGCAGGCTGCAACATGCTGATCCGCGACGGGGCGCGCCTCGTCCGCGGCCCCGCCGACATCCTCGAAAGCCTAACCCCCGAACAGCCGCTTGCCGAGCAACTCCCCCTGCCCGATCCGACACCGCCCAAACGCACCCTGCGGGAAACGGCGGCGATCCACAGCCAGATCCTCGCCCGCCTCGGGCCGTCACCGGTCGCCGAGGATCAGCTCATCCGCGACTTGTCAGGCCCAGCGCAGGAAGTCACACCAGCCCTTGTCGACCTCGAACTCGACGGCAAGATCCAGCGGCACCCGGGTGGCCTGCTTTCGCGACCCTAGGGGCAAACGCCGCTCAGGAACGCCGCGTAGTCGTCGCAATAGGCCTCAGCCGCCCACCACGCATCGGTCGCTCCGATCTCATAGACCTCGGGCCGCCACTGGCCGCCCTGACGATAGAGAAACGCCACCATCTGCGTCCCGTCGAACAGCGAAAACGGCTCGTTGTCGCGCAGCACCATGGGCGTCTGGTTCAACGCGATCCGCCGCCCGCCCGGCCGCTGGGCGTTCACGATCGCAAATCCCCGGTCGCCCTCATACAGCAGCGTGTCGACCACGAACTCCACCGGCGGCCCCAGATCGTATTCCGCGAACGGCCGCAGCGCATCCAGCATGTCGCGCCGCAAATCGGACCCGCGCGGCGGCTCGGCTGGTGCCGCGGCCGAAACCCCTGCCAGACAAAGAAGAAATGCGCTCAAGATCCCACGCATCCTGTCCTCCTACCTCTCATTCCCGTACCGCGGGCAGCGATTGCCCGCATTGACAAAGCCCCCGTAGACCCCACATCTCTCGCCGCCACGAGCCTCCGTTCCCCGAAAGGATCTTCATGCCCGTCGTCGTCGTCGAGTCACCCGCGAAGGCAAAGACCATCAACAAGTATCTCGGCCCCGACTATACCGTGCTCGCCTCCTATGGCCATGTCCGCGACCTTCCTGCAAAGGACGGATCGGTCGATACGGATCACGATTTCGACATGACGTGGGAGGTCGCGCCGGAAAGCAAGAAGCATGTGAAGGCGATCGCCGATGCCCTGGCCGAAGACGGCGAACTGATTCTCGCAACCGACCCCGACCGCGAAGGCGAAGCGATCTCCTGGCACCTGCAGGAGGCGCTGACCAAGCGAAAGTCGATCAAGAAGGACACGCCGGTCAGCCGCGTGGTCTTCAATGCAATCACCAAGACCGCCGTGACCGAGGCGATGAAGAACCCCCGCAAGGTCGATATGGAACTGGTCGAGGCGTATCTCGCCCGCCGCGCGCTCGACTACCTCGTGGGGTTCAACCTCTCGCCCGTCCTCTGGCGCAAGCTGCCCGGCGCGAAATCCGCAGGACGGGTCCAATCGGTTGCCCTGCGCCTCGTCGTCGAACGCGAGATGGAGATCGAGGCGTTCCGGCCGCAGGAATACTGGTCGGTCAAAGCCATCTTCGTCACCCCCCGCGGGCAAGACTTCGAAGCGCGGATGACCGTCCATGGCGGCAAGAAGCTCGACCGCTTCGATCTGGGCGATGCAACGGCGGCGGAGCTTGCCGTTAATGCCGCCGTAACCCGAAGCTTCCAGATTGCCAGCGTCGAGGCGAAACCGGGCACCCGCAATCCCGCGCCGCCCTTCATGACGTCGACCCTGCAACAGGAGGCATCGCGCAAATTCGGCTTCGGCGCCAAGCAGACGATGAGCGCCGCGCAACGCCTCTACGAGGCGGGCCACATCACCTACATGCGGACCGACGGGATCGACATGGCGCCAGAGGCCGTGATGGCTGCCCGCGATGCGATCAAGGCGGTCTACGGGGAAAACTACCTCCCCAATTCGCCGCGCATGTACAAGAATAAGGCCAAGAACGCGCAAGAGGCGCATGAATGCATCCGGCCCACGGACCTGGCCGCCTCGACCGACAAGTTGCGCATCTCCGACGCCGACCAGCGCAAGCTCTACGACCTGATCTACAAGCGTACCATCGCCAGCCAGATGGCCGCGGCAAAGCTGGAACGCACGACGGTCGAAATCGAAAGCGCCGACAAACAGGTCGGCTTCCGCGCCACCGGCCAGCGCATCGTCTTCGAGGGCTTCCTCAAGATCTATGTCGAGGGCCGTGACGACGTGACCGACGATGACGAAGGCATCCTGCCTCAGATCATGCAGGGCGAACCGGCAGAGTTCGCCGCCGCGACCAAGCTGTCCGAGGACTACGCCAAGGCCGGCGCCAAATCCGACGACGTGATTGACGACGCGCCCGCCGCTTCCGGCCTGCAATCGAACGGCCACGCGATCCTTGCGGACAAGGCGGTGCTTGGACTGCAGCACCACACCCAGCCGCCGCCCCGCTATACCGAAGCGACGCTGGTCAAACGGATGGAAGAGCTCGGCATCGGCCGCCCCTCAACCTACGCGTCGATCCTCGACCGGATCCAAGACCGCGGCTATGTCCAGAAAGACCGCAACCGCCTGATTCCAGAGGATAAAGGGCGTCTTGTCACTGCCTTCCTTGCCAATTACTTCAGCCGATATGTCGAGTACGACTATACCGCCTCGCTCGAGGAGGAGCTCGACGACATCACCGCCGGGGAACGCGACTGGAAAGAGGTTTTGGCCCGGTTCTGGCGCGATTTTTCCGCCGCCCTGTCCGAGACGTCAGAGCTGCGCATCACCGACGTCCTCGAAAAGATCAACGAGATCCTCGAACCCCATCTCTTCCCGGCGAAACCCGACGGCTCGGACCCGCGCCTCTGTCCCAATTGCGGCGAAGGGCGCCTGTCGATGCGCACCGCCCGCTCCGGCGGGGCCTTCATCGGCTGCTCGAACTACCCGAATTGCCGCTATACCCGCCCCTTCGGCCCGCCCACCGACGACACCGCCCCCACCTCCGGCATTCCGCCCGAAGGCAAGATGCTGGGCGAGGATCAGGGCGATCCGATCTGGCTCCACGATGGCCGCTTCGGGCCCTATGTCCAACGCGGCGAGGTCAGCGAAGAGAACAAGAAGCCACCCCGCCAGTCCGTCCCGAAGGACTGGCCCATCGACACGCTCGACCTGGAAAAGGCGCTGATGCTGTTGAACCTGCCGCGTGAAGTCGGCCCCCATCCCGAAGACGGCGTGATGATCTGGGCCTCCATCGGCCGCTACGGCCCCTTCCTGCGCCACAGCGAGGATCCGGCGAAAGGCGGCAAGACCGCCAACCTGCCCGAGGTCGACGACGTCTTCACCATCGGCATGAACCGCGCGGTCGAGGAGCTGGCCAAGAAACCCACGCGCGGCGGCCGAGGCCAAACTGCCAAGCCCTTGAAAGAGCTAGGCGATCATCCCGAGAACGGCGGCCCGGTCAACGTGATGGAAGGTCGCTACGGGCCTTACGTGAAATGGGATAAGATCAACGCCACGATCCCCAAGGGCATCGACCCCCAAGCCATCACGATGGAAGAGGCTGTCGCCCTCGTTACTGCCCGGGCAGCAAAATCCGGCAAGAAGCCGGCGAAAAAGAAAGCCGCCCCGCGCAAGAAGGCCGCGACGAAAAAGCCGACTGCGGCAAAGGGATAGGACGGCTCGATCTGAGGGCTCAGGACATATGTGGAAGCCAGACTACGGCTGATCCGGACCGAGAAAATCTACCTAAGAGAGAAATTCGAGAGCGAGTAACCCTTCTTGAGCGAGACAGACCGCAGTTTTCTGGAAATGTTGCTTGAAATCAGGGCGGTATGACGAATCTCTAAGGGGTGTCTGCTTTTAGGTGACGTTGGGTCGTGCTTCGCGTTGACATTCCGCGATCCCTCACGCCACAACGGCTTGAGGGAGATTTTGAAGGGCTCTGGGATGCAGAAGATCTATGCCGACGCGAACGAAGCGCTCGACGGGCTTCTTTTCGATGGCATGTTCATCGCCGCGGGCGGCTTCGGTCTATGCGGCATCCCCGAACTCCTGCTTGCCGCCATCAAGGACGCCGGCACCAAGAACCTCACCTTCGCCTCTAACAATGCCGGCGTCGACGATTTCGGCATCGGCATCCTGCTGCAGACCAAGCAGGTCAAGAAGATGATCTCATCCTATGTGGGCGAGAACGCCGAATTCATGCGCCAGTATCTTGCCGAAGAACTCGAGATCGAGTTCAACCCCCAAGGCACTCTCGCCGAACGGATGCGCGCCGGTGGCGCCGGGATCCCCGGCTTCTATACCAAGACCGGCGTCGGCACCGTCATCGCCGACGGCAAGGAACACAAGGATTTCGACGGAGAGACCTACGTCCTCGAACGGGGGATCGTGGCAGATCTGTCCATCGTCAAGGCGTGGAAGGCGGACGATACGGGCAACCTCGTCTTCCGCAAGACCGCCCGCAATTTCAATCCCCCTGCCGCCATGTGCGGCAAGGTCTGCGTCGCAGAGGTCGAAGAGATCGTGCCCCGGGGCTCTCTCGATCCGGATCATATCCACCTCCCGGGCATTTATGTTCACCGGTTGATCCAGGGAGATCACGAAAAACGCATCGAACAGCGCACCATACGGGAGAGTTGAGCCATGAAGGATTTTGATTTGCAGGATACGCAGAAAACTCGGAAGCAGATATCCGAAGAGTTTTACGGCTGGATCCTCGAAGCGCGGAAACTCGTCGATTCTCACTTCCCGAACGAGGCGAAGGGCGCCCATAACTCGCTGGTGATCGAAACCGCCAAGGCGCTGATGACCATGAACAAGATGGACGCGATGCATACGGCCGTTGATGCGCTCCGCAAGGAATTGATCGAAGGAAACTGACCAAGATGCCCTGGGATCGCAACCAGATGGCGGCGCGCGCCGCTCAGGAGCTTGAGGACGGGATGTATGTCAATCTCGGCATTGGCATCCCCACGCTCGTGTCGAACCACATCCCCGAAGGCATCGACGTCACGCTCCAGTCCGAAAACGGGATGCTGGGCATGGGCCCCTTCCCGACGGAAAACGAGGTCGATCCCGACCTGATCAATGCCGGCAAGCAAACGATCACCGAGCTTGAACGGACGAGCTATTTCGACAGTGCAACCAGCTTCGGCATGATCCGCGGCGGCAAGATCGCGATGGCGATCCTCGGCGCGATGGAAGTGGCCGAAAACGGCGATCTCGCCAACTGGATGATCCCCGGCAAGCTGGTCAAGGGCATGGGCGGCGCGATGGACCTCGTCGCGGGCGTCGGTCGTGTCGTCGTCGTGATGGATCACACGAACAAGGCGGGTGAATCGAAGATCCTCGACCGTTGCACCCTGCCGCTGACGGGGACCGGCGTCGTCGACCGGATCATCACCAATCTCGGCGTCCTCGACGTGACCCACAAAGGCCTGCATATCGCAGAGCTCGCCCCCGACGTGACGCGGGACGAGATCGTGTCGAAGACGAAGGGCAAGATCGTCTGATGCCCGCCCGGGCCCGCCGATGACCGGCGACAAAATCACCAAAGAGGTCGATGGCAGCAAGGGCCGCTACGTCTATCGCGACGGTGATGACGAGGCCGAACTCACCATCTCGATCCTGTCGCCGAAACTGGTCATCGCAGACCACACCGGCGTCCCGCCCGCGTTCGAAGGCCAGGGGATCGGGCTGAAGCTGCTGGAACGCCTGATCGCAGACGCCAAAGAGGACGGCTTCAAGATCGTTCCCCTCTGCCCTTTCGTGAATGCCCAGCGCCGCCGCCATCCGGAATGGGCCGATCTCTTTCAGGCATAAGCTGAAGCGCCGATACAAATCTGCCGAAAGGCTCCATATTGTTGCCGGAATTGATCCCTACTGGCAGCGTCGATGGCATCCTCTAGCACCACCATGACAGCCCCCTCCCCGGCGCCAAACCGGCGCTGGCGCGACCTTGCACTGATCGGCGGGCTTCTGGTGCTCGTCCTTGCGGGCCTTGCAGGGTTGGCCATCGCGACCGGGTGGGAGGAAACACGCGCCGAACTCGCCAAGTTCGGCTGGGCGCAGGTCGGCATCCTGCTTGTCCTGTCGCTGGTCAATTACGGAATGCGCGCCGTCCGTTGGCATCTCTTCACACGCCGCCTGGATCTGCCGACCCATCTCGGGCAATCGATCCGCCACTTCTTCGGCGGCTTCGCCATGTCCGTGACGCCGGGCCGTGTGGGCGAGCTCATCCGCCTCCGCTGGCTCTCCCGCGAAACCGGCGCCTCCCTCGACCGGACCGCGCCACTCGTTCTCGTCGACCGTGCCGCCGATCTCGCCGCGATGGGCCTTGCCCTCGGCCTGACGCTCGCCCTCGGTGCCGGCGGCATCGCATACGCCACCCCCGTCGCCGCGCTCGCCGTCGCTCTCGCGGTGATCGTCACCCGCCCCGCGCTTCTCTCCCGCATCGTCACCTTGACCTTCCGCCTCACCGGCCGCGCCCCGCGCCTGATGTCCCGCGCCCGCCGCGCGGCCCTGTCGCTCGGCCTCTTCACCGAACCCAAGCTCCTGACCGCCGTCGGCCTCCTCTCCCTCTTCGGCTGGCTGGCCGAGGGCTATGCCTTCCACCTTCTCCTCGTCTGGTTCGGGGCAGAGCTCGACATGGCGACCGCCATAGCGATCTTCCTCTTCGCGACCCTCGCGGGAGGCCTGACCGGCGCCCCCGGCGGCCTCGGCGGGGCCGAAATCGCCATGGTCGCCCTGCTGACCCTCAAGGGCATCTCGCCCGAGGTCGCCATCGCGGCCACCTCCATCATCCGATTGACCACCCTCTGGTTCGCGATCGCCATCGGCCTGGCCGTCTTCCCCATCGCCGAACGCAAAGCCGCAAAGGCCCTCTGATGCGCTGGAAATCCGACACCTATACCGGCTGGGGCCGGGCCCTCTCCGCGGCGGGTGAGAAAGCCCGCCCTGAACGGCAAAACCACCTCGCCGCCATCGCCGCCTCCGAACCGGCGCCTGCCATCGGCAATTGCCGCAGCTACGGTGATGCCTGCCTGAACGACGGCGGCAAGGCGATTGACACGACCAAGCTCGACCGCATCCTGTCCTTCGACGCCGAAACCGGCATGGTCGAGGTCGAGGCCGGCCTGACCCTGGGCGATCTCGCCAAGATCTACGCCCCCCAGGGCTGGCTGCCCGCCGTCATGCCAGGGACGGGCTTCGCCACTGTGGGCGGCGCGATCGCCATGGACGTCCACGGCAAGAACCACCACAATCTCGGCTCCTTCGGGCAGCATGTCGAAGACATCACCCTGCTGCAGGGCGACACTGAGCGCACCATCACCGCCAAGAACAAGGCGCTTTTCCAGGCGACAATCGGCGGCCTCGGCCAGACCGGCATCATCTCCAAGGCCACGCTCCGCCTCCAGCGCTGCAAGGGCGACGTCATGATGGTGACCGAGCGGCGGGCCGAAGGCTGGGACCAGTTCCTCGACCTCCTCGACCGCAGCGAAGCAACCTATACCGTCGGCTGGATCGACGCGACCGCCCAAGGCGACAAACTCGGCCGTGGTATCCTCGAAGAGGCTGAAACCGGCGCGGGCCTCGTCCCCGCCCCGAAGAAATCCAAGGCCATCCCCACCGATGCCCCCGGCTTCGCCCTCTCGAAACCGATCGTCCGCACCTTCAACGAGGCCTATTATCGCCGCGTCCCCGCCTCCGGCCGGACAGTCGTCAAACCGATCCAGGACTTCTTCTTTCCCCTCGACCGTATCCACGACTGGAACCGCCTCTACGGCAAGCGCGGCTTTCACCAGTTCCAATGCGTCGTCCCCATCGCCGAGGCGCCAGCGCTCCGCGCAATGCTCGACCTCATCGCCCAAAGCGGCCTCGCCTCGCCCCTTGCCGTCCTCAAGCGCATGGGGCCTGGTCGCGCCGGCTACCTCAGCTTCCCGATGGAGGGCTACACGCTCGCCGTCGATTTTCCGAACAGCACTGAGGCCCGCAAACTGATCACCCGCCTTGAGGAGATGACAACCGAAGCAAGCGGCCGCATCTATTTCGCGAAGGATGCCCTCGCGACGCCCGAGCGTGTCCAGGCGATGTATCCCGACCTGTCCCGCTGGCAGAAGGAGGTCGCCAAGGCCGACCCCGGCGGCGCGCTGGCCACCGATCTCATCCGCCGCCTGAAGCTGAGGGACCCTGCATGAGCGATACCTGGATCATCCTCGGCGCGACGTCCTCCATCGCGCGCACCACCGCCCGCCGTCTGGCGGAAAACGGTGCAACCCTCCTCCTCGCCGGGCGCGACATGGTCGACCTCGAAGCGACCGCCGCTGATGCAAAGGCCCGCGGCGCAACGGCGGCAGAGGCCGTCGCCTTCGACGCCCGCGATCCCGCCACCTTCCAGCCGATCCTGGACCGGGCCGCGAAAGAGGACGGCACGCTCAACTGCGCCGTCTTCGTCGGCTCCATGCCCGAACAATCCGAGATCGACGCAAACCCCGCCCTCCTCGACGGTGTCATCACCGACAGCTTCACCGGGCCCGCAGGCTTCCTTCAGCGTCTTGCCCCGATGATGGAGGAACGCTGCAGCGGCACAATCATCGGCCTCAGCTCCGTCGCCGGCGACCGGGGCCGCCTCGGGAATTATGTCTATGGCGGTGCGAAATCCGGCTTCACGACCTATCTTAGTGGCCTGCGCAACCGCCTCGCCCGCTCCGGCGTCCACGTCGTGACAGTCAAGCCGGGCCCGGTCGACACCGCGATGACCTGGGGCCTAGACGCGCTGCCCTTTATGACGACGCCCGAGAAGGTGACCGACGATATCCTCAAGGCCGCACGCAAGAAGAAGAATGTGGTCTACACGGCCGGCATCTGGCGCCTGGTCATGCTCGTGATCCGCGCCGTGCCCGAGCCGATCTTCAAGAAGATGAAGATCTGAAGCGGGGTCAGAGCCCGAACCACTCCGCCCAAAGTCCTGCCGCATAGAACATCAGCGACAGGGTGATCAGCAGGATACCTAGCCCCATCCGGTCCCGAAGGGCAAAGACGATGGGGTCGTAGTCCTGCCGCCCCTCCCAACCCAGCTTGACCATCCGGATCAGCCAGGCCGCGATCGGGATCAGCGCCACCCACAAGAGCCACCGCGTCGGATAAAGCACCTGAGCCTGCGCGCTGAACGAATAGAGCAGAAAGATCACCAACGCGCCGACCGTCCCGATCCCCGCCATGTTTAGCAGATCACCCCGATCCGTCCGGCCATAGCCACGTCCCGGCAGCCGCTCGTCCGAGGTGGCCAGCGCCAGTTCCGTCAGCCGCTTGACGCAGCCAAGCGTCAGGAAAACGGGAAAGATGAAGACCAGCATGAAGATCGACGCATCAACCCCACTCGCCGCTGCCCCTGCAACAACCCGCAGCGTATAGAGCGTCGCCAGTACTGCGATATCAACCCAGCGCATCCGCTTGAGCTTCAGCGAATAGCTCAACGACAACAGCATGTAGAGCGCAACAATTCCCAAGAATCCGCCACCCAAAGCCGCCCCAATCCCGAGGGCAATCAATCCAGATACCGCGCTCGCGACCATCCCGATCCGGATGGGCACCTTGCCGGATGCGAAAGGGCGATTGCACTTCGTCGGATGCAGGCGATCCGCCTCGAGATCGAGCAGGTCGTTGACGATGTATATGCTCGACGCAGCAGCCGAAAACGCGACAATCCCGAGAAGCACAAGAAAGAAAGTCGAAAAGGCAAAGTCATGCGCCGCAATCGCAGGCAGAAACAGCAGGATGTTCTTGACCCACTGATGGGGCCTCAGCGCCTTCCAGAGATCACGGGGGGCCCATCCCCCGTCGAGTTCGGTGACAACGCGGCCTTCCTCGCGCAGAACCTCGGCCGAGGCCGGATCGCCAACGACAATCGCCTCCTTCCCGGACCGCCAGACGGTCAGATCCGCCGCCTCGTTGCCCGCGTAGTCGAACTCGCCCTCGCCATAGCGTTCGACCAGCGCTTCGGCCTTCTGCGGCCCTTTCAGGTTTCGTCCGTCGGCTGTTCCAAGCGGTGGCTCCTCAAACCCATGATGGTCCGATAGCGCTGCGATGAGCCGGCGATCAGAAGCCGAGGCCAGCCCAATCGGCCGCCCCGTCTCGCGCGCGGTCTTTATGATACCATCGATCTCCGGCGAGACCGGCATAAGATCAAGGCGCGGTTGGGTGATGTCCACGAGCGCCGCTTTCAACGCAGCCGGATCACGAAAATGACCGAGAGCAGCGCGCAGTGTCGGCAGTGGTGCGCGCCCCAACCCTAGCCAGAACGTCTCGAACAACAGATCGGTCCGCAGAAAGGTCCCGTCTACATCGAGAATCAGCGGCCGCCTTGTCTCGCTCAAACTATCCGCCCGTTACCGCAAAGACGCAGCCGTCATCCAGAAAGTCCGGCGGGGTGACACATAGCCCTCGCGCCACCGACCACGCAGCCAGCACCTTTGGCACGTAGTTGCGCGTCTCTTCATAATCAGGAACGCCGCCCGCCCGTTTCACAGCATTCTCGCCCGCGTTATATGCGGCAAGCGCCAAAATAGGGTCGCCATCGAACTCCGTCATCAGCCAGTCAAGATAAGCGATCCCGCCGCGGATATTCTGATGAGGATCAAAGCTGTCTGTCACGCCAAAGCGTTCTGCAGTGCCCGGCATCAACTGCATCAGCCCCTGCGCACCCGCATGGCTGACGGCATCGGCCCGACCGGCGCTTTCCGTCGCAATGACAGCGACGACGAAAGCAGGCGAAACCTGGGTGCCAAGCGTTTCCGACAAAATGGAGATACCGTAATTTGCGGCAATGTTCTGCATGAACTGGAGCCGTGGTCGACCGACACCACGCCCTTCGGCGCTATCGGCCATATGTTCGATCGCGGAAACGGCGCGCGCGAAGGGTTCTTCCTCGAGGCCGGGAGAAACGGCTCTCCAGAACCAATCGGCATGGTTCCGTCCCGCTACCGCGGGTTCCGCTGAGGGTTCGTCGGGTTTCGGCTTCGGAGCTGCGACAGCGAGCGTGGGCGGGTCTGCCTGAACCGTGATGCGGCTTGATCCGGCTTGTGGCAACCCGACGCGCCGAAAGGTGAAGTCACCCGAATGGGGATCGGATTGCGCCGATACGGCGACCGGCACAACGGCAATTGTTGCCGCAATGCCAAGCGCTAGTAGGAACCTGCTCATGCTCCGAACATCCTGCCCGGTTATCGTTGAGGCTTTGTACCGTAGAGTTAACGTTTGAACAGGACTAGAAGGCCGCAAATAAGGCAAAACCGCCAGATTCGACGCGTTTTTGCAACGTCGGCCTCAGTCCTATCCTGTTACGCCTGAAGGGCGGAGGTTAATTTTCTCTTTCATTTCATAATGTTAGCGATTGTTTCCAGGAATACCTTGAAAAAGTCAGGTCTCGCTAAATTCACGCCAAAGTCTGGCCCGAATCCATTGGCTATATCGGGTCATCCCAGACGGGGTCGGGCTACAGTGAGGTCAGCCTGATGCGAACCGGCACGGGTATTGAAGATAACTGAGCGAACATCCTCTGGAGGGATATAATATGACCAAGTTTCTCGCCAAGTTCCGCAAGGACGAAGACGGCGCTGTCACGGTTGACTGGGTTGTCCTGACGGCTCTCGTCGTCGGCCTGGCCATCGGCCTCCTGGCACTGATCGAGACTGCTGTGGACGGTCTGGGTTCTGACATTGCGACCGCTATTGACGGCGTGGACCCGAACACAGCCACTCCGTAATCAACTATAAGCCTTTTTGATTGCCTTGATTGGCAAATCTTTGGCTTGAACTAACTTGGCCGCGATCCAATCTTGATCGCGGCCATTTGTTCTTTTTCATTTGAGCCGCAACGTTCTGACGTAAACTGCCGGACATGCGAGCGACGCCAAAGTGAGCAAGATCGACCTGCCGCGATCAAACCTTCCCACAACCTAGATAATGCCACAATCCACTACCATTTCTCCGAGCAGTGGTGGGGGTTGGCTCGGTCAACTCTGGGAGAAGGTAGTGTTGGGAATTCTGAAGAGCTTCCGCGAAGATGAAAGTGGCGCCGTTACCGCAGACTGGGTTGTCTTGACTGCGCTTGTGGTCGGGCTCTCCATTGGTCTGCTGGCGGTTATCACCGAAGCGTCCAACCAGGGAAAGAGAAATATTGCATCTGCAATCAACACTGTCACAATCGATTGAGTGGAGTGGATCCGCAGTCACGTTGACTGCACAGAACGCACGATTGCTCCATTCGCCTAGACATGAAAGGCCAATAGAATGAGAGCGGTTTTTCTCTTGGTGCTTCTCCTCGGGCTTGGCTTGGCCGGTGGGGCAGTTTACCTCGCACAAGACTATATGGCGGCGCAGGATGCTGCTCGACAGCAGCTCGAAGCCGAGCGTGCACAGATGGTCAGGACGGTTACGGTGATGGCCGCGGCCAATTCGCTGGTCTATGGCCAAGAAATTCGCCGCGAAGACCTAAAGGAGATCCAGTATCCTGAGGCATCTCTCCCGGAGGGCATCTTCAAGACGCTGGAAGAGGTATTTCCGCAAGGCGAAAGTGTTCTTCGATATGCGATCCGCCCGATCGAGCCCAATGAACCGCTGATGTCTATCAAGACTACTGAGCCAGGTGAAATCGCTGGCATCTCACAACTCCTTTCTCCGGGAATGAACGCTTTCGCGGTTGCGGTTGATGCCCAGCGAGGCGTCTCAGGTCTCTTGCGTCCAGGTGATCGGGTGAATGTGTACTGGACCGGTAGCGTTAGAGGACGAGGTACCGATTTCACGCAGTTGATCGAGAGCAACGTTCGTATCATCGCGATCGACCAAACATCGGATCAGAACTTCGCGGGCACGCGGGTGGCACGGACTGTGACTGTCGAAGCGACGCCCCAACAGGTCGCCGCACTTACACAGGCCCAGAATACGGGACGGATCTCACTCTCGCTGGTTAGCCAGGACGAGCAGCAGACGGCACAAGGCATCGAGATCGATACCAACAGCCTACTTGGTATCCGAGAAGAAACTCCGGTCCAGGCGCCAGAAGCGCGTCGCTGCTATATAAACCAGCGTGGCGGCGGACAGATAACCCAGATCGAAATTCCCTGTAGAGACTAGACTTTAGTTGTCAGAACAGTGTTGACCGCCGCTCAGCCTCAGCGCGAGCGGCGGTTTTGCATTTTCCGACCTGTTGCGATTTATCCACATCAACTTCCCGCCCTAGGTTATTGATTCTTGATTTAATTTTCCGCCCCGTGCAGGTTTTGCGCAGGCAGGCGTCAGACCTGCATTTCGGGCGTGATCACAGAGGCAGGTCCATGACTTATGATAGATACCTGAAGGCAGCCCTCATCGGGCTTACGGTTGCGGCCTCGTCCGTGACCGCCATTCCGGCGCAAGCCGAAACACTGCGTGTGATGCGCGGTACACCGTCCAGCGCGCTCAGCGTTCCGGTGAACCGCGCAGTGGTCGTCGAAAGCGACGTCCCGTTCACCGAACTTAGCATTGCCAATCCCGGCATTGCTGACATCTCCACCCTGTCGGACAGAACGATCTACGTTCTCGGCAAGATTCCTGGTCGTACGACACTGACCCTCTTGGGCGCAGACGGGCGGCTTATCACCAACGTCGATGTCCACGTGACGCCGGACATCGCCGAGTTCAAGGAGCGGCTCAGCCAGATCCTTCCCGGCGAAAAAATCGAGGTTCGTACGGCCAATGACGGCATTGTCCTGTCGGGCACTGTCTCTAGCACTGCGAGACTCGATCGGGCTCTCGACCTCGCCAACCGCTACGCACCTGACCGGGTTTCGAACCTGATGGTCGTCGGTGGTGTCCACCAGGTCATGCTGAAAGTGCGCTTCGCAGAAATGCAGCGGACGGTGAGCAAAGGCCTTGAGGGCGGCATCGCGATTACTGACGGTGGCAACGTTGACTACGTCGCCGGCGGCGGCAGCGGCGGGCTTACCGTGACTGGCGCAGATTCCGATGGGATCGGGAGTATCGCGTCGGTACTCACCCTGGGCGAAAATATTGGCGGGATCGCCGGCGCCTTCGAGATTGGCGACATTGCCGTGGATGTTCTTCTAGAGGCACTAGAGAACAAGGGGCTTGTTCGCACACTTGCAGAGCCGAACCTGACGGCACTGAGCGGCCAAGAGGCGAACTTCCTCGCGGGAGGCGAATACCCGGTTCCGGTTGCCGACGAAGACGGCATCTCGATCGAGTTCAAACCTTTCGGTGTCGAGCTGTCTTTCGTTCCCACTGTGGTCGATGGTCATACGATAAATCTTGAAATGAAGACTGCGGTTAGTTCGATCGACCCATCGAACCGGCTCGTCATCAACGATGAATTCGTGGTTGACGCCTTCCGTCGCCGCGAAACCTCGACCACGGTCGAGCTTCGTGATGGGGAAAGCTTCGCGATCGCGGGTCTTCTTCAGGATGACTTCCGGGATGCAGTCGCTCAGGTTCCGTGGCTCGGAGACATCCCGGTTCTCGGTACGTTGTTCCGCAGCACTGAGTACAGCCGCGAACAAACCGAACTGGTGATCATCATCACGCCGCATCTTGTGACCCCGACCCGCGGAGAGGCCTTTGCCCTTCCGACCGATCGGGTGCGCATCCCCACCGAGGGCGAACTCTTCCTCGGCGGTCGTATCGGCATCGCAACAGGCCAGCCGCTTGGCGGCGCAGCAGGAGAGGTAGCGCAGCAGGACTTCAACGGGTCCTACGGCTATGTGATGGACTGATGGTACATACAGGAAAGAGCGAGGGCAAAGCCATGAAATACCTCTTTGCATCGGTGGCGCTGCTGGCAGTCTCTGCCTGTAGCGAACAGGCCGGGTCCCAACTTGACCTCGGAACGTTCGGCAACGCGACCATGAACAACCACCTGGTCATGACCGGGCAACGCGACTACGCCGTCGCCCTCTCGCGGAAGTTTGCCGCAGAGGTTCCGACAATGGTGAACTTCGCGTTCGACTCGACCGTGCTCGACGCAGAGGCTCAGGCGATCCTCCGGCAGCAGGCGGACTTCATCCGCCAGTTCCCGGAACTCCGCTTCAAGGTCTTCGGGCACACTGACCTGGTCGGCTCCAACGCCTACAACCAACGGCTCGGTCTTCGCCGCGCCCAGGCTGTGGTTGCCTTCCTGACCAGCCAAGGCGTCAGCCGCTCCAGGCTTGAAGCGGTCGTCTCCCGCGGGGAAACTCAGCCGCTGGTCGTGACGGAGGGACGCGAAATGCGGAACCGCCGTACGGTAACCGAGGTTTCGGGCTTCGTCCGGAACCACCCGGCGGTTCTGAATGGGAAGTATGCCGAGGTGATCTTCCGCGAATACGTCGAAAGCGCGACGCGTCCGCCGCAGCTGACGACGATCGGTCAAGATATCGGCGAGATCGCTGTTGGCGGATAACACCGCGACATAGATTGCATGCAGCTCATTTGACGGCCCTCCCCAATCGGGAGGGCCGTCAACATTTCGGGCTTCTGACCGCTAATGTCTCCCCACTCCGCACAATTGGATTTTTTTGGCCCAAATCTCGCCAAGTTTCCGCGCAACTGTTTCCACAACGGGAGAGGCGTGTGCGCGAATCTGCGGCCGCCTCGGCGGGGATGTCGCTGATCGGATAGGTGTTCGCACCGCGCGGTTGGCCGGATCTCCGTTCTGGCCTGCGAAAGGGATACCTGCCGATGTCGAGCAACGCCGTCTTGCAAACCGAACCTCAGCCGATCGTCGCCTGTACGATCAGCCGCGATGTCCAGCGCTTCGATCTTCTCATCGAAGACATGGAGTCTGTCCTGGGCGAAAGCTGGGGCGACCTCACCTTCGACGATGCGATCGCGTTTCTCGATCAGCCCGAAGCGGCCCAACTGGAATTCGTCGCCGTCGCGGTTGATGATCGGGATGAAAGCTCTCTCGCGCTGATCACCGATATCGTGAAGGCCGCGAAGCAGAAGAAGCTCAAGGTCATCGTGATCGCCGACGACATCACGCCCGGCGCGCTTCATACGCTCATGGGCAAAGGCGGTGACGAGTTCGTCCCCTACCCCCTTCCGGAAGGTGAGCTTGCCAACGCGATCGAGCGTATCCGCCGTCCAGATCCCATTGCCGCCTTGCCGGAAGAGATGCAGGCACAGATCAAGAAGACAGGCAACAAGGACGGCAAGGTCATCGCCGTGCACGGCATGGCAGGTGGAACCGGCGCGACGCTCACCGCAGTCAACCTGGCCTGGGAACTGGCCAATACCGGGCGCAAGAAGGAACAGCCCGAGGTCTGCCTGATCGATCTCGACCTCCAGCAGGGCAGCGTTGCGACCTATCTCGACCTGCCCCGGCGGGAAACCATCTTCGAGCTTCTGTCAGACACTGAGAACATGGACAGCGAATCGTTCGTCGACGCGACCGTGACCTATGGCGAGAAGATGCAGGTTCTCACCTCGCCGACCGAGATGCTGCCGCTCGATTTCATCGACCCCGCAGATGTCGAGCGCATCGTCGAAATGGCACGGACCAATTTCGACTTCGTCATCATCGACATGCCCTCGACTATTGTTCCCTGGACGGAAACGGTGCTGAACGCGGCGCAAATCTACCTGGCAACGCTCGAGCTCGAAATGCGGTCGGCTCAGAACACCCAGCGGATGAAGCGCCTCCTGCAATCGGAAGAGCTACCGTTCGAAAAGTTCCGCTTCATCCTGAATCGCGCTCCGAAGGGCATGGATCTGAACGGCAAGAGCAGGGTGAAACGGCTGGGTGAATCGCTTGGCATCTCTCTCGAAGTTCATCTGCCAGACGGCGGCAGGCAGGTTGTCGAGGCCTGCGACCACGGCGCACCGCT
This sequence comes from Aestuariibius violaceus, assembly GCF_040779325.2. Lineage (NCBI taxonomy): Bacteria > Pseudomonadati > Pseudomonadota > Alphaproteobacteria > Rhodobacterales > Paracoccaceae > Aestuariibius > Aestuariibius violaceus. The sequence goes on from NZ_JBFONT020000004.1 coordinate 133,200, forward strand.
GGCCGAGTTCGCAGGCAAACTGCCGCTTCGCAAGGAATTCTCAAAACTGGCGCAATCGATCTACGAAGTCAGTCGCGCTGAAGCCGTCGCTCAATAAGGACGCTGCCGATGTTCTCCAAATACAAAAAAGACACCCCGTCAAAACCCCAGGCCGCTGGCGGAAACGTCACCCCGCTGCCCAAGGCCGAAGCGACCCGCAAGGTCGCGTCGAGCGCGAGTAAGCCCGCGCCGCAACCGAAGCGCCCTGCCGAGGCGTCGCCTGTGGATAAGGAGCGCAAGAAAAAGGAGCGGCTGCAGGACGTCAAGCTCGAGCTCCACAAAGCGCTCCTCGACAACCTGAACCTCGCGGCCCTCGAAAAGGCGTCTGAGCAAGAGCTGCGTCAGGAAATCAGCTCGATCGCGAGCGAGACGCTCGAAGAAATGGGCGTCGCCCTGAACCGCGAGGACCGGTCCCAACTCAACCAGGAACTGTTCCACGAGGTTAAGGGCCTTGGTCCGCTCGAAACGCTTCTGCAGGACGATGAGGTCAACGACATTCTCGTCAATGGCCCACAACAGATCTTCGTCGAGCGCGACGGCAAGCTCCAGCTGACAGACGTTACCTTCAAGGACGAACGCCACCTTCTGCGGATCATCGACAAGATCGTGTCGGCCGTCGGCCGCCGCGTCGATGAATCGAACCCGTACGTCGACGCCCGCCTTGCGGATGGTTCGCGTTTCAACGCGATGGTGCCACCGATTGCAGTCGATGGATCGCTCGTCTCGATTCGTAAGTTCAAAAAGGACAAGCTGTCGATCGACGAATTGGTGAAATTCGGCGCCTTCACCGAAGAGATGGCCGCCTATATCCAGGCGGCCGTGTCGACCCGCCTCAACATCATCGTCTCAGGCGGTACCGGTTCCGGTAAAACGACCACGCTCAACGCGCTGTCTTCCTTCATCGACGATGCCGAACGCATCCTGACGATCGAGGATACGGCGGAACTGCAGCTCCAGCAGACCCATGTGGGCCGGATGGAAAGCCGCCCGGCCAACGTCGAAGGGCGCGGCGCCGTCACCCAGCGGGACTGTCTGAAGAACGCCCTGCGGATGCGTCCCGACCGCATCATCGTGGGGGAGACGCGGGGCGACGAAGTCATCGACATGCTCCAGGCCATGAACACTGGCCACGACGGTTCGATGACCACGATCCACGCCAACTCCGCCCGTGACGCTTGCTCGCGTCTGGAAAACATGGTCGCGATGGCCGGGATTGAGATGCCGGTGAAGGCCATCCGCGCCCAGATCGCTTCGGCTGCCCACCTCATCGTGCAGGTCAGCCGTCTGCAGGACGGCTCGCGTCGCATGGTCTCGATCACAGAGGTGACCGGGATGGAAGGCGACGTGATCTCGATGCAGGAGGTCTTCCGTTACCAGCGCGTCGGCCTGACGCCCGACAACAAGATCATCGGCCACTTCACGGCCAACGGCGTGCGCTCGCACTTCTCGCAACGTTTCAAGCTCTGGGGCTTCGACCTGCCGGCCTCGATCTTCGAACCCATGGTTGCGGAGTAAACCTCACCATGCAGATCTCTATCGAACCCATCATCTACGGCCTGATCTTCGTGGCGGTCCTCGTGATCGTCGAAGGCCTGTATCTCTTGTTCTTCGGAAAATCGATCAGCACGAACCGACGCGTCAACCGCCGGCTCGAGATGCTCGAGAAAGGCGGCGGCAACCGCGAGAAGGTTCTGGAACAGCTCCGCAAGGAGATGAGCCAGCACATGTCCTCATCGGGCATCCCGCTCTATTCGATACTGGCGGAGAAGGCCCAGAAGGGGAACATTGCCTTCTCCCCGATCCAGCTGATCATCATCATGGGCGTCGTCACGGTCATCGCGTTTGTGTTTCTCACCTTTGGAACAAGCGCCGGCGGACCGGTGAAAGTCGTTGTCGCAGTCGGCATGGGCGTCGGCGGGGTCTACATGTGGGTCAACCGCCGCGCCAAGAAGCGCCTCGGTGCCATCGAGGAGCAGCTGCCGGAGGCCGTGGAATTGATGGTGCGGTCCCTCCGCGTCGGTCACCCGTTCGCCTCGGCAATCAACATCGTCGCGAAGGAGGTTCCGGATCCACTCGGATCGGAAATGGGGATCATTGCTGATGAATCGGCTTATGGCCGTGAAATCTCGGAAAGCCTGAAAGACCTTGCAGAGCGGATGGATATGCAGGACCTTCGCTTTCTCGCCGTCGCAGTTACCATTCAGCAGCAGGCCGGGGGCAATCTCGCCGAGATCCTCGATGGCCTGGCCAAGGTGATCCGGGCGCGGTTCCGTCTCTTCCGTAAGGTCAAGGCAATCACGGCAGAGGCACGTTGGTCGGGTGTGTTCCTGTCCGCCTTCCCGTTTCTAGCTCTTATTGCAATCAACCTGCTAAAGCCCGACTATTACTCCGAGGTGCAGGGCACCCCTGCCTTCGTTCCGGCGGTTCTTGTCGTCTGCGCATTCCTGGCTGCCAACCTGTTCGTCATGCGCTGGCTCACCAACATCAAGGTCTGATCCCATGGAAGCTTTCACCACCTACTTTACCGAGATGCTTGGTCCTTTAGGCCCCCTTCTCGTCCTTGGGGTCGCCGGGATGTTCCTGATCCTGATGACGCTGCCCATCCTTCTGAAAAAGCAGGTCGACCCGCTCGACAAACTCAAGGGCGGCGCAAATCTCGACTTCGGCAATGAAAAGAAGGCGGGTCTCCGCTTCCGCCCGGGCAGCAAGATCGACCGGCTGGAGCGCTACAAAAACTTCCTCGAGCCGCAGAACGAGGAAGAATATTCCGCCATCAAGCTCAAGCTGATCCAGGCGGGGTATCGCGGCAAATCGGCCGTTCAAGTTTTCCACTTCGCCCAGTTCGCCTTCGGCATGATTGGCCTGCTGGCCGGCATCGCATACTCCATCGTCGCAAGCTCTACTGGCCAGCCTTCGTCTGCGGCGACGATTTTCTCGATTCTCATACCTGCAGCAGTTGGTTATCTCGGTCCAAAATATTGGGTCACTCGTCGCCAGCAGGCCCGTCAAACGGAGATTGAGAACGGCTTTCCAGACAGCCTCGACATGATGCTGGTCTGTGTTGAGGCCGGTCAATCGCTCGACCAGGCGATCGTCCGCGTTGCGAAAGAGATCCGGTCAGGTTTCCCCGCACTTGCGGATGAGTACGAAATGGTCGCTCACGAAATCAAGGCGGGCAAAGACAAGACCGCTGTTCTAAAAGACATGTCGGAACGTGCTGGGGTTCCTGACGTCGCTAGCTTCGTTACCGTTCTGATCCAGTCCCAACAATTCGGCACTTCCATCGCCGAAGCACTTCGTGTCTATGCCGACGAAATGCGTGACAAGCGAGTCATGCGGGCCGAGGAAAAGGCGAATACGCTTCCGACGAAGATGACGCTCGCAACGATGATGTTGACGGTTCCGCCGCTCCTGATCATCTTGATCGGACCATCGGTCTACGGAATGTGGGTTACGCTCTCGAGTGACTTCTCGCCGAGCTGAGGCAAACATCCGGCAAGCTGGCGAAAGTGTATCGGTCTCACATGGGTAAGATGAGACACCTCGTTCTTTGTCTGACGCCGCTCCTCGCGGCCTGCTCCGATGACCCGTTCGCCCCAGTCGGCGAGCGGGTTTACGCGCCGGGCGTCGCCAGCCGTGGCGAAACCGTTGACCAGCTTCTGGTTGGTCATCGCCTGATGGCCTCTGGAGAATATGAGCTCGCCCGTCAGGCATATCTGCGCGCAACCGCAGAGCGTGGCTTCAATGCCGACACTCTATCGGCTCTCGGCTCGGCCAATCTCCGCCTCGGCCGCCTCAACCAAGCCGAGGCGCTTATGCGTCGCGCCGTTGACGAAGACCCCGAATTTCCCGCTGCCTGGAACAATCTCGGTGTCGTCCTGATGGAGAAGGGCGAATTCGCCGAGGCCCGCCAAGTCTTTCGTCGCGCCTTTGCAACGTCAAATGGCGAAAGCGACGAGATTCGCGACAACCTGAAACTGGCTATCGCAAATCTCAACAATCCGGGGTATGATCCTCAAAACGATAGCGAATTCAAATTGGTGGCGCAGGGCGGGGGGCGATACCTCATTCTGCAAACACCATAGCAGGCGAGAGCAGTAAAAGGACGCAACAATGCGCCACTCTATCTTTGTAACCCTGTCTCTGACGGGGCTTATCGCTGTATCCGGATGCGACCGCCCGGACAGCGAGGCAGAGGTCAACAGGGCCCTCCGCGACATCAACGTCATCGACGAGACCAATCTCAACGACGTGATGCTCCAGTCGAGCGATCCGGGCGAAGCCGTCGCCTACTTCACACGGGCAAGCACCGCCAATCCGGATCGGATCGATCTCGCCCGTGGCCTTGCCAAATCCCTGATCCGCGCCAAGCGCCCCGCCATGGCGATCCAGGCTTGGAAGCGTGTCACGGAAATGGAAGAGGCGACCTACGACGATCAGGTCGAACTGGCCGACGCCTATATCCGCGACAGTAAGTGGGACGAGGCGAGTGCGACGCTGAACGCGATCCCACCGACCCACGAAACCTACAAGCGCTATCGGCTTGAAGCGATGGTCGCCGATAGCCAGCAGCAATGGGAAAAGGCCGACAGCTTCTACGAGATCGCCATCGGCCTGACGCTCAAGCCCGCGCCGGTCCTCAATAACTGGGGATTCTCCAAGCTCACCCGCGGCGATGCGCGCGGTGCGGAACGTCTATTCGCAGAGGCACTACGCGAGGATCCGGGCGAGTTCACGACCAAGAACAACCTCGTTCTCGCCCGTGCGGCGCAGCGCAACTATGACCTGCCGGTCATCCAGATGACCCAGATCGAACGCGCACAGCTCCTCTACACGGTCGCTCTGGCTGCAATAAAGCAAGGCGACGTCGCTACTGGCCGCGGCCTGTTGAAAGCGGCGATCGATACCCATCCACAGCATTTCGAAGCCGCATCGCGCAGCCTCAAGGCGCTCGAAGCGAACGTCACCAACTGATGCGGCCACGCCGGTGGACCTGACAACAGCACAGGCGCTCTGGTTTCTGCCGCCTGTGCTTCCGATCTGCATTTACGTCATCTGGTCCGATCTGGCGCGGATGAAGATCCCGAACATCGCGACGGACACGTTGCTCGTCGTTTTTGCAATCGTCGGCCTCCTGGCCTTGCCCTTTGATGCCTATCTCTGGCGCTGGCTTCACTTCGGTGTCGTCCTCGCACTCGGCATCGCCTTCAACGCCGCAGGTGCCATGGGCGGCGGCGACGCCAAGTTTTGCGCATCGGCGGCCCCATTTATCGCCTTTGGTGACCTCGTGATCATCCTCGTACTTGTCAGCGCCGCCGCGCTGGCTGGTGTGGCGTCTCACAAGATCGCGAAACGCACCCCGATCCGCAGATGGACCCCCGATTGGGTAAGTTGGAACCCGGAGGTGGGCAAGCGGAAGTTCCCGATGGGCTACCCGCTCGCCGGAAGCCTTCTCGCCTATCTCGTGGCGGGCCTCTTCTACGGCGCGGCGTAGAGCACAAAGAGCTCCGTCCGCATGACCTCCTCCAAGGGCTCTTCAAGCGTCTCCTCGAGCGTCTCAAGGACTTCCCGCCGCATCTGAAGTGACATGTAGCAAAATGGGACTAACAGATAATCCGCATCATCCCATCCCGGCAAACCACCATAATACCAAGGTGAGCCATTCTTGAGACGTCCAAAATCGCCAAACAACCATGGGAACGACTGTAGATCGGCGACGAATATCTTCTTCTGAGCAAACCCAGCATCTTCTAGGCTCGTCGTTATCTGCAGCATCAATATCGCGACGCCAAACCTAATACCACAAGACGGGAAGGTCTCGCCTTGGAACGAAGTATCATCCGGCAAGAGATCCGGATCTGCGAGGGTAGCTAAGGGTCCACCGGGCTCATCCAACGCAACGATGACTTCCGAGCGAAATTGTCTCGTCCGCGCTAGAAGCAAATCGTTGTGCCGCTTCTGCGAAAGCAAAAGCGGAGTATAATCCTCCTCGGCATCGATCCCAACCATCGCGATGGGCGAATAGGCCATGTTGATGTAGGACGGCGCAATAGACGCAATAACGAAAGCCGACGTCGCCACCGTCGCCATACGCATGTTCCAGCCAACGCCGTTTTCAACGCTGTTGTCAGGCAAAGCCGCTAGAAGCAACACAGCGACAAAGAGGAGCCATTGCGGATCATTGCCGAAATTCTGGTAGGTGATGTAGGCGAAGGCGGGCAACAGCAGCAGCAGCAAAAGGCCCTCACGCTCCCGCCCGCTTTGGCGAAGGATGATGACCGCCGCCAATGCAGCAAGTGTCCCGGCACGGTAGGGCGGCGCCGTCAGCACGCCCACAAAGCTCTTGCCCGGGGCGGACCGTATCTCAGACTGCGCAACGGTCAGCAGATCACCGGCATAGGCCATCCAGTATTCCGGTCCGAGCCATAACGTGACACCCGCCGCCACGACCAGCCCCGCAACGAAGGCAACAGCCAGCGCCCGCCAGTCCTGACGCATAAGTAGCGCCAGGATCAGGATCGGGATCAGCACAGCGGCATATGTCGCCTTGATCAGGACGAGAGCCGCAGCGCACAAACCGATCACAATCCCGTCAAGCGTGGGAGCAGCCTTTCGCGGTTCGAAAACAGCCAATCCCAGCGCGATGAAGGAGATCGCCCAGGCCCAGCGATTGTAATGCATCGAGATCGACAGGCCCTCGCTCGACCCGCCATCGATCATGGCCAGCGCAAGCACGACGATGCTTCCGGCAAACAGGACAGCGGGCCAGAACCCAAAGCGGCTCGTACCCACGCGCCAGGCCATCGGCGCAAGGATGACGGCAACGAGGATCTGCGAAAAGATGATGGACAGACCGATCCCGAACCCGGCCATGACGAACATAGCGAATGGCGCTGCAGCAAGGCCCCCGATCGGCGTCATGAAATCCAGATGCGGCACCTGACCATCGGCCATGCGCAGCACGATCTCCGACATGTGGATGGCGTCACCCTCGTGCTTGGTCAGCAGCACGGCGCCCTGCAACAGTGCGGCACCCCCCAAAACCACAATCAATCCGGTCAAAATTGCGGCAAGAATAAGCGAATTGCGGCGCTCCATCTCTGCTTTGCCTCATTGCTGTTTCTTTTTTGACGATTCTATCGGGTCTAACCCGTCATTGTCCGTGGTGCGGGTCTTTTTTGTCGTTTGAAAGGCACCGTAGGGACGGATTGGCCACAAAACTTGCGGAGCGTTCCGAGGCATTCATGAACATTCAGACCAATCCGACCGAGCGGCCCTCCGTCTCTCCGCCGCCCGCACCCAAATCGCTCGAGCAGATGCAGCTGTCGCGCGTTATGATGCGCGATATCCTGCTCAAGACCATGTTCCGCATGAATCTCGATATGGTGACGGATATCGCGCGCGTCATCTGCCTGCCGATCCCGGTCACGCAGGAACTCGTCGACATCACGCGCAGCCAGAACCTGCTCGAGGCGACCGGCACGCTGAACGCCAACAATTCGGGCGAGATGGGCTATCAGTTGACCGAGGCCGGCAAAGGCCGCGCGATGGACGCCCTGGCACAGTCCGAGTATTTCGGCCCGATGCCCGTTCCGCTGGCCGTCTATGCCGAGCAAGTGAAACGCCAGTCGATCCGCAACATTCAGATCACCCGCGATCAGCTGACCTCCGCCATGGGGCACCTGATCATCCCCGACGAGATGCTCGACCATCTCGGCCCCGCGGTCAGCGCAGGCCGGTCGATCCTGCTCTATGGTCCGCCGGGCAACGGTAAGTCCTCGATCTCGCACGGCATCCGGGACTCTCTCGGTGACAAGATCTATATCCCGCGCGCCATCGAGTACTCCGGTCAGGTCATTACCGTCTACGACCCGATCGTCCACTCGGCCGCAGAGGAAGAGATCGACGACCCGAACTCGCTGCGCCGCACATCCGGTCGTTTCGACACCCGTTATGTCCGCTGCGAGCGTCCGACGGTGATCACCGGCGGTGAGCTTTCACTCACCATGCTCGATCTCGTCTACAACCCGACAGCGCGCACCTATCAGGCGCCCCTGCAGCTCAAGTCCACCGGCGGCATCTTCATCGTCGACGACCTTGGCCGCCAGGAAGAACCGCCCCAGGCGCTCGTCAACCGCTGGATCGTTCCGCTCGAAGAAAACCGCGACATCCTCACCCTGCAATCGGGCGAAAAATTCACGGTGCCCTTCGACACGCTCGTGATCTTCTCCACGAACTTCCACCCGAACGAGATCTTCGACAAAGCGGCCCTGCGCCGGATCTTCTTCAAGATCAAGATCGACGGCCCCAACCAGGAGGATTTCCTCAAGATCTTCGCCCTCGTCGCCCGCAAGCGGAAGATGCCGCTCGACGAGAAGGCGCTGATCCATCTCCTGAAGGTCAAGTACCCGACGATCGACAACATCTACGCGAATTACCAGCCGATCTTCCTGATCGACCAGATGCGGGCGATCTGCGAATTCGAGGGCATCCCCTACCAGATGACCCCCGAACTGATCGATCGCGCCTGGGAAAACATGTTCGTCCGGCAAGAGCATATCGAGCATTGACGAGTACCTCCGCGCCCGCCTCCAGTGGCGAAACTGGCGGGCGCGGATTTCACGGCATCGGGGTGGCCGGCTGCGGCCGGATGGGGCACCCAATGCTGCAGGCTCTCCGGAAGGCAGGCGTCGACGCGCACGGCTTCGACATCCGCGATGGCCTCGGCCCCGACATCACGACAGATCCGACCAGCTTCGCACGCGACCTCCGCATCCTGATCACCGTCGTCCGCGACGCCGCCCAGACCGACGCGCTTCTCTTCAATGACCAGGGTCTGCTCGACCATGCGCCGGATCTCACGCACCTGATCATCTCGTCAACGGTCTCACCCCGCTACATCACCAAGCTCCAGGACCGCCTGCCGGAAAGGATCCACCTGATCGATGCTCCCATGTCCGGCGCCCGGATCGCCGCGCAAAAGGCCCGCCTGTCCTTCATGCTCGGCGGGGATCCGGGCGAGATCGACCATCTCATGCCGCTCTTTCAGGCCATGGGCGCCCATGTCCACCGCATGGGCCCGCTCGGTGCCGGGATGCAGGCCAAGGTTCTCAACAACCTCCTCGCAGCAACATCGGTCGCCATGACCCGCCAGGTTCTCGACTGGTCCGACGCCGCGGGCCTCGACGAGGCGGCCTTCCTCGCTCTTCTCAACAGCTCTTCCGGCCGCAACTGGCTCACAGAAGGCTTCGACGAGATCGAATTCGCCCGCGACGGCTGGGCCGAGGATAACTCCATCGGTCTCCTGACCAAGGATATCGACGCCGCCCTCGACGCCCTCCCCGGCGAAACCGACACAACGCTCCTCACCCAAATCCGCCGGAAAATCCGGGCCCTGACACCCCGAAGAGCGCCAATACTCCCGAGCCATCGCCACCCAAGCCATTAACCTCCACAAGCCTTAACCTTAACGCGCCCTGCTCTGGCAAAGGGCCTACCCCTCCCCTTCATCTGGCCGAAAATACTCCCGCCGGAGGCTCCCTCCCTCACCACACATATGGACAGCGGACACTGACAGATCCCCGCCTACATCCACCCCATGACCACCCTGCCCCAGACCTTCGTTGACTGGTTCGCCTCCAAAGGCTGGACGATCCACCCCCACCAGCAGGACATGCTCGACGCGGCCGATGCGCCGTCCCTGCTCCTCATCGCGCCCACGGGCGGGGGCAAGACGCTCGCGGGCTTCCTGCCTACCCTCATCGACCTGCATCACACCCCCCGGGACGGCCTCCACACCCTCTACGTCTCTCCGCTCAAGGCGCTCGCCGCCGACATTCGCCGCAACCTGACGACCCCCGTCACCGAAATGGGCCTGCCGATCCGCGTCGAGGACCGCACCGGCGACACGTCCTACACCCAGAAACGCCGCCAGCGCGCCGACCCACCCCATATCCTGCTGACGACCCCCGAAAGCCTCGCGCTTCTGACCAGCTATGAGGACGCCCCCCGCATCTTCAAAGGCCTCAGGCGCGTCATCGTCGACGAGATCCACGCGCTGGCGGAATCCAAACGCGGCGACCAGCTCATGCTCGCCCTCGCCCGCCTCCAGACGCTGGAACCCGGCCTCAAACGCATCGGCCTCTCCGCCACGGTCGAAGATCCCCAGGCCATCGCCGACCAGCTCGCCCACCACCCCGACCCGACGCTGATCATCAACGCCGACCCGGGGCCCGAGCCCGACATCCGGATGCTCACCACCGAAGAGCTGCCCCCCTGGGCGGGCGGCGGCGCCAAATACGCGATCCCCGCCGTGCTCGACCAGGTCCGGCAGCACAAGACGACCCTCATCTTCCACAACACCCGCGCCCAGGCCGAGATCTTCTTCCATAACCTCTGGCTCGCCAACGAAGACGACCTGCCCATCGGCATCCACCACGGCTCGCTGGCCCGCGAACAGCGCGAGCGGGTCGAGGCCGCGATGGTCCGCGGCGACCTCCGCGCCATCGTCTGCACCGGCTCTCTCGATCTCGGGATCGACTGGGGCGACGTGGACCTCGTCATCCAGATCGGCGCCCCGAAAAACGTCAAGCGCCTCGTTCAGCGGATCGGCCGCGCCAATCACCGCTACAACGCCCCCTCGAAGGCCCTCCTCGTCCCCGCGAACCGCTTCGAAGTTGTAGAATGCGTCGCCGCCCTCGAAGCGGTCAAGGATCACGACCTCGACGGCGACCCAAAAGGCCCCGGCCCGCGCGATGTCCTCTGCCAGCATGTCCTGCTCACCGCCTGTGCAGGCCCCTTCGACGCTGACCAACTCTACGCGGAGGTCATCACGGCAGGCGCCTATCGCACCCTCACCCGCCCCCAGTTCGACGCCTGCCTCGATTTCTGCGCCACCGGGGGCTACGCGCTCCGCGCCTATGACAAGTGGCAGCGCCTCAAGCAAACGGGCGGCACATGGCACCTCCGCGACCCGCGCGCGAGCCGCAATATCCGCATGAACATGGGCACGATCATGGACACCGACACGCTGAAGGTGCGCCTCAAGCATCGCGGCGGCGGCAAGCCGCTCGGGGAGGTCGAGGAAGGCTTCGCCGCCACCCTCACCGCCGGCGACACCTTCCTGATCGGCGGTCAGATCGTCCGCTACGAAGGCCTCAACCAGATGACGGTCGAGGTCACGCGCCGCCCGTCCGACAAGCCGCGCATCGCGACCTTCATGGGCACCAAGTTCGCAACCTCCACCCAGCTCTCCCACCGCATCCTGCGGATGTTCCAACAGCCGTCCTGGCCCGAACTGCCGCAACACACCGCCGATTGGCTGGCCCTCCAACGCCAGGTCTCGAAGCTCCCCGAACCGGACCGCCTGCTGATCGAAAGCTTCCCCTTCGAGGGCCGCTGCCAGACCGTCGTCTATGGCTTCGCCGGCCGCAACGCGATGCAGACCCTCGGCCTTCTCCTGACCCAAAGGATGGAGGAACGCGGCCTCGACCCGCTTGGCTTCGTCACCACCGACTACGCGCTCCTGATCTGGGGGCTCGAGCCGCTCGACGATCCCGAACCGCTCTTCGAGGCCCGCAATCTGCGCGAGGGGCTGGAAACCTGGCTCAAGGGCAACGCCGTCATGAAGCGAACCTTCAAGCAATCGGCCACCATCGCGGGCCTCATCGAACGCAACACGCCGCAATCCCGCAAGACCGGACGCCAGGCGACATTCTCGAGCGACATCCTCTACGACACACTTCAGAAATACGACCCCGACCACCTCCTCCTCGACATCACGCGCGAGGAAGCGACCCGCGGCCTCGTCGATTTCGGCCGGATCGAGGAAATGGCCGCCCGCATCCAAGGCCGCATCGACCATCTCCACCTCGACCGCGTCACGCCGCTGGCCGCTCCCCTCTTTCTCGAAGCGGGCCGCGTCCCGGTCAAAGGCGCCGGCCAGGAACGCCTCCTTGAAGAGCACGCCGACCGCCTGATGGCCGCTTCCGGCCTCGACGGCCTCGCCCCCGAACCCGAACGCCCCAAATGGCGCGTTCCCTGGTAGATCCGGACCCCGTCACAAACCGCCCCAGCGAAGCCCGACCACGTCCGTCCCGAACCGCAACACCCCCAACCGCCATTAACCTTAACGCGCCCCTTTCAGAGAAAGCCCCATCCTTCATCTGGCCAAAAATACTCATTGCAGCAGGAGCAACTTGCACGGCCAATGCCGAAGCAAAGCCACCGCCACCACACCTGACCCCACGCCCCTCTAGACGCAAATGCCAGCCTCTGGCACATAGAACGTCCCATGAACGCCCATGTCTTCACCCTGGCCGGTGCCGATCTCCACGCGCTCCCCACCGGCGCCCTCTGGTGGCCCGCAAGGCGGCTCCTCGTCGTATCCGACCTCCATCTCGGCAAGTCCGAACGCGTCGCCCGCCGCCGCGGCACCATGCTTCCCCCCTACGAGACGCCGGCCACCCTCTCCCGCCTCGCCGCCGACATTGCAGCCACCGACCCGGCGGCGATCCTCTGCCTTGGCGACAGCTTCGACGACCGGGAAGCCGCCGACAGCCTGACCACGGACGACCGCAATGCCATCGCCACGCTCCAGCAGAACCGCACCTGGCTCTGGGTCGAAGGCAACCACGACCCCGGCCCGCTTGACGGCTTCGGCGGCACGCCTCTCGCCGAGCATCGCGAAGGCCCCCTCGCCTTCCGCCACATCGCGACCGACGCCACGCCCGAGCTCTCGGGCCACTACCACCCGAAGGCCTCGGTCCGCGGCCAGTCCCGCCCGGCCTTCCTCTACGACGACACCCGTGTGGTCCTGCCCGCCTACGGCGCCTATACCGGCGGGCTCGCCTGCGAAGCGCCTGTCCTGCAAAAGATCATGCGCCCCGGCGCCATCGCTGTTCTGACCGGCCGCCGTGCAATCCCCGTCCCGATGCCGCGCAGCGCCGCCGCCTAGATTACGCCTTCCTCAACCAGCTGAGGCTTGTACTTGCGCCCCACCGGCACGCGAGAGCCATCCTGCAGCCGCACGAAGTCCCGCCCGCTCTCCCGCTCGCGCGAAGCGATCGCCGCAACGGCGACCCAATGGGACCGGTGGACGCAATAGCCAGGCACACCTTCCATCTCATCCACTGCATCCGCAAACCGCAGCCGGATCCGCTGAACACGCCCGTCATCACTATGGACGTCGACGAAATGCCCCTCTGCCGTCAGTCGCACGATCCGCGCCCCCGGCGTCAACTCGACCCGCCGCGCAAGCCGCGGCTCCGGCATCTCGGGCGCTACCTCTGCCGGAGCGGACGGCCGCATCGGATCCATGTCGAGAACAAGCCGCGCCAGCGACACGCATTGCGCCAGCATCCACAGACCAGCCGACAAAAGCGCAAGGGACAGCGTCTCGCGTGACTGCCCCGCAGAGATGATCGCGCAGAGCCACCAAAGCATGGGCGCGTAGAGAGCCGTAAAGAAAGAAGCGGTGCAGAACGCATGAACGGAACCCGGAAAATCAGGCCGCAGCCGCAGGATGAGGAGCTTGGACGCAAATCCGAACGGCATCGCAATCGACAGAACCAAGCCCCAGTAGATGAACCGCTCGATGAAGGACTGGGTCTCGGCAGTGCCGAACGGCCCGGCCACCGCCACGATCACCGTCACCGATGCGACCGTTATGAAGGTTGGCGGGGACAGGCAGTAAGCGACGAGATCGCGCCAGAAGCCGTCCCACCGGCTGCGATCCTCTGCCAAACCCAACTTCATATACGTCACTCTCGAACCCGCTCTTTGATCTATTTCAGAAGGCGACCAGGCCAATACCAGCTGCGACAGTCTGCAACATGTTAGCGCCCTATATCGCAAGATTCTTGCGCGCGGGGCAGTCCCGACCTAGCGTCAACCGCGTGAATGAAGATGACATCCTCGCGAGCTTTACCCGCCAGAGCCTCATGCAGACCTTCGGCGCGACCCTGCTCCGCGCCCGCGACGGCCTTTGCGAGATCGAGGCGCCGATCGTGGATGGCGCCCGCCAACAGCATGGATATGGCCATGCCGGCCTCACCTTTGCGCTTGGCGACAGCGCCGCGGGCTATGCGGCCCTCTCGCTCATGCCTAACGGGTCCGAGGTTTTGACGGCCGAGATGAAGATCAACCTGCTTGCTCCCGCGAAAGGCGACCGTTTGCTTGCAACAGGCCGCGTGGTTCGCGCCGGTCGCAGGTTGACGGTGGTAACCGCCGAAGTCCGTGCGACGCAAGCCGAGGCCGATACGCTGATCGCGCTCCTGCAAGGTACAATGATCCCACTTTGAGTTTCACCCCGAAGCTGGCCAACGCCCACCACACGGGCGCCGGCCAACCTTCGTTACACCACTGCCTCGGATCACTCCGGCAAAACAGTTAACAAAAGGTTAACGACCGGCGGAAGCCTACGCTGTCAGCCCTTCCGGCTCGGCCAATCCATGCGCCCGGCAACAGGCCGTCACGGTATTTGCGAGCAGACAGGCGATCGTCATCGGGCCCACACCGCCAGGTACCGGCGTGATCGCTCCAGCCACCGCCGCGCAACTGTCGTAATCGCAGTCACCGACAAGGCCTCCATCGACCCGGTTGATCCCCACATCTATCACCGTCGCACCCGGCTTGATCCAGTCGCCCGTCACCATCTTCGGCCGCCCCACGGCTGCGACAACGATATCTGCCCGTTTTGCCACCTCCGGCAGGTCTTTCGTGCGGGAATGGGCCACCGTGACGGTGCAACTGTCCCGCAGCAGAAGCTGCGCCATCGGCTTGCCCACGATATTCGACCGCCCGATCACCACCGCATCGAGCCCGCTCAGATCCCCAAGCTGCTCCCGCAACATCATCAGACAGCCCAGCGGCGTACACGGCACCATCGCCGCCTGCCCCGTCGCAAGCTTCCCGACATTCGAGATGTGGAACCCGTCGACATCCTTCGCCGGATCGATCGCATCGATCACGGCTTCCGAATTCAGATGCCCGGGCAGCGGAAGCTGCACCAGGATGCCATGCACCTCCCGGTCGGCATTCAGCTCCGCAATCAGCGACAACAGTTCCTCTTCAGACGTGCCCGCATCCAGCCGGTGCTCGATGCTCTTCATGCCCACCTCGCGGGTCATCTTCCCCTTCGAGCGAACATAGACCTGGCTCGCCGGATCCTCGCCGAGCAGCACAACGGCGAGCCCCGGCACGATCCCATGCTCCTCGGACAGGCGCGCCACGTGGCCCGCCACCTTCTCCCGGATCCCCGCCGCAAAGGCCTTTCCGTCGATCACATCCGCTGTCATCCCGTCTCCATCCGTTAACTTTCTCTCACCGGAACATTCGTTCCCCTCCGACGTGATGCCGACCGAGTGCCGCCCGGATGCCGCAGGTCCATTTCGCTCAGAAAAGACCCTCGATCTGACCCGCCTCGTTCAACCCGATCTGCTCGGCCGACGGCACCCGCGGCAGCCCCGGCATCGTCATGATCTCCCCGCAGATCGCCACCACAAACCCGGCCCCCGCACTCAACCGCACCTCGCGCACCGGCACCCCGTGCCCGACGGGTGCGCCCCGCAGGTTGGGGTCGGTCGAAAAGCTGTACTGGGTCTTCGCCATGCAGACCGGCAGGTCGCCATAGCCATCCGCCTCCCAGGCCCGCAACTGATCCCGGATCTTCTGATCGGCCAGCGCCTCGTCGGCCCGGTAGATGCGTTTCGCGATGGTCTCGATCTTGTCGAAAAGCGACATATCGTCAGGATATAGGGGGGCGAACTGAGAGACACCGCTTTCGGCGATCTCCGCGACCCGTTCTGCCAGATCCGTGATCCCGGCAGATCCCTTTTCCCAGTGCTTACAAAGGATTGCCTCCGACCCCATGCTCTCGACATAGGTCTTCACCGCCGCGATCTCCGCCTCCGTATCGCCCGAGAAATGGTTGATCGCCACGACAACCGGCACACCGAAGGATTTCACATTCTCGATATGCCGCCCCAGATTCGGGCACCCGGCCTCGACGGCCTCCACATCCTCCCGGCCAAGGTCGCCCTTCGCGACGCCGCCATTCATCTTCATCGCCCGCACGGTCGCCACCAGCACCACCGCATCGGGCGCCAGTCCCGCCTTGCGGCACTTGATATTCATGAACTTCTCGGCGCCCAGATCGGCCCCAAACCCGGCTTCCGTCACGACGTAGTCCGCCAGCTTCAGCGCCGTCGTCGTGGCAATCACCGAATTGCAGCCATGGGCGATATTCGCGAACGGCCCGCCATGGACAAAGGCCGGATTGTTCTCCAGCGTCTGCACCAGATTGGGCTGCATCGCCTGCTGAAGCAACACTGTCATCGCCCCGTCCGCCTTGATGTCGCGCGCATAGATCGGCGACCTATCCCGCCGATATGCCACGATAATATCGCCCAGCCGCTTCTGCAGATCGTCCAGATCCGTGGCAAGGCAGAGGATCGCCATGACCTCCGACGCGACCGTGATGTCGAACCCGGTCTGCCGCGGAAATCCATTCGCCACACCGCCCAGCGACGTCACGCAATCGCGCAGCGCCCGGTCGTTCATGTCCATCACGCGCCGCCAGGTCACCCGCCGCTCGTCGATCTCCAGCGCGTTGCCCCAGTAGATGTGGTTGTCGATCATCGCCGCCAGCAGATTGTGCGCACTGGTGATCGCATGGAAATCGCCTGTGAAATGAAGGTTCATATCCTCCATCGGCACGACCTGCGCATAACCACCGCCCGCCGCGCCGCCCTTCATCCCGAAGCAAGGGCCCAGCGAGGCCTCCCGGATGCAGATCGCCGTCTTCTTTCCGATCGCGTTCAGCCCATCGCCAAGGCCCACCGTCGTCGTCGTCTTTCCCTCGCCCGCGGGCGTCGGATTGATCGCGGTCACAAGGATCAGCTTACCGTTCTCGTTTCCGTTCAGTCCCTTGATGAACTCGGCAGAGACCTTGGCCTTGTCGTGCCCAAAGGGCAGCAGATGCTCCACCGGGATACCCAGACCCTCGCCAATCTCCTGGATCGGCCGCTTCGTCGCTTCGCGCGCAATCTCGATATCGGTCTTGTGGGCCATGGTCCGCCTTCCCTCTCAAAACTCTCCTTCGCCTATACGCGAGCGACCGGGGAGCGCGAGACGGTGAAACGACATTTCCGTGCCGTTTCGCGGCCTTGGCAGGAAACGGACGAAGCCGATCGGAAAGCTACGGCGCCCAAGCGCGTTGCGAGGGCACGTGCAGCGTGATCTCGTCACCGACCGCCAGCGGGCCTTCCCGCTCGACCCAGGCGGTGACGCCCCGCCGGTCCTTGGCCGCCGCCTTGAAGGCCTTCCCGTGCCCCGGCGCATCCTCGTCGATCACCGGCGCGGGCAGGTGGCACGGGCGGTTCTCCATATCGATTGTCAAGGTGGTGCCCCGCCCGGTCTGCAGACGCGAGGAAGGCGGCACATGGGTGAAATCCGGAATCCCCTCGACGACCACCGACGCCCCGATCCAGCCCGGATCGAAGCTCTCAACCCCCATCTCCTCGGCAATCGCGGCCAACTCTTCCGACGACACGACAGACAGCTGCCGCACGTTCCGGATCTCCGTTCCCTTCGGGTACTGTGTCACCACCCGTGCACATGACGGCCGCGTCAGCCCGCCATGATCCTCCCCCGGAATACCCGCATAGGTCGCCTGGACCTCTTTGAGAGCCTCCGACCGCAACGCAGCCTCCCGGTCCGGCACCCGCCCGAGCCAGACGATCCGGCCCACATGTTCGGTCTTCACAAGCGACGGCATCGCAAACCTCCATCCGTTTCGGATGTTATCGCCGGAGCACCCAACGCCCGCAAACCAGAAATGAAAGGAGATAAGGGTCAGGCGCGGCCCGATGACGCCGCCGGCCCCGGCAGTTGGACTGCGACAACCGTCAATCAATTGATCAGAACCCCGAAAACGAAAACGGCCTCCCGAAGGAGGCCGCTTCAATTCTCAGACCGGTATCACGCCGACGGCTCAGGCTCCGGCTCGAACCCGCCCGTATCCTTCGGCTTCCGGGTTTTCGGAATCGCCGTGACAGAGCTGCCCGAGGACGGCGGAGCGTCGTCCGCATCGTCGCCCTTGTTCGGCGGCTCACCCGCGATAACGCGGGTGATCTCATCACCCGTCAGCGTCTCGTATTCCAGCAGTCCTTGAGCCAGACGCTCCAGATCGTCTGCCTTCTCCGTCAGGACACGCTTGGCCGTCTCGTAGCCCTCGTCGATGATCCGCTTCACCTCCGCATCGATCCGCTCCTGCGTCTCGGGCGCGATGCTCGACGGGCCCTGATAGGCGCCGAGATAGCTCTGCTGTTCATTCGCCAGATCCACATAGCCCAGCTCGTCCGAGAACCCGAACTGCGTGACCATCGCCCGCGCGATCTTGGTTACCTGCTGGATGTCCGACGCCGCGCCAGAGGTGACGTTCTCTGGCCCGAAGATCAGCTCTTCCGCCACGCGCCCGCCCATCGCCATGGCGATCTTGGACGTGTACTTGGTGTAGCTGACCGAAAGCTGATCCCGCTCCGGCAGCGACAGCACAAGGCCCAGGGCCCGCCCACGCGGAATGATCGTCGCCTTGTGGATCGGGTCGTGCTGCGGAACGTTCAGACCGACAACAGCATGGCCCGCTTCGTGATAGGCGGTCAGCTTCTTCTCGTCCTCGGTCATCACCATCGACCGGCGCTCTGCGCCCATCATGACCTTGTCCTTGGCGTTCTCGAAATCGATCATCGTCACGAACCGCCGCCCGACGCGCGCCGCCATCAGCGCCGCTTCGTTCACGAGGTTCGCCAGATCCGCCCCGGAGAACCCGGGAGTGCCCCGCGCGATGATCCGCAGATCCACATCCGGGCCCAAAGGCACCTTGCGCGCATGAACGCCCAGGATCTTCTCGCGGCCCTTGATGTCGGGGTTCGGCACCTGCACCTGCCGGTCAAACCGGCCGGGGCGCAGCAGGGCGGGGTCAAGCACGTCGGGACGGTTCGTCGCCGCCACGATGATGATCCCCTCGTTCGCCTCAAACCCGTCCATCTCGACCAGCAGCTGGTTCAGCGTCTGCTCACGTTCGTCGTTGCCGCCGCCATAACCGACGCCACGCGACCGGCCCACCGCATCGATCTCGTCGATGAAGACGATGCAGGGTGCGTTCTTCTTCGCCTGCTCGAACATGTCGCGCACGCGGCTTGCACCGACACCCACGAACATCTCGACAAAGTCCGAGCCCGAGATCGTAAAGAACGGCACGCCCGCCTCGCCCGCAATCGCGCGCGCCAGAAGCGTCTTACCCGTGCCCGGAGGGCCCACCAGCAGCGCGCCCTTCGGGATCTTGCCGCCAAGGCGCGAAAACTTCTGAGGATTCCGCAGAAACTCCACGATCTCTTCCAGCTCTTCCTTGGCCTCATCGATGCCGGCCACGTCATCGAAGGTGACGCGCCCGTGCTTCTCGGTCAGCAGCTTTGCGCGCGACTTGCCAAAGCCCATCGCGCCGCCGCGGCCACCGCCCTGCATCCGGTTCATGAAATAGACCCAGACGGCGATCAGCAGCAGGAAGGGCAGAAGCGACAGGATGAAGGTCTGGAAACCCGATTGCCGCTGCGGCTCCGCCTCGAAGGCGACCTCGTTCGCTTCCAGCAGCTCGGTCGTCTGCGCATCATCCGGACGGATCGTGATGTATTCCCGCCCCTGCGACGTGAAGCGTACCTGCTCCCCATCGAGCGTCGCGCGCTCTACCTCACCTGTCTGAACCCGATCGACGAATTCCGAATAACTGACCTGACGGTTCTGCAGCGTGGCGTTCGATCCGCCGCTGAAGACCTGAAACAGGACGACCACCAATAAAAAGAGGACGACCCAGAAGGCGATGTTTCTCGCGTTGCCCAAGGAAACTCTCCCAAGAATGACGACGAGCCCACCGTCAAGGTTGGCTCACCACGGCATAAAGATAGAGATCAGCGCCCGATCTTCAACGGGAAACGAACCGTGTCGCGAAAGGCGCGACGATCCGCGCCGTCCATTCCCCGGCGTCAACCGAAGGTACGGCAACAATTTGGCCATTCGCCCGCAGCGCCGGGCTCGCCGCAAGCGCCGCGCGGGGCCGCCCCGTCGCCCGCCAGTCGACCTGCGCCAGATCCGCGTCGCCAAGGGCGCCAACGGTTAGGCCCTCCTCCTCCGGCCCCTCGATTACCCAGCGGCCATCCCAGACCATCCCGGCTCGATAAGGCACAGGCGCTCCAACAGCGCCCGCCTCCCGCATGAAACGCAACGCCCCATCCGACGCCGGAACGGCAAGGCACCCCCCCAGCGTCGCCGGGCGTCCCTCCATGGCGCGATCCAGAAAGAACCGCAGCGCATCAAAACGCGGCCTGTAGTGACCACCACCGATCCAGCGCACCGCTTCCGCAAGAACCCGCCAGAGCGTATCGCCCTCCCGCTGTTCCAGCCCGGCCCGGCCGATCATCAGATCGCCGTCCTCCTCGGTTACATGTTTGGCGACGAATTCGGCGGCGGCCTTCTCAAGCGTCAAACGCGCCGCCCGCATATGCTCCGCCGTCCGCGTCAGCCGGTCGACCGTCAGCCCCAGATCGCCCAGCGCCTCCAGCATCTCCCGCGCCCGCACCCGGTCAAAACGCGGATCGGCGTTGCTCGGATCCTCCGCCCACCGGTGCCCGCCCGCGCTCAGCCACGCGCGCAACGCTGCCCGCCGCTGATCCAGAAGAGGCCGCCACCAGCGCACCCCCTCCGTTTCCGTCACGGCCTCCATCCCGCAAAGGCCGTCCACGCCCGACCCGCGCGCAAGCCGCATCAGCACCGTTTCCGCCTGATCGTCCGCCGTATGCCCCAGCAGAACCGCACCGATCCCGCCCGCGCGTGCCCAATCCGCAAGCCGCTGCCGCCGCCCGTCCCGGGCGGCGTCCTGCAAATTCCCCTGCCCCTCCCAGCGCCATTCCAGGACAGAGTGCTGCAGCCCCAGCCCTGCACAGATCTCTCCGACCAGCGCCGCCTCGTCCTTCGCGCCCGCACGCAACCCATGGTCCACCGTCGCGACCGACAGGGAAACGTCCCGGGGTGCAGCCCACGCACAAGCCAATTGCAAAAGCGCCATGGAATCCGACCCGCCGGAGACGGCCAAGCCGAGTCGCGCCGGGGGCGCCCCGGCAGTCAGGTCTTCCATGGAAAGGGCGAACGACTCCTCTGGCGTCACGAGCAGCCGAGGTTCGTCATCTCCTGCCGCGCAGCGGCAACCTCGGCACTCTCGGGAAAACGCACGGCGACCTCGCCCAGCGTCGTGCAGGCGTCCTGCACCTGCCCGATCCGCCCAAGGCTCGCCCCCAAAGCAGTCAGGGCAGACGGCGCCAAAGGCCCGTCCGGCGCGCCTGAGAAGGCCTCAAGATAGGCCCGCGCCGCATTCGTCATCTCGCCAAGGTTCTGCAACGCCCGCCCCCGCAGGAAATGCGCCTCGGAACTCAGCGGCCCGCCCGGATAGGTCTCGATGAACTGCGCAAATCGATCCGCAGCCGCCCGGAAATCCTCCGACTCGAACGCCTCCCGCGCCGCGTCAAAATCCGCCTGCTCGCCCGTGGCAAGAGCCGGTCCGCCTTCGGACCCGCCGCTTACCGCCGGGGGCAGAGATACCGGCGGCGCCGTGTTCGGCGCGGCCTCTTCCCCGCCCAGCGACGGCGTATCGCCCAGCGACCCGATATCGCAATCCGCCTCAAGCTCGCACAACCGGAACTCCAGATCGCCGATCCGGTTCGTCCCGTCGCGGACTACCGCATCCACGCGGAACTCCAGCTGCTCGGCGCGCTGGGTCAGCCGCTGCAACTCCGCCTCGATCGCGTTCACCCGGTCGAGCACCGATCCGCCCGCGGTCGGCTGCGCACCGCCCGTCGTCGACAATTCTCGCTTCAGCCGCTGGATCTCGACGAACAGAACCGAAAGTTCCTGCCGGATATCGGCCAGTGTCTGCTCCCGGTCCTGCGCCATCGCGGAAAGCGGGGCACAGGCCAGCATCAGGCTGAAGACAAGACGGCGCATCGCGCTCTCCTTAGCTTGTCGCGGTGATCGAGATGACCGTCACCGCCCGACGGTTCTGCCGGTAGCATTCCTCGGTCGAGCAGATCTCGATCGGGCGCTCCTTGCCATAGCTGACGGTCTGCAGCCGCGATCCCGGCACCCCTTGCGAGACCAGGTACTCGCGCACCGCATTCGCCCGGCGTGCGCCAAGGGCAAGGTTGTATTCCCGCGTGCCCTGCTCGTCCGCATGGCCTTCGATCACGGCCAGATAATCGCTGTTCTGCAGAAGCCACTGCGCTTGCCCGTTCAGCGTCTGCTGCGCCGCGGGCGTCAGCGTCGACTGGTCAACGGCGAAAAGCACCCGGTCGCCCACCGTCTGGTTGAAGAAGGCCGGGCTCGTCGGGTCATTCGCACCACCGGGGCCGCCCAGCGGCACGCCTTCGCCGAAGCCGCCGTTCGGGTCGCCGCCCGCGCCGTTTTCACCGAACCGGTCGGGATCCGTACAGGCCGAAAGGGCAAGGCCCGCGACCAGAAAAAGCGCTGTCCGATAAGAAAACATGTGTTTTTGTCCTGCTCGTTGTCATGTTTCGCGCCGACGATAACACGCCCGGCCCGCCTTGTGAATCACGGCTGCAACGGCCCCCACGACGGGTCAGACGCTGGCCCCGGCGTCGGGATCCGCTTGAGGTTCCGCCCCGTGATATCGACCGAATAGAGCGACGGCTCCCCGGTCGCGCCCAGCGGGTCGCGCATGAACATGATGACACGCCCGTTCGGCGACCATGTCGGACCCTCGTCCAGGGGCGAGGCCGTCAGAAGCCGCTCCTCACTCCCATCGGTCCGCATCACGCCGATGAAGAACCGCCCCTGATCCTGCTTGGTGAACGCCACCAGATCGCCCCGCGGGCTCCAGACAGGTGTGCCGTACCGGCCCGAGCCCGAGCTGATCCGCCGCGGCTCCCCGCCACCCGCCGACATGATGTAGATCTGCTGGTTCCCCGACCGGTCGCTCTCAAACACGATCTGGCTCCCATCCGGGCTCAGGCTCGGCGCGGTTTCGATCGACGGCGCTTGCGTCAGCCGGATACTTTGCCCGGTGGCAAGGCTCGTCTTGTAGATGTCCGTGTTGCCGCCATTGGCCAGCGAATAGATCACTTCCTGCCCGTCACGAGAGAATCTCGGTGAAAACGCCATCTCGCCCGGCGCGGTCTGGATCTCCCGCCGCCCGACCGAGGCGACGTCGATCATGTTGATCCGCGGGAACCCGCTCTCATAGCTGGTATAAAGCACCCGGTCCCCGTTCGGCGAAAACCGCGGCGCCAGCACGATCGAGCTGCTGTCGGTCAGGTACTGCACATTCGCGCCGTCGAAATCCATGATCGCCAGTCGCTTCAGCCGGTTGTCCTTCGGCCCCGTCTCGGCCACGAAAACCACCCGGCTGTCGAAGTAGGGCTGCTCGCCCGTCACCCGCGCATAGACCTGATCGGCCACCTTGTGGGCCATGCGCCGCCATCCATCCGTCGTCCCGGCCAGCTGCTGGCCCTCGCCCAACTGTTCGCCGGTAAACACGTCATACAGCCGGAACTTCACCACCAGCTGTGTCCCGTTCACGGCGACAGACCCGGTGATCAGCGCCTGCGCATTGATCGCCCGCCAGTCCGGAAACCGGATCGGGTCCGAGAAGGCCGCAACCTGGCTGATGAAGGCCTCCTGCTGAATCTGCCGGAACAGCCCCGTCCCCGTCAGATCCTCCGAAATCACCCGGCTGATATCGGCCGCCACCTGCTGGGCATCGGGTGTTTCCGCCTGGAACGTCGGCAGGGCAAACGGAAGCGGCTCGATCGTTCCGATATTCACGTCAATACAAAGTGTGTTTTCAGGGCACGTTCGACCCTGCGCGCTCGCCGTGCCGGCCAGAGCCATGAAAAGAAGGACAAGAAGATATCTGACCATGGCTCGGATCCCTTCGGTTCTGGGCCGGATGAACCCTTCTGGTGAATGCTTTTCAGGACACATGCGGTTCCGCCTTTCCTGTTCTTATCTCAGCCGCATCTGGTTGGGGTCAAACGTCACCTGAACCCTCTGCCAATGCTCGTATTTTTCCGCCGGAAGATCATAGCCCCCACGCTCGCAGCGCAGAATCGCCCGCCGCGCTGCCTCGAACGCCGCCGTGTTCGCCGTCTGGTTCGGGCCATCGGCAGAGACCATGGTAACGCCTTCCACGCCGCCCTCCCGCGTCAATCCGAACGAGACTACAACGGTCGTCTGCTGCGCATCCGTCGCAATCGGCAGCACCCAGCAATCTCCGATCGCCAGCCGTAACCCCTCGACCTCACCGCTCGTCAGTGGCGGCCCGCTCGGCGCAGCCGGTGTTTCCGGTGTTTCCTCGACGAGACCGGCCAGCACGTCCTCTACATTCCCCGTCTCCGGCTCGACATTCTCCGAAGACGCCTCCGCCACTCGCGGCTCGGGCCGGTTCGGCCGGATCTGCGGACGCAGAGACCGACCCGGGGCGAGCGATGCGACCGGCTCTTCCTGAATAACTTCTCCATCCGCAGGCTCATCAGCCTCGGTCACCGTCACGGGCGAGGATTCCTCTGGCGCCGCATCCTCCTGCGCCTCGTCCTGCACGTCAGGCTCTTCGGCGTCTTCCACGACGGCCTGCTGAACCTCATCCGCTGTCGCCACGTCGGGCTCCTGCGGGACATTGGCTTCGTCGGACACCCTCTCCGACGGCCGCGGCACCGGCCGCGTCGCATCGCCAGCGGCAAGGTTCTGGGGCGCCTGCGGCCGCGTCGGTTGCAGCGGCTCCTGCTCAGGCTCGTCCAACGGATCGGGCGCAGGCGGCTGCGGCTCAGCGACAGGCTCGGGGTTGGGTTCCGGTTCCGGCGCAGGTGGCTCCGGCGGCGCCTCGGGTTCCGGCGGTTGCTCCTCCACCGGCGGCGGCGTCACCTCTTCCGGCTCGACCACGGCCACATCCTCTGGCTCCGGCGCCGCAGGTGGCACGACCTCCTCCGGCTCCGGGACAACCGGCGCGGGCGGCTCCTCGGAGGGCACGTCGGGCGCTGTCCGGTTGGTCAGCGCGGCAAATTCCTCCGCCGACACCACATCCACCTCGGAAAACTCGAACGGCAACGGCTCTTGATCCAGCCCCCATCCCAGAAAGAGCCAGCTCAGAAAAACCGCGTGCGCGGCGCCTGATATGTAGCCGCCGGGGGTCATGTCGCCCTACCCGCTCGATCCGTCGAGCGTCGGGCCGCCGATATCCGTCACCAGCCCGATATTGGAAAACCCGCCCGCATTGAGCGCCCCCATCACCACGGCCACCCTATCATAGATCACCTCGCGGTCCGCCCGCAGGAAGATCCGGTCACTCTCCCGCTCTGCCGCGATCGCACGCAGGCGGGCGATCAGTTCCTCCTGGGGAACCTCCGTCTCCTGGATCATCACGGTGCCCTCGGCGGTGATCGTCACCGTCAACGGCTCCTCCTCATCGGTCGGCAGCGCGTTCGCTGCCGTCTCGGGCATGTCGATCGGCACGCCCACGGTGAGCAAGGGCGCCGCGACCATGAAGATGATCAGAAGCACCATCATCACGTCCACGAACGGCGTGACGTTGATCTCAGACATCGGCTGACTGCGCCGCGACCGTCGGGCGCGCCTGCGCCCCCCGCCGCCACCGCCCTGCGGCATCACACCAGCGCTCATCTCAGCTGTCCAACTGGCGGCTGAGGATGGTCGCGAACTCGTCGGCGAAGGCCTCGTAGCCGTTCACGATCCGGTCGCTATCGGCCGACAGCTTGTTGTAGAAGATCACCGCCGGAATCGCCGCAAGCAGCCCAAGGCCGGTGGCCAGCAAAGCCTCCGCAATGCCTGGAGCGACCACAGCAAGGTTGGTGTTCTGCTGCTCGGCGATCTCGATGAAGGCGTTCATGATGCCCCAGACCGTTCCGAACAGTCCCACAAACGGCGCCGTCGACCCGACCGTCGCGAGAATGGGCAGCCCTTTCTGCAGCTTCTCGGACTGGCGCGCGATGGCCACATCCATCGCCCGATCGATCCGCGCCTGCGCCCCCGCGATCAGTCCACCATCGCTGCGATGGGATCGTCGCCATTCCAGCATCCCCGCCGCGAATATCTTCTGCGACTGCCCCGTCGGGTCGGGTCCGATATCCTCATAGAGCTCGTCTAGAGGTTCGCCCGACCAGAACGCCCGGTCGAACCTGTCGGCCTCGCGCCGTGCTTTCTTGAATTGGATCCACTTGTCGATGATCACCGCCCAGCACCAGATCGAGGCGGCCACCAGCATGATCATCACGGCTTTCACGGTAATTGTCGCGCGCTCGAACAGAGCCCACATCGAATAATCGAAGCTTTCCATTACGCCTGCTCTTTTGCCCTCGCGGCCCTCTTGACGTGCCGCATTATGGGATTCCTAGCGGAATCCGCATGGAAAAGCCAATCACAACGGGTTTCGCAGCGCGAAAATTAACCGGCGTCTTGTGACAAGGCTTGGCGGATCTCCGCCGGGATCCGCGCAGGCCGCCCTTCCGCTGACAGAACGGCGATGGTCACTTCGGCCTCGAACAGCCGCTCCTCCCCGCGACGAACCACCTGACCCACGACAAACTTCGCCCGCCCGATCTCCTTCGGGATCGTCTCGACCACCAGCAGATCGTCATACCGCCCCGGCGCCAGATAATCCGCCACCACCCGTCGCACGACGAAGACCAGCCCATGCACCTCCTTCATCGCCACCTGATCGATCCCCAGCTCGCGCACCCATTCGCTCCGCGCGCGTTCGATGAAGCGCAGGTAATTGGCGTAATAGACAACCCCACCGAAATCGGTGTCCTCGTAATAGACCCGGATCTGCATCCGATGGCTCATTGCGCCCGTCCCAACCGCGCCGCCAGCCGCAGCGCATGGCTCGCATCACCCGCCGCGGCGGGCATCACCGGATCATAGGCCGCCCGCACGACCTCGGCGATCTCGGGCTTCAGGATCACCCGCCCCTCGCCCACGACGGCCAGGGGCGAGACGTCGGTGAATGCCCGATCCGACCAGAGCAGCATCATCTGCACGGCCTGGCTCAGCGCCAGCGTCTCCGCAGGAACCGCCTGCAGATGCGCATCCATCCGGATCAGAACGAAACACGCCCGGATCGCTCCAGCCTCATCAAACCGGAACACCCGGTACTGGTTCGCCTCCGCCTCTTCCAGCCGCGTGAGCAACCCGTCGAACCCCGCGATCAGCCGATCAAGGTTCGGCACCCACCGCAACTCCGACCACGCCGTGCAGAAAAAGATCAGAAGGTTCGCCCCCAACTCCGGGTCCGTCTCCGCCATCCGGTGATCCGCCAAGGTAACCACCGCCTCGATCGCCCCTTTGAAGACCGACAGCGTCTCCTCCTCGACCCCGAATACCACCGGCACGATCGGCCGGCCCCAGCGGGCAAACGCATAGCTGCCGTCGCTCCGCGTGAACAGCGCCTCGACGCCCGCCTCCGTCACGGACGACCCCCTCGCTTCATCTGGCCACAAATACTCAAAGCCACCCACACCGAACCGGCAGCCATCCGCAATGCGGCCGGGCGGGTGGGCGCTCGTGCCGCAGGCACGGCGGGCATCCGCGGCCGCTCACAGCAACAAATCCCCGTCGGCCTTTGGCGCCTCCAGCCCCAGATGCCGCCACGCCCGCTGCGCCAGCATCCGGCCCCGCGGTGTCCGCTGGATGAATCCCTGCTGCAGCAGATAGGGCTCGATCACCTCCTCCAGCGCATCCCGGCTTTCGCTGAGTGCGGCCGAAAGCGTTTCGATCCCGACCGGCCCGCCGCCGTAATTCTCCGCGATCAGCCGCAGATACCGCCGGTCCGCCCCGTCGAGCCCCGCTTCATCCACACCCAGCCGCGTCAAAGACCGCGCAGCCAGATCCTCCGTCACGCGTCCGCCGCCTTCGACCACGGCGAAGTCCACGACCCGGCGCAGCAGCCGCCCGGCGATCCGCGGCGTCCCCCGCGCGCGCCGCGCGATCTCCCGCGCGCCACCCTCATCGGTCGTCACGCTGAGCAAGCGCGCCCCCCGCGTGACGATCGAATGCAACTCCTCGACCGTATAGAATTGCAGACGCGTCGGGATCCCGAACCGGTCCCGCAGTGGCGTCGTCAGAAGACCCATCCGCGTCGTTGCGCCGACCAGAGTAAACGGCTGCAACTCGATCCGCACCGTCCGCGCCGCGGGCCCTTCGCCGATCACCAGATCCAGCTCGAAATCCTCGAGTGCCGGATAAAGCACCTCCTCCACCACCGGGTTCAGCCGGTGGATCTCGTCGATGAACAGCACGTCGCGGGCTTCGAGATTGGTCAGGATCGCCGCCAGATCCCCCGCCTTGGCCAGCACTGGCCCGCTCGTCATCCGAAAGTTCACGCCCAGCTCGCGCGCCACGATCTGCGCCAGCGTCGTCTTGCCCAGCCCCGGAGGACCATGGAACAGCGTATGATCCATCGCCTGCCCGCGCGTCCGGGCGCTTTCGATGAACACCTTGAGGTTCGCCCGCGCCTCCGCCTGCCCGATGAACTCGTCCAGGCTCTGCGGCCGCAAGGCGCGGTCCGCGTCCTCGGGCTGCCGTTCGGGGCGAAGGTCGGGATCGGGCGTGAGGGTCATGCCAAAGTCCCCGACCATATCGCCAATTTGGCGCTCCGCTTAGTAGCCATGATCCGCCCGGCGTTCACGCCGGGCAGCGCCCGACCCGCCCCCCACGGGGGTGAGCGCCGAAACAGAAATCGTCCAGTGGACGATTTCCGGCGTGAACGGGCAGAGCCCAGCGCTTCTCCACGCTCTGCAAAAAGCACAAAGGTCTCTGGAGCTTGCAACGACACGACTAGCTCAACCCCGCCCCGTCGGGTCGGGCGCTGCCCTCCGCACCAAGCGGAACGCTCTGAAGAAGAACAGGCTGGTGCAAAAACGCTCACGCCCCGCCCTACCCCTTCGGCGCCAACAGCCGCAAGGCCTGCCGGATCAGCGCCTCGGTCCCCGCCTCCGGCTCGGCCGAGGCCGCCTCGGCCACCGCCCGCGCCGCCTCCGACGGCGCATAACCCAGATTGCCCAAAGCCGACAAAGCCTCCGCCTCAGCCCCGCCCGACGCCCGCGGCGTTGCCACGGCCACCGGCGCACCGACCTCCACAACCTCCTCGGACACAGGCGCAGCCACGGCCGCCCCCATCGCCATCACCGCAGGCGCCTTGTCCTTCAGCTCGTTCACCACCCGCTGCGCCGTCTTCGGCCCCACGCCCTTGGCCGCCGCGATCGCCGACCAGTCGCCTATCGCAATCGCCCGGCCCACCGCATCCGGCCCCAGCACGCCCAGGATCGCCATCGATGCCTTCGCGCCGATCCCCTGCACGCCCATCAGCAACCGGTGCCATTCCTTCTCGGCCAGCGTCATGAACCCGAAAAGCTGCAGCAGATCCTCCCGCACCAGCAGATCGGTATAAAGCGACACCGCCTCGCCCACCGGTGGCAAGGCCATCGCCACCCGGTCCGAGACATAAACGATATACCCGACCCCGCGCACATCGATCAGCACGTGATCCGCCGCGCGATACTCCAGCCGCCCCGTCAGCCGCCCGATCATCCGATAGCCCGCCGCATTACAGCCTCCAGCGACGTCCCGCTCCCCGCATGATGGGCATGGCAAATCGCCAAAGCCAACGCATCCGCCGCATCCGCGCTCTCGGGCAACGCCCCCGGCAGTTGCAGCCGCACCATATGCGCCACCTGCTGCTTCTGCGCATGTCCCACGCCGACCACCGTCTTCTTCACCCGGTTCGGCGCATATTCCACGACCGCCAGCCCCGCCTTCGCCGGCACCAGCAACGCCACCCCCCGCGCCTGCCCCAGCTTCAGCGTCCCCCGGGCATCGGAATTGACGAAAACCTCTTCTACCGCCGCGCAATCGGGCCCGAACCGCGCAAGCACATCGACCAACCCGTCATGCAAAGCCAACAACCGCTCCGCCAGGCTTCCGCTCTCAGACCGGCAGACCCCGCTGGCCACGTAGGAGAGCCGCCCGCCAGAGGCGTCGATCACCCCCCAGCCCATATTCCGAAGACCGGGATCGATTCCCAAAATGCGCATGTTCTGCCCGTCCTGCTCGACGTTTTTTCGTGCCTAGCACGAAAGGCGAACATCTGGAAAGCGGGCCTGTAAGCGACACCCCAATCAACCGATGCCGAAAAACGACGCAGACCCGCTTGTTTCCGACACAGGCACCCTTGAGAACCGTCGATATTTCATCGCGTTACGTCGCTTTTTCGCTATGCAGTTTCGGCAGACGACCCATGCAGAAATAACGCTTCTCGCCGGATATCTTCCCTGCTACCGCCCAAAAAAACGTCAATCCAAGAACGAAGGAGCCCCGAGCATGACTGCCGCGATCTTCATCCCCCGTACCGGGCCTCTTGGCCGTGCCGCCGCCGCCATCGCCGAATGGCAGAACCGTCGGGCCGCCGAAAAGATGCTGCGCAGCTTCTCTGCGCGCGAACTTGCCGATCTCGGCCTCAGCCTCAGCGATTGCGACAGCCTCGCCCGCCGCTAAGGCACCCGGAACGCAAAAGAAAAGGCCGCGCGGATCAATTCCAGCGCGGCCTTTTGCTTGACGTCGGCAGAAATTACAGCGCGTAGCGCTGCATCATCTCCACAATCCAGAGCGTCACCGGCTCGGTCTGCATCAGCATCCCGCCGGCCTGTTCGACAGAGGTCCCCGCCGCGAGCGTCTCCACGCGGGACTGATATTCAGTCGGACCAAGGCTAATGAAAAGGAACGCCTTGAAAAGAAACACGGCTGCGACAAGGAAAACGAGCGCCTTGATCGGAAAACGCGGCAATTGGCGCCGCGGCCGGGCCATGATCAGCCCGTCATGGCTCACCGAGTGAACCACGCCTCCCTTTTTCATTTTCAGGTGCTGGCGCTGGATGCGCTTCACCCGCTTGTCGAAGACGGCATGACTGGCAGTCATCATCATGCTCCACTGTTAAAGACAGGGCCCCCACCCTGACGGTGTTCGTTAGAATTTTACATCAATTGCGTCAACATTGTGGCAAGGACGGCGGATTGAAGGCTGATCGGCGGATTTGCCTCAGTTCTTCCTTAACGTCAGGGTCATCCAGTCAACAATTCTCTCCTGGTTGTCCAGATTGAACCCGTTTCGGAGATAAACGCCCAAAACTTCCTCGGCCTGCTCCGCCAGAATCCCCGAAAGGATCGCGACCCCACCAGAATCGGTCCGTGCCGCGATCTCCGGGGCCAGGTCGATCAGCGGCCCTTTCAGGATATTGGCGAAGACCAGATCGAACGGTGCCGCCGCCGCGATCTCGGGCGCATCGAACCCCGCCGCTTCCACGCAGGTCACAAGGCCCTGCAATCCATTCGCCGCCACATTCGCGCGCGCCACCTCGACCGCCACCGGATCCAGATCGCCCGCCACGACCGGTTGCCCCCACAGCCGCGCCGCCGCCATCGCCAGAACGGCGGTCCCGCAGCCGATATCGGCCACCCGGCTGCCCGCAACCCCATCCGAAGCCAACCGGTCGAGCGCGCGCAGGCACCCCAGGGTCGTCCCGTGATGCCCCGTCCCGAAGGCCATCGCCGCATCGATCAGTAGGCCGATCCGCCCCTCCGGCACCTTCTCCGCATCGTGGCTGCCATAAAGGAAGAACCGCCCCGCCTCGACAGGCGCCAGCTCCCGCTGGACATGGGCGACCCAATCCGTCTCCGGCAGCTCCGATACGGCAAAATCGCGTGCTCCATGGGCCGCGGCCAAAAGCGCCAGCCCGCCCGCATCCGGCGGCGCCACAAAGTAGCCGCCGACCTCCCAAAGCCCGCTGCCATCCTCGATCTCGAACACGCCGACACCGACGGGCGCCGGATCCAGCCGCTCCATCGCCGCGCCCAACGCCTCTGCCGGGGCGCGCCCGTCCAAAGTCGTCAAGGCCGTAAAGGTCGTCATCCGCGGCCTATATCGCGCGCGCCGGAACACCCGCAACCCGGGCGCCCTCCGGAACGTCGCGCGAAACGACAGAGCCCGCGCCAACGATCGCCCCATCCCCGACCGTCACACCGGGCAGCACGATCGCCCCGCCGCCGATCCACACATCCCGCCCGATGGTCACAGGCAAGGCCCGCTCGATCCCGGCCCGCCGCCTCGAAGGGTCGCGATGGTGATCGGCACAATAAAGGTGAACCCCCGGCCCCAGCATCGACCCTGCCCCGATCGTCACCGCCGCACTGTCAAGCACCACGCATCCCGCATTAAGATACACCCCATCCCCAAGCGTGATGTTGATGCCGTAGCTGCAATGGAACGGCGCCTCGATCCAGACATCTGCGCCCACTGCAGCGAAAAGCGCGCCCAACAGCGGAAAGACCGCGCCCCGCGCGTCCGGCTCTGCGGTGTTATGCGCATGGACGGCCCGCCGCGCCGCTTGCCGCATGACCTCGTATTCCGGCTCCAGGCAGGAGTACCACTCACCGCTTCCCATCACGGCCCGTGCGGTCACTTCATCTGGCTCCAAATACTCAAATCCCGCCAAACCGCCATCGCACCGCCTGCAGCAAGGCACCGAATGCGGCTGGGCGGGTGGGCGCTCGTGCCGCAGGCACGGCGGGCACCCGGCCGCCGCTCACGCGCCGGTGCCGATCGGGCAGCTCACCCCGGTGCCGCCGATCCCGCAATAGCCGTTCGGGTTCTTCGCCAGATATTGCTGATGGTAATCCTCGGCCATGTAGAACTCCCCGGCTTCCGCGATCTCCGTGGTCACCGGCCCATAGCCCGCCGCGCCCAGCCGCGGCGCAAACGCGTCCTTCGACGCCTCCGCCGCTGCCTTCTGCGCGTCGTTCACATAATAAACGCCCGACCGGTATTGCGTCCCCCGGTCATTGCCCTGCCGCATGCCCTGCGTCGGGTCATGCCCTTCCCAGAACACCCTCAGCAGCTCGTCATAGGAGATCACGGCGGGATCATAGACCACCCGCACCAGCTCGTTATGGCCCGTCCGCCCGGTGCAGACCTCCTCGTAGGTCGGGTTCGGCGTATAGCCCGCCCCGTAGCCCACCATGGTCAGCCACACGCCGTCGAGCGTCCAGAACATCCGCTCCACGCCCCAGAAGCAGCCCATCCCGAAAACGGCGACCTCCATCCCCTCGGGCACGTCCAGCGTCAGCGGCCGGTCATAAACGAAATGCGTCTTCGCCGTGGGGATCGGCTGGTCCCGCCCGGGCAGAGCATTCTCCGGCGCCACCATCTCCACCGGCTTGCGGCTCATCAGATTGAACATCGTCGGCCTCCTTGCCTCACTCCCTGCAGATATAGGGCCCGTCCGCCCCACCGGCTACTCCGCCGCCGCGGCGACAGGCCGGACAAACACCGTCTCGCCCCCCGGCACCGGATGCCGCGGGATCAAGAGCGACAGCCCCAGCGACACCGCCGCCATCCCTGCCGCCAGCACGAAGACCGACCCTGGCGAGACAAGCCACACCATCCCCAGCAAAGCCGGCAGGAACACCGCCGCGATATGGTTGATCGTGAACGCCACGGCGGCCGTCGGCGCGATGTCCTGCGGATCCGCGATCTTCTGGAAATAGGTCTTGATCGCCAGCGCCAGGCTGAAGAACAGGTGGTTCACCACATACAGTACCGCCGCCACCCCCGCGCTCCAGTCCAGGAAATAGACCCCCGCATAGGCGACAAAGACCCCGAACAGCCCCGCATATTCAAAGATCAGCGCCCGCCGCTCTCCGAACACCTGCACCACCCGGCCCAGCAGCGGCGCGACGGCCATATTCGCCACCAGCGTCACCAGAAACAGCGCCGTGATCTGATGCACCTCATAGCCGAACCGCTCGACCATCATGAAGCCCGCGAAGACGACGAAGATCTGCCGCCGCGCCCCGCTCATGAATTGCAGTGCGTAATAGAGCCAATAGCGCCGCCGCAGCACCATCTGCTTGCGCTGCGGGTTCGGCGACTCGAATTGCGGGAAGGCGAAAAAGCAGTAAAGCGCGACCAGCGCCGTAAACCCGCCCGACACCCAATAGACGAAGTCGTAGCTCAGATCGAACCGTTCCCACGTCGCGATGATCAGCAGATAGGCCAGAAGCGTCGCCCCCGACCCGGCCGAGATCAGCCAGCCCAGCATCTGCGGCGCCCGCGCCTTGTCGAGCCATTGCAGTTGCAGCGACTGGTTGACCGTCTCGTAATAGTGAAACCCGATCGAACTCAGCAGCGTGATCATCAGGATCCCGCCCATCGTCGGAAACTGCGCCGTCAGCGCCGTCGCCACGCCCAGCAGCCCCAGCGACACCAGCCCCAGCACCTGCTCGCGCATCACCAGCAGAACCAGGATCACCCCGATCGCCAGAAACCCCGGGATCTCCCGCACCGTAT
The DNA here is from genome assembly GCF_040779325.2 of Aestuariibius violaceus. Classification (NCBI taxonomy): domain Bacteria; kingdom Pseudomonadati; phylum Pseudomonadota; class Alphaproteobacteria; order Rhodobacterales; family Paracoccaceae; genus Aestuariibius; species Aestuariibius violaceus. The sequence continues at coordinate 167,710 of NZ_JBFONT020000004.1, forward strand.
GCAGCCACCCGATATCCTGCCCGTCGAACCCCGCCGCCTCGACCACGAAGTTGTTGAGCAGCGCCGACCACGTCGCAAACGCCACCGGCATGGCCGCGGCCATCAGGAACAACAGCGCAATCGGCCGCCGCCAGACCGGCAGCGCCTGGGCCTCGGAAAGGGGAACGATCTTCATTCCCCGCCCTTACGCCTCTTGTCCGGGAAAGAATAGCCGCACGAATGCACATCGCTCCCGCACCGCCTGGCAGCCCGGCGCGACAAATCGGGCTTAGGACATTCGGCCGCGCTGATATAACCTTAGGTTGATATCTTCAACTGAATTGCGAACAGTCCCAAGAGTTGCATATATTGTCGGAGGACCTCCGAAATGGCCGAATTCCTTATCGCCTACGTCTATGCGCCGTCAGATTTCGTAACGCCTCCCCCGGATGAAAGCGGCAACACCGCACAGGGAAATCCCCCTTTCACCCTCGAACTCGCACCGGGCGCCGAACCGATCCAGATCGTCATCGACGACGACGATGGTGAATTCTCCGAAGGCGACACGAACCAGGTCCTTGCCGAGCCTGTGACCATTGATGGCACCACCTATCCCGCCGGCACGCCCGTCTATCTCAACTACGAGCTCAGCGGTGACGGCGTCCCCAGCGTCTACTCGATCACCATCGGCGGCACCAACACCGGCAACAATACGACCACAGCCATCATCTCGACCGGACCGCTCGAACCCGGCGTCGAGTACACGTTCACCGATGAGGCCAATATCGGGAACACCAACCCCCAACCCTACGACCAATTCATCTGCTTTGCCGCCGGCACCCGCATCCTCTGCGACAGCGGCGAACGCGCGATCGAAACGCTTTCTGCAGGGGATCACGTCTGGACCCGGGATAGCGGCTTCACGCCGATCTCGTGGATCGGGGGCCGGACGATCAGCGGCCTCGGAACAATGGCGCCGATCCGCTTCTCGACAGGCGTTGTCGGCAATACCCGCAACCTGCTCGTCTCCCCGAACCATCGCATGCTGATCACTGGCTACCCCGCCCAGATCCTTTACGGAGAGGACGAGGTGCTCGTCGCCGCAAAGGCGCTCATCAACGGAACCACGATCACCCAGACCCCGCGCCCGCAGATCACCTATCACCACATGCTCTTCGACCGGCACGAGATCGTGCGTGCAAACGGGGCCGAAAGCGAAAGCCTCTTTGTCGGCGATCAGGCCAGCCTCATGCTCGCTCCCGAGCAAACGGAAGAGATCCTCGAGCTGTTCCCCGAACTCCGCTGGCCCGGCCCGCTCGACCTGCATCTCAGCAGACCGACCATCACCGTGCGCGAGGGGCGCGCCCTTCGCGGGATGATCTAGGGAAACCCGGCAGGCCAGCCCCAGAACAAAAAAAGCCCCGGCCGTCACCGGCCGAGGCGTTCTCCCCTCAAGTTGGACCCGATCAGCAGCCGCGCGGGCGCAGACCTGCCTGTTCGGCAAAGGCGGCGGCCGCGGCCTCGACCTGCGGCTCGATCAGGCGCGCGTCGGGCGCGTAGTAGTCGGTCAGCTGCTTCCACTGGCGGCGCGTCGCATCCCACTGGGTGACGGCAACCAGACCGGCGCCCGCGTGGTTCTCGCACGAGATCTCGACCGACGGGATGAAGCCTTCCATCCCCAGCTCGTCGAAAGTCGCGGCATCCATGCTCAGCTGCTCGTAGCCGTCGCGCACCATCGCACGGGTCACCTCGGTCGTGCCATGGATCTCCATCGCGTTGCGGATCGCTTCGGTGGTGAAGATCGCCGCCATCACGCCCCGGTTATAGTAGACCTCGCCCAGGTTGTTCATGTCCCCGCGAGCCTTGCCCTGCTGATAGACCAGCATGTTCATGTCGTTGTAGATCTTGAACTCGGTGCCGACCGCATGGAACGTCACGGCCTTGTAGCCATTGGCCCGTGGCCCGATCAGACGCAGATCGCCCTCGCCCGCCGACCACCAGATGCCGATCAGCTTGTCCATGGGAAAGTCGATGTCCCGCGCGCCGCGCAGGGCGACCTGGTTCATGATCCCCCAGCCCCAAAGCAGGATGTAGTCGGGATCGGCCTCCTCGATGGCGGGCCAGATCGCCGACTGGTCCTCACCGGGATGGTCGATCGGGAACAGCTGCAGCTCGAACCCCTCTTCCCGGGCCAGGCGCTCGAAGGTCGGGATCGGCTCTTTGCCATAGCCCGAATTGTGAAACGCATGGGCAATCTTCAGCCCGCGCAGCGAGCCGCCCTCGACATCCTTGATATGCCGGATCTGGGCCGAGGCCGCGTGCCAGTAATGGGCCGGAAAGTTGAACGCGTAAGGGAACGTCTCCCCATCCGCCGCAGCGGTCAGGCCGTAGCCCATCGTATGGATCACGACGCCTTCCTGATGGGCGATCGGGATCAGCTGATAGGTCAGGCCCGTCGACATCGGATGATACACCAGGGCGCCTTGCTCCATCGTCTGCTTGAAGCATTCGACGCCTTTTTCCGTGTCGTAGCCGTATTCGCACTCGACAAGCCGGATCGGCACCCCGTTGATGCCGCCATCCCGTTCGTTCAGCAGGGTGACGTAGTCCGAAAACCCGTCCGAAAACGGTATCCCGCTCGGCCCATAAGGGCCTGTGCGATAGGTCAATGACGGGATGATCAGCTCAGCCTCGGCTGTCGCCGGGGCGAGGCCGAGGGCGATCATCGCTCCTCCAAGAATAGCAGTCAGTTTGCGCATGACGTCCTGCAAAGCTCCTCTCTTAAACTCACGAAAGCACGCCGTCCTTTTGCAGCCTGACGGGCGCCACCCAATGCTTTCGGTCCTCCCATTCCGGTCCCGAAATGCGCCGCCGGTAGGGGGCCGACGGCGCACGTTCGGATGACCGGCCCGACGGACCGGAACCTTTCAGTAACCTTTCAATTGCGACCGAATTATGTTGGAGAATGGCAGCTTCTGAGGCCGCCACGGAGGCCGGAAAACCCGGCCAAACCTCTGATTTCAGACCCTAAACAACCCAGGATTGACTTTTGACCATACGTCATACATCGCAGAGGCGATTTGTTTCTCCTGCAATATCAATGATCTTTCAGTCCCACTTTTGTCCCGGGATCCGTTGCATGGCAACGGACCGTTCGGTGCGTTAACCGGCCTCGGAGCTCCTGCGATGTCCGACAGAAGTCCGACAAGAATCCGACGGGATGTCAACACGCGGTTTTCGCTGGTTAACAAGGCCAGACAGGCGATTCGCGCTTGCTCACCCGTGACACGCAGCCGATCCTCCGTCCGCAGGTTTAACTTTCGCTGCGAATTTTGGACGACTCACAAAAAGCTCTGCGGATCAATGTCGATCGCCATCCGCAGGTCGCCCTTCAACCGGAACTGCCCCGCCCAGGCGGCCAGCGCCTTCTGCAGCGGCGCGCCCTTCGCCGCCTTCACCAGAAGCCGCACCCGGTGCCGCCCCCGGATCCGCGCAATCGGCGCCGGCGCCGGCCCGAAAACCTCGGCCCCGATGGCCCTCAAGGGCTGATCGCGCCGCGCCATTTCCGTCCCCAGATCAAAGACTTGCTGCACGTCCGGTGAGCTCAGAACGATCCCCGCCATCCGCCCGTAAGGTGGCATCCCCGCCTGCCGCCGCTCCTCGGCCTCGGCCCGCCAGAACGCCTCCTCGTCGCCGGTCAGGATCGACCGGATCACCGGATGCTCCGGCTGGTAGGTCTGCAGCAGCGCCTCCCCCGGCGCCTCCGCCCGCCCCGCGCGCCCCGCCACCTGCCGCATCAGCTGGAACGTCCGCTCCGCCGCCCGCAGGTCCGACCCCATGAGCCCCAGATCCGCATCGATCACGCCCACCAGCGTAAGCAGCGGAAAGTTATGCCCTTTCGCCACCAGCTGCGTCCCGATGATGATATCCGCACCCCCCGCCGCGATCTCCTCGATCTGCGCCTTCAATTGCCGGGCCGAGCCATAAAGATCCGACGACAGAACCGCGATCCGCGCCTCGGGAAACAGCCCTGCCGCCTCCTCCGCCAGCCGCTCCACTCCCGGCCCCACCGGCGCCAATCGATCCTCCGCCCCGCAAGAGGGACAGACCGTCGGCATCGGCTTGCTCTCCCCGCATTGATGGCAGACCAACCGCTTCAGAAACCGGTGCTCCACCATACGCGCATCGCAATGATCGCAGCCGATCTGATGCCCGCACGCCCGGCACAAGGTCACCGGCGCATAGCCCCGCCGGTTAATGAACAAGAGCGCCTGCTCCTTACGCGCCAGCCGCGCCTCGACCGCCGCCTTCAAGGTCGGCGACACCCACCGCCCCGACGGTACGTCCTCCGCCCGCATATCCACGGCCCGCATCGACGGCAGAACCGCCTCCCCGAACCGCGCCGTCAGTTCGATCCGCTGATACTTCCCGGCCTCCGCATTGGCCCAGCTTTCCAGGGACGGCGTCGCGCTCGCCAGCACCACCTGCGCGTCGTTGATCGACGCGCGCAACACAGCCATGTCCCGCGCGTTGTAAAGCACCCCATCCTCTTGTTTATAAGACGTATCGTGCTCCTCATCGACGACAACCAGCCCCAGATCCCTGTAAGGCAGAAAAAGCGCCGACCGCGCGCCCACGAGGAACTGAGCCTCCCCGCGCCCCACCATCCGCCAGAGCCTGCGCCGCTCGGTCATCGTCACGCCCGAATGCCACTCCGCAGGCCGCGCCCCGAACCGCGCCTCGACCCGCGTCAGAAACTCCGCCGTCAGCGCGATCTCGGGCAGCAGAACCAGCGCCTGCCGCCCCTGCCGCAGACACTCCGCGACCGCCTCCAGATACACTTCCGTCTTCCCCGACCCGGTCACACCCTTCAGAAGCGTCGTCCCGTAAGCCCCTGACCGCAAAGCCCCGGCCAAAGCCTGCGCCCCCGCCGCCTGATCCTCCGTCAGCGCCTTCCCCGGCAGATCCGGATCGAGCCGTGGATAAGGCAGATCCCGCGGCGCCGCCTCCTCCAGCACCGCGCCGCTTTCTACCAACCCCTTCACGACTGACGGCGTCACCCCCGCCGCCTCCGCCAGCTCCTTCAGGGTAAACGCCAGCCCGCCATAGTCCCGCAGCACCTCCAGCACCTTGCGCCGCGCATCGGTCATGCGCGCGGGCTCACCGTCGCCCAACCGATAGACTGTCCGCATCGACGGCGGATCGCCCAGCCCCGGCGCCCGGGTCGCCAGCCGCAACATGGCGGGCAACGGCGTCAGCGTGTAATCGGCGGCCCGCTGCAGAAACACCTGCATCTCGTCCCTGAGAGGCGCCGCATCCAGCACGCGGATCACCGACCGCACCCTGGCCCGGTCGTAGTCCCCCTGCCCAGCCCCCCAGACGACCCCCAGCACCTTGCGCGGCCCCAAGGGCACCTCGACGAACGCGCCCAAGGCGCATCCCCCCTCGGGTGCCTTGTAGTCAAACGGCCGCCCAACGGGTTGCGTCGTCAGCACCGAGACCAAATCTCCTTCATGGAAAAAGCCGTCCATCGCGTCTCTTCACCCTCCGGGACCCCTGAGGTAGACGAGAGGCGAGCGAAACGCCAATACTGCCGCGGGAGGAACCGCCATGAAATTCTTCGTAGACACAGCCGAGATCGATGCGATCCGTGAACTGAACGAGCTCGGCATGGTCGACGGCGTGACGACGAACCCGTCGCTGATCATGAAATCCGGACGCGATATCAAGGAAGTGACCAAGGAAATCTGCGATCTGGTCGACGGCCCCGTCTCTGCCGAAACCGTCGATACAAGCGCCGACGGCATGATCGCCGAAGGCAAGGAACTCGCCAAGATCGCCGACAATATCGCGATCAAAGTGCCGCTCACGTGGGACGGATTGAAGGCGTGCAACAGCCTCACCAATGACGGGCACATGGTGAACGTCACGCTCTGCTTCTCGGCCAACCAGGCGATCCTTGCTGCCAAGGCCGGCGCGACCTTCATCTCGCCCTTCATCGGGCGGCTCGACGACATCAATCTCGACGGGCTGGAACTGATCACCGACATCCGCGAAATCTACGACAATTACGGCTACGAGACGCAGATCCTCGCCGCCTCGATCCGCTCGGCCAATCACATGTCCGAATGCGCCAAGATCGGGGCCGATGTCGCGACCGCCCCGCCGGATGTGATCCGCAAGATGGCGAACCATCCTCTGACGGACAAAGGCCTCGAGGGGTTCCTCAAGGATTGGGAGAAGACGGGCCAGTCCATCCTCTAGGCGACCGGCCCGTTAACCAGGCGTCAGCACGTCTCGGGCCATCAAAGTCGCGTCCCGGCTCTCGACTGCGCCGGGGCAGGCCATATGTTCAGTTCAACAGGCCGATGCAACACCGGAAGGAGCCCGACGCAACATGCCGCTGAACGATGTCTATCCCTCCTATCCGCTGGCGGAGCGGATCGCCGACGGGATCGTTCACACGCTCGGCATCGTCGGCAGCATCGTCGGGGTCACGCTGCTTCTTGCTCTCGGCTGGCCACGGCTAACGGGGGGAGAGATTGCGGGCATCACGATCTACTCCGTCGCGATCCTCCTCGCCTTCACCGCATCCGCACTCTACCACATGACCCCGTGGGAGCGTCTGCGCCCCCTCTTCCGCCGCATCGACCACGCGACAATCTTCCTCAAGATCGCGGGGACCTACACGCCGCTCGTCGTCCTGATCGGCAGCGCATTCAGCTATGTTGTCTTGGCGGTGGTCTGGCTGCTCGCCCTCGGCGGGGCCGTCCGAAAGCTCATCTTCTGGCGGAACCCGAAGACGGGACATTCCCTGATCTACCTCGCGCTCGGCTGGCTCAGCCTTCTTCTGATCTGGTCGGTTTTCCAAACCCTGCCGCTCGCCGCGGGGATCCTGATGATCTGCGGAGGGCTCGTCTATTCCGCAGGCGTTTTGATCTATTCCCGGCCCTCCATGAGGTTCTCGCAGGCGATCTGGCACAGCTTCGTCCTCGCCGGTTCCGGCTGCTTCTTCGCCGCGATTGCGGTGGGAACGACTTATGCGTGAGGCTTAGAAGCTTAACGAATCGTTAACGCCGCCAGTCACGCCTATACACTGCCCAAACCGACCCGCCCGGCGGCAGCGCCCGGCATCGCCAGACCTCCCCAAGGAGGGCGATGCCCTCTCCGCGCCGTTCGACTGAGTTAAGATCAGGAAACCGAGTTCACCGCATTCGGCGGCGCCTTCCCGCCCCAAAACGCCCGAAGATTCTTGACCGCGAGCAGCCCCATAGCCTCACGCACCTCCAGCGTCGCCGTCCCCAGATGCGGCAGAAGCACCACGTTCTCCATCTCGCGCAAAGCCGCCGGCACCTTCGGCTCGTGCTCATAAACGTCCAGCGCCGCCCCGGCGATCCGCCCCTCCCACAAGGCGTCGATCAACGCCGCCTCAGCCACCACATCGCCCCTTGCGACATTGACCAGATGCGCCCCGGGCTTCATCTCCGCCAATGCCGCCGCGTCGATCAGGTGATGCGTCTCCGGCGTCGCCGGCACCGTCAGCAGAACCACATCCGACACCCGCAAAACCTCTTCAAGGCTCCCCAACTGCCGCATCCGCGCCCCGGCGCCTTTCTGGGACCGGTTGTAGAAAACCACATCCATCCCAAAGCCATGCACAGCCCGCCGCGCCACCGCCTGCCCGATCCGGCCCATCCCGATGATGCCCAGCGTCTTGCCGCCCAGATGGAGCCCCAGCATCTGCGTTGGATGCCACCCCTCCCACCGGCCCGACCGCACCAGCCGCTCGCCTTCCCCCGCCCGGCGGCAGGTCATCAGGATCAGCATCATCGCGATATCGGCCGTCGCGTCCGTCACGGCCCCCGGCGTGTTGGTCACCACCACCCCGGCCGCCTCAGCAGCCGCGGCATCGATGTGGTTATACCCCACCCCGAAATTAGCGAGGATCTTGCACCGCGATCCCTCCTCGAACGCCTTCGCCGAGAAGTCGTCGCCCAGGGTTGGCAGGATCGCATCGTAAACCTGCAACGCCGCCTTCGCCGCCGTCGCCGTCAGCGGCTCGGTTTCCTCCCGAACCGTCAGGTCCACCGACCCCGGCAGGCCCTCGAAGACCCGCTCAGGCAAGGCCCGCGTGACAAGAAGCTTGGTCAATAGAGCCGCCCTCCGATCGGCACGTCCTGATCGGGGCGCACCAACACGACCTCCCCATCCGCATCCGGCACGCCAATGACGAGCACTTCCGACATGAACGGCCCGATCTGCCGCGGCGGGAAGTTCACGACACCAAGCACCTGCCGCCCAACAAGCTCTTCCACTGTGTAATGCCTTGTAATCTGGGCAGAACTCTTGCGCTCCCCGATCTCGGGGCCAAAATCGATCCAGAGCTTGATTGCAGGCTTCCGCGCTTCCGGAAACGGCTCCGCCCGCAAGACCTGCCCGACACGGACATCCACCTTGAGAAAATCGTCAAACGAGATCTCATCCATCCGCCAGCTCCCGCGACCGCCGCGCCGCCGCCGCAACCGCCCGCCGCATCAGCGGCGGAAGGCCCGTCTCGCCATCCATCAGAACCTCCAGCGCCGCCTGCGTCGTGCCGCCGGGCGAGGTCACATTCTTTCTGAGTTGTCCCGGAGATTCCTCCGTACCCAAAGCCAGCGCACCGCTCCCGGCCACGGTCGCCGTCGCAAGCTCCCGTGACAAGTCCTCGCCCAACCCCTCGGCGATACCCGCTGCCGTCATGCACTCAATCAGGTGAAAGACATAAGCCGGACCCGACCCGCTGAGCGCGGTGACAGCATCCATCTGTTCCTCGGCTTCCAACCGAACCACCTGACCAACCGAGACAAGCAGCGCCTCCGCCACATCAAGGTCGTCCGCTCCGGCCGCCGAATTCCCAACGATCGCGGTGATCCCCCGCCCGATCGCAGCGGGTGTATTCGGCATGGCGCGAATAACGGGCGTGCCCGCTCCGAAAATCTCCTCGAACAGTGCGATCTGTGTCCCCGCAGCGACCGAAATGACCAACGTCTCTCCGCCCCCGAACCCGGCCACCTGCGGCAGCGCCTCGCGGATCATCTGAGGCTTCACGGCCACGATGACGACAGCAGGCGCTTGAGGCAGATCGTCGCCAATCCGAACCCCGGACCGCTTCACGCTGTCAGCCGGAGCGGGATCCAATACCGTAACTGCGCCAGGCGGAATGCCTGCCGAGATCCATCCCGACAGCATGGCCGATCCCATCCGCCCTGCGCCCAGAAGCACCAGCCCCCGGGCGGCGATTTCTTCGAATGCCATGTACGCTCCCCGCCTTTGCGACGGGACCGGTTCTAGGCCCGGCCGAACGCCTCCGCAATGGCGACATCCAGCGCCTCGGCAGGAGCCCGATCCCCCCAGGTGACCAGCTGGAACGCGGGATAGAAGCGCTCTGCGCTCATCACCGCGCAGTTGATCATCGTGTCGATCTGGTCTGGTCCGGCGATCTGATCTCCTGCCAAGACGAGGCCGTAGCGATAGACCATCAGCTTCTGTTCGGCCCAGTAGGTGAAGGCCCCCGCCCAGCAGCGGTCGTTGACGAGGTTCAGCGCCTCGTAAAGCGCGGGCACGCGCCCCTCGGGCGGTTCCATCTCGAAGGTGCAGATCAGGCGCAGCGTCTCGTCATAGGCCGACCAGGCAAGCGTGATCGAATAGGTCCGCCACTGGCCTTCAACGGCCATGGCGATCTGATCGTCGGCGATGCGGTCGAACTCCCAGTCGTGGTGCTCGGCGATGTGCTCCACCACGTCGATGGGATGAATGTCTTCGGATGCGATGAACTGCTCGGACAGTGCCATAACGGCCTCCTGATAAGCTAGCGGGAGGGCTGCGGCAGCGTCCCAACCGCTAGGTGCCTGTTCAAGGATCGGGGTTCTGCGCCCGTTTCCTTACCAGATATGGTGGTCAGGCAGAGGGGGCCTGTAAAGGGATTTCTTGCGGCAAACCGCAATAAGTTGTGGGCGGATCGATAAACCGCCGCGAAATCAGCTGTTTCGTGAATATAAGGAAACAGTCCCGCAAGGGTTGTGTGACCGGCCGAGACTGTAAAGGGCTTTCTAGCCTTTGGCGGCAGCCTCGAGCGCTGCGATGCGCGCCTCGAGTGCCGCGTTTTCCTCGCGCGCTTTCTGGGCCATCGCACGAACGGCGTCGAATTCCTCGCGCGTCACCAGATCGCGGTCGGCGAGCCACCGGTCGACCATGCCCTTGAACGCCGTCTCGGCCTCGTCCCGTGCGCCCTGGGCCACGCCCATCGCGTTGGTCATCAGTTGCGAGATATCGTCGAAGATCTTGTTGCGCGTCTGCATCGTCCAGGCTCCTTCCGGCTTCACTGCCTATATGGGCCTCCGCCCCCGCGCGCTCAAGGTTGACTTCGTGCAGCCCTCCCGGCACGACGCCGAATATGCTGGCCGCGATCCCCTTCCCCGAGATTTCGCCCGAGATCTTTTCGTTCGAGGTCTTCGGGCTGACGATCGCCCTGCGCTGGTATGCGCTGGCCTATATCGTGGGGATCCTGATCGGCTGGCGGCTGACGGTCGTCGCGGTCAAGCGGCCCGCGATCTGGGGGCCGGAAGGGCCACCGATGACGCCCAAGCAGCTGGAAGACCTGCTGACCTGGATCGTTCTGGGTGTCGTTCTGGGCGGACGTCTTGGATCCGTCATTTTTTATGATCCGCAACGGTATCTGGAAAACCCGTGGGAGATCGTGAAGATCTGGGAAGGCGGCATGGCGTTCCATGGCGGCCTGTTGGGCGTGGTGCTGGTCCTGCTGATCTTCACCTACAGGAACAAGATCCCGCTGATCCCGGCCGCCGACTTGATCGCGCTCGCCACGCCGCCTGCACTTCTGCTTGGACGCATCGCGAACTTCATCAATGCAGAGCTGTGGGGGCGACCGACCGACCTGCCCTGGGGGGTGATCTTTCCCGGCCAGATGGCGCAGTTCTGCCCCGGCGTCGAAGGGCTTTGCGCGCGCCATCCCTCGCAGCTTTACGAGGCGTTCCTCGAGGGTCTTCTGCTGATGATCGTCCTTCTGTGGCTGGCGTTCCGGCGTGGCTGGCTGAAGCGGCCCGGACGGATCACGGGACTGTTTCTGGTGGGCTACGGCGTGGGCCGTTTTCTGGTGGAATTCGTGCGCCAGCCCGACCTGCAGTTCCAATCGCCCGAAAATCCGCTGGGTCTGTACCTGCATGTCGATGGGGTCGGCTTGACGGCGGGGCAGACGCTGAGCCTGCCGATGATCGCCCTTGGTCTGTACCTGATCTTTGCGCTGAACCGGCGGCGCCAGCCGGCGTGACGCCGCTCGAGCGCCACATCCGAACCCGTCTTCGCCTCGATGGCCCGATCACCGTGGCCGACTACATTGCGCTGTGCCTCGACCACCCAGAACACGGCTATTACACGACGCGCGACCCGTTCGGAGCGGGGGGCGATTTCATCACCGCGCCCGAGATATCCCAGATGTTCGGGGAATTGATCGGCCTTTCGCTGGCACGGGCATGGCTGGACCAAGGTGGCGGGCCTTTTGCCCTGGCCGAGCTAGGCCCGGGTCGCGGGACGCTGATGGCGGATGCGTTGCGGGCGACGAAAGCGGTGCCCGGCTTTCACGCCGCGCTGTCGCTGCACCTTGTCGAGCTGTCGCCCCACTTGAGGAAGATCCAGGCGGATGCGCTTTCGCCCCATGCGCCGGTGTTTCATGACGACGTCTCGACCCTTCCCGAGGGGCGGCTTTTCCTGATCGCGAACGAGTTCTTCGATGCGCTGCCGGTGCGCCAGTTCATTCGCCAGACAGATGGCTGGTCCGAGCGGATGGTGACGTTGCGCGACGACCGGCTGGCCTTCGCCCTGACCGAACCACGCGCCATCCCCGACCTTGACCCACGCCTCGCAGATACCGAGCCGGGCATGATGGTGGAATTTCCCGTCGGGGGCCCAGCTGTCGTTGGTCACGTGGCAGGCATCATCGCGCGGCACGGCGGCGGTGCGCTTATCATCGACTACGGCGACATGCCCTCGCGCGGCGATACGCTCCAGGCCCTCTACGAGCAGGCTCCAGACGATCCGCTCGCACATCCGGGCCAGGCTGACCTTACCGCCCATGTCGACTTTGCGCCGCTGATCGCCGCGGCAGAGGCAGCCGGCGCAAGCGCCACCGGGCCAGTCCCGCAAGGGGTGTTCCTCGAGACACTCGGGATCACGCCACGCGCTCAGGCACTCGCACGGCAGATGACGGGAGAACCGCTCGACCGGCACATTGCTGCGCATCGCCGCTTGACCCATACGGGCGAAATGGGACACCTCTTCAAGGTAATGGGCCTGACGCGACGGCAGGCCCCTCCGCTGCCCGGGCTTGCCCCATGACGCTGGACATCATCACGGCACACGCGCTCAGGCCCTTCCAACATGGATTCTTTGGGCGCGCAGGCGGCGCATCTTCAGGTGTGTTTCAAGGTCTCAACTGTGGCTATGGATCCTCCGACCAGCACGAGATCGTCACGATCAACCGCAGCCGGGCCGCCGCCGCGCTCGACCTGCCGCTCGTGGCCCTGAAGGGGGTTCATCAGGTGCATTCCGCCCGGATCCTCACGATCACCGACCGGGCACCCGCCGGGGTCGAGGCGGACGGCCTCGTAACCGACAGGCCTGGCATTGCGCTCTCGGTTCTCGCGGCCGATTGCCAGCCGGTCCTGCTGGCCGACGCCGAGGCGCAGGTGATCGGTGCGGTCCATGCGGGCTGGCGCGGCGCCTTGGGCGGTGTGCTCGAGGCCGTCCTCGACGCGATGGAGGCGGTCGGCGCAGAAAGAGGCCGCATCGCTGCCGTCATCGGCCCGGCGATCAGCCAGCGGGCTTACGAGGTCGGTCCCGATTTCCTGGATGCCTTCCTGACCGAGGATGACGACTACGCCCGCTTCTTCGCCCAGGGAAACGGCGATCGTTACCAGTTCGACCTGCCGGGTTTCGGCCTGCATAGGTTGCGAGAGGCCGGTGTCGGCCATGCCGAATGGACCCGGCACTGCACCTATTCCGACCCCGAACGTTTCTTCAGCTACCGTCGAAGCGTTCATCAGAAAGAGGCGGATTATGGCCGATTGATCTCCGTAATCCGTCTCTGATCCGCCTCACTGCCCCGAAAAAATGCGTCTCGCGTCTTTTGGTGGTCGCATTAGGGCCGCTTTTACGGTTCATGCTGTATACAACCTGAAGGAGAATATCGAGCATGACCAGAAAGCATCGCTGGATCCTCGCCCTCGCCAACGAAGCGTCCCAGACCGAGGTTCAGATGCCTTGGGCGCGCGGCGCCCGCCGGATCGCCCTGTCCAAGCGTCTGCGCGGCTATGAGGCGACGATCCCCCCGCTGACCGCTAACGGTTAGTCTGACAGAATATACCTTTGCGCGGTTGATGTTCCGCGCATTGCATCAAACCGCAGCTACCTCATTTGGATACCACAGGGCGCGGTTTGTCACTCGGCGCATAGCTCCCAATCCTTTGATGCAGTTTGCGCATTTTAGACATCTTCGAGACGCACAGTCCTTCGGACGTCGTTGGTGGGGGCCGGCTGATGATGTGACCAACCGCAAGGTAATCGCATGAACACAACACCCCGCAAAGCCGCCTTCGCGGCACAGGACGACCACCCTCCCCCGACGACGTCAGGCCGTTTCATCGAAAGCGGAAGACGCCCCCGACCACTGATGCGCCGATACCATGTCGCATGGATTGCTGATGAGGGTGTGGTCAGGGAATTCTCCCGCATCGCTCCAGCGACTCCTGCGTTCGAGGCAGCTTTCGCGTGTCTGGGCTACGGCAGCCAGATCCAGACGTCGGAAGGATGGATCGCCATTGAAGACCTTTTGCCCGGTGACCGTGTTCTCACCTCCGACGGGATAGAGGCGCGCGTCACTTGGATCGGCACGATGAACATTGTGCCCCGCGCCCCTAATCAATGCGAGGATATGGGTACGCTGACCCGCCTGACCGAAGGTTGTATCGGCCCCTGCCGGCCGGCCTCCGATCTCCTTCTCGGGCCCCATGCGCGGCTCTTGCACCGGTCAAGCGATGGAACACCGCTGAAGCTGCGACCGGCTCGTGACCAGATCGATGGCGAAACGATCGTACAGGTAACACCGCCCACCCCGGTCCAGGCCTTTCAGATCAGCGTCGGCTACCACGCCGCGATCATCGCCAACGGGATCGATGTCGAAACCTTTCATCCCGGCAGCCCAGAGCCAGCCGATCTTCCCGATGAGTTCCGCAGCCTCTACCGCGCGCTCTTTCCCCAGGTTTCCGATCTTGAGAGCTTCGGCCCCCTTCGCTGGCCAAGGATGGATACCCGGCCCGATCTGTACGGCGCGGCCTAGGCCTCTTTCGCGAGCCGCTCTTCCAGAACGTCGAACGGAACGCCCGGCTCGTCCTTCGCGCCACGGATCACAAGAGAGGTCTTGACGCTGGCCACGTTTGGCGCCGTCAGAAGCTCCCCCGTCAGGAAGGACTGAAAACTCGTCAGGTCCGGTGCCACGCATTTGAGGATGAAATCGACCTCCCCGTTCAGCATGTGGCATTCCCGGACAAGGGGCCAACTCCGGCACCGCTCCTCGAACGCGCTCAGGTCTGCCTCGGCCTGGCTCTGCAGACCGACCATGGCAAAGACCTGAACCTCGAACCCCAGCTCCCGCGCGTCCACATCCGCATGATACCCGCGAATGTACCCCGACTCCTCAAGCGTCCGAACCCGCCGCAAGCACGGAGGGGCCGAAATACCAACACGCTTGGCAAGCTCGACATTCGTCATCCGGCCATCCGCCTGAAGCTCGGCCAATATCATGCGATCAATCTCGTCCAGCTTGGAACCGGGCATACAATCTTCCCCTAAAGTCTGAGGGGTACATAGTTTCGGCTTCAAAAATACGCAATAATCTTTCAAAACCGCACCCGCATATGAAATCACCTGTGTTCCAGCGGCCCTTTCAACCGGCGAAAGCGCCCTTTATATCAGGGCTCCACCGCTTAGGAGAGATGTCATGGCCGAGACCCGGAAAACCAAAGTTCTGATTATCGGCTCGGGTCCTGCCGGATATACCGCGGCTGTCTATGCGGCCCGCGCGATGCTGGACCCCATCCTCGTTCAGGGGCTCGAGCCCGGTGGCCAGCTCACCACAACGACAGAGGTCGAGAACTGGCCGGGCCACGCCTCGATCCAGGGCCCGGAACTGATGCTGACGATGGAACATCATGCCCGAGAAATGGGAACCGAGATCATCTCGGACATCATTACCGATCTCAACCTCTCCCAGCGCCCCTTCATCGCGTCGAGCGACAGCGGCACGATCTACGAGGCGCAGTCGGTCATCCTCTGCACCGGCGCCCGGGCGAAATGGCTGGGCCTGCCGTCTGAGGAGAAGTTCAAGGGCTTCGGCGTCTCGGCCTGCGCCACCTGCGATGGCTTCTTCTATCGCGGGCAGGAGATCGTCGTCGTGGGCGGCGGCAACACCGCAGTGGAAGAGGCCCTCTTCCTGACCAACTTCGCCTCGAAGGTCACTCTCGTTCATCGCCGCGACGAACTCCGCGCCGAAGCGATCCTGCAGAAACGTCTCTTCGACAACGACAAGATCGAGACGGTCTGGTTCCACGAACTTGACGAGGTGGTCGGCGCCGATAACCCCAAAGGTGTGGAGGCTGTCCGTCTCAAGCACACAAAAACCGGTGAGATCACCGAAATCCCGGCGAAGGGCGTCTTCATCGCCATCGGCCATGCACCGGCTAACGAACTCGTCCAGGACGTACTCGAAACCCATATGGGCGGCTATGTCGTGACCAAGCCTGATTCGACAGAAACGTCCATTCCGGGCGTCTTCGCGGCAGGTGACCTGACCGACCACAAGTATCGCCAGGCGGTCACATCAGCCGGGATGGGATGCATGGCCGCCTTGGAAGCCGAGCGCTTCCTTGCAGAACAGGGTGAAGCGACGCGTGAGGACGTGACGGAGCCATTGGGATACGGCACCGAGACTGCAGCGGAATAGCGCAGACACCTGATCTGCCGCCAAAAACGGCGCTCTGCCCCCTTTCTCGCGCGGCGGATCGCCGATCATGCTGCAACAGCGAGAAAACCCTCGATCAACCTGCCCCGTGGCCCTTGCGTGAACGGCATACCGCGTCTAGGCACCCGCCGAACCCTCCCGAGGAGTGCCCTCATGCAAACCCCGAACCTCGTCCCGATTCCAGAGCTCTACGTCTCCTATGACAGCGCGCAAAAGCTAAAGGCCGAGGCGGGTGATCTTGTCTCTCACGACCTGACTCAGCGCCAGATCTGCGATCTGGAGCTTCTGATGAACGGGGGGTTCAACCCGCTCAAGGGCTTCCTGAGCGAAGAGGATTACAACAGCGTCGTCGACAACATGCGCCTCGCCGACGGCACACTCTGGCCGATGCCGATCACGCTCGACGTGTCAGAGGAGTTCGCCGAGAAGATCGAGATCGGGCAGGACATCGCGCTTCGCGATCAGGAGGGTGTGATTCTCGCCACGATGACCGTCACCGACCGCTGGACCCCCGACAAGGCGCGTGAGGCAGCGAAGGTCTACGGCGCAGATGACAGCGCCCACCCGGCGGTCAACTACCTCCACAACACGGCGGGCCCGGTTTATCTCGGCGGCCCCGTCACCGGTATCCAGCAGCCGATCCACTATGATTTCCGCGGCCGCCGCGACACGCCGAACGAGCTTCGCGCGCTATTCCGCAAGCTCGGCTGGCGCCGTGTCGTCGCCTTTCAGACCCGCAATCCGCTCCACCGCGCCCATCAGGAACTGACCTTCCGCGCCGCGAAAGAAGCGCAGGCGAACCTCCTTATCCACCCCGTCGTCGGTATGACCAAGCCAGGTGACATCGACCATTTCACGCGCGTCCGCTGCTACGAGGCCGTGCTCGACCAGTACCCGGCGGCAACAACCACCATGTCGCTCCTTAACCTCGCGATGCGAATGGCCGGCCCGCGCGAGGCGGTGTGGCACGGCCTGATCCGCAAGAACCACGGCTGCACCCACTTCATCGTCGGTCGGGACCATGCGGGTCCGGGCAAGAATTCGAAGGGCGAGGATTTCTACGGCCCCTACGACGCGCAGGATCTTTTCCGGAAACACCAGGACGAAATCGGCATCGAGATGGTCGATTTCAAACAGATGGTCTTCGTCCAGGACCGCGCCCAATACGAACCCGCCGACGAAGTCGAGGATGGCGCGACCGTTCTGAACATCTCTGGCACAGAACTGCGCCGCCGCCTCTCCGAAGGGCTGGAAATCCCCGACTGGTTCTCGTTTCCCGCCGTCGTGGAAGAGCTGCGCAAGTCGAAACCACCACGGTCCAACCAGGGCTTCACCGTCTTCTTCACGGGCTTCTCGGGCTCGGGCAAGTCGACCATCGCCAATGCGTTGATGGTCAAGCTGATGGAGATGGGCGGGCGGCCCGTAACCCTTCTGGACGGGGACATCGTTCGAAAGAACCTGTCGTCGGAGTTGGGCTTTTCCAAAGAGCACCGCGACCTCAACATCCGCCGCATCGGCTATGTCGCCTCGGAGATCACCAAGAACGGTGGCATCGCGATCTGCGCCCCCATCGCGCCTTACGCAACCACCCGGCGCGCGGTTCGGGAAGAGATCGAGCAGTTCGGCGCCTTCATCGAGGTCCACGTGGCGACCTCGATCGAGGAATGTGAGCGACGCGACCGCAAGGGCCTCTACAAGCTGGCGCGCGAAGGCAAGATCAAGGAATTCACCGGTATCTCGGACCCTTACGATGTGCCCAAGAACCCGGAATTGCGGCTAGAGACGGAAAACGTCGAGGTGGACAATTGCGCCCATCAGGTCCTGCTCAAGCTCGAATCGATGGGGCTGATCGCCGCGTAAGAAAGAAGCCGGTCACTGGGACCGGCTTCCATCCATTAATGCACCGTCACCGGCCGCATGTCGTGCTGGCGTGCCAGCATGAAGGCGAGGTTCCGGTCGGCGACCAGCGCCAGTTGCTCGCCATCGGAGTTATGCACCGCATAAAGCTCTTCGGCATCACCCGCCTGATCCTGCACGGATTGCGGCAGATCAGCCACGTTGACGGGCTTTACATAGACGAGCTTCTGCTCGATCGCGCTCAAATCGTACTTCGTATTCATGACCCGGTCCTCCGAATCTCGATTGTCTGAACAACGCTGTTGGGCACAGCCCGGTTCAGATCTACGTGCAGCAGCCCATTTTCCATGACCGCCGCGCCGACCTCCACACCGTCCGCCAACACGAAGGATCGCTGAAACTGACGCGTCGCGATCCCGCGGTGCAGGTAGACCCTGTCGTCCGCATCGTCTTGCTGGCGTCCGCGGATCACAAGCTGACGGTCTTCGACCGTGATCGACAGATCGGCCTCCGTAAACCCGGCCACGGCCAGCGTAATCCGGTAAGAGGTCTCGGATGCCTGTTCGATGTTATAGGGTGGATACCCGTCGTTCCCGCTCTTCGCGGTCCGTTCGACGAGGCGTTCCAACTGCTCAAACCCCAGAAGAAAAGGGTGTGCCCCCAAAGTAAGTTTCGTCATTTCGTGTCCTCGATATCCAAGCGACATCATCCGCAGGATCCCTCTCAGGCAATCCCGCGTCCTGTTTGAAATATGGGAAACGGCACTCTCCTGCGCAAGAGGCGGCTAGGCGCGGCAGGCGGCACAGTTTATGCTTCATATGTCCGTCAGAAGGCCGCCAAAGTGACCAAACCGCCCGAAAGACTCGAAGCTGAAGAGGTTCTGCGCGTCAAGCTCGAGGTTCTGCGCCGCGAACACCGTGATCTCGACGATGCGATCCACGCCCTGCAGGAAAAGGGGACAGGCGATCAGCTGACCCTCCAACGGCTTAAGCGCAAGAAGCTGGCGCTGAAGGACGAAATCGCCCGGATCGAGGATCAGATCACCCCCGACATCATCGCCTGATGGACAATCCGCCGCCCCGCCGCTAGTCCGCTGCGGACGCGAGGGAGGTCCGTAATGCCAGAGGTCGGTATCATCATGGGAAGCCAGTCCGACTGGCCCACGATGCGCGAGGCGGCCGCGATCCTCGACGATCTGAATGTCAGCTACGAGACCCGCATCGTCTCGGCCCACCGCACCCCTGACCGTCTCTGGTCTTATGGGGTCGAGGCCGTCGAACGCGGCCTCAAGGTGATCATCGCCGGCGCCGGCGGGGCAGCCCATCTGCCGGGCATGATGGCCTCGAAAACGCGCCTGCCGGTGATCGGTGTGCCCGTCCAGACCAAGGCGCTTGGCGGTCAGGACAGCCTCCTCTCCATCGTGCAGATGCCGCGCGGGTTTCCGGTGGCCACCATGGCGATCGGCGGCGCGGCCAATGCAGGCCTGATGGCCGCACAGATCTTGGCCCTTGGCGATCCGGCCCTGGCCGACCGGCTTGACCAATGGCGCGCTGATCTTACCGCCTCGATCCCGGACGCCCCATCGGATGAGTGAACCGCTACCGCAAGGCGCCGTCATCGGGATCCTCGGGGGCGGACAGCTGGGCCGGATGCTGGCGGTCGCGGCGGCCCGGCTGGGGTATGAGACCCATATCTACGATCCCGATCCCGCGGCGCCCGCCTTTGCCACCGCCCGGCATGGCACCGTCGCCCCGTACGACGACGCGGGCGCGCTGGCCGCGTTCGCCGAAAGCTGCGCAGTCGTCACCTATGAATTCGAGAACATCCCGCCCGAGGCGCTCGACGCCATCGAACAGACCGCGTCGATCCACCCCAACCGGCGCGCCTTGACCCTTTCCCGAGACCGCCTGACCGAGAAAACCTTCCTGCGCGACCTCGGCCTGACCACCGCCCCGTTCGAGGCGGTCGAAAATACGGCAACGCTCGCGACGGCGCTCGAGGCGATCGGCACACCCTCCATCCTGAAGACCCGCACACTGGGCTATGACGGCAAAGGCCAGATCCGCCTGGACACACCCGAAGATGTTTCAGGCGCCGTCGATGCCATCGCAGGCGCACCCGCCATTCTCGAAGGCTTCGTCTCCTTCACGAAAGAAATCTCCGTTATCGCGGCCCGCTCCACCACCGGGGCCGTGGCCTGTTACGACCCGGGCGAGAATGTGCATCGGAATGGCATCCTGCACACGACCACGGTCCCGGCGGAGGTCACCAACCGCGACCGGACCGACGCCGTGCTTCTGGCCGGACAGATCCTGAACGCGCTCGACTATGTCGGCGTGATGGGTGTCGAGCTTTTCGTCACCAAGGGCGGCCTGATCGTCAACGAGATCGCGCCGCGCGTCCACAACTCGGGCCACTGGACCCAGCTTGGCTGCGCCATCGACCAGTTCGAACAGCATATCCGCGCGATCACAGGCTTGCCGCTTGGCCCCGCCACGCGTCATACGGATGTGGTGATGGAGAATCTGCTGGGCGACGACGTTCTGAAGCTGCCCGCACTCGCCGATGAAAACGCCCAAATCCACCTCTACGGCAAGTCCGAGCCGCGCCCCGGCCGCAAGATGGGCCATATCAACCGGCTGAAGCCGACCGCCTAGCCACCCGTCGCCTCGCGCCAATGCCTCCGGCAGAGCGACACGTAGCTTTCGTTCCCGCCGATCTGCACCTGCGCCCCCTCGGTCAGAACCCGCCCCTGATCGTCCTTGCGCACCACCATCGTCGCCTTCTTCCCGCAATGACAGATCGTGCGCACCTCCCGCATCTCATCCGCCAGCGCGAGTAAGGCCGCCGAGCCCGGAAACAGCCGCCCCTGGAAATCCACCCGCAGTCCGTAGCACATCACCGGAACGCTCAGATCGTCGACCGCCCGAGCCAACTGCCAGACCTGCGCCTCCGTCAGAAACTGCGCCTCGTCGATGAAGGTGCAGTCAGTGCGCTTCGCTTCGATTTCGGCGAACAGATCCGTCTCGGGCGTAAAGGTCGCCGCCTCCGATCCGATCCCGATGCGCGATGCGATGCGCCCCATCCCGGCCCGGTTATCATGGGCCGCCGTCATCAGATGGGTCGTCATTCCCCGTTCGATGTAGTTGTAGGAGGCCTGCAACAGCAGCGTCGACTTGCCCGCATTCATCGTCGAGTAGTGGAAATAGAGCTTTGCCATGGCGGGATCCTCTGCCGCCCCTCTTTGCGAATTTCAAGGTGGCTCTTGCCCGACAGCCCCGTTTGACCGATAGGCGGGGCATGGCCACACCTGACCTCTCCGACCTTCCCAATCTCGATCCCGAGAGCTTCCGCGCCCCGGATCCCAGCAACCTCGCCCTGGAAGGCGATCCAGGCCATCCGCCCCGGATCCTGCTTCTCTACGGGTCCCTCCGCGAGTCCTCATATTCCCGCTTCGCCGCGGAGGAAGCCGCCAGATTGCTGCAAGTCATGGGCTGCGAAACGCGCCTCTTCGATCCCCGCGATCTCCCGCTGCCTGACTCGGTAAAAGAGACACACCCGAAGGTCGCCGAACTCCGCGAGCTCGCCACCTGGTCGGAAGGGATGGTCTGGTCCAGCCCCGAACGTCACGGCGCGATGACCGGCATCATGAAGACCCAGATCGACTGGCTGCCGCTCTCCATGGGCGGCGTCCGACCGACGCAGGGCAAGACGCTGGCCGTCATGCAGGTCTCCGGCGGCTCACAGAGCTTCAACGCAGTCAACCAGATGCGCATCCTCGGCCGCTGGATGCGCATGGTAACGATCCCCAACCAATCCTCCGTCCCGAAGGCGTGGATGCAGTTCGAAAAGGGCCGGATGAAGCCCGGATCGCTCTACAACCGGATCGTCGATGTCTGCGAGGAACTGACGCGCTTCACCTGGATGATTCGCACCCGCTCCGACGGCCTGACCGACCGCTATTCCGAACGTGTGGAAAGCGCGGAAAAGGCCCGCGCACGCATCAATGCCTCGGCAAACCAGACCTAAGCCGCCCGCTCCACCAGCACCGACCCCACCGAATAACCGGCCCCGAACGAACAAATCAGCCCTTGATCGCCGTCCACCAGATCGTCGGAATACTTCGAAAACGCGATGATCGACCCCGCCGAAGAGGTGTTGGCATAATCCTGCAGGATATTCGGCTGCTCGTGCGGCTCAGGCGCGCGGCCGAGCACCTTCTTTCCGATATAATCGTTCATCGTCTTGTTCGCTTGATGCAGCCAAAGCCGTTTCAGGTCTGACGCCGCCACACCTTCATCGCCAAGGTGCCCGGCGATATGGGCCGAGACCAGCGGCAGGACCTCTTTGAACACTTTCCGCCCGTTCTGCATGAACTGCATGTCCCGCCGATCTTCCATCTGATCGTGGGTCCGGCGCAGATAGCCGTTGTTGTTGCGGATGTTGTTCGAGAACTGCGTCGCGCACCGGGTCGAACGGACCTTATAGTGCGCCCCTGTCGCATCCTCCGCCCGCTCCAGGAACGTCGCCGTGGCCACGTCACCGAAAATGAAGTGGCAGTCCCGGTCGCGCCATTCGAGGTGCCCGGAACAGATCTCGGGGTTCACAACGATAGCAGACCGGATCGATCCTGACCGGATCATGTCCGCCGCCGTCTGGATGCCGAAGGTAGCCGACGAGCAGGCCACGTTCATGTCGAAGGCGAATCCACCGATCCCCATCAGCGCCTGGATCTCCACGCCCATGGCGGGATAGGCCCGCTCCATGTTCGATGCAGCACAGATGACGGCATCGACATCGCCCGCGCCCTTGCCCGCCTGCGCCAAAGCCTTGCCGATCGCCTCACGCGCAATCTCTGCCATTAGCGATGGCTCGTCATCGGTACGCGGCTCAAGGCGCGGATACATCCGCGCCGGGTCAAGTACGCCGTCCTTGTCGATCACATAGCGCTGCTCGATCCCCGACGCCTGGGTGATGAACTCGGCTGAGGAACTCGGCTTGGGCGCCACTTCGCCCCGCTCAATCGCGTCAGCATTCTCGGCGTTGAAACGCTCGGCATAGGCGTTGAAACTCTCGACCAGCTCATCATTCGTGATGACATTCTCGGGCGTATAGACACCGGTACCGGTAATCGCGACGGAATACATGGGGGCCTCCTCGTTCCGCGCGTTCGATACCACAACGCGGGGGCCGTCAACCATATGGACATTTTGCGCGGGCTCCGAGGCAGCCCCAAAAAGAAAGCACCGTCCGAGAGTGGCGGCTCGGACGGTGCTGATGCGATCCGTCGCCGCGGGACACTGGGGGGCAGCCCTTGGCAACTACCTGCGGATCGTCATTGCGTCTTCCGCCTCTGGGGGCGGTTGCAGACTGGGGCCACATGACCCGGTTTCAGATCGCTATGCTATAACCGGAAGACAGACGGCCAAATTCCGCCACTCCATCCGGGCCATATACCCAAGGTTTAGGCCGTGTTTTCCGATAACAGACGGGTCAGCCCTGAAGGGCGCGGACCCCGATATCCCCCTCATGACGAGCCTTCATCGCAAGGGCAGAGGCATGGGCCCCGGCCGCCGTTGTGAAATAGGGAATCTTGTCGTTGAGCGCGATCGCCCGGATCGAGCGGCTGTCTTCGATGGCCTGCACGCCCTCAGTGGTGTTCCAGACCAGTGCAACGTCACCGTCCTTCATCCGGTCGGCAATCGTGCGGCCCCCTTCGTAAACCTTGTTGACGGTTTCCGCTTCGAGGCCCTTCTCGACAAGCCAGGCGGCCGTGCCACGGGTGGCAAGAATCGGCAGCCCCAGATCGATCACGATTCGCGCCGCTTCCACCATCGCCTCGGTCTTGTCCGCGTCCCGGATCGAGATGAAGACCTTGCCCTCTGACGGCAGCGTCACACCCGCGCCGAGTTGCGCCTTGAGGAATGCGCGGGGGAATGACCGCGCCCAGCCCATCACCTCCCCGGTCGACCGCATTTCTGGGCCCAGGATCGTATCGACCCCGGGGAAGCGCGCGAACGGCATCACAGCCTCCTTGACCGAGAACCAAGGCGTCTTCGGATCGGCCAGCGTGAACGGATCGCCCAGAGGCAGAACAGTCATTGGGTCCTCCGCAGGCGGATAGGGCGACCGCTCAGGGAAGTTCGACAAAGGCTCCCCTGCCATCACACGCGCCGCGATGGCCGCGACGGCCGAGTCGGTGGCCTTTGCGACGAACGGCACGGTGCGGGAGGCGCGGGGGTTCACTTCGATCAGGTAGATCTCCCCGTCCTTGACGGCGAATTGCACATTCATCAGGCCGCGAACGTTCAGCGCCTTGGCCAGCGCTTCGGTCTGCTCTGTAAGCTCGGCGATGATGTCGTCGGGCAGGCTGTGGGGCGGAAGCGAACAGGCGCTGTCGCCCGAATGCACGCCCGCCTCTTCGATATGCTGCATGATCCCGGCGACGTGAACCTGTTCGCCGTCGGAAATCGCGTCGACGTCGACCTCGACCGCGCCCGCGAGGTAGCCGTCAAGCAGAACCGGGCTGTCGCCCGACACCACCACGGCCTCGGCGATGTAGCGTTCCAGCGCCGGCATCTCTCGCACGATCTCCATCGCCCGCCCGCCCAGGACGTAGGACGGGCGGATGACCAGCGGAAAGCCGATCTCTTCCGCCGCCGCGAAGGCCTCCGCATCGGTGCGGGCCAGGGCGTTGTGCGGCTGTTTCAGGCCAAGATCCTGCACGAGTTTCTGGAACCGCTCGCGGTCTTCGGCCAGATCGATCGCATCCGGCGTGGTGCCGAGGATCGGGATCCCCTCCTCCGCCAGCGCATTGGCCAGCTTCAGCGGCGTCTGCCCGCCGAACTGCACGATGACCCCGTGCAACGTGCCGCGCTCTTGCTCGATGCGCAGGATCTCCATCACATGTTCGAAGGTCAGCGGTTCGAAATAAAGCCGGTCCGAGGTGTCGTAATCGGTCGAGACGGTCTCGGGATTGCAGTTGATCATGATCGTCTCGTAGCCCTGATCGCTCAGCGCGAAACAGGCGTGACAACAGCAATAATCGAACTCGATCCCCTGCCCGATCCGGTTGGGGCCGCCGCCAAGGATGACAACCTTCTTGGCATCAGACGGGCGGGCCTCGTCCTCGACCTCGCCCATGACCGGGGTCTCGTAGGTCGAATACATATAGGGCGTCTGCGCCTCAAACTCTGCCGCGCAGGTGTCGATGCGCTTGAAGACGGCGGTGACGCCGGCATTTTGCCGGGCCCGCCGAACCTCAGCCTCGGACATGCCCGTGAGGATGGCGAGGCGGGCATCGGTGAAGCCCATCATCTTGAGCTCTCTCAGGGCCCGCTCATCGCTCGGAAGGCCATCGGCCTTCACGCGCTCTTCGCTATCGATAATTTCGCGGATCCGGGCGAGGAACCACGGATCGAACATCGTGATCGCGTTGATCTCGTCATCCGACAAACCATGGCGCATGGCTTGGGCGATGACCCGAAGGCGGTCGGGAGTTTGCCGGGACAGCGCTTTGTGGATCGCGGTCAGCTCTGAGGCATTCAAGATGACGATCTCGGAGCGCTCGTGCTGGCTGTCGGGTTCAACCGCTTCCTCGGCCTGTCGCTGCACAAGTTCTTGCCGCTTCGCTTCTTCGAGAGCGGCAAGGCGACGCTCCATCTCTGCTTTCGCCGTTTCTGAAAGCGGCTCTGTGGCGTCCAAACGGCGCTGCGTTTTCGCAAGTTGATCAGACACCTCGACAGGGATCGACGCCGCTTCCTTAAGCAGAGCCCTGGCAGCCGTCCTGGCTTCAGGCCTAACACCATCAATCTCGATCTCATCGAACCCCGTCAGCCCCGTCTCAAGCGACGCCAGCGCCTTCTGCATCGATTCGTGGATCGTGCGGCCGATCGCCATCGCCTCGCCCACCGACTTCATCGCCGTCGTCAGGTTCGGCTCTGCCCCCGGAAACTTCTCGAACGCGAAGCGCGGGATTTTGGTGACGACGTAATCGATCGTCGGCTCGAAGCTCGCGGGCGTCACCTTGGTGATATCGTTGTCGAGCTCGTCCAGCGTGTAGCCCACCGCCAGCTTCGCCGCGATCTTGGCGATCGGGAAGCCCGTCGCCTTCGACGCCAGCGCCGAGGATCGCGACACCCGCGGGTTCATCTCGATCACGACCATCCGCCCGTCTTCGGGATTTACGGCCCACTGGACATTCGACCCGCCGGTCTCCACCCCGATTTCGCGCAGGACCGCGATCGAGGCGCTGCGCATCCGCTGGTATTCCTTGTCGGTCAGCGTGAGTGCGGGTGCCACGGTGATCGAGTCGCCCGTATGCACCCCCATCGGATCGACGTTCTCGATGGAACACACGATGATCGCGTTGTCGGCGCGGTCGCGGACGACCTCCATCTCGTATTCCTTCCAGCCCAGCAGGCTTTCGTCGATCAGGATCTGGTTGACCGGCGACGCGTCGAGGCCCGATTTGCAGATCGCCGCATATTCCTCGCGGTTATAGGCCACGCCCCCGCCGGTGCCGCCCAGCGTGAAGGCGGGCCGGATGATCGCCGGAAGGCCCACCGTCTCGAGCGCGGCCATGCAGTCGTCCATGGTGTTCGCGATGGTGGCCTTGGGGTTCTCCAGCCCGATCCGGTCCATCGCCTCGCGGAAGAGCTTGCGATCCTCGGCCATCTCGATGGCCTCTCGCTTGGCGCCGATCATCTCGACGCCGAACTTCTCCAGCACCCCCATCTCTTCCAGCGCGAGCGAGGTGTTGAGCCCGGTCTGCCCGCCCATCGTCGGCAGCAAGGCATCGGGCCGCTCCTTCTCGATGATCTTGGCGACGACCTCGGGAGTGATCGGCTCGATATAAGTGGCATCGGCCAGGCCCGGATCCGTCATGATCGTCGCTGGGTTCGAGTTCACGAGGACGACGCGATAGCCCTCTTCCCGCAGGGCCTTGCAGGCCTGGGCGCCCGAATAGTCGAACTCGCAGGCCTGCCCGATCACGATAGGCCCCGCGCCGATGATCATAATCGAGCTGATATCGGTTCTCTTCGGCATCCCCGGACCTCGCGCAAATTGGCGGGAGGTATAGGTAGGCTGCCCGCGGGTTCAAGCGGTTTCTGGACATCGGCCCGCCCGCGGAACTTCGCAGCCACCGAACTCCGCCGGAACGTTCGGCCTGTCCCGGCGTTTTCGGAACATCATCTCAACCAGGATCTCCCCATGCCCTATTCCGCTCTTCTCTTCGGTTCCATCGGAACGCTTGCCGAAACTTCCGACATCCAGCGGCGCGCTTTCAACGCCACCTTCGACGAGGCTGGGTTGGGCTGGAACTGGGGCGAGACGGAGTATCGCGAGCTTCTCAAACGCCCGGGCGGCACACGCCGGATCCGCGAATACGGCGAAGCGCGCGGGCAGGAGGTCGACGCCGATGCGCTTCACGCATCCAAGGTCGAACACTTCGAACGGCTTGTCCGCGAAGAGGGCATCACACCGCGCCCCGGCGTGAAAAAGATGCTCGAGACGGCGAAGGACCAAGGGATGAAATGCGGTTTCGTCACCGCGACGGGGCAGCGCCAGATCGACCTGATCCTGGGCGTTCTCGACGGGATCTCGGCGGATGATTTCGATTATATCGGCGAACGGGGCAGGGTCGAGAACAGCAAGCCTGCGCCGGATATCTACCTCGACGCGCTCAAGGCACTCGACCTGCCTGCGCAAAGCGCTCTCGCGATCGAAGATACGCCGGAAAGCGCCGAAGCGGCGCTTGCCGCCGGCATCGCCTGCATCGCCTTCGCGGGCAGGGATGCAGACGGGCAGGATTTTCCGGACGGCTGCATCGCCGCCGGCGATGCACTTGATCCGACACTCCTTGCCCGGCCTCAGGCGGCCGAATAGAGATACCCGCGCGTCACCGGCACCGCGTCCTTGTCGCGCGCCATCTGAAACTGGAAGACGGCTAGCCGGTCGACGCGAAAGCCAAGCTCGGCGGCCGTCAGGTAATACCGCCACATTCGGCAGAACCGCTCGTCATAAAGCGCGCGCGCCTCTTCGATGCGGGTCACGAACCGCTCCTGCCAATGGGCCAGCGTCCGCGCGTAATGGTCCCGCAACACCTCCACATCGGTCAGCGACAGGCCCGCCACTTCGACGCTGCGCACGACCTGACTCATGGCGGGCAGATAGCCGCCGGGAAAGATGTATTTGCGGATCCACGACGATGTTGCACGGGGCGCCGTCAGGGTCCCGATCGTATGAATCAGGGCGATCCCGTCGGGCGCGAGGCTGTTTTCCACATGCCGGAAATAGGTCAGGTATTGCGGGCGCCCCACGTGTTCGAACATCCCCACCGAAACGACCCGGTCGAATGTGCCCTTCACCTGCCGGTAATCCTCAAGCCGGATGTCGATCCGGTCGGCAAGGCCAGCCTCCTCCGCCCGGCGCTTGGCGACCCGGTGCTGTTCTTCGCTCAGCGTCACGCCGGTCACCCGCGCGCCGTAATCCTGCGCGAGCGTCAGGGCCATGCCGCCCCAACCACAGCCAATATCCAGAACACTCTGACCTTCCGACAGGCACAGCTTTTGGGCGATGTGATGCTTCTTCGCCTCCTGCGCCTCTTCCAACGTCATGTCCGGACTCGCGAAATAGGCACAGGAATACTGGCGATCCTCATCGAGGAAGAGTTCGTAAAGCTCAGACGACAGGTCGTAGTGATGGGCCACATTGGCCTTCGAACGATTGGCCGAGAAGCGATCGATTACCGGTTGGACGGGGCTTGCCAGACGCTGGCGCCAGCGGAACAGGTCGCCCGCGCTGTGCGTCGCCCGGTTGCGCATCGCCAGCGTCAGAAACCCGTGCAGATCGTCCTGCGCGATCGTCAGTCGGCCATCCATATAGGCCTCCCCCAACGCGATTTCGGGCTCCATCAGGATCTTCCGCGGCAGATCGGGATCGTTCAGCGTGATCCGTATCGGGACGCTGTCATCGCCATGGCGGGTTGTCCGTCCGTCCGCATGGGTGATTTCCAGGGCGCCGTTCCGGATAAATCGATCCATCACGGCATCAAATGCACGGGCCCACATGGTCCGACCCTTTCTTCAATGTCTTCCGTGACTTGCCTCTTCGGGCAAGACCATCCCCGATACTCACAGTCTGTGACGATTTGTCCAGAGGCGGCATCGGCTTGACTTTGCCGATCCGAAACTGTGTTACCTCGCGCGATCGCGACCCCCGGAAGGAGCCACAGATGCATCCCTACCGCAGCCATACCTGCGCAGAATTGACCAAAGGCAATGTCGGCCAGACCGTCCGGCTCTCCGGCTGGGTCCATCGGGTGCGCGATCACGGGGGCGTGCTGTTCATCGACCTGCGCGACCATTACGGCGTCACGCAGCTTCTCTGCGACCCCGATTCGCCGGTCTTCGCTGAGGTCGAGAAGGTGCGTTCGGAATGGTGCATCCGCATCGATGGCGAGGTGAAGGCGCGCGACGACAGCCTCATCAACCCCAAGATCCCGACCGGCGAGATCGAGGTCTTTATCCGCGACCTCGAAATCCTGGGGCAGGCAAACGAATTGCCGCTCATCGTCTTCGGCGATCAGGAATACCCCGAGGAAACCCGCCTGCAGTACCGATACCTTGATCTTCGGCGCGAGGTCATGCAACGCAACATGACGCTCCGTTCCGACGTCGTCGCCTCGATCCGGCGGCGCATGTGGGATCAGAACTTCCGCGAATACCAGACACCGATCATCACCGCCTCCTCCCCCGAAGGCGCGCGCGACTTCCTCGTCCCCTCGCGCCTGCATCCGGGCAAGTTCTACGCGCTGCCCCAGGCGCCGCAGCAATTTAAGCAGCTGATCATGGTGTCGGGCTTCGACAAGTATTTCCAGATCGCCCCCTGCTTCCGCGACGAAGACCCCCGCGCCGACCGCTCGCCCACCGACTTCTACCAGCTGGATATGGAGATGAGCTTCGTCACCCAGCAGGACGTCTTCGACACGATCCAGCCGGTGCTGACGGGCATCTTCGAGGAATTCGGCAATGGCCGGAAAGTCGATACCGACTGGCCCCAGATCAGCTATCGCGATGCCGCGCTCTGGTACGGCACGGACAAGCCTGATCTGCGCAACCCGATCAAGATGCAGATTGTCAGCGACCATTTCCGCGGCTCCGGCTTCGCGATCTTCGCCAAGCTCCTCGAACAGGACGGCACCGAGATCCGTGCCATCCCCGCCCCCGGCGGCGGCTCCCGCAAGTTCTGCGACCGGATGAACGCCTACGCCCAGCAGCAAGGACTGCCGGGGATGGGGTACATCTTCTGGCGCGAAATCGACCAGGGTGTGATGGATGCTGCGGGCCCCTTGGCCAAGAACATCGGCCCCGAGCGGACCGAGGCGATCCGCCAGCAGCTTGGCCTCGGCGTGGGCGACGCCGCGTTCTTCCTCGGCGGCAAGCCCGAAAGCTTCGAGGCCGTGGCGGGCCGCGCGCGGGCCGTCATCGGCGACGAGCTGGGCCTGACCGACCAGGACCGCTTCGCCTTCGCCTGGATCGTCGACTTCCCGATCTATGAGAAGGACAGCGAGACCGGCGCGATCGACTTTGAACATAACCCCTTCTCCATGCCCCAGGGAGGGATGGAGGCGCTCGACGGCGACCCGCTCGATGTGCTCGGTTACCAGTACGACCTCGCCTGCAACGGCTACGAACTCGTTTCGGGCGCGATCAGGAACCACAAGCCCGAGATCATGTACCGGGCGTTCGAAATCGCGGGCTATCCGAAGGAAGAGGTCGACAACCGCTTCGGCGGCATGGTTACCGCCTTCCAGTACGGGGCGCCCCCCCATGG
The DNA here is from genome assembly GCF_040779325.2 of Aestuariibius violaceus. NCBI lineage: Bacteria > Pseudomonadati > Pseudomonadota > Alphaproteobacteria > Rhodobacterales > Paracoccaceae > Aestuariibius > Aestuariibius violaceus. The sequence goes on from NZ_JBFONT020000004.1 coordinate 198,452, forward strand.
CGGTTGCGCCGCGGGGATCGACCGGATCGTCATGCTGCTGGCCGACGAGATGAACATCCGCGAGGTCATCATGTTCCCGATGAACCAGCAGGCGCAGGATCTGATGATGGACGCCCCGTCTGACCCAACGGCGACTCAGCTCCGCGAGCTGTCGCTGCGCGTCGTCCAGCAGGACAATTAGACGCGCCAGCACCTCTTTGCCGAGCCTTCGTCACAGGCTCGGCAACCCCCTGCGAACAGCCCGTTTCGCCTTTGCGAAAAAGGCCCGCACAGGCTAGGGTGGCAGGAAGGAGAGCTGCCCGTGCCCTTCACTCCAACCCTTGCAGAAACCCGTTTCGGCGTCGGCCTGTCACCGCGCGTTTCGCCGCCTGAGACCACCGCTGCCATGCTCGACCGTCTGGCCGGGCCCGACCTTGTGGCACAGCGCTACGCGATCCCGAACTCGACAGAGGTCACCCCATCCGCCTCGGAATACAGCGCGGCCGCCCGCGCCCGACGGGAGGCGAGCGGAACCCCGCGGGAAGAAGAAGCCGACAAGGCCTTCAAGGCGATACGGACCCAGGCCATGATAAGATGGGCCGAGTTCTCCACCATCGCCCTCGCCCGCTCGATCGAGACCCAGGACGGCCTGCGCGAGCGGCTTGTCCGGTTCTGGGCCGATCACTTCACCATCCGCGCGAAAGGCGGCCAGAACCTCCAATTCGTCCCGATCTACATCGAAGAGGCGATCCGCCCGCATGTGACAGGCCGGTTCTCCGACATGCTGAAGGCGGTGATCACCCACCCAAGGATGCTGATCTACCTCGATCAGAACCGTTCCTTCGGGCCCAACAGCAAGCGGGCAGAACGCCTGGGACGGGGCGGGCTCAACGAAAACCTCGCCCGCGAACTGCTCGAACTGCACACGCTCGGCGTCGACGGGCCCTACACCCAGCACGATGTGCGCGAACTGGCCGAGCTTCTGACAGGCCTCAGCCATGATGGCGACCGTCAGTTCGATTTTCGCGGCCACTATGCGGAACCCGGGGCGGAAACCGTACTCGGACAATCCTATGGTGGCGACAAGCCCAGCCTGTCCGACATCCACGCCGTACTCGACGACCTCGCCGCGCATCCAGCCACGGCCGAGCATCTATCCCGCAAGCTCGCCCGTCATTTCATCGCGGATGTGCCGCCCGACGATTTGGTCATGGCCCTGTCGGCCACCTACCGGGAGACGGGCGGCGCGCTGCTCGCAATGGCTGCGACACTTGTCGGGCATCCACTCTCCTGGTCGGTCGAAAAGCAAAAGGTCAAGCAACCCTACGATTTCGTGGAAAGCGCCCTGCGCGCGGTCGATGTCGCGCCGCAAAAGCTCCTCGCCCTCGACCGCAAGGAGGTGCAGCGCTATCTGCACCGCCCGCTCACCGTCATGGGCCAGTCCCCCCGCGGGCCGGTCGGCCCCGACGGCTGGCCGGAAGAGGCCGAGGCCTGGGTGACCCCGCAAGGCATGGCAGGCCGTATCGACTGGGCGATGCGCCTGCCTGTCGTCCTCGGCCCTGACCTGCCCGACCCGCGCCGCTTCGTTCACGGCGCGCTCGGGCCTGAGCCCGACGAGGCGGTCGTCTTCGCCGCAGGCGCCGCAGAAACCCCGGCCGAGGCGATCGGCATCGTCCTCGCCTCGCCCGATTTCCAACGGAGGTGACGATGGATCGCCGCACGTTCCTGCGCAACGGCCTGGCCCTAGGCTGCTCCACCGCCGCCAGCCCGCTGCTCACCCCCATGGCGCTCGCCTCGGCCCCGTGGGAGGAGCGGCTGATCGTCATCATCCTGCGCGGCGGGATGGACGGGGTCGACGTGTTCCGTCCCATGGGCGACCCGGCCTTCGCCGCGCTGCGCCCCGACCTCGCCGAAGGCGGGCTCGACGCGGGGCCATTTTACCAGCTCCACCCCGCTCTCGCCCCGATCAAGCCGCTCTGGGATGCAGGCGAATTCGGCGCCGTCCACGCCGTCTCGACCCCCTACCGCGACAAGCGCAGCCATTTCGACGGGCAAGATCTGCTCGAGGCGGGGTCAGACCCCAATGTCGACGGCTCCACCCGCGACGGCTGGCTGAACCGGATGCTCCAGGCGGTCCCGGGCGTCGAGGCCAGCACGACCTTCGCGATCGGCCTCGAACAGATGCTGCTGACAACCGGATCAGCTCCGGTATCGCGCTGGTCCCCCGATGCCCGGCTCGCAATCAGTCCGCAGGCCCAACGCCTTCTCGAACTGGTGCAGCACCGCGATCCCCTCTTCCGGCAAGCCTCGGCCGAGGCGATCGCAATCGCCTCCAAAATGGACGCCGGTGCCGAGATTGCAGAGGCGGGCGACGAGATGATGATGGCCTCGCCCATGATGGCCGAGATCCAGCGCGGGCGGCCGCACGTGAAGATCGCCGAATTCGCCGCTGATCGCTTGCGGGAAGACGCGCGCGTCGCCGCCTTCTCGCTGAACGGATGGGATACGCATGCCGCGCAGGACCGGACCCTGCCCCGCGCGCTGACCCAGCTGACCGATACGATCCTGACGCTCAAGACACGGCTCGGACCCGCTTGGTCGAAGACCTGCCTGCTCGCCATGACCGAATTCGGCCGGACGGCGCGGCAGAACGGATCGGGCGGCACCGACCACGGGACCGGCGGTGCACTCATCTATGCCGGAGGCGCGGTGCGCGGTGGTCAGGTGCTGGGCGACTGGCCGGGCCTCACGGCAGAGGCGCTCTATCAGGAGCGGGACCTGATGCCGACGCGCGACATCCGCGGCGTTGCGGCCTGGGCAATGCACGATTTGCTCGGAATCGACCGACCCACGCTTGAAAGCGCGATCTTCCCGGGTCTCGATATGGGCGAAGACGCAAAGCTGATCGCCTGATCAGCTTCGCCAGCGGGTCAGAGGGCTGACTGGGACGACGCTTCCGCAGACACCGTCGCTGTCATCGATGACGGAAGGATGGTGCCCAGAAGGGCCGCGGTGAGCATCAGCGCACCAATCAAGAAGACCGCACGATCAAGCGGCGTTTTCCCGGTTTCTCCAGCGGTCAGACGGCTTAGCACGGTCGACATCCCCAAGAACATTCAGCAGCAAGGAAAGTCCTCGCCGGAGAATCTGGCAAAAAGTGGCCATTCCCGGGGAAAGGTGTCGGCAGCGCCGTCTACAAAGTTCCGATACCCGCAATCCGCGAGGCCATCAGGCCCGACAGATGCTTCGCCGTCTGTTCCGGCGTCGGCCCGCCCGGCCGCCGCTCACGCGCAAGATCGGCCAGGGCGTCACCCATCGGGCGGTCGTTCGCGCTCAGGGCGCATCCGGCCAGAAACTGGCGCAGATAGGCCACCGTCGCTTCATCCCGCCGGGTCGACAGGATCTCTGCCGCGCGTGCTACATCGTCGCGATAAGCCACCGGATCCGGCGCGATCTCGTCCTGCGACAGGGCCCGCGGCCCGGTCGGGTGCCGGTCCGGCGGCAGATGCGCCAGAAGCGCCTGCTGAAAGGCAGACAGGCGCGCGACCGGCTTCGACAGAAACCCGTCAGCCCCGGCCTCAAGCGCGGCCTCCTCTGCGCCGTCATCCCCGCTCATCCCCAGGATGACCGGGATCCGCGGCACGGCGCCCGCAAGTTCGCGAATCAGCTCCGCACCAGACCCGTCCGGCAATCCGTGATCAACGATGGCGACGGTCGGGCGATAGGTCTTCAGGTGGCGTTGCGCAGCCGTCAGACAATCCGCACGCCGGATGCGTGCCCCACTCCGCAAAGCAAGCAGGCGCAAGGCCTCACAGGCGAACCGGCTGTCTTCCACGACCAGAATTGTCGTCCCCAGAAGGGGCCGGTCGGCGGTCGGCGTCTGGTGAAACATGAAATCTTGCAGATCATCCATGGCAGTATCTCTCATAGCAGTCCCCGCCGCGACTCTAGGCCGCCCGTGCCTAACGACCGGTTAACGCCGCCTGCCCTTGCATCACCGTCCCGCGCAACGGTACACGGCTCGCCAAACCGCAAGGGAGATCGCCATGATCGGCCGCCTGAACCATGTCGCAATCGCCGTCCCCGATCTCGACGCCGCAGCCGCCCAATACCGCGACGCCCTCGGCGCAACTGTCGGCGCCCCCCAGGACGAACCGGATCACGGCGTGACCGTCATCTTCATCGAGCTGCCGAACACCAAGATCGAACTGCTCTACCCCTTGGGCGAAAACAGCCCGATCCAGGCCTTCCTCGACCGCAACCCGTCCGGCGGCATCCACCACGTCTGCTACGAGGTCGAGGATATCGGCGCCGCGAAGGACACGCTGATCGCCCAGGGCGCCCGCATCCTCGGCGACGGAGAGCCCAAGATCGGCGCCCACGGCAAACCTGTCCTCTTCCTGCACCCGAAGGACTTCAACGGCTGCCTGATCGAGCTAGAGGAGGTCTGAGGGTATGGGTCCCGTCTCCGCCATCGTGCTCTTCGCAGTCATCTGGTTCATGATCCTCTTCATCGTCCTGCCCTTGCGGCTGACCACGCAAGGCGACGAAGGCAAGATCGTCCCCGGAACCCACGCCTCCGCCCCCAGCGACCCCCAACTGGGCCGCAAGGCAAAGATCGTGACGATCTGGGCCGCATTGGTCTGGGCTGTGGTCGCAGGCGTCATCTGGTCGGGCGCAATCACTGTCCGCGACTTCGACTGGTTCAACCGTATGTCGACGCCCGAGGTGTCGCGCTAGGCGGCTCCGGAACCAGCCGGTGGAACAGGTGCGTGAAGGTCGCCGCCCCTAGGATCGGGATGAACAGGTTCATGATCGGGATGGTCAGCGGCACCGCCATCAGCACGCCCGCCATCCAGATCTGCATCCTGTGCTGGCGCCGAAAGACCCGCGCCTCCGCATCCGAATGACGGCGCCGCGCAACCAGCGTGAAATATTCCCGCCCCAGAAGATACCCGTTCGTTCCGTAGAGGATGAAGGGTGTGAAGGGCGCGAAGAAGATGCAGAGGATCAGCGCGCCGATATTCGCGGCAATCAGGACGCCCAGGAAATTGACGGTCTCCTTCAGCCCGTCGAAGAATCCCATCCCGGCGGCTGTCGGCAGATGCGGATAGAACTGATCCTCCACCGCGCTCGCCACATCATCGAGGAACATCGAGGTGATGATCGACGCCACCGGGATCATCAGAAAGAACGACAGGACAATCATGAAAAGCAGTGATCCCCAGGACAACAAATCGCCGAACCACGTCACCTCGCCCACGATCGGCAGAACGACGACGTCCCCCGTCAGCCATTCCACAAGCAGCAAAAGCCCGGCATAGGCGCCCAGAAGCAGGACGAATGTCAGGCCAAGCCCAAGGAACAGAACCCGGCGAAACCGCGGATCGAACATCTGCGACAGGGCCCGCGAAAAATCGTGAAAGATCATCTGTCCATCCAGGTGGTGATCGCGCCGACATCCGGCCGTGGCCGTTCCGGCGGGGCGACGGTCTCGGTCCCGATATGGATCAGACCCGCCACCGTCTCTCCGGGCACAAGGTCAAACCCCTCCCGCACGAAATCCGGATCATGCGACGGCCAACCGCTCAACCAGTTCGCACCCCAGCCGGAAGCGAGCGCGGCGTTGAGCAACGCCAGACAGACCGCACCAGCGCTCAACACCTGCTCGACCTCCGGGATCTTCTCCGACGGCTTCGGAGAGGAGATCACCGCAACCGCAAGCCCCGCTCGCGCATACTGATCCGCCGCCTTATCGATATCCGCCATATCCCGACCCAGCGCCGCCCCGCGAACCACGACCAGCGCAGCAAGCCGCTCCAGCGCCGCCCGTTCCAGCACGATGAACCGCCAGGGCTCCAGCTTGCCGTGATCCGGGCTGCGCGCCGCGGCCGTCAACAGCGGCACCAGCGCCTCGCGCGTCGGCACCGGCTCTGTCAGCGTCTTGGCCGGGCGCGACCGCCGGGTCAGCAGAAAGTCCAAAACGGCCTGATTCGCCTCCGGCACGCCCTAGCGCTCCTCTGGCCGCGCGATGCGGTAGACCCCTTCCGGCAGATCCAGCGCCGCCGACAGGTCGCGCAACTGTGCCATCGACAGCGTCACAGTCACCTCCGCATCCCGCCGCGGGTCGAACTGGGACACGGTCACGCAATCCTCGAAGGCGCTGACCGTCACGTCCTCTTTCAAGGGCGCAGGCCCCTCATCGACAAGCGTAATCACCGTGGTGTCGAATTCGTGCTCGATCGTGAACATGGCATCCGAGGTATGCCCGAGGCCCACATGATGCAACCGTTCACATCCCTATCACTGGTCACCGACGCATCCGCTGCTACGATAAGGACAAAAGATTACAGGAGACCCCCATGATCCGTCTCGCCAGCCTCCTCGCTGCCAGCCTTGTCCTGGTCGCGGCCTGCGCCCCGGTTGGGCCAACGACAGCACCGGCCCCGGCCGCCCTGCCCCAACCCCAGGCCGACCGCATCGACCTGCAGACGGCCACGCGCAACTTCGCCGCCGTGGTCCGCCGGGTCGAACCCGTTGCCGAATCCTACTGCCGCCAGCGCCAGCCCACCTTCAACTGCGACTTCCTGATCGTGGTCGACGACCGCCCCGGCGTGCCCGCGAACGCCTTCCAGACGCTCGACCGTAACGGTCGCCCGGTGATCGGTTTCACACTCGCGCTGATCGCCGACACCCGTAACCAGGACGAAATCGCCTTCGTGATGAGCCACGAAGCGGCCCACCATATCGAGGGCCACCTCGCCCGCCAGCGCCAGGCCGCGACGGTCGGCGCGACCGTCCTCGGTCAGCTCGCCACCACGCTCGGCGACAGCGGGGCGAGCGTCCGCACCGCCCAGCAGCTCGGTGCGGCCGTCGGCGCGCGCACCTTCTCCAAGGAGTTCGAGCTCGAGGCAGACGCCCTCGGCACCGTCATCACCGCCCGCGCGGGCTACGACCCCCTCCGCGGCGCCGCCTTCTTCAGCCGCATCCCCGATCCCGGCGACCGCTTCCTGGGCACCCACCCGCCCAATGCCGAACGTATGGCTACGGTCCAACGGGTCGCCGCCGGTCTCTGATTGGAACGCAAGAAAGGCGAGGGTATGCTCCCTCGCCTTTCTTCATCCCGGGACATGAGAAGCGTTAGTCTTCCGTCCCGAACACCACGTCCAGAAATGTCAGGTCGTGGTCGAACGCTCCGGTCTCGAGGAAAGCCAGCACCTGCGCGATCACGATCGGATTGTTCATCAGGAAGGTATGGCTCACGGGCAGCACGATATGGTCCGCCATCCCCTCCATCCGCGTCGCCTTGACCGACACCTTGCCATCGTCCGGCCCGGCGATCACAGCCGACGTCACAGGGTTCACCGACCGGTCCCCGGCGATCACCCCGACCGTGTAATCGGGCGGCGGTAGCTGCAGCGGCACTGCATCGTCGCCTGTCCCCAGTTGCATCCCCGCCGGCCCGTTCATCCACTCGAACGGCGGGTAGTCTCCGAACACGTCCACCAGGTCTGACCCCTGATTGGGCGGCGCCAGCATCACGACCCGCCCCATCTGCTCGATCGGGTTCTCCGCCAGCCAGGCCCGAACGAGGATCCCGCCCATAGAATGGGTCACAAAATGGGTCACGTCGCCGTCGCAGGCCGCGACCGCCTGCGGCACCGTGGCGGACACCAGCGCCCCGATCTTGGCCTCCGTCGACGGGTAGGACGGTGCGACCACGCGATACCCCTCCGCCTCCAGCACCTCGCCCATCACCGTCAGCGACAGCGAGGTCCGCGCGAGCCCGTGCAGCAGCACGACACACTCCGCCGCGACTGCCGACGGCAAGAGCACCAGAAAGGCCAGAACAAATCTCATCCTTCGCACATAAGGCCGAATCACCGGTCTGCCTATCCGGCACGCTGCGTCGCTTGCAGCTGCCCCTGCGCCGCGCCACTCTCGGCGCCATGCCGATCCGCCTCGCCGTCCGCGGCCTTCTCCTGCTTGAGAACCGCCTCCTCCTCGTCAACGCCTATCGCGGCCGCGGCGACCTCTGGTGCGCGCCCGGCGGCGGCGTCGAACCGCACGCCTCGCTGCCGGACAACCTCGCCCGCGAGATCCACGAGGAAACCGGTCTCACCGTCGCCGTCGGCGCCCCCGCTCTCGTCAACGAGTTCCACGACCCCGAACGCGCCTTCCACCAGATCGAAATCACCTTCCGTTGCACGTTCGTTTCGGGCGACCCCCACGCCGACTGGACCGACCCCGAAGGCATCGTCACCCAGCGCCGCTGGGTCACGCGGGACGAAGCCGCAACCCTCCGCATCAAGCCCGACACCCTCCCCCGCCTCGCCTGGGAGGACAGCACCCTCACCTACGACCCGCTCGAACCGATCCTGCGCTAAGCGACAGCAAAACGCCTCCCAGCACCAGCGCGCCTCCAAGCAGCAGCCGCGGCCCGATGACCTCACCCAACAGCAGCACTCCGCCGGCGGCGGCGATCACCGGCACCGTCAGCTGCGCCACGGCCGCCCGGCTCGCGCCCAGCTGCGGCAGGATCCGGTACCACAGCGCGTAGCCCAGCCCGGACGTCACCGCGCCCGACAGAACCGCCAGCCCGACGCCGCGCCAGCTCGTCCCATCCGCCACGAAGACCCACAGAAGCAAGGCCACCGGCGCCGCCCACAGGAAATTCGCCGCCGTCTCCCCCAGCGGATCCGCCGCCCCGCGCCCCAGCAGCGAATAGACGCCCCAGCCGCCCGCCGCGGCCAGCATCAGCCCCGCCGCCCAAAGATCCGGCGACGCGGCCCCGGGCGCCAGCAACCAGCCCAGCCCCGCCAGTGCCACCCCGGCCCCAAGCCAGCGCAGCAGCGGGATCGCCTCCCGCGACAGAACCGCGCCGGCAAACATCGTCACCTGCACACCGCCGAACAGGATCAACGCCCCCAGCCCGGCATCGAGGCTCACATAGGCGAAGGAAAATCCCAGCATGTAGACGGCCAGCGCCCCCGCTCCCACAGGCCGGAACGCAAACCGCGCCCGCCCGCGCCACAGAACCAGCGCGGCCAGCATCAGGGCGCCCGAGACCAGCCGCACAGCCGCAAAGGCCGCAGGCCCGATCGCGCCCCCATCCAAGGCCATCCGGTTCAGCACGGAATTGGCCGCGAACGCGACCATCGTCACTGCCGTCAGTAGAAAGATCCGCATCCGGCAGAGATGTCAGATCTCTTCGCCCTTCTCCAGCAGCCGGTCGATCAGCTGGCGCTGCAACGGCTGACTATCCCCGCCCCCGAACTGCATCGCACCCCCGGTATAGAGCGAGCCATAGGTCGTCGCGACATTGATGGTCTGCCCGATCCCGCTGATGAACTGATCCCGCTTGAGCGGCGACAGCGGATGAATGAACACACTCCAAAGCCGCCCGTTCGCCACCGCATAGCGCGCGTCCAGGGCACTGTCGAAATTCGCCTGCATCAGCCGCATCAGCTCGTCGTTGCTCAGCCCGTCCGCCGACCGGATCGGCACCATCGCGCGCATCCGATCCGCCAAGGGATCGGTCACGATCAGTACCGGAATATCATCGATCGTCAGCTCGATCACATTCCCCTGCGCCCGCGCTTCCGGGTCCAACGCCTCAGCAATCCGCGCCATGCGCTCCAGCGTCATCGGCGGCTCTGTCACCGAGAACTCCGGCCCCTCCTGCGCGGCAACCGGCGCTGCGAAAACAAGCAGAAGGGCAAAGGCGAAACGTCTCATGGCAACTCTCCGGGATCAGTCAGACCCAACCTAGGCGCAGCCCGCGCTCCTGAACAAACCACGCTTCGGTGACGAACCGTAACATTCGCCACCCCGCGGAACGTCCCCGAAGGCCGGGCGGGCGGGTGTCGCTAAGGCGCAGCCGAAAGCGCAGTCGCCCCGCCCGGATCTCAGGGCGCCGTCGCCACCGCGCGCCCGCCGATCAGCACCACAGCGCGCCCCGTCTGAAGCGCTACGAGGTAAACCAGCCCCGTCACCAGATACGTCCCCACGATCAGCAAAAGCAGCTCCCACCCCCAGGGCCACGCCACCTGCGCCAGCATCGACAGCCCGATCAGCACCACCGGAAAGTGCAGCACATAAAATGGAAACACCGCGCGCGTCAGCCAGGACAACGCCCGTCCGGGCCGCCGCAGATATCGCGCCGCCAGACCCATCACGGCAAAGGCCCACATCCAGGCATTCGCGCCTTCGACTGCCGCAAAGGCGACAGGCAGCGCGCCGTAGGCGGGCGCAATCCCCTGCGCCGCCCATCCGCCTTCGGCCAGCGCCACGCCGTATGCCTCCGATCCCTCAAGCCCTGCCCCCAAAAGCACCACCTCCGTGGCAAAGGTCAGCACCCCGAGCCCCAGAAACCAGAACGCCCGCCGCTCCAGAACGGCCAGAACCCGCTCCGCGTGGATCCCGATCAGATACCCCCCGGCAAAGATCCCGAGATACCAGGGAAACTGATACCCCTCCCCCGCCACCGCCGCCCCGAACGGTTTGGCGGTTATCGCGATGAACGTCACAACCAGAACAATCGCCGCCAGCAGCGCCGGGGCTGAAACCGTCCACCCCGCGATCCGCTCCCGCAGCCGCATCACCGGCCAAAGGATCAGCGTGTAGGCCGCAAGGCTCAGCAGAAACCACAGATGATGCACGTGATTGAGCCGCGGATGGCTCAGCCACTCCCACCAGAAGGCGAAAAACCCCAAAGCCGGACCAGCCGGTACGGCGGCTACCCCGCTCGTCACCGCCCCCGCCCGGTAGAGCGCATAGCCCGACAGCATGTTCAGGAACAGCACGCCGAAGACGACCGGCACCAGAAGCCGCCACATCCGCTTGCCGATGAACCCGCCTGTCACCCCGCGCCGCGTTGCGAACGCCGTCCCGATCCCGGCGATGACGAACAGGGACGGCAGCCGCCAGCCATGGCTGAAGTAAATCGCCAGCTCCAGCCCCGGCCCCGCCAGCCGGTCATTCACCAGTCCATATATCGGCTCTCCGAACGCGACAAAGCCCGTCGCCGCGTGGTGCGGCACCAGCAGCGCGAACAGCAGGATCCGCAGCCGGTCGATGTCGTAGCGACGCTCCATAAAAACCCCCCGGCAGTTCTCGACCAGACAACGGTCCTTCCCCTAGGCCATCACCCGCAGCAAGGAAAACGCCCAACTACGCCCGGCCCGACACGCAATGCATGTCTCTTCGCTCCCGGGCTCATCAGTGTTCCCCATTCAGAGACAGTCGCGCGCGTGAATCCGGCCTCCAGCAAGTCAAAAAAGCTACCTTAAGTAGATTATTCGGCTCAAAAAATAACCTAAATGAGAAGAAAACTGCCTATCATAGAATATTGAGCCACCATAATTCTCGTTTAAGTGGTAATCCTTGGAAACAATCTAGACGAGGCAGGCTGCAGGAAATTTATCGACGAACTTAGTTTTTTGCCCTTCGAGGAGCTCACGATGGCAACATTCAACGAGACGATCGATTCACCGGGATCCTTCAATTTTGCGTTCCCTGCTAACGGCGAAGACAACACCCTGATTGCAACGGTCGACCTGCCACCCGACGTCAATTCGCTTACCTTCGATATCCAGTCCGCCCAGAATGTTCTGCTTGACGACGGAAACATTGAAACCGTGGTGCTGAACGTGCCTCCCGGTTTCACAATTACCCAGACATCGTCCCAAACCTTCGGCACCGAAGATCCCCCGTTGCAGCTCAACACCTATCTTATCGCGAACGAAGACGGTGTCATTGTTGGAACCGGCCAGATCGCGGCCAACGACATCACTATCAACGAAGACTTCATCATCTGTTTCACGCCGGGCACCCTGATCCGCTGTGCTGGCGGGTCGCTTCGTCCGGTCGAGGCGCTCAAGCCCGGGGACATGGTCGATACGTTCGACAACGGCCCCTGCCGTGTCAGGGACGTCGCGCGCAGTGTGTTGTCAGAGCAACTTGTCTCCCGAATGCCGAAATACACACCCATCCATTTCGACGCCGGGGCCATCGGCAACACCCGGGCTTTCGCGGTCTCTCCACAGCACCGCATTCTTTTGCGAGGGCACGAGTTTGAGATGCTCTTCGCGGAAGAGGAAGTTCTCGTACCCGCTCACCTCCTCCAGAACGGGTCGAGCATCCGCCGCGCGACAATCGACGGGCCGGTCGAATACATTCACCTCCTGCTCGACACGCACGAGATCGTCTGCTCAGACGGGATCTGGTCCGAGACACTCGTCCCCGGATGCCAGGCGATGCTCTTTGCCGGCGGGCTCGCCATGATCGAAGATTTCGCCGACGAACTGCCCTCCGCCCGCCCATCGCTCAAAGGGTGGGAGGGGCGGCTCATCGGGCAGCACTACACAGAACACCTTCCGGCGATGGCCGCGGCAGCGCCGGCCCCCGTCATGCCGGAACTCGCCGTTGCCTAAAAAGAAAGGGGCCCGAACCGGGCCCCTTCCCTGACTGCCAGAACGGCAGGCGTGCTTACATCATGCCGCCCATGCCGCCCATGTCGGGCATCCCGGCGCCTGCCGGTTCGTCCTTCTTGGGCGCATCCGCCACCATTGCTTCGGTGGTGATCAGCAGACCGGCAACCGACGCTGCATCTTCCAGCGCGGTGCGCACGACCTTTGCAGGGTCGATCACGCCGAACTTGAACAGATCGCCATATTCCTCGGTCTGGGCGTTGAAGCCAAAGGACGCATCCGAGCTTTCGCGGATCTTGCCCGCAACGACCGCACCGTCGACACCCGCATTCTGGGCGATCTGGCGCAGCGGCGCCTCAATGGCGCGACGGATGATCGTGATACCGGCATCCTGATCGGAGTTCTCGCCCTTCAGGCCGTCCAGCGACATGGCCGCCTTGACCAGCGCAACACCGCCGCCCACGACAACACCTTCCTGAACCGCCGCACGGGTCGCGTTCAGCGCATCATCGACACGGTCCTTACGCTCTTTCACTTCGACCTCGGTCATGCCGCCAACGCGGATGACAGCAACACCACCGGCGAGCTTGGCAACCCGCTCCTGCAGCTTCTCACGGTCGTAGTCCGACGTGGTCTCTTCGATCTGCTGACGGATCTGGTTGACCCGTGCTTCGATCTCGGCCTTCTCACCGGCACCGTCAACAACGGTGGTTTCGTCCTTGGTGATCGAAACCCGCTTGGCAGAGCCCAGCATGTCGATCGTGACGTTTTCCAGCTTCATGCCCAGATCTTCGCTGATCACCTGACCACCGGTCAGGATTGCGATGTCCTGCAGCATGGCCTTGCGGCGATCGCCGAAGCCCGGCGCCTTGACGGCCGCGATCTTCAGACCGCCGCGCAGCTTGTTGACGACCAGCGTGGCCAGAGCCTCGCCTTCCACGTCTTCCGCGATGATGAGAAGCGGCTTGCCCGACTGGATCACCGACTCGAGCAGCGGAACCATCGGCTGCAGCGACGACAGCTTCTTCTCGTGAAGAAGGATCATCGCGTCTTCCAGCTCGGCCGTCATCTTGTCGGCATTGGTCACGAAGTAAGGGCTCAGGTAGCCACGGTCGAACTGCATCCCCTCGACCACGTCGGTCTCGGTCTCGAGGCCCTTGTTCTCCTCGACGGTGATGACACCCTCGTTGCCGACCTTCTGCATCGCATCCGCGATCTGGCGGCCGATCTCGACTTCGCCGTTGGCGGAAATCGTGCCGACCTGCGCAACTTCGTCGCTGTCGTTCACGTCGCGCGCCATGCCGCGGATCTGCTCGACGATCTTCGACGTAGCCAGGTCGATGCCACGCTTGAGGTCCATCGGGTTCATGCCGGCGGCAACCGACTTCATGCCTTCGCGGACGATGGCCTGGGCCAGAACCGTGGCGGTCGTGGTCCCGTCGCCGGCCTCGTCATTGGTGCGGCTGGCCACTTCCTTGACCATCTGCGCGCCCATGTTCTCGAACTTGTCCTCAAGTTCGATCTCCTTGGCGACCGTCACACCGTCCTTGGTGATGCGCGGCGCACCGAAGCTCTTGTCGAGAACGACATTGCGGCCTTTGGGGCCTAGCGTCACCTTTACGGCGTCGGCCAGGATGTTGACGCCGCGCAGCATGCGATTGCGGGCATCGGTTTCGAATTTGACGTCTTTAGCAGCCATGAATGGTGCTCCTGATGTCTGGAGTTACGGTTGGTGGTTTGTGATGACGCGCGGCTTTCAGGCAGCCTTCGCGGCAGCTTTCCCGTCGAGGATACCGAGGATGTCGCTCTCTTTCATGATAAGCAGCTCCTCACCGTCGATCGTGATCTCGGTGCCCGACCATTTGCCGAACAGGATCCGGTCGCCGGCCTTGACGTCCATCGCAATCCGGTCGCCGTCATCGTCCTTGGCGCCCGCACCAACGGCGACGACTTCGCCTTCCGCCGGCTTTTCCTTGGCGCTGTCGGGAATGATCAGCCCGCCTGCGGTTTTCTCTTCGCTTTCCACACGGCGCACCAGCACCCGGTCGTGAAGCGGTGTAAATGCCATCTTTGCAGCTCCCTGGCTCAAAGTTTCATTGCTCCCTGAGCGATGGCAGAGCCTTGGTCCAAGCGCTCCGCCAGCCCGTTAGCACTCCCCGATAGAGAGTGCCAACATCCGGTCATGTAGAAATCCCGATGGGAGGAGTCAACACCGCCCGCGCCCTGTTTTTCCGCTTGACCGCCACCTATTGAGCCGCCAGCGCACCTCGCCTACCTTCGCGCCAATCCGCAGTAAGGACATCCCCATGATCCGCACGCTTTTCGCCCTGTTTCTCGCGCTCGGCCTCAGCCAGGCCGCCGCCGCCCGCTGCACCGGAACGGGCTATTACGAAAGCCTCTCCGCCCAGGATCAGGCCGCGATCAACGCCGCCACCGCGGCAACGCCCTACGGCACCGGCCGCGTATGGGAGGCCAGGCAGGGCGGCACCACGATCACGCTGATCGGTACGATGCACCTGCCCGATCGTCGGCACCGGACGCTTCTCAATGCCCTGTCCGATCGTCTCGCCACGGCGGAACTCCTCCTCCTCGAAGCCGACGCCGCCGAAGAGGCGCGCCTTCAGCAGGCGCTGGCGAGCGACCCCCGTCTGCTCCTGATCCCCGGCCCGTCACTCCCCGAACGGCTGCCCGAGGATGAATGGCAGCGCCTCTCCCGTCACATGTCGGACCGCAACATCCTTCCCGCGATGGGCTCCCGCTTCCAGCCGTGGTTCCTGTCCCTCATGCTGTCCGTCCCGCCCTGCGCGATGCCAGGTTTCCTCAGCGGCCAGGGCGGCCTCGACAAGCGGCTGGAACAACAGGCGACGGAACGCAGCATCCCCACCGCCTCGCTTGAACGCTTCGACACCGTCTTCAACCTCTTCAACACGATCCCGCTGGACGAGCAGATCGAGCAGCTCATGATCTCGCTGATCGACGAAGACATCGCCCGCGCCCAGCACGTCTCGATGGTCGACGCCTATTTCGATGGCGAAACCGCCCGCATCTGGGAGACGTCGAAGCGCGCCGCGCGGACACTGCCGAACCTCAGCGCGGCCGAGATCGAGGCGCTTCTGGATCAAACCGAGGACCTGCTGATCACCCGCCGTAACGAGGCCTGGATCCCGGTGATCGAAAACGCCGCCCGGGGCCGCCGTCACATCGCCGTCGCCGCCGGCGCCCTTCACCTGCCGGGCGAACAAGGCGTCCTCAACCTCCTCGCCCGCCGCGGCTGGACCATCACCTCACTCGCCCGCTGACCTACTGTTCCATCGTCGTGAAGATACCGGGATCGACCGAGGTGACGTGGCGTACGACTTTCCACTCGTCACCCACATCCGCGAACTCGTCCGTGATCAGTGCCGTGGAGACAACGGCAGGCGCCTGTTCCCGCTCCAGCACCGTCAGGTAATAGGTCGAGACGATGCGATCGCCCTGCTGCTCCATCATCAGGTTGGTCGCGACATGCCGCTTGCCCACGATGAAACCGCTCGCCTGGTTCTCTTCGAGAAAAGTCCTGATCCCATCACGAGACGTGTATTGTTCTCCAAAGCCCGGATCGAACACGAACTCGTCGGCATAGAAGTCCAGATAGGCGTCGTTATCCACGTTATCGACCGCCCGGTTCATCCCGGCAATCAGGGCCTGGATCGCCAGTTGATCCTCCGTAGACGGCAACTCCTGCGCAAAGGCAGGGCCCGAAATGGCCAGTGCGCCAGCGAAAGCAGCGGATTTCAGAAAAGCTTTCATTGTTCTCGATGCTCCATGGTCGGTTTCACTTATCGGCCATAGATGGATCGCTTTCAAAAATGGATTAGCCCATCAAATCAGATATAATCCATTCATGAATGACTTAATAGACAGCCATGTCGCCGACCTCGCCCTCTTCGTCCGCGTGGCCGAGGCGGGCGGTTTAACCGCCGCGGCTCGTACGACAAAGATCCCGCAGGCCACCATCAGCCGACGGATCGCAAAACTGGAACACCAGTTCGGCGTCTCGCTCTTCGAGCGTACGACGAGGCGGATCGCCCTGACCGAAGCCGGGCGGGAGGTCTTCGATCGCGCCCGCCCCATGCTCGATCAGGCCGAAGCCGCAGGCGCCGTGCTTGCCGCCACCCGCAAGGAACCCTCCGGCACCCTGCGCGTCACTGCCCCCGTGATCCTCGGCCAGGCCGTGGTGCAGCGGGTCGCCGTCGACTATCTGGAACGCTATCCCGAGGTCGCAATCGATCTTCACCTGACCACCGCCGGAACCGCCTTGATACAAGACGGCGTCGACCTCGCCATCCGCCTCGGCCGCCTCCCCGATACCGGTCTCCATCTTTTCAGCCTCGGAAAAACCCGCCCCCGGCTCGTTGCCCCGCCCGGCTGGCCACCGATAACCGAGCCGCGCGATCTGTCGGGCGCTCCCGTGGCCATGCTCGCCCCCCGCCTGACCGATGAACCGCTCACGCTGATCCGCGGCGGAAAGGTAGAGCGCATCCGTGTCGAAAAGCGGCTCGTCACCAACGATATCTCCGCCATCCGCGACGCGGCAGCCCGCGGCCTCGCCCTCGCGATGCTCCCCAGCTTTCTGACGCCCGATCCGCTGATCCCCATCCTCCCCGGCTGGAGCCTGGCCGAAATCGAGGTGAACGCCTTCACCACAGCCGCCCGGGCGAACCTCCCGAAAGTGCGGCGCTTCGTCGACGCCCTCCGCCTGGAGCTTCAGGCACTCGGCGACTGACCCCGCCCCCGATCCGGTCGTCCCTTTCGGACGCGGCAAGCCCAGCGCCCTCCGGCATCGGCGGGCGAGGGCGAACGTCGTGCGACCGGCATGCGTGGCGTGTCGCGGTCCCGTGATATGAAAAAGGCCGCTCCCTTGGGAAACGGCCTTTCCTGTCAACGCCTATGGTGGACTCAATCGGCCGTCAGAAGGGGCGGCTTGTCGCCCTTGCCGATGCGGGCCTTCTCCGGCTCTTCGATCTTCAGATCCAGCTTGCCGTCCTTGATGCCGACCCGCACGTTGCCGCCCTTGGCGAGCTTGCCGAACAGCAGCTCTTCGGCCAGCGGCTTCTTGATGTGCTCTTGGATCACGCGGCCCAGGGGACGCGCGCCCATCTTGTCGTCGTAGCCCTTTTCGGCCAGCCATTCAGCGGCGGGCTTGGTCAGTTCGATCGTCACGTTGCGGTCGATCAGCTGTGCCTCGAGTTGAAGGACGAACTTCTCGACCACCTGCAGGATCGTGTCCTTCGGCAGCGGCGCGAAGGAGATGACCGCATCCAGACGGTTGCGGAATTCCGGCGTGAAGGTCCGCTCGATCGCGGCCGTATCCTCGCCCTCGCGCCGGTCGCGGCCAAAACCGATGGCGGCCTTGGCCAGTTCCGCGGCACCCGCATTCGAGGTCATGATCAGGATCACGTTGCGGAAATCTGTCGTCCGGCCGTTATGGTCGGTCAGCTTCCCGTGATCCATGACCTGCAGCAGGATGTTGTAGACATCCGGATGCGCCTTCTCGATCTCGTCGAGCAGGAGGACGCAATGGGGGTTCTGGTCGACACCGTCGGTCAGCATCCCGCCCTGGTCGAAGCCGACATAGCCCGGAGGCGCGCCGATCAGGCGGCTGACGGCATGCTTCTCCATGTATTCCGACATGTCGAACCGCATCAGCTCCACCCCGAGGGTCGAGGCGAGCTGCTTGGCGACCTCGGTCTTGCCGACGCCGGTCGGGCCCGCGAACAGGTAGTTGCCGATGGGCTTCTCCGGCTCGCGCAGACCCGCACGGCTGAGCTTGATGGCCGACGACAGCGCCTCGATCGCGGCATCCTGGCCGAAGACGACGCGTTTGAGCGTCTTCTCCAGATCCTTCAGCACCTCCGCATCGTCCTTCGAGACGTTCTTGGGCGGGATCCGCGCGATCTTGGCCACCACCGCCTCGATCTCTTTCGTGCCGATGGTCTTGCGGCGCTTGGATTCCGCGACAAGGTGCTGGGCCGCGCCCGCCTCGTCGATCACGTCGATCGCCTTGTCGGGCAGCTTGCGGTCGTTGATATAGCGTGCCGACAGCTCCACCGCGGTCTTGATCGCGTCGGAGGTGTACTTGATCGAGTGGTGGTCCTCGAAATAAGGCTTGAGCCCGCGCAGGATCTTCACCGCATCCTCGACCGACGGCTCGGTCACGTCGATCTTCTGGAACCGGCGGGACAATGCGCGGTCCTTCTCGAAATGCTGGCGGAATTCCTTGTAGGTGGTCGAGCCCATGCAGCGCAGCTTGCCGCCCTGAAGCGCAGGCTTCAGCAGGTTCGAGGCATCCATCGCCCCGCCCGACGTCGCCCCGGCGCCGATCACCGTATGGATCTCGTCGATGAAGAGGACGGCATCGGGATGCTCCTCAAGCTCCGACACGACCGCTTTCAGCCGCTCCTCGAAATCACCGCGATAGCGCGTCCCGGCCAGCAGGGCGCCCATGTCGAGCGAATAGATCGTCGCCGATTCCAGGACATCCGGCGTTTCGCCATCGACGATCTTGCGCGCCAGCCCCTCGGCAATCGCCGTCTTGCCAACGCCCGGATCACCCACCAGCAGCGGGTTGTTCTTCCGGCGGCGGCAGAGCACCTGGATGCAGCGCTCGACCTCGTGGTCGCGGCCGATCAGCGGGTCGACATCGCCGCGCCGGGCCTTGGCATTCAGGTCCACGCAATACTTGGCGAGCGCCGATTCCTTTTCTTCCCCGGGATCAGCCGCCTGCGCCTCTTCCTCGATATCGCTGGCGCCGGTCACCGGGCGGCTTTCGCCATAGGCCGGATCCTTGGCCACCCCATGGGCAATGAAGTTCACCGCATCGTACCGCGTCATATCCTGCTGCTGCAGGAAGTAGGCGGCGTTCGATTCGCGTTCGGCGAAGATCGCGACCAGCACGTTCGCGCCGGTCACTTCCGTCCGTCCGGAGGATTGCACATGGATCGCCGCGCGCTGGATCACCCGCTGGAACGCGGCGGTCGGCACCGCTTCGGACCCTTCGACATCGGTCACAAGGTTGGAAAGTTCGTCCTCGATGAATTCCTGCAGCGTCTTGCGCAGTTCTTCGAGGTCCACAGAGCAGGCCTTCATGACGCGCGCCGCGTCGGGTTCATCGATCAGCGAGAGCAACAGATGCTCCAGCGTGGCAAGTTCATGGTTGCGCGCATTGGCGATGGCCAGCGCGGAATGGATGCTCTGCTCAAGCGTGGACGAGAAAGACGGCACGTCGCGTGCTCCTCTAGATCGGGGTCGGCGGGGGGCGTCTGACGGGCCCCGTCCTGACCGTGGCCTCTTACATCTTAAAGTTCGGTTTTAATAACCGCTCTTCAAGGAGATTCTTTGTTCAGGTGGTCACATTTCCCCGTGATCGGGTCCATGATGCCTCCAAACCGACCAAACCCACAGCCCGAAAGCCGCGCAATCCGTCAGAAGTTGTCCCTGCGTTTGCGGATCTCGGCAAAGACCTCCACGTCAGAGGCATCGGCCATCCCGATCGCCTCTTTCAGCGTCGGATCGTCGGCCCGCAGGAACGGGTTGGTGCGTTTCTCTTCGGCGAGGGAAACAGGAACGGTCGGCTTGTCGTCGGCGCGCAGCGCCTCTGCCGTCCGCTGACGAGAGATAAGTGCATCGCTGTCAGGTTCAAGCGTCAGGGCGAAGCGGATGTTCGTCTCGGTATATTCGTGGCCGGAATAGACGGTTGTGTCGTCCGGCAGCTTCCGCATCTTCAGAAGGCTCTCCCACATTTGTGCGGGCGTGCCTTCGAACAGCCGTCCGCAGCCGCAGGACATCAGGCTGTCGGCCGAAAAAAGCGCCTGCGCCCCCGGCATGTAAAAGGCGATATGGCCGATCGTATGGCCGGGCACGTCGAGGATATGGACCTCTTCGCCCGCAACAGCCTCCACATCCGTCTCGCCCACGGCGATGTCCAGCGGCGGCAGACGCTTCTGGTCGGCCTGCGCGCCGATCACCCGGCAATCGTAGATCCGGTGCAGCTCTTCCACGCCGTCGATATGGTCGGGGTGGTGATGGGTGATCAGCAGATCCGACAGCTCCCAACCGTGGCCCACCAGCACCTCGCGGATGGGTTCGACCTCCGGCGCGTCGACCAGCGCGGTGCGGCGCGTCACATCGTCATGAAGGATGTAGGCATAGTTGTCTGAAAGGCACGGAACGGTGAGGATGTGCAGGGGCATGGCTATTTGGTCCACGATGATTATCTTCAGGTCAACCCGAACGGTCTGAGGCGGTTCCTGAATGCATCTCGATGTGCTGGACCTAAGGCGCTTTTATTATCGCAGCGCCCTTGGCCGCGCCGTCCAACGCGTGATCCGTGACCGCCTTCTGCAGATCTGGCCCGCCGAAGAGGATATCTTGCGCAGCCAGACCGTCGCGGGGTTCGGGTTCGCCGTTCCGCTGCTCAGACCATACCTCAAAACCGCGCGCCGAACCATCGCGCTGATGCCCGGGCCGCAGGGCGTGATGCCGTGGCCCGCGGGCGAGGCCAATGTCAGCGTTCTGTGCGAAGACACCCTCTGGCCGGTCAATACGGGCACGGTAGACCGTCTGGTGCTGCTCCACGGGCTCGAGACGTCGGATCATGCGCCAGCTTTGCTGGATGAATGCTGGCGCGCCCTCGGCCCCGGCGGGCGGGCACTCTTCATCGTGCCGAACCGCGCCGGGATCTGGGCGCGCCGCGACCGGACGCCCTTCGGCTTCGGGCGGCCCTATTCGACCTCGCAGCTGGAGGATCAGCTGGCCAAGCACCGCTTCGTCACCGAAACCGTGGCCTCTGCGCTCTACCAGCCACCGACCGACCAGCGGTTCTGGCTCAAGACCGGCGGCATGCTCGAACGGGTCGGCCGGGCCTTGCCCGCCGTGGCGGCAGGTGGTGTGCTGATGGTGGAGGCCAGCAAGCAGGTCGCCGCCCCCACACGCCCCGGCCTGCCCGAGGCCGTCCGCCGCCCCCTGCGGGTGCTCGAAGGCATCGGGAGCCCGCAGCCGGAACCGGCGCGGCGCACATCCACTAAGTAGGCATCTCTGCGACTCGATTAGGGTCGCGTCTGACCCTCCCCTTCGCAGAAAGAGGCACCTCCCGATCCATAAACCGCCACCTATGCGACCTTAACAGACACTTACCAAAACCGACCGGCCGCACCGTTAACCACGCTTTCCAGCCTCACGCCCTCCGACGTGATGCCGACCCAATGCGGCCCGAATGCCGCCTCCTCATTTCGCCTGGTTCTCCGCGCTTAACCCCCGATTCGCGACCATCCCGGGGGGCGTCATATGCACCCACAACGATCCGTTAAGACCTTTGGCGAGCTAGACGAGCAACCGCGTCCCCTCCGGCGTCCCGATCTCCGCGCGCAGAGCAACCTCGTCTGCTCGCTCGAACGTAATCCGGTCATCCTGAAACTGCGGCTCAAGCAGCCCGGCGACCTCCGAAGCCTTCGGATGCCGGATCTCCAGCCGCTCCAGCCGGCATTCCAGATCCGCCATCGCCGCCCCCGGAAACGGCCGCATCGGCCATTCGATCAAGGTGGGAAAGGCCCCGCCGAACGGCAGCTCCCCATCCGGGCGCACCGCGATCCGCCAGCGCAGATCGCCCCGCGTCATCTCAAGCGGCTCGCCCATCCCCTCGGGCAAAGCGGCCAGCGTCGCATCCAGATCCTCGCACCGGCAAAGCCAGGTGGATAGCCGGGCCGGCGCCCCGCCAATCCGGTCGAACCCGAACCAGCGCGGCCTGTCGGGCGCGGACGCCTCGGGGTTTATCGCAATGATTTCAAGGAACTCGTCCGGGAAAAGCCGCATCAGCCGGTTATGCGTTCCCATCCGCGGATGCGCCCCGCCCGGCGGCACGATCAGCCCCAGCCGCGCCTCGACATGGGCCAGGCCCGCCTCCAGCGACGGGGCGGTGACGGCCAGATGGTCAAAGGTGATCTGCATCGAATCCTCCCGCAAACGGCCCTGAAATGACAAAAGGTCGCGCCCTGATAGCGCGGCGGCTCCTCCCACGGCAATCGCCGCGCGCCGTGGGAGACGTCCCGTATTTACAAGCCTTTCCACCCATTTCCCCACCATACACCTTTGCCCCATCGTGGCGGTTGCGGCGTCCAGAACCCTCTGTTACATCGCCCCTGATTTTCCCGGGGGACCACCTATATCCCCCGACAAAGCGCCGTGCGGACCCTCACCCGCCGGCCAGACGATCGGAAGGGTGCTCGTGTCGGAAACAGCGTCGATTTCAACTGGCATTGCCGGCCGTTATGCCTCCGCCATCTTCGAACTGACCCAGGAACAGAAGTCGCTCGACACGCTGGAGAAGGACGTCGATGCCCTCTCTGCGGCCGTGGACGAAAGCGATGACCTCAAGCAGCTGCTGACCTCGCCCATCTACAGCCGGGACCAGCAGGAGAAGGCGATCGGCGCCGTGGCGGAAAAGATGGGCCTCAGTGCCACGATGACCAACACGCTGCGCCTGATGGCCCAGAACCGTCGTCTGTTCGTCGTGCCCGCCCTGATCGCCCAGCTGCGCGAGAAGATCGCGAACGCCAAGGGCGAGATCACGGCGGATGTCGTCGCCGCCAAGGCGCTGACCAAGGCCCAGTCCGACAAGCTCGTCAAAGTGCTCAAAGAGCGCTTTGGCAGCGATATCAAACTGAATTCCTCCGTCGATGAAAGCCTCATCGGCGGTCTTGTCGTCAAGGTCGGCTCGAAGATGATCGACACCTCGATCCGCTCCAGGCTCGACGCGCTCCAGAACACCATGAAAGAGGCCCGCTAATGGCGATCCAAGCTGCGGAAATCTCCGCGATCCTCAAGGACCAGATCAAGAATTTCGGCCAGGAGGCCGAGGTGGCCGAGGTCGGCCGGGTGCTGAGCGTCGGTGACGGTATCGCGCGGGTCTACGGCCTCGACAATTGTCAAGCCGGTGAAATGGTCGAGTTTCCGGGCGGGATCCGGGGCATGGCGCTGAACCTCGAATCCGACAATGTCGGCGTCGTGATCTTCGGCTCGGACCGGGACATCAAGGAAGGCGATACCGTCAAGCGCACGAAGTCCATCGTGGACGTGCCGGTGGGCGACGCCCTTCTGGGCCGGGTCGTCGATGGCCTGGGCAATCCGCTCGACGGGAAGGGCCCGATCGAGACGTCGCAGCGCAGTGTCGCCGACGTCAAGGCGCCCGGCATCATCCCCCGCAAATCCGTGCACGAGCCCATGGCCACCGGCCTCAAGGCCATCGACGCCATGATCCCGATCGGTCGCGGCCAGCGCGAGTTGATCATCGGTGACCGTCAGACCGGCAAGACCGCCGTGGCGCTCGACACGATGCTCAACCAGAAAAGCTACAACGACGACGCGGGCGACGACGAATCGAAGAAGCTCTACTGCGTCTACGTCGCCATCGGGCAGAAGCGGTCGACCGTGGCCCAGCTGGTGAAAAAGCTCGAGGAAACGGGCGCCATCGACTACTCGATCGTGGTCGCTGCAACGGCCTCCGAACCGGCGCCGATGCAGTACCTCGCCCCCTACACGGCGACAGCGATGGCCGAATTCTTCCGCGACAACGGCCGGCACGCCCTCATCGTTTACGATGACCTCTCCAAGCAGGCCGTGGCCTATCGCCAGATGTCGCTCCTCCTCCGCCGCCCGCCGGGCCGCGAGGCCTATCCGGGCGACGTGTTCTACCTCCACTCCCGCCTGCTGGAGCGGTCGGCCAAGCTGAACGAGGATAACGGCGGCGGTTCGCTGACGGCGCTGCCGATCATCGAAACCCAGGGCGGTGACGTCTCGGCCTTTATTCCGACCAACGTGATCTCGATCACCGACGGCCAGATCTTCCTCGAGACGGAACTGTTCTACCAGGGCATCCGCCCCGCCGTGAACACCGGCCTCTCGGTGTCGCGCGTGGGCTCTTCCGCCCAGACCTCGGCCATGAAATCGGTCGCCGGTCCGGTCAAGCTGGAGCTTGCCCAATATCGCGAAATGGCGGCGTTCGCCCAGTTCGGCTCCGATCTTGACGCGTCCACGCAACGCCTGCTGAACCGCGGCGCGCGCCTTACCGAGCTGATGAAACAGCCGCAATACGCGCCATTAACCAATGCTGAGATCGTTTGTGTCATCTATGCCGGCACGAACGGCTATCTGGATGACCTCAAGGTCGATCAGGTCGGCAAGTTCGAGGAGGGGCTGTTGCACCACCTGCGGACCAAGCGGAAAGACGTTCTCGATCACATCACGAACGAGGACCCGAAGATCAAGGGAGATGCGGAAGAGAAGGTGAAAGCGGCGATCGACGAGTTCGCCAAGGACTTCGGATAATCCGCGATGCCTTCCCTTAAGGATCTCAAAAACCGGATCGAGACGGTCAAGTCGACCCGCAAGATCACCAAGGCGATGCAGATGGTCGCCGCCGCCAAGCTGCGCCGCGCGCAGGAGGCGGCCGAGATGGCCCGCCCCTATGCCGAACGGTTCAATGCCGTGATGGCGGGGCTTGCCGCATCCGTCGGCGACAGCGACAGTGCGCCCAAGCTGCTGGCGGGCACCGGGTCGGACGAGACCCACCTGCTGGTCGTCATGACGGCCGAGCGCGGGTTGTGCGGCGGGTTCAACGCCAATATCGCGAAGCTGGCCAAAGCCAAGGCCAAGGAGCTGAGAGCGGCGGGCAAGACGGTCAAGTTCCTGACCGTCGGCAAGAAGGGCCGCGATGTCCTGCGGCGCGACTGGTCCGATGCCTTCGTGGGTCATATCGACCTGACCGAGGTCAAGCGGGTCGGCTATGTCGACGCCCAGAACGTGGCGCGCGACATCCTCGCCCGCTTCGACGACGGGGAGTTCGACGTGGCGACGCTCTTCTACTCCAAGTTCGAGAACGTCGTCAGCCAGATCCCGACCGAGCAGCAGCTGATCCCCTACGAGGCGCCGGAAGAGGTGGCCGAGGACAGCTCCACGCTCTATGAGTACGAGCCGAGCGAGGAGGAGATCCTTGCCGATCTGTTGCCCCGCGGCGTCGCCACCGCGATCTTCTCCGCCTTGCTGGAGAATGGTGCGGGCGAACAGGGCGCGCGGATGTCGGCCATGGACAACGCGACCCGCAACGCGGGCGAGATGATCGACAAGCTGACCATCGAATACAACCGCTCGCGTCAGGCGGTCATCACCAACGAACTGATCGAAATCATTTCGGGCGCCGAGGCGCTCTAAGGAACCGGAGACCGGACAATGGCAAACGCAAAAGGCAAAGTGACCCAGGTCATCGGCGCCGTCGTCGACGTGCAGTTCGAGGATCACCTGCCGGAGATCCTGAACGCGCTTGAGACCGATAACAACGGATCGCGCCTCGTTCTCGAGGTTGCGCAGCATTTGGGCGAAAACACTGTCCGCACGATCGCGATGGACGCGACCGAAGGTCTGGTACGCGGCCAGGAGGTGAAGGACACCGACGGCCCGATCCGCGTCCCCGTGGGCGACGCAACGCTGGGCCGGATCATGAACGTGGTCGGCGAACCGGTGGACGAAAAGGGCCCGATCGGCGCCGACGACCACCGCTCGATTCACGGCGACGCGCCCGATTTTGAATCGCAATCGACGTCGTCTGAAATCCTCGTCACGGGCATCAAGGTCATCGACCTGCTCGCGCCCTATTCCAAAGGCGGCAAGATCGGTCTCTTCGGCGGCGCCGGCGTGGGCAAGACGGTGTTGATCCAGGAACTGATCAACAACATCGCCAAGGTGCACTCGGGCTACTCGGTCTTCGCCGGGGTGGGCGAGCGGACCCGCGAGGGCAACGACCTTTACTACGAATTCATCGAATCCGGCGTCATCAATGCCGACGACCTGACGAAATCCAAGGTGGCCCTCGTCTACGGCCAGATGAACGAACCGCCGGGCGCCCGGATGCGCGTCGGCCTGTCCGGCCTGACCATGGCCGAACAGTTCCGCGACCAGTCCGGCACGGACGTTCTGTTCTTCGTCGACAATATCTTCCGCTTCACCCAGGCCGGGTCCGAGGTGTCGGCGCTTCTGGGCCGCATCCCCTCTGCCGTGGGCTACCAGCCGACGCTGGCGACCGATATGGGCGCTTTGCAGGAACGGATCACCTCGACCAAGAACGGCTCGATCACCTCGGTGCAGGCGATCTACGTGCCCGCGGACGACCTGACTGACCCCGCCCCGGCCACATCCTTCGCCCACCTCGACGCAACGACGGTTCTGTCGCGCGCAATCTCCGAGCTTGGGATCTACCCGGCCGTGGACCCGCTCGATTCCACGTCGCGGATCCTCGACCCGGCGGTCGTCGGAGAAGAGCATTACGGCGTCGCCCGTGACGTCCAGGGGATCCTTCAGCGCTACAAGTCGCTGCAAGATATCATCGCGATCCTCGGGATGGACGAGCTTAGCGAAGAGGACAAGCTGACCGTGGCCCGCGCCCGGAAGATCCAGCGCTTCCTCAGCCAGCCGTTCGACGTTGCTGAGGTCTTCACCGGATCGCCCGGTGTTCAGGTGCCGATCGAAGACACGATCGCCTCGTTCAAGGCGGTTGTCGCCGGCGAATACGACCACCTGCCCGAAGGCGCCTTCTACATGGTGGGCGGCATCGACGACGTGAAGGCGAAAGCCGAGAAGATGGCGGCGGACGCCGCCTGAGGAGGGCAAGATGGCCGACACGATGCAATTCGATCTGGTCAGCCCCGAACGGCGCCTCGCCTCCGTCGAGGCGAGCGAGGTGCAGATCCCGGGCAGCAATGGCGATATGACTGTCATGGCAAACCACGCCCCGGTCATCACAACGTTGCGGCCGGGTATCCTGCGGGTCGCCCACGGTGGTGAGACGGACGAGTATGTCGTCTCGGGCGGATTTGCCGAGATCACCTCCGAAGGTCTGTCCGTGCTGGCCGAGAAGGCTCTGCCGCGGCAGGAGGTGACCCAGGAAGAGTACGAGGCGATGGTTGCCGAGGCACAGGCCGCCTACGACGCCAAGAAAGAAGCCGCGCAGAAAGAGAACCTGCCGGGGCCTGTGGATGAGGCGGCCAAGCTCCTCTCCGACATGGTTGCGATCGGGGATCACATCGGCCTTTCGACCAAGCAACCCAACCTGTGATTTAGAGATCTTGCCACGGAAGGCCCCGCATTTGTGGGGCCTTTTGCTTTTTGACTTTGCTCTTTCTTTCCGGATGTTAGGCTGTTCAGCCGGGAGGGTAAGTCATGAAGCAGTTGTTTTCGCCTGTGATCGGGGTTGATCAGGGCGAGGTTGTTCTATTCTCGGATTTTGCAAATGGCGGTGAGATGTGGGCCGGCGAGGGCCCGCGCTCGGTGCAGAGCGAAGTGGCATTTTCTCAACCTTTTCGAGAGCCCCCGGTCGTTCAGGCAAATCTCAGCATGTGGGACATCGCCGGCGGGAAAAACGCGCGGATCGATCTTTCAGCCGTGAACGTCACACGGGACGGTTTCACGCTGCTTCTGAAGACGTGGGAAGACACCAAAATCGCGCGCGTCCGGGCCGGCTGGATCGCGATAGGGTCGCTCTTCGATGAAGACGGCTGGGACGTCTGACCGCACCGTCTCAGGCAGCGGTATAGAACCCTTCGTAGATCGGCTCGAGCGTGTTCGTCTCAAAGAGGGAAGACACGCTGGTGCCGTTCCAGATATTCAGGATGGCCTGGGCGAACATCGGCGCGGTCGGCACAATCCGGATATTCGGGGCCGCCTTGGTCGCCGCTGAAGCCTCGATCGAATCGGTGATGACCAGCGACTTCATGACCGATTTCGTAATCCGCTCGACCGCCGGGCCGGAGAGGACCCCATGGGTGATGTAGGAATGGACCTCGGTCGCGCCGTTCTCGACCAGCACCTCGGCTGCCTTGCAAAGCGTCCCGGCCGTGTCGCAGATGTCGTCGACGATGATGCACCGCTTGCCTGCCACATCGCCGATCACCGTCATCTCGGCCACTTCGCCTGCCTTTTCCCGCCGCTTGTCGACGATCGACAGCGGCGCCTTGATCCGCTGGGCCAGCTCCCGCGCGCGGGCCACGCCGCCCACATCGGGCGAGACGACCATCACGTCGTCCATCTTCTGGAAATGATGCAGGATATCGAGCGCAAAGATCGGCGAGGCATAAAGATTGTCGACCGGCAGGTCGAAGAAGCCCTGGATCTGGGCGGCGTGCAGATCCATCGTCAGCACCCGTTCTATCCCCGCCTCGGCGATCATGTTGGCCACCAGCTTGGCCGTGATCGGCGTGCGGGCCTTGGTGCGGCGGTCCTGCCGCGCATAGCCGAAATAGGGAATCACGGCCGTGATCCGCGCCGCCGACGACCGGCGCAGCGCATCCGACATGATCAGCAGTTCCATCAGGTTGTCGTTGGCCGGGTTCGAGGTCGACTGGATGATGAACATATCCTCGCCGCGCACATTCTCGAACACTTCGACGAAGATCTCCATATCGTTGAAGCGTTCGACGCGGGCATCGACAAGACCGACGGTAATCCCGCGATGCATCGACATCCGCCGCGCCACCGCCTGCGCCAGCGGCCTGTTCGCGTTCCCGGAAATAAGTTTGGGCTCCTGAACATTTGCCATCGTAATCTCCCCGGGGCCGCAACGATCTTTCGTGACGGATTCGTGACGTTGACACGGCTTAGCACGGGGTTAGCGTGGCGCAAGAAAAAGGGGGGAAACAATGGCGCATATCGATTACTTCTTCGCGACAATTTCGCCGTTCACCTATCTGGCGGGCACCCGGCTGGAAGAGATTGCGGGGCGCCACGGGGCGACGATCACCTACAAACCGCTTGATATCATTGCCTTGTTCGGGCGGACGGGCGGCGTGCCCCCGAAGGACCGGCACGAAAACCGCAAGGCCTATCGCCTGCAGGAGCTGCGGCGGGGTGGCACGAAGGCGGGTCTCAAGCTCAACCTGCAGCCCGCGCACTGGCCCACGAATCCCGCGCCGTCCTCCTACGCCATCATCGCCGCGCAGAAAGAGGGCGGCGGCGATCTGGGCACGCTGGTCCACGGCATCTGCCGCGCCTGCTGGGCCGAGGAAAAGGACATCGCGCAAGACGACGTCATCAAGGCCTGCCTCGAGGCCGCCGGTTTCGATCCGGGGCTCGCCGACAGCGGCCTCCTGTCCGGGGCCGAGACCTACGCCGCGAACCTGGAAGAGGCCGTGTCCCGCGGGGCGTTCGGCGCCCCCTTCTACATCACCGACGGGGACGAGCGGTTCTGGGGTCAGGACCGGCTCGACGACCTCGATGCGCATCTGGCGGGCCGTCTCTAAGGGGTGCGGCGCGCATTCATCCATTGCTCGCTCGCCCATAACGGGGTCTGGGCGCCGCTGCTGAAGGCCCTGGGCGAGGATGATCCGATCCTGATCGAGCTGCCGGGCCACGGCCAGGCGCCGGATTGGGACGCGGCACAGGACTATCAGGATCAGGCGCTGGATGCGGCGCTGTCAGCCTTGCCGGAACAGCCCGTGGCGCTGGTCGGCCACTCGTTCGGCGGCACCGTCGCCCTGCGCCTCGCGGTCGAAGCGCCCCGGCGCGTCGCCCATCTGACCCTGATAGAACCGGTCTTCTTCGCCGCCGCGCGGGAGGCTGGCGATCCTGCCTATAACGTGCATGCGTTGGCCTTTCAGCCGTTCCTCGCCGCGATGGCCAATGGCGACAGGGAAAGCGCAGCGCGCATCTTCACCGAGCTATGGGGCGCCGGGATGCCCTGGGGGCGGATCCCCCAGGCACAGCGGCAATACCTTGTCGACCGCATTCACCTGATCCCCGCAGGCGCCCCCGCGATTGAGGAGGATCGGGCGGACCTGCTCCGGCCGGG
Organism: Aestuariibius violaceus; assembly: GCF_040779325.2. Lineage (NCBI taxonomy): Bacteria > Pseudomonadati > Pseudomonadota > Alphaproteobacteria > Rhodobacterales > Paracoccaceae > Aestuariibius > Aestuariibius violaceus. The sequence continues at coordinate 228,728 of NZ_JBFONT020000004.1, forward strand.
GCGGTTGGAGGCGCTCAAAATGCCGGTGCATCTGATCGAAGGCGCAGCGTCGCCTCAGGTTGTCGGCGCGATCCAGGGGGAACTGTCCCGCCGGATCCAAGGGGCAAGTCGGGATATCGTCGACGGTGCCGGGCATATGCTTCCGATCACCCATCCGGGTGTGGTCGCCGACCTCCTGCAACCAAAGCCGCGCTAAACGGTCTCGGGCGCGAGCAGGGCCAGGAGGGCGTCCGTATCGCTCTCTGCTGCCGACCAGTCGGCGACGAAGCGGGCCGTCAGCGGCTCATCCGGATCGGGACCGTCGAGATCGCCCTCCCAGAGGTAGTATTCAACGCCAGCCTCATGCAGACGGCGATGCAGGCGCCGGGGGAGATCGGCGAAGAAGAGGTTCGCCTGCACCTCGTGATGGAGCCGAATGTCGGGAACCGCCGAGAGCCCCTCCGACAGACGCTTCGCGGCTGCATTCGCCCTGCGCGCAAGGTCGAGCCAGAGATCGCCGGTCAGATAGGCTTCCATCTGGGCCGAGAGGTAACGATGCTTTGAGATCAGCTGCGCCCCACGCTTGCGCCGCAGTTCGAACTCCCAGGCGTGGGAGGGGTCGAAGAAGACCACCGCCTCGACGCCCATCAGGCCGTTCTTGGTCCCGCCGAAGCTGACCGCATCGATGCCCGCCTTCCACGTCATCTCGGCCGGGCTGCAGCCAAGATGGACAAGCGCATTGGCGAAGCGGGCCCCGTCCATATGGGTTTTCAGCCCGAAGGAGCGGGCGATGTCGGTGATCGCGCGGATCTCATCAAGGCTGTGGACCGCGCCCTTCTCGGTCGCCTGGGTGATCGAGATGGGGCCGCGCTGCGGGCCGTGGACGCCCCGGCCTTCCTCGGCCGCGATGGCAGAGCGAAGCGCCCCGGGGTCCATCTTGCCCGCCGCCCCGTCGATCAGGGTCAGCTTCGTCCCGCCGGTGTAGAATTCGGGCGCGTTGCACTCGTCTTCCTGTATGTGGCTGGTCTTGTGGCAGAAAATCGTCTCCCACGGCTGCGATAGACAGGCCAGGATCAGCGAATTGGCCGCCGTCCCAAGGGGAACGAGATAGACAGCCGCCTCCGGCGCCTCGAATATGTCGCGCAGCGTCTGCGTCACTCGGACCATCCCCGGATCGGCACCGTAGGGCATCGCGTAGCCTTCGTTGGCCTTCACCAGCGCCTCCATCACCTTGGGATGGACGGGGCCTGTGTTGTCGGAAGCGAAATGCATCAGACGGGCTCCTCTATGATGTGATCGTCCCAATCATCTTCGTTCGGCACGTCTTCTTCCGAGATCGTCCTGTCGCGGACAGAGACGCCCGCCCGCGCCACCGACGCTTCATCGCCCGAGATCAGCGGGTGCCAGTCGTAAAGGTCCCGACCCTCCCAGATCAGACGGTAGGCGCAGGTCTGGGGCAGCCAGTACATGTGCGTCGTGATCGTCTTGGGGGAAAGCTGAATGCATTCAGGGACATAATCGTGCCGCGTCTCGTAATGACGGCAGCGGCAGGTCGTGTCGTCGAAAAGGCGGCAGGCGACGCGGGTCAGTTCCACCTGACCGGTCTCTTCGTCCTCCAGCTTGTTGAGACAGCATTTGCCGCAGCCATCGCACAGGGCCTCCCATTCCGCGGACGTCATCTCGTCCATCGGGATGCGGTCCCAGTAGCGGTCGCGCAGGCCGGTGCGGGTGGGCGAGGGGGCGGCGCTGTCAGGCATCCTGCAGAACCTCGCGGGCGCGGATGCAGTCGGCCTCCATCTGGTGGATCAGGCCGTCGAGGCTGTCGAATTTCTCTTCCGGACGAAGGAATTCGACGAGGGCGACGGAGATTTCGGCATCGTAAAGATCACCTTTGAAATCAAGGATGTAGGTTTCACAATTCGGGGTGTTCTCGCCGAACATCGGGCGAATGCCGATCGACGTGGCACCGGAATAGCTGCCCTTATGCGGCCCCGTCAGAACGTCGACCATCGTCGCGTAGACGCCGAAGGCAGGCAAGTGCAGGTCGTCCATCGCCAGGTTCGCGGTGGGATAGCCCAGGTCGCGGCCGCGCTTTTCGCCATGGATGACGATGCCTTCGATCCGGTGCCAGTGGCCGAGCATCGCCGCCGCATCGTCCGGGCGCCCTTCGGAAAGGGCCTGGCGGATATTGGTGGACGAGACCTCGCCGACCGGGGTGCCGACCATCTCGGCGATGGAGACCTCGAATCCATGAGTTTTCCCGAAGGATATCAGCGTGTCGGCATCCCCCTGCCGCCCCTTCCCGAAGCGGAAATCCGCGCCGACGACGACATGAGAGAGGCCGAGGGCGTCATGGATGATCTGTCCGGCGAACTGCTCGGCCGTCAGGGCGGCCAGGGTTTCGTTGAAGGGAACCTCGTAAAGGATGTCGACGCCGAGCTTTTCCAGTCGATGGGCCTTGGCGCGGGCGTCCATCAGGCGGAAAGGTTTGATATCAGGGGCAAAAAACCTGCGGGGATGGGGTTCGAACGTCATGATGCCAAGCGGCGCGTTCTGCGCCTTGGCAGCCTTGCGGGCAAGGTCGATCACCGCCTGATGGCCCAGATGGACGCCGTCGAAATTGCCGATGGCGGCGGCAGCGCCACGATCTTCCGGCGTGATCTTGGTGATGTCGCGCACGATCCGCATGAATGTGGCGTAGCGCCCCGGGCGACGAGCCGCAAGGGGAGCAGACCAGGCAAAGAGTTAACGATTGATTAACCGCGGAAAGCCGTTTCGGATCAGAGGCTTGGCCCCGAGTTCAGTCGAACTTGCGCGACGGCGCCAGCACCGTCGCCTCGCCCGCCAGCACCTTCTTCCCGTCTACCAGACAGCGGGTATCCATCGTCACGCGGCGCTTGGAATGGTCGATGGCGGTGACCTCGACCTCGGCCGTCACCATGTCGCCCGGACGGACAGGGGCGAGGAACTTGAGGGACTGCCCCAGATAGACCGTCCCATGGCCGGGAAGCTGTTCGCCGATCACGGCAGAGACCAGACCGGCCGTCAGCATCCCGTGGGCGATCCGGCCCGAAAAGATCGTGTCGCGGGCGTAGTCGTCGTCCAGATGGACCGGATTGCAGTCGGTCGAGACCTCGGCGAAGAGCTCGATATCGCGATCCGTCACCACCTTGCGCAGATGGCGGGTCATCCCGATTTCGAGGTCTTCGATGCAAATCGTACCGCGGGGCATGTTGTCGAGCATCTTCCAGCTCCATGAGGTAACATCATTGACCCGAAAAGGTCAAAACTTGAAACTTAATTACTTTGCTGGTGCAGAAAGTCCAGCGAAAAGAAGGTCAGCGCAGCTGCCCCATGGTAAAGGTCGGATCGACATTTTCCTTTTCGATATAAGCGTTTAAGGCTTCTGCGTCAGGATTATGCGACGTTTTGGTTAGGTCGGCGGCCAGACCACCGGAAATGAAGACGGAATCGATATCCTCGCCCCGGGCGCCCGAGATATCGGTATGGATGCCGTCCCCGATGGCCACGATGCCCTCGTTCGGTAAATCCTTCCCTAAGGCTACGAGCCGCCGTCGGGCCAGATCGTAGATCGGCGGGTGCGGCTTGCCGAAATAGAGGCTTTCGCCGCCCATCTCGGTATAGAGCTTTGCCAGCGCGCCGGCACACCATTCGCGGGTCTCACCCCGGTCGACGACGATGTCGGGATTGGCGCAGAGGAGCTTGAGACCCTTGGTCTTGGCATAGAGGAAGTCGGGCCGGTTGACCTCGGGATCGGCATGCGGGTCAAAGGGGCCGCAGCAGACGATGCCGTCGGCGTCCTTCAGATCGACGCGCGCGATGGGGGCCGGATCGTCAACGATTTCAGGGGGTTCGAAGAAGGCCTCATCATGGGATTCACCCATGAACCAGACCTTGTTGCCAACGGCGCCCCGGAACATCGCGGCCCGCGCGCTGTCGCCGGACGTGGCGATCGCATCCCACGTATCCTTCGGCACGCCGAGCCGGTCGAGCTGTTTTTCAACGCTGCGCCAGGGGCGCGGCGCGTTGGTGACGAAGACGACCGTGCCGCCGTTTTCCCGGTACTTGCGCATTGCATCGACGGCTGTTGCGTGGGCTTCGATGCCATTGTGCATGCAGCCCCAGAGATCGACGAAGGCGGCGTCGTAGCGGCCCGAAACCTCTGAAAAGCTTTCGATAATCTGTGTCATGGGGGGCCTTTCAGGGCTGAAAACGGCGGGTCGGCATCCGGTCGGCATCGTGTCGGCATTACGTCGGAGGGGACCGCGGCGTTGCCTTGCCTTCCGGTTTACAATCAAGCGCCGAGAGCCAGGGATTGTTCAGACTTTGAGAACGGGAATGATCTGCTTCTTCCGCGACATGATCCCGGGCAGAACGACGCTGTCGCCGGTGACGGCCGCGCCGAAGCTCTTCTCGGCCACCGATTTCGACAGGTCGGACGGGATCAGCATCGTCGCCTCCTCGCGCAGGATGTCGACGACGAAAAGCAGGACTTCATCCACCCCATCCTCGGACGCGACCTGCGGCATGGCGGCAAGAAGCGCCTCCTTGCGGGAGAGGATCTGGTCGGGCGACGTCGTCTCAAGCACCGAGACGCGGAACCTGGTGCCGTCCACCTCGTATTCCTTGCTGTCCATCCGCAGAAGCTCTGCCTCGGAGAAGGCGGAGACGTCGGATTTGGCGGCAAACATCTCGGCTGCGTAATCGGGAATCGAGATGCCGAGATCGGCGGCGAGGCTCTCGGCCAGCGCGCGGTCGGTCTCGGTCGTCGTGGGCGAGCGGAATTCGAGCGTGTCGGAGAGAATGCAGGACAGCATCGCGCCCTTGATCGCCTCGGGCATCTTGGCGGCGTCCTCGCCCATCAGGTCGTGCATCAGCGTCGCGGTGCAGGCGAGCGGGCGGATCGTCATCTCGATCGGCGCCTTGGTCTGGAGCCCGCCGGTCAGCTTGTGGTGGTCGATGATCTGCAGGACGTTGGCGTCGTTGATCGAGGCCGGCAGCTCGGCCGGGTTGTTGGTGTCGACGATCACGCAATCGGCGCCTTCGGCCACGTCGTCGATGATCTGCGGCTTGTCGAGGGACCAGCGGTCAAGCATGAATGCAGCCTCGGTATTCGGCTCCCCCAGCAGGCGCGGTTCGGCTTGCTGGCCCTTGATCTGGGACAGATACCAGGCCCAGACGATCGGCGATCCGGTGCTGTCGGTGTCGGGGGCCTGATGGCCGAAAACTTGGATCATGTCGTATCCCTCAGCGTTGTTCGCGGCCCGTATAGGCAGGCGAAGGAGGCTTGTCACGTGGGGTGCGACGGCAGGCAGAACACGATCTTCTAGAAGATCGTGCAGGGCGGAATTCTCGGGGTTCAGGTCTCACATCCTCAAACCCCGAGCAAGGAACCCCTTGGCATCAAATTCTTCTAGAAGAATTTGCATGCGCAGAATTTTCTAGAAAATTCTGACCCTTGGCCGCCGTCAGCGCTCGGTCAGCTTCAACTCGATCCGGCGGTTGCGGGCCAGCGCCTCGGGCGTATCGCCCCTATCGATCGGCTGGAATTCTCCAAAACCGTTGGCGGCCAGGCGCTCGGGCGGGATCCCCAAAGCCTCGGTCATGTAAAGCACGACCGACAGGGCGCGGGCCTGGCTGAGCTCCCAGTTACTGGCATAGCGCCCGCCGCGCGAGATCGGGATGTTGTCGGTATGGCCGTCGACGCGGATCACCCAGTCGATCTGGGGCGGGATGTCGGCAGAGATCTCGCGCAGGATCGCCGCCACCCTCGCGATCTGCGCCCGGCCGTCCGGCGACAGGCTGGCAGAGCCCACGGGGAACAGAACCTCGGAGGAGAAGACGAAGCGGTCGCCTTCCACGCGGATGCCCTCGCGGCCTTCGAGGCGCGCGCGCAGGGTCCCGAAGAATTCCGACCGGTAGCGTTCGAGGTCCTGCGCCTCGGCCGCCAGCCGTTCGCGCTCCCGCGCCTCCAGCTCGGCCCGGCGGCGTTCCTCGGCTGCCGCACGGGCCAGCGCCTGATTCAGCTGCGCGCCAAGGTTCTGGATCTCGACCTCGGCCGCCGCGTCGTCCTCGGCGGCCATGTTCAGCAGCGTCTGGAGCGAGGCCATCTGGCTGCGCAATTGCGCGACCTGCTGGTTCAGCGCCTCGACCTCGCGCTGGCTTTCCGCCGACAGCGCCTCTTCCTCGGCCAGCCGCTCCTGCGCGAGGGCCAGCAGGCGGGCGCGCTCATCGGCATCCGACAGGGCCTCCGTCACATCGTCCTGCGCGGCCCGCGCCGCGGCGAGAAGCGTCAGCGTCTCCTCCGCCTCGGCCCGCTGTTCTTCTAGGGCGAGCGTCATGGCCGTCAGCTCCGCATCCGCGTTTTCCAGCCGGGCGCGCAGCGCCTCGGCAGCGGCGGCATCGACAAGGCGCTGCGCCTCAAGCGCGTCGATCTGGGTCTGTGCGGTCTCCAAGGCGGCGGCCCCGTCCGCCTCCTCCGACCGCAGATCGGCCACCAGCGCCTCCAGCGCCTCGCGCCGGGCGGCATCCAGACGCGCGGCTTCGGTCTGCGCATCGATCTCGTCCCGCGCCTGCGCCAGCGCCAGATCCAGCGCCTCCTGCTGCGACAGAAGCTCGGCCTGTTCGGTCCGCAGATCCTCGACCGTCGCCCGGGCGGCGTCCCGATCCGCCAGCAGCGCCGCGACCCGCGCCTCGAAATCGGTGATGCGGGTGGTGGCCGCGGCCAGATCCGCCGCCTGCCGGTCGCGTTCCGCGGTGAGTGCCGCGATCAGCGCCGATTGCTCCTCCGCTTCCCGCGCGGCATCGGTCAGGGTGGCCTGCAGGGTCCCGACCCGGTCCTCCAGCGACGAGGTCCGGTCCTGCTCCAACCCCAACGCCTCGGCCAGGGCCGCGACCTCTGAGGTCAGCTCGTTCAACTCCGAGGCCTGACCGGTGATCGTCTCCCGCAGGACGAACTGCACGATCATGAAGATCGTCAGCACGAACATCAGCACCAGCAGAAGGCCCGTCATCGCATCCACGAAGCCGGGCCAGATCGACGACTGGAAGCGGGCGCCGGAGCGTCGGCTAAGCGCCATCCCCTACCCCTCCCGGTCGCCCACGGCGCGCGGGCGAACGCCCTGGGTCTGGCGGATCGTGCGCGACAGCGCGGACAGATCGCCGCGGATTTCGGCCATCGTTTCCTGCCGCCCGGCCGAGATCTCTTCCAGCAGGCGGATCAATTGCACATCGATCGACCGCAGGCGCATCCGCGCCTCGGGATCGATGCCGCCTTCGCCCGCCTCCTGCATCGTGGTGATCAGCCGGTCCTGCCCCTCGGCGATGTGCATCAGTGCTTCGGTCAGGGTCGCCTGGGTATCGTCCTCGTTGTTCTGGTTCACCAGCCCCTCGATCGCCTTGGCAAGCCGCCCGAGCCGATCCTCAAGCTGGCCGCGCGCGATCTCGGACTGATGCAGCATGACCTGCAGCGCTTCCATCTGCGCCGACATGTGATCGACGAAGCCCGCGACCTCACCGCCGCCGACGCCGCCCTCCTCGCCGCTGGAAAAGCCCAGGCGGGTGATGGAGGACAGCCATTCCTCTAGCTCGCGGTAGAACCGGTTCTGCCCGTGGCCCGCGAAGATCTCGAGCAGGCCCACGACCAGCGACCCGGCGAGACCCAGCAAAGACGACGCAAAGGCCACGCCCATCCCGCCCAGCTGCGCCTCCAGCCCCGTCATCAGGCGGTTGAAGATATCGACGCCCTCCTCCCCCTCCTGCGGGGCGAGCGACCGGATCGTGTCGACAACGGCCGGCACGGTTGTCGCAAGCCCGTAGAAGGTGCCCAGAAGGCCCAGAAAGATGAGCAGGCTGACGATATAGCGCGTGATCTCGCGCGCCTCGTCGATGCGGGTCGCCACGGAATCGAGGATCGACCGGGTCGAGGATGCGCCCAGCTTCATCTGCGCGTTGCGCGACCGCAGCAGCGTGGCGAGCGGCGCCAGAAGGCGCGGTGCGCTGCCGGCGGCGTCGTCGCGGGTATTGCTGGCAAACCGTTCGATCCAGCGGACCGAGGACATCAGGGTGAAAACCTGGAAGAAGCAGGCCAGCACGCCGATCACGAAGACCAGGAAGATGAACCCGTTCAGATAGGGGTTCGCGACGAAGATCGGCGACACACGCGGATAGGCCAGATACCCACCCACGCCGACCAGGGCGAGCACGACCAGCATCCATACCAACTGGCTGATCGGCTGTGAAAACTGCGGCTCGGCCTCGGGATCCCTTCTGTCCATGCGGACGGGTCCTCTCGTTGAACTGGGTCCTTGCCCAGAGGTTACTGGTTCGATTTTGGAAACACCACGGGAATATGGCGGCAATAAGCCCCGTGGGCGGCATCAGTGGGCGATTCGCCTCACCTCTGCGTCAAGCCATTCGATCTCCGCATCGCGCACGCCAAGTTCCGCCAGATGGGCGGCGGTATTGTGCAGATATTCGGTGTTCGGCCCCCGGCCACCATGGGCGGTGGCGATGATCCGCGCCTGTTCCTGCAGCGGCAGGCGGCAATATTGCCCATGATCAGGATCGATCACATAGGCCAGCGCGTCGACCTGCCGCCCATCGTCCAGCGCCAGCGTCAGGTGGCGTTCCAGATAGGCCGCCGTCACCAGCTCCCGCTCGCGCAGCATGGCCAGCACCGCCTCGACCTCTGCCTCCGCCGCGCGCAGGGCCATGCCGGTGCAGCTTGCCCCCTCCGCCGCGTCCAGCGCCAGCACGAGGCCCGGCACATCGCGCGTGCCCCGATGCTCGACCGAGCGCATGCAGAACGACCGGTGATACCCGTCCAGCCGGGCCTTCACCGCCTCGGCCGGCCGGAACCCCGGGTTCCATAGAAGCGATCCGTAGCCGAATACCCACATAAGCGCCGCTGGCCCTCCTTCGGCGGGGTCTATAGAGAAGGCGCCGGACAAGGCAAAGGGGCCCCATGCGCAGGCTGTTCTGGATCGTCGTCATCGCCGCCGCGCTCTATGGCGGCTACTGGTTTGTGGGCGCCCAGGCGCTGGAACGCGGCGCGATCACCTGGCTCGAGGACGAGGCCGCCCGCCCCGGCGGGTTGGAGCCCACCTATGACAGCATCGCGGTCCGCGGCTTCCCCTCGCGCTTCGATCTGACCATTACGGCCCCCGATATCCAGGACGTGCCCACCGGGATCACCTGGCGCGCACCGTTCTTCCAGCTTTTCGCCCTCAGCTACCGCCCGACCGAGGTCATCGCCGTCTTCCCCGACCGCCAGACCCTGACGATCGGCGACATGACGATCCCCATCCGCTCGACCGACCTGCGGGCCAGCGCCGCTGTCGCCGCCGATGCCGACCTGCCGCTCGACCGGGCGACCGCCCAGCTCGAACAGCTGGCCCTCGGCCTGCCGGTGGGAGAGGTCCATGCCGATGGCGGCCTCTTCGCCATCCGCCGCGTCCCCGACCAGCCCGGGCGCTACGACGTGTTCGGCGAGCTGACCGAGATCGAGATCCCCGTCGGCGCCCTGCTGCCCCCCGGCTTCGACCTGTCCCGCACGATCACCGCGCTGCGCATCGACGGCACCGCCGATCTCACCGCCCCGCTCGACCGCTTCGCCGCCGAAACCCGGCCCGAGCTGACAGCGCTCGACGTCGCGCAGGCGCAGATCTCCTGGGACGGGATCGAGCTGACCGCACGCGGCACCCTCACCCTTGGCGCCGACGGCCTGCCCAGCGGCGAGGGCACGCTCGAGGCCCGCAACTGGGTGCGCGTGATCGAGCTTGCCACCCAGGCGGGCCTCCTCACCCCGCTGCAGGCCACCGTCCTTCAGGGCGGCCTTGTTGGCCTCTCCACCGGCGGCCTCGACCAGCCGCTGGAAATCCCCTTCGCCCTCGATCGCGGCGATCTCAGCGTCGGCGGCGTGGATCTGGGACCGTTGCCGATGGTGCGGTAGAGACCCGCGATCCAGTCAGAAAGCGCAGAGCTCTGGCGATAAGGGCATTGCCCGACCTGGAGGGCGTAGCAACGGTCTCGCTTCGCATGGCATTGCCAGCGATCTGACCGGCCCGCGACTTGAAAGGTCGCAAAATCGCCTTCCTGGGGGAGGTCGGGCGATGCCCGGCGTTGCCGCCGGGCGGGACGCTTGATCGGCGGGCACCCCTTGGCTAGACGTATTGAAGTCCCGAGGTGTCAGCCCGGCACTCCCGGAGCCACCTCCGACAGGCGCATCACATCGGCCATTCCGGCCCCGCGCCCATCCCACACTTCCACTCCTGCAACCCCGCTTCCGATCTTCGCCGTTTCGCGAGGCGATCATCGGCGCGCATTCTGCCCCAACGAAAAGTGAGGAAAAATCATGGACATACTCGGCACGACGATTTCCCCCATCGGCATGGGCTGCTGGCCCATCGGCGGCCCGTTCTTCGACGGCGACACGCCGCTTGGCTATTCAGGCGCCGATGACGCGCAATCCATCCGCACGATCCACGCGGCCCTCGATGCCGGCATCCAGCTTTTCGACACCGCAGCCGCCTACGGCACCGGCCATGCGGAGCGTCTGCTGGCCCGCGCGCTCAAGGACCGGCCCGACGCGCTGATCGTCACAAAGATCGGCCTCGCCATCGACGAGGAGGCCCGCCAGCTCAAAGGCCCCGACACGGACCCGACCAACGTCCCCGCAGCCATAGACGCCTGCCTCCGCCGCCTCGACCGCGACCGGATCGACATCCTGCTCCTCCATGCGGGCGAGATGGCTGTCGAGCACGCCCTCCCGATCCTCGACCGGATGGAGGAAGCCCGCCAGACTGGAAAGATCCGCACCTATGGCTGGAGCACCGATCTCCCCGACCGCGCCGAAGCGGCCCTGCGTCCGGGCGTCAACGCCACCCAATTCGCGATGAATGTCGTCCACGATGCACCCCGGATGCAGGCCATCGCCGAGGCGAATAACCTGATCGCCCTCATCCGATCACCGCTTGCCATGGGCATCCTGACCGGCAAGTTCGACGCGACCACGCAGATGGCCGCCGACGACGTCCGCGCCACCACCCGCGCCTCACGCGATTTCTTCGAAAACGGCCGGGTCAACCCGGCCCACCTGGCCAGCCTCGACGCGGTCCGCGACCTGCTCCAGACCGGCGGCCGCACGCTGGCCCAGGGCGCGCTCTGCTGGCTCCTCGCCAGATCCGACCGCGCCGTCCCGATCCCCGGCGCCCGAACGCCCGACCAGATCGAAGAGACGGCGGCGGCCCTCCAGCACGGCCCCCTGCCGCCCGATACGATGGCCGAGATCGACCGCGTTCTGGGGCGTTAAAGCCCCGGCTTCCCCTGCAACAGCGGCATCACGTCGGCCATCTCGGGCCCCCGCGCCCGGCCCGTCACGGCCAGCCGCAGCGGCATGAACAGGCCCTTGCCCTTGCGCCCCGTCGCCTCTTTCACGCGGCCGGTCCAGTCCGCCCACGTGGCGTCGTCATAGGGCGGTTCGCCCAGCATCTCGAAAGCGCTCGTCACGAACTCTCGGTCCTCCTCGGCGACCTCCGCCTCGGCCCCGTCGGAGAAGACCCGCCACCAGCCCTCGATCTCGTCCAAAGTCGCGATGTTCTCGCGCACGACGCCCCAGAACCGCTCGGCCAGCGCGTCCGGCACCCCAGCCGCCGAAACCCGATCCGCCACCGCGCCGAACGGCAACGACGCGATGTGCCGCGCCGTCAGCGGCCCCAGATCGGCCTTGTCGAACTTCGTCGGCGCCGCGCCGAATTTCGCCAGATCGAACCCCTCGACCACCTCGGCCACGTCCGCCCGCAACTCCACCGGGTCCGACGATCCCAGCCGCGACATCAGCGACAGCACCGCCTCCGGCGCGATCCCCTCCGCCCGCAGATCCCGCAGCGCCAGCGTCCCCAGCCGCTTCGACAGCGCCTCCCCCTGCGGGCCCGTCAGCAGCGAATGATGCGCGAACCGCGGCACATCCCCGCCCAGCGCTTCGATCATCTGGATCTGGGTCGCCGTGTTCGTCACATGATCCGACCCGCGCACCACATCCGTCACGCCCATCTCGGTATCATCCACCACCGACGCCAGCGTATAGAGCACCTGCCCGTCCCCCCGGATCAGCACCGGGTCCGACACGCTCGCCGCGTCGATCGAAATCTCCCCAAGGATCCCGTCCGCCCACTCGATCCGCTCCCGGTCCAGCTTGAACCGCCAATGGGGCGCCCGCTCGGCCCGCAACGCCGCCTTCTCGTCCTCCGACAGATCCAGCGCCGCCCGATCGTAAACCGGCGGCTTGCCCATGTTCAGCTGCTTCTTCCGCTTCAGATCCAGCTCGGTCGGGGTCTCGAAACACTCATAAAGCCGCCCCATCTCGACCAGCCGCGCCTGCGCCGCCGCATAGCGGTCCAGCCGCTCCGACTGCCGCTCTTCCCGGTCCCAGTCCAGCCCCAACCACTGCAGATCCTCCCGGATCGCCTCCACATACTCTTCCTTCGACCGCTCCGGATCGGTGTCGTCGATCCGCAGGATGAAGGTGCCGCCGGCCTTGCGCGCGATGGCATAGTTGAACAGCGCCGCACGCAGGTTGCCGATATGCAGGTATCCCGTGGGCGAGGGGGCGAAACGCGTCGTGACCATCTGACAATCTCCTTGGCCCCGCCTCTTTCACGAGAGGGGACTTTTGTCCATATGACGGGCCATGGCCGACCCCACCCTGGACGAGATCGAAGAGATCGCCCGCCGCACCATCGCGGCCCTCCCCGCCCCCTTCGCCGGGCCCGCGGCCGCGGTCGCCATCGTCGCGGCCGACTTCATCCCCGACGACCTGATGGAGGTGCCGGGCGACGCGGACGAGAAGTGGGAGATCACGGGCCTCTACGACGGGATCCCCCTGACCGAGAAGTCGAGCTTCGACCAGCCGCTCAGCCCCGACACCGTCTGGCTCTTCCGCCGCCCGATCCTGGCCGAGCTGGAAGAGCGCCCCGGCACCACCCTCCCCGAGCTGGTCGCCCACGTGACGATCCACGAATTCGCCCACCACTTCGGGTGGTCGGATGACGATATCGCAGAGGTGGATCGGTGGTGGGAGTGAGAGTTGCTAAAGGCTCTTTGGACCTAGTCCCTAGGACGCAAACCGTCTCGACAGATAAGCAAAGCGGTTTAGCGATACAGGCAAATTTGGCATCGCTCAGTTGAGCGCACCAATAGAATGAGGCTTACGCTGGGAGGAAAATCGCACTAGACATGGAGACCAGATAAAGCAATCTTAGGTAGAGTTCTTGCAGGAGAAGGGCATGGCTGGGCATGAGTTAGCTTGGCCGGTTATTAATGATGTCGCAGAAGAAGTATCAAGTATTTGTTTCATCTACATTTCGAGACCTAATGGATGAGCGGCAAGACGCTATTCGTAATATTCTCGACTTAAAACACATCCCTGCTGGCATGGAACTTTTTCCGGCCGCAGATATAAATCAACTCGACTATATCAAGAAGGTTATTGATGAGTGTGACTATTATCTCTTGATCATGGGTGGGCGTTATGGATCAATAGATTCGGAGGGCATTAGCTACACTGAACGAGAATATGATTATGCCGTTGAAACTGGAAAAGTAGTTATCGCATTTGTTCATAGTGACCCCAGTCAGATACCAGTTGGCAAGAGTGATATAGATCAGAACATCCTCAATGCACTCGATACATTTCGAACGAAGGTTATGAGCGGCAGACTAGTAAAGACTTGGAGCAACCGACAAGAACTTGAACCTTTGGTATTAAAGTCACTTATACATGCATTTAATGATCTTCCTCAAGTAGGATGGATCCGTGGTGATAGCGCCGCAAGTGACAGCGTTCTGGAACAGAGCAACAAAGCTCTTCAAGAGAACGTAGAGCTGCGCGAAGAGATCGCAAAACTCCGAAAGGCTCAAAATCCACCTCTCGATGATATAGCAGATTTTGATGACAGCTTTGAATTCAGATACGAGTCGAGATATTATAATGGGCGCGGCAATTCAGTATATACGCCAAGGACAGCTTCTTTGTCGTGGAGGCAGATTTTTCTAGGAGTTGCCGGTCAGCTGGATCAAGCTCGACCAGACTCTTTTATCTTGTATGGCCTGCAACAGGCCATGAAGGAAGCAGGGGCCGATTATGAACCAGCGAAGATTAACGAAACGGATAAGATAAGAATTAAAGTTCAACTTGTTGCACTTGGCCTAATCTCAACAAAAGTATCAAAGACGGTCGCGGGTGGGGTTTCTGAATTTCTAAGTCTTACACAAAGGGGTCGCTCTACTTTTATTGAAGGAATGGTAGTGAAGAAATGATATGAGTGGAGACAGCTCCAGTTAGCTCACCCTCGTAGCTAAAATACGTTCAGGAGACGTCTATATACAGAGTTAGTTGATAGATTGGCAGCTTAGCGAAACTTCTTGCTTCGCTCGGCTTCTACTTTTGAAATCTTAGCAAGGAGGACAGATTGCCTCTTTTGTGGGACCTGATAGTACTATTTCTTCACTGAGAGCACCCCATGCCCCAAACCACCCCCACCTGGATCTACCGGACCCGCCCCACCGGGCCGATCACGGGGGAGACGTTCTCGCTCGAGGACACCCCCCTCCCCGAGCCCGCCGAGGGGGAGGTGGAGGTCGCCACGCGCTATCTCTCGCTCGACGCCACCAACCGGGTCTGGCTGACCGAGGGCGCGCTCTACACCGATAACGTGCAAATCGGGGGTCCCATGCGCGGCGTCCTTCTGGGCGAGGTCACGAAAAGCCGCCATCCGCAGTTTCCCGAAGGCACCCATCTCAGCGGCATCGGCCCCTGGGCCGCGCGGTTCGTCACCGACGGCAAGGGCTTCGCCCCCTTCCCCCTGCCCAAGGGCGCCGATATGGCCGAGGCCTTCGCCATCCTCAGCGTCGCCGGCCCCACCGCCCATCTGGGCCTGCTGAAGATCGGCGGGCTGCAGGCGGGGGAGGTCGTCTCGATCAGCGGCGCGGCGGGGTCGGTCGGGATCATGGCGGGGCAGATCGCCCGGGCCCACGGCGCCCATCCCATCGGCATCGCCGGAACGGACGAGAAATGCGCGGCGCTGGTGGACCACTACGGCTACGCTGCCGCGATCAACTACAAGACAGAGGATGTCGCCAAGGCCCTGCGCGCCCACGCGCCCAAGGGGATCGACCTGCATTTCGAGAATGTCGGCGGCCCCGTCCTCGACGCCGCCCTCGCCAACATGAAGGATTTCGCCCGCCTGACGATCTGCGGCCTGATCTCCGCCTACAACGCGACCGACCCCGTTCCCGGCCCCTACCGCTTCGGAGAGATCGTGAACCGCCGCCTGACCATCCGCGGCTTCATCATCCTCGACCACCTGGCCGATTTCCCCGCGATCACGCAGGACCTCGCCCGCTGGATGGCCGACGGCACGCTGCGGATGCCGACCCACGTGGTCGACGGGCTGGATAAGGCCCCCGAGGCCCTGAACCTGCTGTTCGAGGGCGCCAATACCGGCAAACTCCTCGTCCGCCTCTGACGGGCCCCTCATCGCTCCCTGACGGGCGCTCTTCGGCCCCGAGCGAGAAGCGCCCGCAAGGGAGCGCCGAGCCCCCGCCCTCGCATCCCCGTGATCCCCCCTTTCCCTGCGGCCAAACGCCCTACCTTCCTGCCCAACAACAGGAGGACCACCCATGCTCACCCGCCGCCAGACCCTCGCCACAGGCCTTGCCGCCCCCGCGCTCGCCCTCACCCCGCGCGTCACCCGCGCGGCCGGCCACGAAGCCAGCGCGCTGCCCACCAACCGCGCCTTCCAGCTGGGCGAGTTCCGGGTCATCACCCTCCTCGACGCCCACACCGCCCGCGACGACGACCCCCAGAGCATCTTCGGCATGAACGTCTCCGAAGAAGAATTCGACCGCGTCTCGCAGGAAAACTTCATCAGCCCCGAGGCCGGCCATTTCTTCTTCACCCCCACGCTCGTCGATACCGGGTCCGAGCGGATCCTCTTCGACACCGGCCTCGGCCAGGGCGGCCTCATCACGGCCCTCTCCGACGCGGGCTATGCGCCCGCCGACATCACCCATGTCGTCATCACCCACATGCATCCCGACCATGTCGGCGGCCTGATGACCGACGGCGCCGCCACCTATGCAGAGGCCGTCCACATCACCGGCCAGGCCGAATTCGACCACTGGACGGCCAACCCCAACGATGCCGTCACGAACAACGTCCTGCCGCTTCAGGACCAGTTCCAGATGATCGACGACGGGGCCGAGGTCCGCACCGGCATCACCGCCGTCGCCGCCTTCGGCCACACGCCGGGCCACATGACTTACATGATCGAATCCGGAGGCCAGCAGATCCTGCTGATCGCCGACCTCGCCAACCACTATGTCTGGTCGCTCGGCTACCCGGATTGGGAGGTGCGGTTCGACATGGACAAGGAAGCCGCCGCCGCCTCGCGCCGCCGCATCCTCGACATGGCCGCGACCGACCGCTTCCCGATCATCGGCTACCACATGCCCTTCCCCGCGGCGGGCTTTGTCGAAACGCGCGGCGAGGGGTTCCATTACGTCCCCGTCAGCTACCAGTTCCTCGGCTGAGCCCGGGGCCTGTTAGGGGTTTCTTCATCACCGTCTGCTTTCCTCGTGTCGCCGCGCCTTCCGCGTGGCGACGGGGGAAATCGCAATGGACAGAACGACCAACAACTGCCGGGGGGCAGAGCTTGAGCGCCTGATCGACGCGATCAGCCAGATCATGTTCCTTATCGAGGTCGCCCCGGATGGCGGCTTTCTCATCCGGCACCTCAATCCGCGACACGAAGCCTTCAGCGGCCTGCGAAATGCCGATGTGGCCGGCCGGCCGGCCCACGCCGCGCTGCCGCCGCGCATCGCCGATGCGGTCTGCGATCACTACGCGACCTGCCGCGACAGCGGGAAGGAGCATATCTACGAAGAACTGCTCGAGCTTCCGACCGGGGCAAAATGGTACCAGACCACGCTGTCGCCCATCTTCGACCGGTGCGGAGCGGTCAGAACGATCGTCGGCAGCGCCGTCGATATCTCTGCCTACAAGGCGCGGGAATTCGACGCCGTTGCCGACCGGGCGCGCCTGTCGGGCATGGTCGATGACCTGCGCCTGTTCTCTGCCATGGCCGCGCAGGACATGCGCGGTCCGTTCCAGACGATCCTTGGCCTGGTCGGCCTGATCAAGGACGGCTTCCTTGATCTCGGTGACGAAAAGGTCGGACAGCTGCAGATGGTGGAAGACACCGCCTCGACCGCGCTGAGGCATATGGAGGGCATCCTGCGCAAGGCCGAGTCCATCGACCTCGAAACCGACACGCCCTCGGACCTCGCCCTCGATCACATCTGCCGGGAAGTGACGGGCGTTCTCGACCCCGAGGGACAATTCGCCATCCGGTTCCCCGACGCCACGCTCCATGCGGACCGGGTGGCCCTGCAGCTCATTTTGCGCAATTTGTTCGAAGTGACCTTGCGCTACGCGCAGTCGACCGTCGAGCTCGGGGTTGAACCCGATCCCATCAGCGGCGATCAGCTTTGGTTCACCCTCACCGATGACGGGATCGGACCGGCAAGCGATCTTCGTTCGGACGGCCGCGCGATCATCCCCCGCCGTAACGCGGCCGATGCCCATCCCGCGATGATCCTCGTGCGCGACCTGGTGGAAGAGCGGGACGGCGTGCTCCGCCAGTTGCCCGCGCCGACCGGTCGCACGAAGATCGGGTTTTCCCTGCCCGGCAAGATCCTGTCGATCGATGCCGGGGCTGAACCGCCCGGCCCGGAAAGGCGCGCAGAACCCCGCAGGGCCGCCTTCTCTGACCGGCCCCTCATCGCGTCCTGACGGACGCTCTTCGGCCCCAAGCGAGACGCGCCCGCAAGGGCGCGCCGAGCGCCCCGAAAGACGCTACCCGCTGGGATCGCGCCAGCGGTTGACGATCGGGTAACGCCGGTCCAGCCAGAAGGCCCGCGGCGACAGACGCGCGCCCGGCGCCGACTGAAACCGCTTGTATTCGCTGATATAGAGCAGGTGCTCCACCTTCTTCACGACCTCCCGGTCGTATCCGGCGGCGACGCAATCGGCGACGGATTTCTCCTCGTCGACCAGCATCTTCAGGATCCCGTCCAGCACCTCGTAGGGCGGCAGCGAATCCTCGTCCTTCTGATCCGCCCGCA
This sequence comes from Aestuariibius violaceus, assembly GCF_040779325.2. Taxonomy (NCBI): domain Bacteria; kingdom Pseudomonadati; phylum Pseudomonadota; class Alphaproteobacteria; order Rhodobacterales; family Paracoccaceae; genus Aestuariibius; species Aestuariibius violaceus. The sequence goes on from NZ_JBFONT020000004.1 coordinate 246,911, forward strand.
GCTCGGCCGACGGCGGCTTGTCGATGATCGCCACCGGCACCGCCTCCCCCTCCGGGCCCTTCATCCAGTCCCGCCAGTTGGCGTTCCGCCAGCGGCAGATCTCGAAAACCCGCGTCTTGTAGAGGTCCTTGATCGGATTGTAGCCGCCCGACATGTCGCCATAGATCGTGGCATAGCCCACCGCGACCTCGGACTTGTTGCCGGTCGTCAGCAGCATCTCCCCGAACTTGTTCGACTGCGCCATCAGCATCAGCCCGCGCAGCCGCGACTGGATATTCTCCTCGGTGATATCCGCCGCGCGGCCCTCGAAAAGCGGCGCCAGCGCCTCTTCCACCGCCGCCCGCGCGCCCTCGATCGACACCTCGTCCAGCCGCACGCCCAACAGCGCCGCCGCCCGCGCCGCATCCTCCAGCGACGCGGCAGAGGTGTATTCCGACGGCAGCATCACACAGCGCACGTTCTCCGGCCCCAGCGCATCCACCGCGATGGCCGCCACCAGCGCCGAATCCACCCCCCCGGACAACCCCAGCAGCACCTTCGAAAACCCGGTTTTGCCCAGGTAATCCCGCAGCGCCAGAACCATCACCCGGTAATCCTGTTCCAGCGATCCGGGCAGCACCGCCATCTCGCCCTTCAGAGGATGCCAGCCGTCCTCCCGCCGCTCGAACACGACCTCGCCCAGATGCTCCTCGAAGACCGGGAACTGCATCATCAGCGCCCCGTGCCGGTCCAGCACGAAGGACCCGCCGTCGAAAACCTGATCGTCCTGCCCGCCGACCATGTTCAGATAGACCAGCGGCAGCCCCGTCTCGACCACGCGGCTCACCATCTGGTTCAGCCGGATCTCGAACTTGTCCCGGAAATAGGGCGACCCGTTGGGGACGATGAACACCTCCGCCCCGCATTCGGCCATCGTCTCGGTCACGTCCGGATACCACGCATCCTCGCAAACCGGGTTGCCGATCCGCGGCCCGTGATTGCCGATGGTCCAAGGGCCCTCGACGCCCCCACGGTTGAACACCCGCACCTCGTCGAAGACGTTGAAATTCGGCAGGAAGTGCTTGAGCGACCGGCTGATCACCTGCCCCCCATGCAGCACGTGATAGGCGTTGTGCAGCCGCACGCCGTCCACATACGGCGCCCCGATCGCCAGCGCCGGCCCATCCGCGCACTCTGCCATCAGCCGGTCCAGATGTTCGGCCGCGTCCAGCACAAAGGCCTGCTTCCGGATCAGGTCCTGCGGCTGGTAACCGGTCAGAAACATCTCTGGCAGCGCGACCAGGTCCACCCCCCGCGCGCGTCCCTCGTCCCAGGCCGCGCGCGCCTTGGCCGCGTTGCCCGCCAGATCGCCCATCACCGGGTTGAGCTGCCCCAGCAGCACCCGGAAGCGATCGCCACTGATCCCCGATCCATCCATGCCCTCCGATGTAGCAGACCCACAGCGACAGGAAAGCGCTGCGTTCACCGTTGCCCGCCGCCCGCCGCTCCTCTACCGTTCGTCCCAGGGGCTCACCGGGGGAAAAGGACAGCCGTATGATGGCAAGGCCGTATTTCGCGACGACAGCCGCGCTGGCGATCTTCGCTGCGACCGCCGCACCGGCGCAGGAGACACCGGGCGCAGAGCCCGCCGCGCAGACCGTGCCGGAGCCCGATGGCGGCGTCATCACCAAGCAATACGAAGACGGCGGCGTCTACGAAGGCACCTTCCGCGACGGCCGCCAGCACGGGCAGGGCACCTACCGCCTGCCCAACGGCTACGTCTATACAGGCGACTGGGTCGAGGGTGAGATCCGCGGCAACGGCATCGCCGAATTCCCCAACGGATCCGTCTACGAAGGCCAGTTCGCCGCCGGCAAGCCAGAAGGCATCGGCAAGATCACCTTCGCCGATGGCGGCACCTATGAAGGCCAGTGGACCGACGGCAAGATCACCGGCGAAGGCATCGCCGAATACGCCAACGGCGTGATCTACGAAGGCGGCTTCCTCAACGCCGCCCATCACGGCACCGGCACGATGCGCGCGCCCTCGGGCTACGTCTATACCGGCGACTGGCTGAACGGCACCAAGGAGGGCAGCGGCACAATCACCTATGCCGACGGCTCGACCTATGAGGGCGAACTCAAGGGCGACGAACGCAACGGGCAAGGCACCCTGACACTCCCCGACGGCTTCAGCTACACCGGCACCTTCGTCAGCGGCGAGATCGAGGGGCAAGGCACCCTCACCCAACCCAATGGTGACATCTACGAAGGCACGCTGACCGCCGGCAAGCGCGAGGGCGAGGGCCGCATGACCTACGCCAACGGCGACGTCTACGAGGGCACGTTCTCGGGTGATCGCCGCCATGGCACCGGCACCTTCACCGGCGCCGACGGGTTCCGCTATACCGGCGACTGGGCCGAAGGCCGCATCGCGGGCGAAGGCGAGGCGACCTATCCCGACGGTTCGGTCTATGTCGGCACCTTCGCCGACGATGTGGCCCATGGCGAGGGCAAGATCACCTACGCCAACGGCGCCACCTACCAGGGCAACTGGGTCGAGGGCGTGATCGACGGCGAAGGCACCGCCACCTATGACGGCGGCATCGTCTATACCGGCGGCTTCCGGGCCGCCCAGAACCACGGCTTCGGCGTCATGGTCTACCCCGACGGCTACCGCTACGAAGGCGAATGGTCCGAAGGCCAGCGCGAGGGGCAGGGTATCGCGACCTATGCCGACGGCACGGTCTACGAGGGCGACTTCCTCGCCGGGCGCCGCCACGGCCAGGGCACGATCACCATGCCCGGTGGCTTCACCTATACCGGCGACTGGCGCGACGGCGAGATGAGCGGCCAGGGCATCGCCACCTACGCCAACGGCGACGTCTACGAAGGCACGTTCGAAAACGGCCGCCGCTCGGGCGAAGGCACGATGCGCTTCGCCTCCGGAGAGGAGGCGACCGGCGAATGGACCGACGGCGTCCTCGCGACCTCAGCCAGCGCGGAAGGCGAGGAGGCGCCTGAGACGCCGACCCCCGCCGAAGCCCCGTCGGACGCGGCGGTGCCGGATGATCCCGCGCCCGAGACGGAGGCGGCTGACACCGAGGGATCGGAAGACGCGCCCCAGCCCGAGACCACCGAAGAGAGCGTCCCGGAAAGCAACTGAACGTGACCCGGCCGGGCGTATTCATCCGCGCCAGCCTCTGACGGCCCCTCATCGCTCCCTTGCGGGCGCTCTTCGGCCCCAGCGAGAAGCGCCCGCAAGGGAGCGCCGAGCCGCCATCCCCGGCGCTGCAACTCGACACTCCGCACGTTGCGGCAACGGCTCCGTTACCGTCCGCGCCATGCAACACCCGCACTCATCAGTCGCAACCCGAGGACCCGCACCCGAACCCATAAGGTGTCACTTATCCGTCCCACCGACCGATACGTCGCGACTTATGGATCAACGCCGCCGCAACCAGCGCGACCGCGAAAAATCAAGGACTTAGCCAAAGCCCCGCAAAAACATGTCCGACAGAAAGCCGACCAAAAGCCGACGGAGTGCCGCCACCCCGATCAGACCTCTTCCCCCGCCTCCATCCGCTTCAGCCACGCCTCGGCCTCGCTGCGGATGGTCTCTTTCTTCGCGTCATCCATCCGCGCCCAGGTCCGGGTCATGTTCCCCATCCGGGGATTGTCCTCGAAGGTCTCGAAATGGCGGTCGATGAAATGCCAGTAGAGCAGGTTGAACGGGCACGCCCCCTCGCCCGTCTTCGTCGACACCGAATAATCGCAGCTTTTACAATAGTTTGACATCCGGTTGATGTAGGCGCCCGACGAGATATACGGCTTCGACCCAACGATCCCGCCATCGGCATACTGGCTCATCCCGATGACGTTCGGCGCCTCGACCCACTCATAGGCGTCGGCATAGACCTCCAGATACCATTCATGCACCTGATGCGGGTCGATCCCGGCCAGCAGCGCGAAGTTCCCCGTCACCATCAGCCGCTGGATATGGTGGGCATAGGCCTCTCTCTGGGTCTGGCCGACCGCCTCGCTGATGCAATGCATCTTCGTCCGCCCGCCCCAGTAGAAGCCGGGCAAGTCCCTGTCATGCTTCAGGAAATTCCGCCCCGTATAATCCGGCCCCTCAAGGAAATAGATCCCCCGCATATATTCCCGCCAGCCGATGATCTGCCGGATGAACCCCTCGACCGCGTTGATCGGCGCGTCACCGGCCTTGTAGGCGTCACGGGCCGCCTCGCAGACCTCCAGCGGCCCCAGCAGCCCCGCATTGATGTAGAGGCTCACGATCGAGTGCCACAGGAACGGCTCGCCCGTCATCATCGCGTCCTGATAATCGCCGAAACTGGGCAACGCGTGCTTGACGAACCGCGTCAGCTGCCGCCGCGCCTGCTCCTGATCGGTGGCGAACCAGAAGGGGCGCAGGTCGCCGAAATGGTTGCCGAAGCGCCGCTCGACCAGGTCCAGAACCTCTTCCACCACCTCATCCGGCGTGAACTGCATCGGCCCCGAGAAATCGACGCCATCGGGTGGCGGCTTCCGGTTGTCGTGGTCGAAATTCCATTTCCCTTCAACCGGTTGGTCCCCGTCCATCAGCAGCCCGGTCTTCCGACGCATCTCGCGGTAGAACCACTCCATCCGCAGTTCCTTGCGGCCCTCTGCCCATTCCTCGAACTCCTTGTGGCTGGCGATGAACCGGTCGTCCTGGAACTGGTGCACGGGGATCGGCATATCCTCGAGGATCGAGATCAGCCGCCATTCCCCCGGCTCGGTCGCGATGACCTCCTTGGCGCCGAATTCGTCCGCCCGGCGCAGTAACTCCCCGTCAATGGATCCCGCGTTATCCTCGTCATCGAGCCGCGTATAGGCGACGCGCCAGCCGTCTTCTTCCAGGCGCTTCGCGAATTTCCGCATGGCCGCAAAAAGGAACGCGATCTTCTTGGGGTGATGCTTCACATAAGACGCCTCGTCAGCGACCTCCGCCATCACCACGACGTCAGCGGCCTTGTCGCCCTCGCGCAAAGCCGACAGGCTGGGGGTAAGTTGGTCGCCGAGGACAAGGATGAGCTTCACCAGGGGATCTCCTCCCCCGCGTAATCGTAAAAGCCGCCCGAGCGCTCCGGTAACGCTTCGTTAACCACTCTTAACAGATTCTGAGCGGCCTCCGCCGCCGACACCGTCTTGTGGCGCCCCGCATATTTCGCGGTGAACGCCGTCTCCACCGTGCCCGGATGCAGCGCCAGACAGATCGCGTCCTTGTGGGTCCGGGCCATCTCGATCGCCGCCCCGTGCAGGATCTGGTTCAGCGCCGCCTTCGCCGCCCGATAGGCGTGCCACCCGCCGATCTTGTTGTCCCCGATCGACCCCACCCGGGCCGAAAGCGCCGCAAAGACCGACCACCCCTCCTTCGGCAAAAGCCGCAGGGAATGCTTCAGCACCAGCGCAGGGCCGATCGCGTTCACCGCGAACTGATCGGCGAACCCGTTGTAAGTCACCGACGCGAAAGCCTTTTCCGGCTCGTGCCCGTTCACGACCAGCGCGCCCGTCGCCACGAAGATCAGATCGAACGGCCCCTCCAGCGCGCCCAGAACCCGCTCCACCGACGCCTCATCCGTGACGTCCAGCCCGTCGCCCGACCGCGACAGACCCGTCACCTCGGCCCCCTGCCGCGCCGCCTCTGCCGCGATGGCAGAGCCGATGCCGCCCGACGCCCCGATCACCAAAACCCGTTCCATGATGGGCCGAGCTAGCCCGTCCCGGCGAAAGTCCAAGCCCGCGAAATTCGTGACTTCCCAGCCGCAAAACCCGCGATATACTGCGCATCATGACGACGCAGCCTCATATCCCGGCCCGCCTGCTGCGCGCCCTCCTTCTTCTTAGCCGCCTCTGAGCGTGCCTTTCGGCGCGACCGCTCAGGGGGGATCAGCGCCGGATCAAAGCTAAGACGCAGAAGGACACACAAGATGAAAGCGATAAACCTGGCTGAAAAGCTGGCGCAATTCGACTCCCACTGGGATCCGAAGGTCGTCGCCGACTACAATACCAACGACGTTATGGTGGTGAAATTCCAAGGGGAATTCCCGCTGCACAAACATGACGACACCGACGATTTCTTCCTCGTCCTCGATGGCGAGATGACGATGGACTACGAGGGCGCCGATCCCGTCACGGTCGGCGCGGGAGAGCTGGTCGTCGTGCCTGCAGGCCAGGTGCATCGGCCACGGGCAGAGCAGGAGTGCAAGGTCCTGCTGATCGAGCCCAAGGGCGAAGCCAACACCGGTGACAGCGGGCAACCCGCCGCACCCAAAGACCGTATCTGAGGGGGACGAAAGATGACCGATACCAAAGACCGCGTCCTGATCTTCGACACCACCCTGCGCGACGGCGAACAAAGCCCCGGCGCCACGATGAGCCATGCGGAAAAGCTCGAGATTGCGGGGCTTCTGGACGAGATGGGCGTCGACATCATCGAGGCCGGCTTTCCCATCGCCTCGGAAGGGGATTTCCAGGCCGTCAGCGAGATCGGGAAGAACGCCAAGAACGCCGTGATCTGCGGCCTTGCGCGGGCCAACCTCAAGGATATCGACCGCTGTTGGGAGGCCGTGCAGCACGCGAAAAAGCCGCGTATTCATACGTTTATCGGCACCTCGCCGCTCCACCGCGCGATCCCGAACCTGGATCAGGACCAGATGGCGGACCTGATCCACCAGACCGTCACCCATGCCCGCAATCTCTGCGACAACGTCCAATGGTCGCCGATGGATGCGACAAGAACGGAAGAGGATTACCTCAAGCGCGTCGTGGAAATCGCGATCAAGGCGGGTGCGACCACGATCAACATCCCCGATACGGTCGGCTACACCGCACCTGTGGAATCGGCCGACCTGATCCGGATGCTGATCCGCGAGGTTCCGGGCGCGGACGAGATCATCTTTGCGACCCACTGCCACAACGACCTTGGCATGGCGACGGCGAATTCTCTTGCCGCCGTCGAAGGCGGGGCCCGCCAGATCGAGTGCACGATCAACGGGTTAGGCGAACGCGCGGGCAACACGGCCCTCGAAGAGGTCGTGATGGCCATGAAGGTCCGCGGTGACATCATGCCGTTCGAGACGGGCATCGACACGACAAAGATCATGCATATCTCGCGTCGGGTCGCCGCCGTGTCGGGCTTTGCCGTCCAGTTCAACAAGGCCATCGTCGGCAAGAACGCCTTCGCCCATGAAAGCGGGATCCACCAGGACGGCATGCTCAAGAACGCCGAGACGTTCGAGATCATGCGGCCTGAGGATGTGGGCCTGTCCGAAACGTCGCTCGTGATGGGCAAGCATTCGGGCCGCGCCGCGCTGCGGTCAAAGCTCAAGGATCTGGGCTTCGATCTGGCCGACAACCAGCTGCAGGACGTCTTCGTCCGCTTCAAGGCGCTCGCCGATCGCAAGAAGGAAGTCTACGACGAAGACCTGATCGCGCTGGTTTCCGAACAGACGGCGGACGGGCAGGAGACGCTGCAACTCAAGAGCCTCGAGGTCCGCTGCGGCACCGAAGGGCCCCAGCGCGCCAAGCTGACCCTGATCCGCGAGGGCGAGGAGAAAAGCGTCGAGGAAACCGGCGACGGCCCCATCGACGCGCTCTTCAACGCGATCAAGGCGGTCTATCCCCATGGCGGGCGCCTGCAGCTCTATCAGGTCCACGCCGTGACCGGCGGCACCGACGCCCAAGGCACCGTCACCGTACGGCTTGAGGAGGACGGGCGCATCGCCACCGGCCAGGCCAGCGACACCGATACCGTCGTCGCCTCGGCCAAGGCCTATATCAACGCGCTCAACCGCCTGATCGTCCGCCGGCAAAGCGCCAATCCCGGCGCCGATCTCAAGACGGTGGGCTATCGCGACGTGGGGTGACCGGCCAGCGGCGGGGGCTCAGGCCTCCGCCGCCCGGTCAAGGATCAGCCGCAGGCGCCAAGCGTAAAGGCGGCGCCAGCCCGTCTGCGGCGTCGTCAGGAACCAGGACGTCCGGATATCCCACGCCTTGGAAACCCGGCTCTCCGGATCCTCGCCAGCGAGCGTGATGAAGCCCCCTTGATTGTAGACCGTCAGCTCGCTCAACCAGATCGCGCTGCCATCGGTCAGAAAATCCACCCGCATGTGGTCGAACCGCTCCCCAATCTCGCGCGCGATCTCCAGCATGCGGTCCCACGTTCCGGGCAGCGGCTTGTCCGACACCCCGTTGCAAACGCTGGGCGCGCGTTCCGACAGCACAAGCCCGTCACCGTCCGGAGCCGGGTCATAGACCTGGCCCAGCTTGGTGCCGAACAGATCCACCGTCCGCACGACCCGCCCGATCCAGGATCCCATCGTGAGGGCCCGAACCACATCGACATCCGCAAAGGTACCTCCCACCCGCTCTTCAATGAAAAGACGGCGGTCGATCCCGAAATAGCCCCATTCATGGGTCTTCCTCCCGTAATCGAGCGCCAGCCATTCCGGCCCCAGATCGCGCAGCTTTGCCCCGGCATCCGCCTCGTTCTCGATGAACAGGTTCGTCCCGCTTCCGTGATTGGCCTTCGCGACGAAGCGCCCGATCAAAAGCTCTGACGGGATCTCCGCCGCCTCCCGCCCGACCCAGTGGACCTTCGGCAGGGCAACGTCGATCCCCTCCGCCGCGATCCAAGTCCGCAATTCCAGCTTGTCGGAAATGATCGGGAAACGCGGATCGTGGTCGAAGATCTTGCGCCACAGGAACTTGTCATCCGCGGAAAGGGGAACGGCGAGCGAAAACTTGCCGTTCAACCCCTTGGCACGCTTGATCCGCCGCTTCACAAGGCCCCTAAACGACCGCCGCATATAGAGTTCCACCGCCCGCACGAGCAGCCGGTCCAGCAAGCTCAGCCTCATTCCTCGGGGCACCTTCCGCACCAACTCGACCCCGCGGCGTATAGGGGATGCAGCGTCAGATCGGCAACAGGCCCAGATCATGTGGATTTCGCCTTTCAACCAACAAGGCGCCCCCCTATAAGATTGCGCGTTATACGATCAGGCGCGGCTTCAATGCGCCGGACTGTTAGGGGCGAAGATGGCAGGTTTCGGAGGCTTCGGGGGGCTCTTCTCTTCCGACATGGCGATTGATCTGGGTACGGCGAACACGCTCGTCTACGTAAAGGGGCGTGGCGTGATCCTGAGCGAGCCGTCGGTGGTTGCCTATCACGTGAAGGATGGGGTGAAGAAAGTGCTCGCCGTGGGGGAGGACGCCAAGCTGATGCTCGGCCGGACCCCCGGCTCGATCGAGGCGATCCGGCCGATGCGCGAAGGCGTCATCGCCGATTTCGACACCGCCGAGGCGATGATCAAGCACTTCATCCGCAAGGTTCACAAACGCTCTACCTTCTCCAAGCCCAAGATCATCGTCTGCGTCCCGCACGGCGCGACGCCCGTTGAAAAGCGCGCCATCCGCCAGTCGGTCCTCTCGGCCGGCGCCCGGCGCGCGGGGCTGATCGCCGAACCCATCGCGGCGGCCATCGGGGCCGGCATGCCGATCACCGACCCGACCGGCAACATGGTCGTCGATATCGGCGGCGGGACGACCGAGGTCGCCGTCCTGTCGCTGGGCGACATCGTCTATGCCCGCTCCGTCCGGGTCGGCGGCGACCGCATGGACGAGGCGATCATCTCCTACCTCCGCCGCCAGCAGAACCTGCTGATCGGGGAATCCACCGCCGAGCGGATCAAGACATCCATCGGCACCGCCCGTATGCCCGACGATGGCCGCGGCGCCTCGATGCAGATCCGGGGTCGCGACCTTCTGAACGGCGTGCCGAAGGAAACCGAGATCTCCCAGGCGCAGGTGGCGGAGGCATTGGCCGAACCCGTCCAGCAGATCTGCGAGGCGGTGATGACCGCGCTCGAAGCCACCCCGCCCGACCTGGCCGCCGATATCGTCGACCGGGGCGTGATGCTGACCGGCGGCGGCGCCCTTCTGGGCGAGCTCGACCTGGCGCTGCGCGAACAGACCGGCCTGGCCATCTCGGTCGCGGACGAGTCGCTCAATTGTGTGGCGCTGGGCACTGGCAAGGCGCTAGAGTATGAAAAACAGCTCAGGCACGTGATCGATTACGACAGCTGAACGAACACGGGCGCCAGCCCGTTGACGGGCGGCTGGCAAACCGGGGTCAGGAGGCAATCGCTTGGCGCGCGACAAAGGCAAGGCAGAGGAGTTTACCGGCCCGCTCCGGCGGCTCGTCGTCGGCCTGCTGCTGCTTGTCCTGATCGGCACCTTCGTCCTCTGGCGGATCGATAACCCCCGCGTCGAGCGGCTGCGCGCCGCCATCGTCGACAGCGTCGTGCCGAGCTTCGACTGGGCGCTCGCGCCGGTCCGCACGGTCGCTGACATTACGTCGGACTTCCAGAGCTACGCCAAGATCTACGAACAAAACCAAGAGCTTCGGAGGGAGCTTCGGCGCATGCAGGCCTGGCGCGAAGCCGCGCTGCAGCTGGAACAGGAAAACGCCCGCCTTCTCGACCTCAACGACGTGCGGATCGACCCCAAACTGACCTTCGTCACCGGCGTCGTGCTGACCGACAGCGGCTCGCCTTTCCGGCAATCGGTGCTGCTGAATGTTGGCCGCCAGGACGGGATCCAGGACGGCTGGGCGACGATGGATGGCCTCGGCCTCGTCGGACGTATCTCGGGCGTCGGCGGCCAGACCAGTCGCGTCATGCTGCTGACCGACACGTCCAGCCGCATCCCGATCACCATCCAGCCCTCGGGGCAGAAAGCCGTTCTCGCGGGCGACAACACGATCGGCCCGGTGATCGAATTCCTCGAGGATCCAAGCCTCGTACGCCCCGGCGACCGGGTCGTGACCTCGGGTGATGGCGGCGTCTTTCCGGGCGATCTGCTGGTGGGCTCGGTCAGCCAGGCCACCGACCGACGCCTGCGCGTCCGCCTCGCCGCCGATTACGAACGGCTCGAATTCCTGCGCGTCCTGCGCAGCCGCGAGGCAGAGCCGATCACCGATCCCGGATCGCTTGTCGCCGAACCGGACGCGGCAGAGCTCGCGGCGGAGGGACCCGCCGATGGCTGACAATCCGACGTCGGATATCTGGCGGCACCATGCGCTGTTCGTGCTGCTGACGCTGGGGATCGTGTTCCTCAGCCTCGTGCCGCTCAACACGGTGCCCCGCAACATCGCACCGCCCGACCTGCTGCTGGCGCTGACCTTCGCCTGGGTGGCCCGCCGCCCGGATTTCCTGCCGGTCTGGCTGATCGCGCTGGTCTTCTTCCTGACCGATTTCCTCTTCCACCGTCCGCCCGGCCTCTGGGCGGCGCTGGTCGTCCTCGGCACCGAATTCCTGCGCAATCGCATCCACAACCTGCGCAACATCACCTTCATCGCCGAATGGGCGATGGTCGGCGCCGTGCTTCTGGCGATGATGGTCGGCAACCGGCTGGTCCTCGCAGTCACCGCAACGCCGCAGGTCCCGCTCAGCCTGACACTGATCCAGATCGGCGCGACGATCCTGATCTATCCGCTTGCCGTTCTCGCCTCGAACACCCTCTTCGGCGTGCGCAAGACCGCCCCGGGCGAAGTCGACGCGCTGGGGCACAGGCTATGAAGCGCGGGCCACAGGAAACCGCCGAAAGCGCGCGGCGCGTCACACGCCGCGCGCTTGTCATGGGCGGTGTGCAGGTGGGCATCATGGGCGTCCTGGGCTGGCGTCTGCGCCAGATGCAGGTGGAAGAGGCGGAAACCTATCGCCTTCTGGCCGAAGAAAACCGGGTCAATATCCGCCTTCTGGCTCCCGCCCGCGGCCTGATCTTCGACCGCAACGGCCGTCCGTTGGCCGAGAACGAACAAAACTACCGCATCGTCATGGTCCGCGAGGATGCCGGCGACGTGGGCGAAGTGCTGGCGCGTCTTACCCGCATCGTGAACATCGATGAAGAGGATCTCGTCCGGGCCATGGATGAGATGAACCGCCGCTCGCCCTTCGTCCCCGTGACCATTTCTGACCGCATCCCGTGGGAGGATGTGGCGAAGGTTTCGGTCAACGCCCCCGCCCTGCCCGGCATCTCGGCCGAGGTCGGCTTGTCGCGCAGCTATCCGCAGGGACCTGACCTCGCCCACGTCGTCGGATATGTCGGCCCCGTTTCAGATTTCGATATGACACGGGGCTACCTCGCCGAAGATGAGGATCCGCTCCTTCAGATCCCCAAATTTCCCGTCGGCAAGACAGGCGTCGAGGCCCGGCGCGAGCACATGCTGCGCGGCTCCGCCGGATCCCGCCGGATCGAGGTCAACGCGGTCGGCCGGGTGATGCGTGAACTTGACCGCCAGCCAGGAGACCCCGGTGCCGACCTGCAACTCTCGATCGACGCCAAGCTGCAGAACTACGTCCAGGCCCGTCTGGCTGGCGAAAGCGCCAGCGCTGTCGTGATGGATTGCGAAACCGGTGATCTGCGCGCTGTGGTCTCTTCCCCCTCTTTCGATCCGAATCTGTTCACCCGCGGCATCTCGACCACAAGCTGGCGGGCCCTGAACGAAAACAAGTATCGCCCGCTCGCTGCCAAGGCCTGCCAGGGCATTTATCCGCCCGGGTCGACCTTCAAGATGGTGACCGGCCTCGCCGCGCTCGAAGCTGGCGTGATCGGCCCCGAAGAAACAGTCTACTGCCCCGGCCACACCACCGTCTCGGGCCTGCGCTTCCACTGCTGGAAGCGCGGCGGCCATGGCAACATGAACTTCCACGAAAGCCTCAAGCAAAGCTGCGACGTCTATTATTATGAGATCGCCCAGCGCGTCGGCATCGACAAGATCGCCGAGATGGCGCGCCGCCTTGGTCTGGGTGTCCGCCATGACATCCCGCTCAGCGCGGTCGCCGAAGGCATCGCCCCCGACCGCGCCTGGAAGCAAGAAACCCGCGGGGAGGTCTGGCGCCGCGGCGACACCGTCAACGCATCCATCGGGCAAGGCTACGTGCTGGCCTCTCCCTTGCAGCTTGCCGTCATGACCGCCCGCCTTGCGACGGGCCGCGATGTGAAACCGCGCCTGATCCGTACGATCGATGGCGTCGCCCAGCCCGATGGCGCAGGCGAGGCCTTGGGCCTTAACGACAACATCCTGCGCCGTGTCCGCCGGTCGATGTTCGATGTCACGAACCATCGCCGCGGCACGGCCTACCGCTCGCGCGCCGTTGCCGAGGGATACGAGATCGCGGGAAAGACCGGCACCAGCCAGGTCCGCCGGATCACCGCCGAGGAACGCGCCCGCGGTGTGACCCGCAACGAAGATCTTCCCTGGGAGCGCCGCGACCACGCGCTCTATGTCTGCTATGCACCGTTCGAAAATCCGCGTTATGCCGTTGCGGTCGTCGTTGAACATGGCGGCGGCGGTTCTCGCGCCGCGGCCCCCATCGGGCGCGACGTCATCCTGCGCGCCCTCTATGACGGCGAGGTGCCGATAGAGGCCTACCCGGAAGGTGTCCACGCCGAGGTGCAGGAACTGCATGACCGCCTGAATCTGCGCAATTTCGACGGGCCGTCTGGCAGCGACCGGGCATGAGCTATCTCGTCTACAACACCGCCTTCGTGCCATCCGGGCCGCGCAAGCTGCTCTATCTCAACTGGCCGCTCATCCTGCTTCTGATCGCCGTCGCCTGCGCCGGCTTCCTGATGCTCTATTCGGTCGCGGGCGGGTCGATGTATCCCTGGGCCCGGCCTCAGATCGAACGCTTCATCCTCGGCCTCGTCCTGATGATCTTCGTCGCCATGGTGCCGATCTGGTTCTGGCGGAACATGGCGGTGCTCGCCTATGCGGGCTCCATCGTCCTTCTGCTCCTCGTGGAGTTCGTCGGCGTCGAACAGAAAGGCGCCCAGCGCTGGATCGACCTTGGGCCGATGAACCTCCAACCCTCCGAGGTCGCCAAGATCACCATGGTGATGCTGCTGGCCGCCTATTACGACTGGCTGCCGCTCAAGAAGACGTCGCGCCCGTTCTGGGTGCTCCTGCCGCTGATCCTCATCATGATCCCGGTCCTGCTCGTCGTGCGGCAACCCGATCTCGGCACGTCGCTGCTGCTCCTGATGGGCGGCGGCACGGTCATGTTCCTCGCGGGCGTCCACTGGGCCTATTTCGGCACCGTCATCGCCGCAGGCGTCGCCAGCATCGCCGCCGTTTTCCAGTCCCGCGGCACGTCCTGGCAGATCCTGCGCGACTATCAGTACCGCCGGATCGACACCTTCCTCGACCCGGCCAACGACCCGCTCGGCACGGGCTATCACATCACCCAGGCCAAGATCGCGCTGGGCTCCGGCGGGGTGACGGGGCGTGGCTTCATGCAGGGCACCCAATCGCGCCTGAACTTCCTGCCCGAGAAACACACCGACTTCATCTTCACCACGCTGGCGGAAGAGTTCGGCTTCCTCGGCGCGTCCTTCCTGCTGATCCTCTACGCGCTGATCATCCTCTTCTGTATCGCCAGCGCGATCACCAACAAGGACCGCTTTGCCTCACTTCTGACAATGGGCATCGCGATGACCTTCTTCCTGTTCTTCGCGGTCAACATGGCGATGGTGATGGGCCTCGCGCCCGTTGTCGGAGTTCCCCTGCCACTCGTCAGCTATGGCGGCTCGGCGATGCTGGTTCTGATGATCGCCTTCGGGCTGGTGCAAAGCGCCCATGTCCACAAGCCCCGTTAAGGCTCTCTTCGCCGCAAAGCCCGAACGATGGACGGCATGGGAGGCGCCGCTCAGGCGCGCTTTCGACGAGGCAGGGCTGACTGTCGATCTCTCCCGCGATCATGCGCCCGACCAGACCGATTACATCGTCTACGCCCCGAACGGCCCCGTCGCCGACTTCACGCCCTTCACCCGCGCCAAGGCCGTTCTCAGCCTCTGGGCCGGGGTCGAAGGCATCGTCGGTAATCCGACCCTGACCCAACCGCTCGCCCGGATGGTGGATGAGGGGCTCAGGCAGGGCATGGTCGAATGGGTCACGGGCCACGTCCTGCGCCACCACCTCGGCATGGACGCCCATATCGTGAACCCGGATCGGACCTGGATCAACGAGCCGCCGCCTCTGGCGCAAAGCCGCACCGTCACGATCCTCGGCCTGGGCGAGTTGGGCGCGGCCTGTGCCGAGGCGCTGGTGGCCCTCCGCTTCAACGTCTTCGGGTGGAGCCGGTCCCCAAAGGCCCATCCCGGCATCACCTGCCTCTCCGGCGCTGGCGGCCTCGACCAGGCGCTCGCGCAGGCCGAGATCCTCGTCCTGCTCCTGCCGCTGACGCCCGCCACCGACACCCTGCTCGATGCGGCCCGCCTTGCCCGCCTGCCCAACGGTGCGACGATCCTCAACCCGGGGCGCGGCGCGCTGATCGATGACGACGCGCTCCTCGCCGCCCTCGATCGGAACATCGCTCACGCGACGCTCGACGTCTTCCGCACCGAGCCGCTGCCGCAGGATCATCCCTTCTGGGCGCATCCCCGCGTGACCGTGACGCCTCACATCGCCTCCGAAACCCGGCCAGCGACCGCCTCCCGCGTCATTGCCGAAAACATCCGCCGCGGCGAGGCGGGCGAACCGTTCCTCCACCTCGTCGACAGGTCCGCCGGCTACTGACCTCAGCGCAAGATCGGCGGTTTCTCGGGGTCGAGCCCCGGCCCTTTCGGCGCAGCCGTCTCCTCTGGATCGAACCGCACCCCCACCCGCGCCAAACGCTCCGCCAACGCACTGCCCGCCTCGGCAAACGCGATATCGGCATCGGCCACACCGGCCAGCCGCACGGCTGTCTCGAAAGCGCCCGCCAAGACCGGCCGCGCCTCGTCCTCGGCACCGACGGATGCCAGAACATATCCCGCAGTCCCATCCGCTCGCCGCAACGACGCCAGATAGACCTCCCCCGCCGCCGATCCGAACGGCGCCACCGCCTGTCCGATCGCATCCAGCAGATCCGCATCCGCGGCTAACGGCGCCTCCAACGCCACGGGGTCCGGCGCATCAGACGGCCCTTCGCCCATCGCCCCGACGATCCAGCCCAGTTGGTCCGCCGTCACAACGATCTCTCCCGGCGTTCCGAGATTCAGGCAGAGCCCCACCCCCTGTCCCGCCAGCAGCGCTGCCAGATCACCGCCGGGCAAGGCCGCATAAGGTGCGCCGCCCGCCATATCCGCCAGCCGCGCCTCTCGGTCGAAGGCCAGCGCCATCGGCCCGCTGCCGGGATCGGTCACGACAGGGCGCACCTGATCCCCCTCCGCCTCTGCCTCCAGCAGCAGGAACAGATCGGTTGCCGACACCCGGCTGAGCAGTCGGCGCCACGCGGCATCGCTGCCCTCTGCCGCTGCCTGCAGAGCGGCCCGGTCGAGCGGCGTCTCATCCATCCAGAACCTCCTTCACACGGGCGCGCAGCACCGGCAGCAGCTCCGCCTCGAACCACGGATTGCGCTTCAGCCAGGCGGTATTGCGCCAGGACGGGTGCGGCAAGGGGAAGAGCTTCGGCGCATGGTCCCGCCAGCCCGCCACCGTTTCGGTCACGCCCGTTTTCGTCCCCAGATGCCACTTCTGGGCATAGCCGCCGATCAGCACGGTCAGCTCGACCCCCTCCAGCGCGCCGAGGATCGGCTGCCGCCACGTCGCGGCGCAGACCTTGGGCGGCGGCAGGTCGGATCCGGCGGCGTTGTATCCCGGAAAGCAGAACGCCATCGGCACGATCGCGACCCGCGAACGGTCGTAGAACGTCGCTTCGTCGACCCCCAGCCAATCCCGCAGCCGCTTGCCCGACGCATCCCAGAACGGCGTGTTTGCCTTGTGTACCTTCATCCCGGGCGCCTGCGAGGCGATCAGAAGCCGCGCGCCCTGCTGAAACCACACCACCGGATTCGGCCGATGCGCTGTCGCGGTCGCGGCGAAACGGTCGGCGCAGATCATGCAACCGGCAAGCTCGTTTTTCAGATGTGTCAGGTCGGACATGCGCGGGTCATCTAATGCACAACGAGCATGCGTCTCGCAATTCGAACCCGCCGGCGATGCCAAACGTTTGTGCAACGCATCGCAAACGACGTAGCGGACTTCTTGATCCGGCGGGGGCGTCTGTGCTGTTATCCGTCGGGTTGGGGCGTTGTTGACGAACAGGGGAAGGCATGAGGACACGACAGTTCTGGCGAGAGGCAACTCTCGCAGCAGGAATAGTTTTGGCCGCGCCGTCCGCTTTCGCGAACAGCCTCGTCGAATCCTCCCTCCGCAACAGCTCGCTTGGCCAATACTACGCCCACCTCCAGGCCCAGCTTCTCTCTGCCGGACGCCTGCGGACCGATGCGCGGCCCTACGACGCGCCCATCACAGCCTCCGGCCTGACGAACAATTTCGCCGAAATCGCCATGCGCCACGAATATGGCGGCTCCGGTGCGAAGCCTTTAGTCCGGTGGGAGACGCCGGTGGCCTATTCCGTGACCTTCGGCGCCTCGGTCGGCCAGTCCCAGCGGATCTCGGACCATACGGTGATTGCCGAAACCTTCGCCACCATCGCCCATGCGACCGGCCATCCGGTCCATGCGGCCCGCGGTGCGGCCAATTTCCAGGTCCTCGTCGTCGGCCAAAGCGATCTGCCAGGGGTCGCAGACCACCTCAAACGGACCGCGCCGGAACTCAGCCGCAGCGATCTGATGGCGATCAAGCGGATGCCGCGCAATCACCTCTGCAAGGTCATCGCGGTCCCCCATGGCGACCTGCGCCAGGGCTACCGCCGCGTCGTTGCGATCATCCGCGCCGAACACGCCCCCCGCATGCGCGCCTCCTGCATCGCCGAGGAACTCGCCCAAGGCATGGGCCTGCCCAACGATTGCGAAAGCGCCCGCCCGTCGATCTTCAACGATGATGAAGAATTCGCGGTCCTGACCGACCACGACAAGATGCTCCTGCGCATCCTCTACAGCGGGCATCTGCGATCCGGTATGCGCCGGAACGAGGTCGTGCCGATCGTCTCGGCCCTGTCCAGCAGGCTCGCCCACTAAAAAGAGAAGAACCGGTCCGCTGATGTCGCAGCAGAACCGGTTCTTGATGTTGCCGGGAGGCGCCATCGGCGCATCCCGGATAATCGTCAACCTTAGCGGCTGATGTAGAAGTCAGCGAAGGTCCGCTTGTCATTCTCAAGTGCAGCGCGGATCTGAACCAGTTCCGAAACGGTGTAGGCGCTGGGATCGAGACCAAGCTGAGCGGCCAGCTGCGAGTGACCGGCGGTGATGCCAACGCTTTGCGTGGAAACGACCGAGGAACGCTCGTTGATGTAGAAGTCGGACTGGGTCCGCTCTTCGGATTCCAGCGCGGCGCGGATTTCGATCAGCTCAGCGACAGAGTAGCTGCCGGCGTCGAGGCCCAGCTGAGCGGCCAGTTGATCGCTTGCAAAAGCAGGAGCGGAGAAAGCGGCAGCAGCAACGGCGGCAAGTGCGAGGGTTTTCATAATGTTAGTCCTTTCTAGCAGGTGACCCGAAGGTCTGGTTGTTTCGGTGCGAAAGCGTGTTGCCCTCGACACGGCTCAAAATGGGCCTGCCAGGCGATCTTGCCATCTGGCAAAAGTATAGAGACGTGATTGCAAAAATGCACATATACAACAAATTGTTTTCAAATGATAATTTTATGTGATCGCATTGAAACCTTCGCACTGAAATAAATCTGTGCGGAATCACGCGGTTCCGTGAGGTCATGTGACCGTTTCGCGACCCTTTGTGACAGTCTGGGGATGCGTCGAACGCAGCATTGTTCTATGCCGCACCCCGGTTTATGCCACCGCGAACGCCGGGACAGGAGCACCGACGCATGTATCGGGTATGGAACTATGTCACCAATTACTCACTGCTTCTGATCGCGGGGGCCCTGATCGCACTCATCTGGGCGAATATTGACCCCCACTCTTATCATCATACGGTTGAGTACCCGATCTGGTTTAATGATTTAATCGGCCTCGATTTTGAGTACTGGGCGAAGGCCTATGGCGAGGGCTACGAGAAGTACGGAGGTGACAGCGAAAAGGTCCTGTCCTTCCACTACCTCGTCAACGATCTTCTTATGGCGTTCTTCTTCGCCATCGCCGCCAAGGAAGTGTGGGAGGCGATCATCCTCCGCGACGGCGCATTGCGCGGCAAAAAGGCCGCCACCCCGCTTTTTGCGACCTTCGGCGGCATGGCCGGGCCTGTCGCCGTCTATCTGGGTCTCGCCTACTTCGTCTTCGGCTCCGACACCTATGATGCCGTGGCCCGCGGCTGGGCGATCCCCACGGCAACCGATATCGCGTTCTCCTACCTCGTCGGCCGCATCGTCTTTGGCGCAGGGCACCCGGCGGTGCGTTTCCTGCTCCTGCTGGCCATCGCCGACGATGCAGCGGGCCTGATCATTCTTGCCGTCTTCTACCCAAGCGGAGAGCTTGCGCCGGTCTGGCTGCTGCTCTCGCTTGGGGCGGCCATCGGTGTCTTCGCCCTGTTCAACTGGCTGCCCCGGCGCCTTGACCGGGGCGATCAGGACAGACGCTGGTCGACCTGGGCGCGCCACAAGCTGTCCTTCTGGCCATATCTCATCGCAGGCGCGCTCAGCTGGTACGGCTTTGCCGAAGCGGGGCTGCACCCCGCCCTTGGCCTTCTGCCCATCGTCCCCACGATCCCCCATGCCGACCGCGCCTTCGGCATCTTCAGCGAGGCCGAGCAGTACCTGACCGACCTGCTGAACCACATCGAACACATGCTGAAGCTGCCGGTGGAGTTCGTGCTGTTCTTCTTCGGCCTCCTGAATGCGGGCGTTGAGTTCTCCTCCATCGGGGATCCGACATGGCTTGTCCTGGCGGGGCTCCTGATCGGCAAGCCGTTCGGCGTGCTCCTGTTCGGCTGGATCGGCGCGCGAATGCTCAATCTCGGCCTGCCGCAGGGAATGCGGATCGTCGACCTCTTCGTCATCGGCTGCGTCGCAGCGATCGGTTTTACCGTGTCGCTTTTCATTGCTGCTGTCGCGTTCGAGCCGGGGCCGGTCCAGGATGCCGCCAAGATGGGCGCGCTCTTCAGCTTCTTTGCCGCCGTCGTCGCAGTGTTGGCGGGCCGCCTCGCCCGCGTGGAGAAGCAGACCGCGTGACGTTTCGCCCTCACACTCCCTTAACAGATTGGCGTATACTCCTTAAAAACGCCGCCCAGACGGCTTGAAGGCGAGCATACCCGGATGCTGGAATTCGAAAATGTCAGCAAGTCCTTCTGGACGGGTACCCAGCGCAAGGTGATCCTCGACCAGGTCTCCTTCCGGATCGAGCTTGGCAATTCGCTTGGCATCCTCGCACCCAACGGCACGGGCAAGACGACGCTCATCAACATGATGGCGGGCCTTGAAAAGCCCGACGAAGGCGTCATCCGCCGCAACGCCCGCATTTCCTTCCCGCTGGGCTTCATGGGCGGGGTAACGACCAAGCACACCGGGACAGAAAACTGCCGCTATATCGCCCGTCTCTACGGCCTCGATCCCGATTATGTCGAAGCCTTCTCGCGCTGGATGTGCGGGCTGGATGAGTATTTCGACATGCCGCTTGGAACCTACAGTTCCGGCATGCGCGCCCGCTTCACGTTCTCGCTGATGCTGGCGCTCGATTTCGATATGTACCTCATCGACGAGGGGATGCCGGCAACCACGGATGTGGAATTCAACCGCAAGGCCGGCAGGATCATGCGCGATCGGCTCGAAACCACCACGGTGGTGATCGTCTCGCACCAGCCTGAGACGCTTGAAAAGTTTGCGCGCAGCGCCGCCGTGCTCCAAGACGGTAGACTACACATGTTCGATACGCTGGAAGAGGCAAAAGCGCTCTATGACTTCCAAGCCTAAAGCCGCCAAGTTCAACATCCGCCGGGTCCCCAAGGCCCCGCCCGCCGACGCCGCATCTTCCGCCGCGGCCGAGCCTCCGGCCGAGGAAAAGCTGACCGGTCGCCAGCTGCGCACCGCGCGCCGGATCGCTGCCAAGCACGGGCTCAAGGTCAGCTCCGATCTCGATGCGGTCAAGCAGCTGCGCGCCCGCGGGATCGATCCGTTCAGCCGGTCCGCCATCCTAGAACTGGTCGTACCAGAGGATCAGAAGCCCAAGGATGAGGTGAAGCTGCCCCAGGCGCAGCCCAGGAACCTGCCCGAAAAACGCAAGCCAAAGCCAATGGACCGCGCGGCCGAGGTCATGCAGATGCAGCGCGACATCGTGCGCCGCCGCCGCGCCAATATCGCGATGCTGTTCTCGCGGCTTGCGGTATTCGTGTTCCTGCCAACCGCGCTCTTCGGTTACTACTTCTACGAAATGGCAACGCCGATGTACGCGACCCATTCGGAGTTCGTCGTCACCAAGGCGGAATCCCAGAACGCCGCGGCGGGCTTCGGCAGCCTCTTCCAGGGTACGGGCCTCGCCACCCAGCAGGACAGCGTCGGCGTCCAGTCCTTCCTACAATCGCGCGAGGCGCTTCTGCGGCTGGACGAAGAGCACGGCTTCCGCGCCCATTTCAGTCAGGACTGGATCGATCCCCTCCAGCGCCTCGATCCCGAGGCCACGATGGAGGAATCGTTCGACGTCTATAGTGACCACGTCAAGATCGGCTACGACCCCAGTGAAGGCCTGCTCAGGATGGAGGTGATCGCCGCCGATCCCGAAACCAGCGTCACCTTCTCCCGCGCGCTCATCGATTATGCCGAGGCCGAGGTCGATCTTCTGACCCAACGCGTCCGCGAGGATCAGATGTCGGGCGCCCGCGAAAGCTATGAAGAGGCCGAGGCGCGCCGGGCAGCGGCGCTGGGCGTGCTCGAGCGGCTCCAGGCCGAGGTGCAGTCGATCGACCCGGTCGGCGAAACCGCAGCACTCGTCGGGCAGATCTCGACGCTGGAAAGCCAGATGCAGACCAAGCAGCTGGAGCTTCAGTCTTTCCTCAGCGCGCAGCGCCCGAACGAGGCGGCCGTTGCAGCGGTGCGCGGCGATATCGCCCGGATCGAAAGCCTGATTGCCGACCTGCGTCAGCGGGCGACCCGCGCCAATGTCCAGGGGATCAGCCAGGCCGCCAAGAATGCCGAGCTTCGCACAGCCGAGGAGAACTACCAGTTCCAGACGGTCATGGTTCAGGCGGCCCTCCAGCAGATGGAGACCGCCCGCATCGAAGCCAACCGCCAGCGCAGCTACCTCTCGCTCAACGTGGAACCCATCGCGCCGGATGAGGCGACCTACCCGCGCGCCTTCGAGAACACGCTCCTCGTCTTTCTGATTTTTTCGGGGGTCTACCTGATGATCTCGCTCACCGCGTCGATCCTGCGGGAACAGGTCTCGTCCTAGGCGATACGGCGCAACATGGAACGGATCCCACGGCTATTCGCCCACGCCCTTGCGGCCCTCCTCGCCTGCGCGCTCCTGCTCGCCGGCGCCGCCGTGCACGCCCAGGATAACGGCACCCAACCCGAAGGCCCGATCTCGGTCGATGGCGACGCCGGAACCGACGCTGCCATCGCCCAGCGGATGCGCGACATCCTCGAAGAACTCGGTGGGTTCGAAGATGTCACCGTCACCGTCCGCTCCGGCGTCGTCACCCTGCGCGGGGAAACCGCCGAAACCGCCGACGTCGCCGAGCTCAGCGCTCTTGCCGCCCGGGTCGACGGTGTCGTGCAGGTCCGCAACGAGGTGCAGGCAACCTCCGATGTGGTCCGCCGCCTCGACCCCGCGCTCGACCGGCTCTATGCCCGCCTCAACCAGATGGTCGGGGCGCTGCCGCTTTTTCTTGTGGCGCTGGCCGTCTTCCTGGGCATCCTGTTTCTCGGCCTCGCCATCGCCCGGATGCGCCAGCCCTGGGACCGCCTCGCCCCCAACAGCTTCATCTCCGACATCTACCGCCAGATCGCGCGCCTCGTCTTCCTGATCGCGGCCCTCGTCATCGCGCTCGACATCATGGGGGCGACGGCCCTCCTCAGCACGATCCTCGGCGCCGCGGGGATCATCGGCCTCGCCATCGGTTTCGCCGTTCGCGACACGGTGGAAAACTTCATCGCCTCGATCATGCTCAGCTTCCGTCAGCCGTTCCGCCCCAACGACGTCGTCCAGATCGAAGGGCAGGAGATGGGCAAAGTGATCCGCCTCACCAGCCGCGCCACGATCCTGCTCAGCTTCGACGGCAACCATATCCGCATCCCGAACTCGACGGTCTTCAAAAGCCGGATGACCAATTTCACCCGCAACCCCGAACGCCGCTTCCTCTTCGAAATCGGCGTCGCCTCCGATGCCGATCTCGATAAGATCCGCAACCTTGCGACCGAGGTGGTCGAGGGGCTGCCGTTCACGCTTGCCAATCCCGCGCCGCTGGTCTGGATCGACCGGATCGGCGACGGGGCGATCTTCCTCACCGTCACCGGCTGGATCGACCAGCGCGAAACCTCCCTGCCGCGGGCCAAGGGCGAAGCGCTGCGGCTCGTCAAGGACGCGATCGAGGCCGCAGGCGTCGAGGTCCCCGACACGACCTACCGCATCCAGATGATCCAGCCGCAGGCCGCCGCCCCCCACCCCGCCGGCCCGCCCGAGGCCGAGGGTCCGCCCGATGTCACCGCCGATGTCGAAGATGCCCTCGACCGTATTATCGAGGATGAACGCGGCGATGAGGCCAAGCCCGACCTCCTCTCGGAAGACGCTCCCGAGGAATGACCAAACACCCCCGATCAGATCTTGCGCCGTTCCGTCCTGCCCGCTAAGAGGCACGTCGTCATTGGGGTGTAGCCAAGTGGTAAGGCAGCGGTTTTTGGTACCGTGTATCGTAGGTTCGAATCCTACCACCCCAGCCAGACACCTCCCCCGGCGCGCCATTCTGGCTGCATCACGGCCTCTCCAGTGGGAAAGATGCGTCTTTCTGCGCGAGCCAGACCGTAAGAAAACCGCAATCCGGGTCCTCAACGACATGATCCACAACGGCAAAGCCGTGTTGCTTCAGCAAGGCCCGATACTCGTCCTCGTCAAGGCTTGAGTGATAGAGGGCTTCCCCCTCGAACTCACCCAGCGCGTCTCCATACCGCGGACCGCTCGTAAAGATCAGCGCCGCCCCGGGCGCGGCGTGCCGTTCGAAGACAGCAAACATTCCGCGCTGATCCTCCGGCGTCAGGTGGAAGGTGCTGTTCCAGGCCAGGATCCCGTCGAACGCCATATCCAGGCGGAGGGCCCGCATATCGGCGGTGATCCAGGTGGCGCCGGGAACCCTCCCCTGTGCGATCTCGATCAATTCCTGGGACCCGTCGACCCCGACAACCTCACTCCCCGTCTCCAGCAGGTATCGGCCGATCGGCTCGCCGGACCCGCAGCCCAGATCCAGTACGGACGGCGCGTCGGGCAGTCGTTGCAGGAACCGATCGATCCAGACCTTCTCCGTCAAATGCCGCCCGCGGCGCGCCACCCAGGCACGCGCATGGCTGCGGTAAAGCTCTATCACCCGATCGGCTGGCGACTTCATAGCTCATACCTAACCGCCCTCGGACCGCCTGCCAAAGGGAGGCGTCTGTGCGTGTTCCGGCACACGCGACCCGCCAGATGGGCAGCCTTCTACCCAGACTTACGCAACTATTCGCCAATTTTTGAAACGGACTACGTCTTGAAGCTTTAGGTCTGCTGTCGTTACCTGCAGGCCGATGGAAGTCCAGGTGCGACAAAACGTGCCTGTAAAGACCAATGGGAGGTCACATGAAGATCGTTTACCTCGCCGTTTCGACGGCTCTCCTCGCGGGCACAGCGGTCGCGCAAGATCGCGAAGGCTGGCCCGACAGCTTTACCGTCGGCACTGCCAGCCAGGGCGGCACCTATTTTGCCTACGGCTCCGGCTGGGCCAACCTCGTCGCCGAAGAACTCGGCCTCACCGGCGCCGGCGAAGTCACCGGCGGCCCGATGCAGAACATGGCGCTTGTCCACACCGGCGACGCGCAGTTCGGCATGACCACGATGGGCCCCGCCGCGGAATCCATCGCCGGCACCAACCCGATCGCCCCGGGCCTGCAGATGGACAATGCCTGCGCGATGTTCCCGATGTACCAGACGCCCTTCAGCGTCACCGCGCTCTCCTCCTCGGGGATCGAAAGCATCGCCGACATCCCCGACGGCGCGCGGATCGGCTTCGGCCCGGCCGGGTCGACCTCCGACACCTACTTCCCCCGCATGATGGAAGAGCTCGGCGTCAACTTCGAACGCCGCAACGGCGGCTGGTCCGACCTCGGCGGCCAGCTTCAGGACGGCCTGCTCGACGTCATCGCCTTCGCCGCGGGCGTGCCCGTCCCGGCCGTCAGCCAGTTGGAAGTCCAGACCGACGTGAACATCATCGAGTTCACCGAGGACGAGCAGGCGACGATCCTCGGGGCGTTCCCCGTTTCGGAATTCATGATCGCCGCCGACACCTACACCACGCTCGAGGAAGACGCGCGGTCGGTGTCGATGTGGAACTTCGCCATCGCCAATTGCGACCTTCCGGCCAGCTTCGTGAAGGCCGCGGTCGACGTGGTGATGTCCGATAACGAGCGGATGGTGAACATCCACCGCGCCGCCCGCTCCACCCTGCCCGAGAACTGGGACAAGAACGCGGGCGTCCTGCCCTGGCATCCCGGCGCGGCCGAATGGTTCGCTGAAAATGCGGGCGCAGAAATCCCGGCCGATCAGATCTTCGGGAACTGATCGCGCCTGACGGACCGGGTCCGCCCGTCCCAGCGGCGGGCGGACCCATATGTTGAGACCAGGGCCGGGGGAGGGTCCGCGATCCAAGTCGGATCGCATCGCGGGGAGGCATGACGATGACGTCGTCGCAGGACACACAGAACTCCGAGCCACAGGTCATCGCCGAAGGCGTCGACGACGAACCGGTCGAACACAACCGCCGCGTCTTCGCGGGCTGGGCCTATTACGTCGTCGCCACGATGTCGGGGCTCTACGCGCTGTTCCACATGGCCGCGCTCAACGGCTGGTCTATCGGCGACTGGACCGGGATCGAGATCCCCTTCCTGCCGACCTTCCCGCTCGAGACCTGGAATTTCCGCATCATCCATATCGCGGGCGCCCTGATCCTGGGCTTCACGCTCTATTCGGCGCGCGCCTTCCCCGATGACGATCGCGGCGGGCGCCACCCGCTCGACCTGCTCGCCTGGGTCGCGATCATCCCGGCGCTCTATGCCTGCTGGACGGCCATCGGCTTTGCCGGGCAGATCGCGGGCGGCACCATGTGGAACGGTATCGACGCGGCCATCCGCGAGGCCGAGATCTGGCATTACGGCGTGCCGCTTCTTGCCGCCACGACTGTCGGCATCCTGATCGGTTGGGTCCGCCCCCGCATCCGCGGCGCCGTCTCGCCGGCCGATCTGGTGCTGGGGGTCTGCGGGCTTGCCGTCGCGATCTATCTTATCACGATCTACGGCACGCTCATGCGCAATTCGACCGGCACGCCCTTCGCGCCGGTCGGCATCAGCCTCGCCGCCGTCGCGGGCACCGCCCTCATCATGGAGCTGACGCGCCGTGTCGCGGGCCTCGCGCTGATCATCATCGCCGGCGTCTTCCTGATCTACGTCTTCGTGGGCGATTACCTGCCCGGCTTCCTCAACGCGCCCGACATCGAATGGACCCGCTTCTTCAGCCAGGTCTACACCGACGCGGGCATCCTCGGGCCCACCACCGCCGTCTCGTCCACCTACATCATCCTCTTCATCATCTTCGCGGCCTTCCTGCAGGCCTCGAAGGTGGGCGACTACTTCGTCAACTTCGCCTTCGCCGCCGCCGGCCGCGCGCGGGGCGGTCCGGCTAAGGTGGCGATCTTCGCTTCGGGCCTGATGGGCATGATCAACGGCACCTCCGCCGGCAACGTCGTGGCCACCGGATCGCTCACCATCCCGCTGATGAAAAAGGTCGGCTACCGCCCCACGACCTCCGGCGCGGTCGAGGCCGCGGCGTCGACCGGCGGGCAGATCATGCCGCCGATCATGGGCGCAGGCGCCTTCATCATGGCCGAAATCACCGGCATCCCCTATCAGGACATCGCCATCGCCGCGATCATCCCCGCGATCCTCTATTTCGTGTCGATCTACTTCATGGTGGATTTCGAGGCGGCCAAGCTCGGCATGCGCGGCATGCGCGAGGACGAGCTGCCAAAGTTCCGCGACATGGCGCGCCGCGTCTTCCTCTTCCTGCCGATCGTCATCCTGATCGCCGCGCTCTTCATGGGCTATTCCGTGATCCGCGCAGGCACCTACGCCACTGCCGCCGCCGCGGTCGTCAGCTGGCTCACCCCCTACCGGATGGGCCTGCGCAGCGTCTCCAAGGCGTTCGAGCTTGCGGGCACCATGGCGATCCAGATCATCGCCGTCTGCGCCTGCGCGGGCATCATCGTGGGCGTCATCAGCCTGACCGGCGTCGGCGCGCGGTTCTCGTCGGTGCTTCTCAACATCGCCGACGCGAACCAGCTTCTGGCGCTCTTCTTCGCCATGTGCATCGCGATCCTGCTGGGCATGGGGATGCCGACGACGGCGGCCTACGCGGTCGCGGCCTCGGTCGTGGCGCCGGGCCTCGTCCAGATGGGCATCCCGATGCTGACGGCGCATTTCTTCGTCTTCTACTTCGCCGTCGTTTCGGCCATCACGCCGCCAGTCGCACTCGCCTCCTATGCGGCGGCGGGCATTTCGGGCGCGAACCCGATGGCGACCTCCGTCGCGTCGTTCAAGATCGGCATCTCGGCCTTCGTCGTGCCCTTCATGTTCTTCTACAACGCAGCCCTCCTGATGGACGGCACCTGGTATGAAGTGCTGCGGGCGGGCGCGACCGCTGTCTTCGGCGTGTTCCTCCTCTCCTCCGGGGTACAGGGCTGGTGGGTCGGCGGCCGGGCCAACGGCCTGATCCGCATCGCGCTGATCGTCGTCGCGCTCTTCATGATCGAAGGTGGGCTCATCTCCGATCTGATCGGCATCGGCGGGGCGGTGGCGCTGTTCCTTCTGGCCCGCGCCTTCCGCTCCGGCCCCGCCCCCGCCGCCTGACGGCAGGGGCGGCGGCGGCCGCTTGCCCCGGGCCGCATTCCCGGGCCACGATACCCCCATGACGTCACGCCCCCTCGCTCCCGCCCGGCGGCACGCCTTCGCGCTCACGGCCCTTCTCGTGCTGGCGCTCGGCTGCCTCGCCGCCCTGCCCCGGATCGAAGAGCGGCTGTCGCGCCAGGCCGAACAGGACAACACCGTCACCCTCGGCCTCGTCGTACAGGCCGTCGACCAGCTGGTCCGCCGCTTCGACCCGATCCCCGAGCTTGTCGCCGAACGCCCCGACCTGCGCAGCGCCCTGGCCGACCCGCAGAACCGCACCCAGATCCTCTATGCCAACGAACGCCTGCGCCTCGCCGCCCGCGCCACCGGCGCCTCCGACATCTACCTGATGGACCTCACCGGCACCACGATCGCCACCAGCAATTACCGCCGCGACGACAGCTTCCTCGGCCGCAACTTCAGCTACCGGCCCTACTTCCGGCAGGCCGCCCGGGGCCGCGCCGCCTTCTTCCACGCGCTCGGCACCACCTCCGGCCAGCGCGGCCTCTTCTTCTCGGCCCCCGTCCTCGACGGGATCGACGTGATCGGTGTCGTCGCCGTCAAGGTCACCGTGGACGGGATCGAGGACAGCTGGTCGCACCTCTCGGGCGGGGTCGCCGTCGCCGACGGCAACGGCCTCATCTTCATGGCAAGCCGCCCGGACTGGATCTTCACCTCCCTCACCCCCCTCTCCGACGGCCTGCGTGCCGAAATCGCCGAGACGCGCCAGGTGCCGCTGTCCCGCCTCGCCTATCTCAACCCCACAATCAGCCCGCTGTCGGGCGGCGTCGTTCAGATCGCCCTGGGCGACGGGGACGCCGCAGAAGGCTTCCTCGTCTCCTCCGAACCCGTCGCGCTTCCTGGCTGGCACGCCATCGTGCTCAAGCCGCTGGCGCCGCTCCAGACCCGCGCGCTGGAGATCCTCGCCAGCTGGGCCGCCGCCGCCCTCGCCCTTGTCCTCCTCCTCACACTGCTCCTGCAACGCATCGCCCGCCGCCGCGAGCTTGAACGCCTCGCTCAGCAGGATCTCGAACGGCTCGAAATCCGCGTCCAGGAACGCACCGCCGAACTCAAGCGCGAGGTCGACGACCGCAAGCGGGCCGAAAACCAGCTCCGGGAAACCCAGCAGCACCTCGTCCAGGCGGGCAAACTCGCGGCCTTGGGCAAGATGTCCGCCGCCCTCTCGCACGAAATCAACCAGCCGCTCGCCGCGATCAAATCCTACGCCGCCAACGCCGCCGCCTATCTCGACCGCGACCGCCCGGGCGAGGCCCGCGAAAACGTCCTGCGCATCTCCCAGATGACCAACCGCGTCTCCCGCATCTCGACCCATCTGCTGAACTTCGCCCGCCGTCCCGGCGACAACCTCGGCCCGGTCGAGGTTGGCCGCGCCCTCACCCACGCCCTCGAGCTGATGGCGCCCGAATTCCGCACCCACGACATCGCCGTCGACGTCACCAAACCCGACGAACCCCTCTGGACCCTCGGCGGCGAGGTCCGCCTCGAACAGGTCCTCGTCAACATCCTCACGAACGCTGTCTCGGCCATGCCCGACGCCGACCGCCCCCGCATTGGGATCACCGTCGGGGCAACGCAAGACGCGCTGACCATCGCCATCCGCGACCAGGGCCCCGGCCTCGACCCGGACGCCGCCGACAAGCTGTTCGAACCCTTCTTCTCCGCCCGCCCGGACGGCCGCGGTCTTGGGCTCGGCCTCTCGATCTCCTACAACATCATCCAGGATTTCGGCGGCG
Organism: Aestuariibius violaceus; assembly: GCF_040779325.2. Taxonomy (NCBI): domain Bacteria; kingdom Pseudomonadati; phylum Pseudomonadota; class Alphaproteobacteria; order Rhodobacterales; family Paracoccaceae; genus Aestuariibius; species Aestuariibius violaceus. Next base: position 276,697 of record NZ_JBFONT020000004.1, read on the forward strand.
ACCTCACCGCCCGCACCCATCCGGACGGCGGCGCCGAGTTCACGATCCACCTCAAACGCGCCCGCATCGCGCAAGAGGCGGCCCCGGCATGACCACGACCCTTTTCGTCGACGACGAGGAGCATATCCGCCTCGCCATGGCCCAGGCCTTCGACCTCGCCGACCTGCCCCACCGCTGCTTCGACAGCGCGCAGACGGCCATCGCCGAAATCGGCCGCGCCACCGATGCCGTCCTCGTCACCGATATCCGCATGCCCGGCATGGACGGGACCGAGCTGATGAAACAGGTCCTCCAGATCGATCCAGACTTCCCGGTCATCCTCATCACGGGCCATGGCGACGTCGACCTCGCCGTCGCCTGCATGCAGAACGGCGCCTACGATTTCGTCCAGAAACCGTTCGAACCCGCCGACCTGATCGACCGCATCCGCCGGGCCAGGGACAAGCGCCGCCTGACGCTGGAAAACCGCGCCCTGCGCCAGGCCCTCGCCCCCCGGACGGATACCCGCCTCATCACCCGCAGCCCCGCCATGGCCGACGCCGCCCGCCGCATCCAGGCGCTCGCTGCGGCCGATGTCGACGTCCTCATCACCGGGGACACCGGCACCGGCAAGGAACGCGCGGCCCGGCTGCTCCACAGCCTCGGCACCCGCGCCGACCGGCCCTTCATCCACCTCAGCTGCGGCGCCCTGCCCGCCCACCTGATCGAAAACGAACTCTTCGGCCACGAACCCGGCGCCTTCCCCGGCGCGCTCCGCGCGCGCTTCGGCAAGATCGAACACGCCAATCACGGCATCCTTTGCCTGGATGAGATCGATAGCCTCCCCGTCGACCTTCAGCCAAAGCTCCTGCACGTCCTGCAGCACCGCACCGTCACTCGGCTGGGCTCCAACGACCCCTATCCGCTGGATATCCGCGTGATCGCCATCGCCAAAGGCGACCTGCAGGACCGGATCGCGAGCGGCACCTTCCGCTCCGACCTCTACTACCTGCTCAACACCGCGCAGATCCGCATCCCGCCGCTTTCCGACCGGCGCGAGGATATCCCCGCCCTCTTCACCGAACTCTGTGCCGAGGCCGCGCTCCGCCACAATCGCCGCGCCCCCCTGCCGCCGGGCCACCTGCTCCTCAGCCTCGCTGCGCGCGACTGGCCCGGCAACGTGCGCGAGCTGGCCAACATGGCCGACCGCTACGTCCTCGACCTCGACCTCGACTTTGCGGCCCCGGCGAATGCCCCCGCCCCCTTCGCCGACCAGATGGCGGCGCACGAAAAGGCGCTCATCACCGCCGCCATCGCCGCGAATGGGGGGCGCCTCCGCCCCACTTACGAGGCGCTCGGCATGTCCCGGCGCACGCTCTACGAGAAGATGCAGCGCCACGGCCTCGACCGCGACGACTTCCTCCCTGACGCAGACGAATGACCGCCGGTCAAAGCCCTTCCAGCCCCGACGTATCGATCCCCCGCAGCACGCGGTCGAACCGGTTGTCGTTCGTTTGCTGGATCGCGTCGATCGTCGCCGCTGACCGGATCCTGCGATCCTCCGCTTCCTGCTGCGTCTCGCATTGCCGGAACGCGTCCGACCAGCCCTGCGCATATTCCCTGTCCGAATTGAACCGCGCCAGATCCTTGCGGAACTGATCGAACAGCGATCCGGCCGCCTGCCGCCCCGAATGGCACCCGTCATCGAACCCCTGCCGATAGGAGGGAGAGACGTTGGCCTGCGCGCTGATCATCGTCTCCGACGGCTCAGGCAGATCACACGCGGCCAGCAGGGCAACGGGTATCACGGTCAACAGATAACGCATGGGCTTTCTCCCTCGGGTTGCCGGACGCCCTGCCGCGACGGGCAAAGCGCTTCTCGCAAAAGTTGCATATTCAATGCGAAAACGCACCTTCGCGTCATGATTCAGGCACTATCCCGCCGAACTCTTCCGACTAAAGCCCCACAAAACAAAGCTGATGGATTCCAACACATCACCGCCCGCATATTATCGCATAGATTGATAATCCGGGCTCATCGGACAGGGACGTCCCGTAACGACACCTCTCATCCCGCCGTCTTCAGCGCGGCCCTCAGCCGGGCCGACACCCCCAGCTTCGACTGCGCCACCTCTGACGAGCCCCTCATCACTCCCTTGCGGGCGTTCTTCGGCCCCAAGCGAGAAGCGCCCGCAAGGGAGCGCCGAGCCGCCGCTCTCCGAAAATGGCGAGCTCTCCTGCATCTAAGAGCGGGCCGACCAGCGTTCCGCGACATCACCGGTCCTATAAGCGCACGTCGATCGGTCCGCTGCACCATTGCGCCGGATCACATCGTCCGCTCCGTTAACCGCGCGAAACCGAACCGCCCCCTCCGACCAGATGCCGACGTGATGCCGCCCGGATGCCGCATCACCGCTCCACCCTGCCATGCCTGCATTAACATGCGATTCGCAGGTGCCGTGCAGGTGTGCCCGCCAGACACACCGCACGCAGCCCACACATCTCGTCAACGTCCATGGCAGCATCCCGTTCACCGGTCCACGGAAAAGCCGGCGCAATACGTCGAAAATCTTAGACAACATATTGTTTTAAAACACGTTTTCGCCACACCGCTGCGCTATCGCGCGCCACACACATCCCCAAGTCTTCCGCCCCTGGGATCATGCACGGGGCTAGGACATGAAACTCATACACCACGGCACCTGGGCCGGCGACAGCGCCGCCTCCATGGCCGGGCTCAGCGATCTTCTGGTCCGCGACAACGGCACCGGCCTGCAGGTCTACAGCACCGGCCGCGGCGACGGCGGCGTGAGAGCCCTTGAAATATCTCCTGATTTCAGCCTGTTAGACGCCGATCTCGGCAATCCGCCATCCGGTCATCCGGCACCGCTGCAGCTGCATATGATCGATATCAACGGCACCCCCGCCCTCCTCACCACCGGGCGGGCCGACGGAATTGTGGAAGGGCGCTGGATCGAACCCGACGGCAGCCTCGGCAACCGCTTCGATCTGACCATGGCGGATGGGGCCTCCACCCCCATCGCCAGCCATTTCGTCACCACGGGCGGCAACACCTACATGATCGCCAGCAGCCGCGACGCGGACAGCCTCTCCGTCTGGCGGCTCGACGGCCAAACCCTTGATCCGGTTGACCAAACAATCGCCGCGAGCGCGTTCGACAGCAACGATGTCTTCGCTCTCGACAGCGCCGAAATCGGCGGGCGCACCATCATCGTCATCGCCGAGGCAGGGACCCCCGCCCTCACCACCTTCGCCCTCGGGCCAGACGGCGAACTGGAACCTCTCTACCGGATCAACCAGGAAGACGGCCTGTTTTTCAACACCGCAACCGAGATCGAACTCGTTGACATCAATGGGCAGACCTTCGCCCTCGTCGGCGCCTCCGGCGCGATCTCCGTCGTCGCTCTGAACACCGACGGCTCGATGACCGTCACCGACCAGATCAACGATGACCAGACGACACGCTTCGCCGGCCACGGCCCGCTCGAGACCATCACCGTCGACGGCCAGATCTACGTCGCCGCAGGCGGCAGTGACGACGGCGTCACCCTCTTCACACTCCTGCCCAACGGCCGCCTCGTCCATGTCGCCACCCAAGAGGACACGCTCGACACCGCTCTTGCCGACCCCACGGCTTTGGACCTCGGGCTCACCGGCGGCCCGTCCGACCGGTCGCTGCAACTCTTCATCGCCGGCGAGGCGGAAAGCAGCCTCAGCGAAGGTGGCATGGCCATCACCCACCTGGAGGCCGATCTGGGCCAGATCGGCATCGTCGAAATCCGCGCCAGCACCGGCGGCACCGTCCAGGGCACTGCCGGACGCGACCAGATCCTCGGCGGCGACGGGCGCGACACGCTCTACGGGAACGACGGCGACGACATCCTCCTCGACGGCGCGGGCGAGGACACCCTGATCGGCGGCAACGGGGCAGATCTCTTTGTACTCAGCGCCGACGGCCAGACCGATCGGATCGAGGATTTCGAAGCGGGCGTCGACCGTATCGACCTGTCGCAATTGGGCCTGGCCTACATTCTCCGCGGGCTGGAGATCACCGAAACCACCACCGGCGCCGAGCTGCGCCTCGGCGACGAGCGCCTGCTGATCGAAAGCGCCGACGGCCGGTCGCTCACCGCCGAAGATTTCAACCTGGAAGACCTGCGCGACCTCGACCACGTTATAGCCGCGCCGCTGGACCCGACAGACCAGACGGTATCGGGCACCGCGGATGGTGAGCTCCTCGATGGTGGCAGCGGCAATGACCGCCTCGAAGGGCGCGGCGGTACCGACGTGCTGCTTGGCGATGACGGCAATGACCTGCTCATCGCCGAAAGCATCGATCCCGCATTCGATAGCGAAACGGCGGCCATCTTCCGGCTCTACCAAGGCATCCTGGGCCGCAGGCCCGACGTGGACGGTCTGATCCACTGGTTCGACAAGCTCGAAAGCGGCGAGCTGGACCTCAGCGATATCGCCGCACGTTTCGTGGCATCGGCTGAATTTCAACGGGTCTACGGGGCGACGAGTAGTGAAGAATTCATCACGCTCCTCTACAACAATGTCCTCGGCCGTAACCCGGACCCGAGCGGGCTTGCCCATTGGGTCAGACATCTCGATTCCGGGCCAACCCGGTCAGAGGTCGCCCTCGGCTTCTCGGAAAGCCAGGAATTCGTCGACAAGACCGAAACCCTATCCCTGACGGTCAGCGAAAGCGCCCTTCAGGCGGCAGGATCGGATGAGATCTTCCGACTGTATCGCGCGACGCTCAACCGGGAACCCGATCTGGGCGGGTTCGAGACATGGACCAAGCGGCTTGCCGATGGCATGGGCTATGAGGAGGCTGCAGGCCGTTTCGTCGCATCCGCCGAATTCCAAAGGCGGTACGGCGAAACGACCGATACAGAATTCATCACCCTGCTCTATCGCAACGTGCTGGAACGCGAGCCGGACGCGGAAGGGCTTGCCACCTGGCTTGGCCGCCTTGACGCCGGTATGCCGCGCGCCGAAGCCGTCGGCGCCCTTGCCCGAAGTGCCGAGTTCGTGAACCGCACCGAACCCGACCTCATCGACTGGATGCGATCCCACGGGATGGACGATGTGCTTCATGGAGGCGCTGGCGAGAACGTCCTGTCTGGCGGGCTCGGGGTGGATAAGTTCAATTTCTCAGCCGCCACTGCGGGATCCCATACCGTCGTCGAGTTGGAGGCCTGGGACGTCCTGTCTTTCACCGATTTTGGCTATGGGTCGGCCGACGATGTGCGGGCCAATATGGAGCAAAGCGGAAAGGACCTGCACTTCTCCGATGCAGGCGTGACGATTGTGTTCCTGAACACCAGCATCGACATTGTGAACGACGACATGATCATGCTCTGACCCGTCCCATGCCGATGCATCCAGACATGCTCCGGCAGGTGATCACAGCATGATGCCGAAGATGGTGCGGATTACCCTTGGATGATCTCGGACTGAGATCCAGCGAAGTAGACACTTCGGCAGACCTCATAGAGATGTGCATCCCAAATGTTGAAAGCATTGAAGAGCGCCAGCTGAGTCTCGGTCAGGTCCCGAAGGACGTCATCGAGCTGTCCCGGCTCAGGTGCAGCATTCTCGACGGTTGGAGTATAGCCCTCGATGAAACCGCGGCGCGTGAGGTGATCCATGAAGTGCTCGAAGTGCTCGGTCAGCCCGTAAACGAGGTTCGGCGAAAAGACATTATGCAGCGCCTTCGGCAAGAGCGCACTTTCCTGACCCAATCCGGAGACAGACTTGTTCCCGGCAAGACACCGCATCTGGCCGTTGTCCATTTCGATACGCACCGTCGGCGTCTCGGCGGCGTATTCAAGGAACTGCCCAAACGACATGCCGCGACCGCCGACAACGTCGTGGAGCGGGTGATCGGTGCGTCGATGGATATACCGGTAATAACTCAGAAGCCGCGGGCCCGGTTCGCGCAAGACACATATGTAGATGACCGGCTGAGGCAGAAGGTCGTGGACCCCATGGGCCAGGTGGCCAAAGATGAACTGCAACTCTCTGCGCTCCGGGAAGGAGAGTGCCTCAAGCCGCCCGATATCGTTGTCGCCGACGGTAAAGCGGCGTTCGTGCTTTGCTCCATCAAGCAGCACCTGCGTCAGGCTAGAGCCAGCCGTTTTCGGGATATGCAGATGGACCAGCGCCGGCACCATCGCTTGGCTCACCTCGGCTTGCAGAGACCGGAACTTCAGCGCGAACTCGCCGGATCGCAGAAACGCGTCGCGAAGCGAACCGAGGGTCTCGTGCTGACCGGCAATGGTTGCCCGCTCCTGCTCCGACGCCGAGCGTCCCAGAACAAGACGGTAGGCGAGCTCTATTTCAGTATCACTTAGGCTCATATCGGGACGCCAATTCCTAGCTTGCTTATCGTCAAAGGCCAGGCTCGCTGCATCTGCAACCACCGAAGCGCAAGCCGACTAAAGATCTCGCCAGGGCTCCGCCCGGAACTCCCAGCGTTGAGCAAATCACCCTGTATAGCTCGGGCAAAACTGCCGCAGCGCTAAGGTCATTGCCCCGCCCAAACGCGAGACGCTTCCGATCCAGCATGCTTCATCCCATCGACGGCCGGGACGATTCGAGCTTCTCCAGGATCTCCCCCAGTCGCGCGCCATAGCGCTCTGCAATCGCCTCGCGTGAGAACGACTTGCGGATCAGAGTTCGGGCAGCGTCGACCTTGGCCACGCGGGCGTCAGGATCGTCATAGGCCGCGCGCAGTTGCCGGGCGGCATGGGGAAGGTCCGGCTCAACCCATTTGGATCCCGGCCGCACGAAGATGTAATCGCCGTGCTGCAGCGCCGCCTCTTCATAATCGACCAGCCAGGCCGTGTCGTCGTTACAGAACTCCATGTTGCCGGAATACGCGGTGCAGACGACCGGCACGCCAAGGTTCATGGCCTCGATCATGCCAAATCCCCACCCCTCGGACTTGTGCAGCGACATGTAGCAATCCGATCCCGCCTTGAGCCGCAGCAGATCGTGGTAGCTCAACGTTTCGTTCATCAGCACAATTCTCGGATCAGAGGCGATGAACGCATCGATCCTGTCCCAGTGCTGCAGTTGCACCGGGTCAAAGACGTTGCCGCGGTTCTGCGTCTTCAGGATCAGCCGTACGTTCTCGACGCCGTCGAACGCCGCCTGAAACGCCTCGATCGCGCCGAGTGGATTCTTGCGTTGCGTGAAGGAATAGCTGTCGAACGCCACGAGACACACGAAACACCCGTCCTCGATCAAAAAGCGCTCGCGCAGAAGGTCCCGCGCCTCGTCACGGCTGATCTCGGGGGTCTCTTCATAGCACATGCCCACGTTGACGGCAGGTTTGCCCTTGGCATCCTTCGTATAGATCTCGACGCCGTAATCGCTCGACACCCAGATCTCGTCGAGCAATTCCAGTGCCAGATAGTGACAATAGGCGGGCCGGTCGAGCTCCCAGAAGAAATAGCCGATATTGTACCGGCCCGAGAAAACGTCGGGCTGGTAGGCAAAGGCCAATGGAATGGATTCGGCGTTCAGATGGATGAGGTTGATCTTGGCCGGCCCATATTCGTCAATCTCGGTCTCCGAGCTGAAACCGACCGGCGCGGGATTGTCCAGATCGTAGTCGACCGCCCGCATTGCCAGCCCCGTTGCACGCAGAATATCCGCCGATAACCGCGTCGCCTGCCCAAGGCCCGAGGTCTTCATAAGGGGGCCGATCAGTTGCACATCGACTTCGGGCGCCCGCGCGCCCTCGGGCGCATCATCCGGTCGGGGCATCGCCGCGGCGGCCAGCCGGTTGCCGGACGCATCGAATGTCATGAACCGGTAGCTCGGCACGTCAAACGCCACCTTCCGCAAAGCCGCCGTGAAACGCGCGCGGCCGATCGGCACAGGCCTCCCCGTCAACTCGCTGATGAACGCCGAAAGCGCGCTCTGCCCCGTCGCATCCGCCTCCAGCAGATCCTTGATGACCCGCTGCGGAAGATAGCGCAGCAGATCGGGACGCCGCGCGCTCTTGACCAGCAGCACAAGCGCCAGAAGCTTCCGGTCCGCGGCACTCCCGGTTTTGAGAAACTGCAGCGCCGGCGTCTCTTCGAGGAACAGCTGCATGAATGCACTTAACGGATAGTCGTCGAGCCGATGTTCGTATCGAACGCCACGCAACACATCCGCAAAGCGCTCGGGCACCAGACAATCTTCGTAATAGAGCATGGCGCTCTCGTGCCATGCCCACCAATAAAGCAGTTTCAGATACTCCGAATGTTCATCAAGATTGAGGTTGGCCATGAGCTCCGGCCTGCTGGTCATCCGCCACCACATGATCCGGCTGAGCGTGAATTTCTGCGCGCCCATGACGAGCGGCGCATTCAGATATTCGATCGCCTCGCGCCCCAGCGGCGTGCGCATCTTGGCATTCCGGCGGTAGTTCGAGATGTACCAGTGCAGGTACCGATCGCCGGTCTCCACGCCATCCTCGACGGGAAAAACCGTGTCGAGCCGCATCCTGAAACGGGCGCTGTCCATATAGGCGATCTGCCCGCTCTGCGGCGCCTCCGGCATAATCGGGGCCGTCGAAAAGAGCGTCTCGTGCAGCGGCATCTTCGGAGGATAGGCAGGCGGCAAGTCAGCCATCCTATCGGGCAGATCCGCCAACAGATCCAGCAATGCGTTCAGGTCATCCCCAAGCACTGTCCGGCACGCGGCAATCTGCTCGGCCGGATGGGTTGGCTCGCCCTGCTGGCTGGCTATGTCCAGCGTTCCGATGACGTGGCGCGGCTTGCTGACGGGCCGCATCTCGTATGGCCCACCGGCCTTTCGCATCCGTTTCAACAGGGTTTCCGAAAGCGGAAGCTCGAACCCGCACAGAACATCGCTTTGCGTCAGATCCCGCACGTCGCCACGCGGCACATTGGCTATGACCGCCTCCAGCAATCTCCCACCGGCATAGAGCCCCACCTTTATGCCGCCTCTCCGGCTCGCCCGGTCCACCACCCAGCCACGGATCAAACCGTCATGGGAAATGCCATCGAGGTAGCCCTGAAAGGGCCCCTGACTGGCCCGGCGCTTCAATACCCGAACAGCACGTTCCGCCGGGTTTGTGAAACGGCTCAGAACCGGCGGGCGCATCAATGAATTGCTTGTCATGTCTCGGATCCTCTCCCGCGGTCAGCCCAGAGCGTCATAGTCGGACTTCGCCATCATCTCGGCCAAGGCCCGCACATCGACTTTCGGCTGCCACCCAAGTTTTTCGCGTGCTTTCGCGGCATCCCCGATCAACAGATCAACCTCGGCCGGGCGGAAGAATTTCTCGCTGATCTCGACAATCCGCTTGCCCGTCCTTCGGTCGGTCGCCGTCTCGTCTACGCCTTCGCCGTCCCAGGTCAGGTCAAGGCCAAGCGCTTGGGCCGCGTAGTCGACGAAGTCGCGGATCTTCGTCGTCACGCCCGTCGCCAGCACGTAATCGCAGGCTTCGCCCTGCTGCAGCATCCGCCACATGCCTTCGACGTAGTCGCCCGCAAACCCCCAGTCGCGCCGGGCCTCCATATTCCCAAGCATCAGGGGTGCATTCCCTCCGCGGGCAAGCTTGGCCAGCCCCCTCGTGATCTTGCGCGTCACGAACTCGGTCCCCCGCAGCGGACTTTCGTGATTGAAGAGGATCCCGGACGAGGCGTGCAGACCAAAGCTCTCCCGGTAATTTACGGTGATGTAATGGCCATAGACCTTGGCCACACCGTAAGGAGAGCGCGGATGAAACGGCGTCGTCTCGGTCTGCGGCACAGCCTGCACAAGCCCGAACATCTCCGATGTCGAGGCCTGATAGAACCGTGTCTGGGGCGAGAAGGTGCGGATCGCGTCCAGGATCCGGGCAACCCCCAGCCCGTTCACGTCGGCGGCATAAAGCGGCTGCTCCCAGGACGAGCCGACAAAGCTTTGCGCGGCGAGGTTGTAGAACTCGTCGTACTGACCCTCGCGCAATAGCCGGCAGATCGCCGCCATCTCGGCAAGGTCAAAGTCGTGGAGATGCACATCGTCCAGAACGCCCAGATGCTCAAGCCGCACGGTTTCGGGGTGCGAAATGCGCCGAACGCCGCCATGAACCTCATAGCCCTTTTCCAACAGGAGCTTTGAAAGATAGGCGCCGTCCTGCCCAGAAATGCCGGAAATAAAGACTTTCTTCACTTGTTACTCACCCTCCAAAGCCCGCCGGAAATAGTGGCCAAGCACAGCGTCCCCACGCCAGGCGACCCTGGAAGATCGAGGTTAAGAAAGAGTGAAAGTGTGAAACTGTCCGCGGCTGCAATTCGCGCGCAGCGCGATTCCAGATCTCAGGATGAACGCTTTCAGCCTGTCGCAGCGTGGACCTTTTCGCCGATTACGGCCCGGGATCGAAATAGCCCAAAAACAATTGATCCGGCATTGCTTTATCGTTTCCGGAGTTTCGCTTTGCCGTTGCGCGGATTTTCTCCGCTCGCAGCGTTAACCCCGCGCGTTCCGCCCTTCCCCTCCGACCATATGCCGACGTGATGCCGCCCGAATGCCGCAGGCCCTTTTCCTGAATTAACCAGCGAAAGTAGCCGATTCGTACCCAACCCCTCGCTGCCCGCCCCGCGCGCCCGCCCGCTCCAAAGACACATTGTTCACCCTTCCATGCTACGGGCGCCACACGTGCTTTCTCTCCTTTGCATTCCATTGTATACCATATCACAAGCCATCTAAGACCGATCCGGAAAGGAGGCGCCGTTTGCACCTGGTCATGACGCTTCTGATCGGGCTTGCCGGTGTCGCTGTCTTCAAGCTCGCCCATCTGCCCTTGCCCTGGCTTCTGGGGCCCATGTTCGCCTGCCTGATTGCAGCATTGCTGAGGGTGAGGCTGACCGTCTGGATGCCCGCCTCCCACGCGATGCGCACCGTCCTCGGCATCGCGATCGGCGCCACGATCACCCCTGCGCTCCTCACCCAGGCGGGCTCGATGATCGTCTCTGTCCTGATGGTTCCGCTCTTCATTCTGTGCATCGCGGTCATGGGTTTTCCTTTGTTCAAAAAGGTTTACCGCTTCGACACCGCGACCAGCTACTACGCGGCGATGCCGGGTGGCCTGCAGGACATGCTGCTGTTCGGAGAGGCCGCAGGTGGCGACGTTCGTGCCCTCAGCCTGATCCACGCAACCCGCGTCCTGACCATCGTCGCCACGATCCCGTTCGTGCTGTCCTTCGGCTTCGACATGACGATCGGCGACACCTTCGGCACTCCGGCCTTGAACGTCCCGCCCGCTCAGCTCGCCCTGATGGTCGGCCTCGCACTTGGCGGCTGGTGGCTCGCCGCACGGATCGGCCTGCCCGGGGCGGCAATCCTCGGGCCGATGCTGCTGGGCGCCGCAGCCTCCCTCGCGGGCATGCTTGCCTATCGCCCGCCGCAAGAGGCGATCGTGGCTGCGCAGTTCTTCATTGGCCTCGGTGTCGGGGTGAAATACGTGGGTATTTCCCTCAATGAAATCAGACGCTTCGTTGCTGCGGGGCTGATCTACTCCCTGCTTGCCATGGTGATTGGATCGGTCTTCGCGGCGGCCGTCATGACCCTCGGCATCGCCCCTCCGCTTGAAGCCTTCCTCGCCTTTGCGCCCGGCGGCCAGGCCGAGATGGTGATCCTCGCAATCGTCACAGGCGCCGACGTGGCCGTCGTGGTAGTCCACCATGTCTGCCGGCTCGCAACGGTGATCCTGGGCGCTCCGCTTCTAAAGCGCTGGTTTCGCTAGATATTCGGGTCGGCTATTCCGCCGCAAGCGCGACCTCCTCCACCGCCGGAAAAGTCATCGAAATGCGTGTCCCACGCGGAACCTCCTCCAATGTCAGCACCCCCTCATGGCGGTCACAAACCGCCTTGACGATAGAAAGGCCCAACCCGCTGCCAGGCCCGTCTCCAAGCTGCGAAAACCGCTCGACCGCCTTGTCGAAATCATTGGCAGCAAGGCCTTCCCCGTCATCGCTCAGCGTCAGCCTGACCTGATGTCCGTTTCGCGAAACCTCAAGCGTCACCTTGGTCGTCGTCTTCCCGTGGGTGACCGCGTTATCGATGAGGTTCTGAATCGCCTCCCCCATCATCGCCGCATCCCCCCGGACCCACGCCTCGCCGTCCACCATAACGTGCAAGCTGATGCGAGGTTGTAGAGAACCACGATTGCGCCCGGCCACGTCGCGGCAGATCTCGGCAAGGTCGATCCGAGGGTCATCCGACCCAAGTTCTTGATATCGCGCTCTTTCATAAGACAGCAATTGTTGCGTGAGGCGGCTGGTATGCCGGGCAGCCGTGACGAGCAGGGCGATTCGCTGCCGCCGCGAAGCCTCTGATTTTGCGTCCCGCGCTGCCTCCGCAAGGGACAACACACCTGCCACGGGATTGCGCAACTGATGCGCGGCATCCGAGATGAAGGCATCTTTCGAAGAGATCTGCCGCTCCACCTGACTGAAGAGGCTGTTGAGCGTTCGAACAATCCCCTCGACTTCGTTTGGAACCGGACGGGCGATCTCTCTTAGATCATCTGGAGACCTCATTGCGATCGCTGATTGAAGATCGGCAAGGGGCCGCAAGCCGTAGCGGACGCCGAACCAGACGACGAAAGCGACCGAACCGATAAGGATCGTGATGACGACAACGGTCCTGCGCGCCAGATCCCAGGCAAACGCCCGCCGTGCCTCGATCCGCTGCCACGTCGTGACCGTCGAGAGCCCTGACACCCAGCCCATATCCGTCTCCTCGCGCAAACGGACAACCCGCACGTCTTCGCCAAGGTGTTGAGAATTATAGAAAATGGGTCCCGGATCCTGCGCATCGATCTCGGCCGGGGGCACGGGCGGCGTCGCATAGCCGATAACGAAACTGCCGTCGGGGCCGTTCACATGGTAATAGATCTGCCCGCCCGCCGCGTCGTTCAACGTGTCCCAGGTCGTCTGCGACAGCATTTCTCCCTCGGTCGTCACCACGTCTTTGGCGATCGCGAAGGACGCGGCCAGAAGCGTCCTATCGAACAGCCGCTCCGCTGTCCGGCTGGCATCCACGAAGCGCCAGATCCCTACCAGCGCCGAAATGACAATGAGTGGCGCAAGAATGACCGCGAGCAGCCGGACACGAAGGGAAGGCGTCCGCATTATGGTGACATATCAATGTAGTAACCAAGGCTGCGGGCCGTCTTGATGACAATCCCGTAGTCGGCCAGCCGCTTGCGCAATCTTGAGACGTAGACCTCAATCACACTGTCATCCACATCTGTGCCCACGCCATAGACATGGTCGACAAGCGCAGCCTTCGACACAAGCCGGCCCGGAGTCCGCATCAGGCATTCAAAGACGGCAACCTCCTTGCGCGGGATCTCGATCGCTGCGCCCCCCACGAGAAGCTGGCGCCCGATCGGGTCGTATTCCGCAGTGCCAATCCTCTTTAATGGCCGCAACGTCTCATGCCGACGGCGGGCCAGCGCCCGCACCCGCGCGTCCAGCTCGTCCATCTCGAAGGGCTTCACGAGGTAGTCGTCGGCGCCCGCGTCCAGCCCAATCACCCGGTCCTGCGTCTCTGACCGGGCGGTCAGCAGGATCACCGGCGTGTCGTCGCCGGACGCCCGCAACTCCCGCAACAGCGACAGCCCGTCCTTGCCGGGCAGGTTGATGTCGAGCACGATGAGGTCCGCCCCCTCCTGCGACAGGTGTAGCGCCGCGTCGTCGCCGCGGTGCAGAAGGTCCACAGCATGGCCCGTATCCTGCATCCGGAAAGCGATGCCATGGGCCAGCGCCTCGTTATCTTCGATGACCGCGATGCGCATATTTGCTCCCAACGCAAGGACAGTGAAAGGTATTCGTACGACTTTGAGGCGAGTCTCGGGGATTCGGAGGCCGCCGGGACCAACAATAACGCCAGTCGATCGCGCTGGCATCCCAACGGAGGAAAACATGTCAGCTCAACAAGTTACGCGTGCTGTTGGTGCAGCGGCGCTGATCGGTTGTTCGCTTGCCGCAACCGGTGCCGCAGCGGAGGGGCACGGGCTCGACCTTGCTGGAGAGACCGTGGAATTCGTCATTCCCTTCTCGGAATCGGGCGGATCCGCAAAATGGGCCAACTTCTATGCGCCGCTGTTGTCCGAAGCGCTGCCGGGCAACCCCACGGTGGTCGTCCGCTTCATGCCCGGCGCGGGGTCGACCCAGGGCGCCAACTGGTTCCAGGAACAGACCTACGAGGATGGCACGGTTATCTTTGGCACGTCCGGCTCGACCCAGTTTCCCTACCTGCTGAACGACCCGCGCGTCCGCTACGAATACGGCGACTGGCACGTGGTCCTCGCATCCGGCACCGGTGGCGTCGCCTACCTGCCTGCCGACCTTGCTGAACGATTCGACGGGGATGCCGACGACCTGCAAGGCATCGACTTCATCTACGGAAGCCAGGGCGCCACGCGGCTCGACCTCGTGCCGCTTCTCGCGTGGGAGATGCTGGGGATGAGCGTCGAGCCGATCTTCGGCATCAAGGGCCGCGGCGACGGCCGCCTGATGTTCGAACGCGGCGAGGCCAACATCGACTATCAGACGTCCTCCTCCTATCTGTCAGGCGTCGTGCCGCTGGTCGAAAACGGGCAGGCGGTGCCGATGATGACCTGGGGCGCGCTGGATGCTGATGGCAACATCGTCCGTGACCCGACCTTCCCCGACATCCCGACCTTCAAGGAGGTCTGCGAAGCGACCGAGGGCTGCGAGACCAGCGGCGACGCCTGGGATGCGTGGAAAGCCTTCTTCATCGCAGGTTTCCCCGCGCAGAAGATGGTCTTCCTGCCTAAGGGCGCCCCGGAAGAGGCCATCGCGACCTATTCCGCCGCCTTCGACGCCGTTCTCGCGCGGGAGGACTTTGCGGAGCTGTCGGAAAGTACGCTCGGCATCTACCCCCAGATGACCGGCGACCTTGCCGAAGCGACTCTGGAACAGGGCACCAACGTGCCGGACGAGGCGAAGACCTTCGTCACGAACTGGCTTGCCGACCGCTATGGCGTGACGCTGAACTGACGCCCGCGCGGCCTAACGCTGCGGCGATCCGGGCCCTCGGGGGCCGGATCGCCGCACTTTTATCGGAAGTTTGATGGACCTGATCTCCACGGCCCTCCCCGCCTTAGCGGAGGCCTTTTCACTGATCCTCCAGCCGGAGCAGATCGGCTTTCTCGTTCTCGGTGTGTTGCTCGGTCTGTCTGTGGGGGTCTTCCCCGGCCTTGGCGGTATCGCCGGGCTGTCGCTCGTCCTGCCCTTCATGTTTGGGATGGACCCGGTCTCGGGCCTAGCGCTCATGGTCGGGCTGATCGCGGTGATCCCGACCTCGGACACCTTCGCAAGCGTCCTGATGGGCATCCCCGGCTCCTCAGCAAGCCAGGCGACTGTGCTCGACGGCTTTCCCATGGCCCGCAAAGGCGAGGCTGCACGGGCGCTTTCCGCGGCGTTTATCTCCTCCCTCTTCGGCGGGCTCCTCGGCGCTACGGTACTGACGTTCTTCGTCCTGATCGCCCGGCCCATCGTGCTGGCCTTCGGCACGCCCGAGATGCTGATGATCACAATCCTCGGCCTCTCGATGGTCGCTATCCTCGCCGGCCGCCTGCCGCTCAAGGGGCTCGCCGCGGCCTGCCTCGGCCTGCTCGTCGGCGCCATCGGCGCTGCGGGTGCAGGCGGGTCAGAGCGGATCGTACCGATGGAATGGGCCTTCGCCGATACCGGCGACATCCGCTACAACATCTACCAATACCTCAACGACGGCGTAACCCTCGTCATCGTGGGCCTCGGCATCTTCGCCATCCCCGAGATCATTTCGCTCCTACGTCAAGACCGCTCCATCTCGAAGGATGCGACACTGGGCAAGGGCTGGACCGACGGGGTCAAGGACTGGTTTGCCAATAAATGGCTCTCCGTCCGCTGCGCGGTGATCGGTGTGATCGTAGGCGTCATTCCGGGGCTTGGCGGATCGGTCGTCGACTGGATCGCCTACGGCCATACGGTTCAATCGGCCAAGGACAAGACCAAGTTCGGCTCGGGCGATATCCGCGGCGTGATCGGCCCCGAAAGCTCGAACAACGCCAAGGAGGGCGGCGGCCTCGTCCCCACCCTGATCTTCGGCATCCCGGGTTCCGGCTCCATGGCCGTCTTCATCGGCGGACTGGCGCTTCTGGGCTATGACGCTGGGCCGCAACTGATCCAGAACGACCTGAACATCACCTACACGATCGTCTGGTCGCTCGCGATCGCCAACGTCTTCGGCGCGGGGCTCTGTATCTTCC
This sequence comes from Aestuariibius violaceus, assembly GCF_040779325.2. NCBI lineage: Bacteria > Pseudomonadati > Pseudomonadota > Alphaproteobacteria > Rhodobacterales > Paracoccaceae > Aestuariibius > Aestuariibius violaceus. Next base: position 292,994 of record NZ_JBFONT020000004.1, read on the forward strand.
TCTCCGGCGGGATCGCACGGCTGACGACGATCCGCTTCACCTATCTGGCGCCGTTCCTCTTCATGATGATCGCTTTCGCGGCCTTCCAGTCCCGCCAGTCCATCGGCGATCTGGTGGCGCTCTTCGCGATCGGGCTTCTGGGTATCCTCCTGCGCCGGTTCGACTGGTCGCGCCCCGCCTTCCTGATTGGCTTCGTCCTGTCGAGCCAGGCCGAAAACTTCGCCAACAACGCCCACCAGATCGCAAGCTTCCGTTTCCGGCGCAGCCTTGAGGAGGGGCTGGAATATATCTTCTCTCCCATCGTCATCGTGCTGATCGTGCTGACGGTCCTGTCCGTCATCATCGGCATCCGGCAATCCAAGCAGATCCTGCCCGAGGGCAACGTTCCGACCGGACGGAAGCGTGCGCCAGTGATCTTCACGCTCGCGATGCTCGGCTACTGTGTCTTCGCCTGGATCGACGCGTACCAAATCGATCTGATGTCGGATAAAATCTTCCCGCTCACGATCTCGACCATCGGGATCATCTCCCTGTTGGCGCTGCTGGCCCGGATGCTCCTCGCCCCCGAAGACGACCTCGCCTTCGCCGACAGGGAAGCGGACGGCGAGGACGCGAATGCCCCCCACGGCCTCTGGCAGACGATCTCCTGGTTCGCAGGGCTCTTGGTCCTCAGCTACCTTCTGGGCTTCATCCTCGCGCTCGCGATCTTCCTCGTCACCTTCCTTAGGGTCCGGGGCGGGCTCAGCTGGCTCAGGGCCGCAGGACTGACCGCGCTTGGCATCGCCTTCATCTGCTTCCTCGCGGGCACGCTCAACCGAGACTTCCCCGCAGGCCTGTTGCAGGACGCCGTGTCGCTTCCCTGGCCGCTGGGATAGAATAGGGCCATGACCCAGCGCGCGATCCCTTTCCTCTTCCTCCGCGGTGGCACCTCGCGGGGGCCGTATTTCCGAAGATCAGACCTGCCGAAGGATCGCGAAACACTCTCCAGGGTTCTGATCGAGGTCACGGGCTCCGGACACCCCCTAAACATCGACGGCCTCGGCGGCGGGGCAGCCGTGACGACCAAGGTCGCGATGCTCTCTGCGTCTGAGGACGATTGGGCCGACATCGACTACCTCTTCGCCCAGGTCAGCGTCACCGACCGCCTCGTCGATTTCGGCCCGACCTGCGGCAACATCCTCTCCGGCGTCGGCCCGGCCGCGCTTGAGATGGGCCTCATCGTGCCGCAGGGTGAGGTCACGGAGGTGAAGATCCGCGCGGTCAACACCGGCGCCCGGGTGATCGCGACCGTCCAGACCCCCGGCGGCACCCCGACCTATGAGGGAGGCACCGCCATCGATGGCGTCTCGGGCACGGCCGCGCCCGTCGAACTGGCCTTCATGGAAGTGGAAGGGTCAAGCACCGGCGCCCTCCTCCCCACAGGTAAATCCATCGACCTGATCGACGGGATCGAGGTCACCTGCATGGACGTCGCCATGCCCATCGTCATCACAAAGGCCGAGGCGTTCGGCCTGACCGGCTACGAGACACGCGAAGAGCTTGATGAGAACCGCACCTTCTTCGACCGGATCGAGAAGGTCCGCCTTGCCGCCGGGCCGATGATGGGCCTCGGCGACGTGACCAAATCCGTCACCCCGAAATTCGCCATCCTCGCCAAGCCGCGCCAAGGTGGCGCCATCGCGGCACGCTATTTCATGCCGTGGGCCTGCCATCCCACGATGGCCGTCACCGGCGCCCAATGCCTCGCCACATGCGCGATGACACCCGCAACCGTTGCGGATGGATTGGCCAACCGCCCCTCCGGCCCGCCTGCAACCGTCACGATCGAGCATCCCACCGGCGCGATCGACGTGATCCTCGACTACGAACCCACCGGCACCGGTATCCGTGTGAAATCTGCAGGCCTCCTCCGCACGGCGCGCAAGATCGCCGCCGGAGAGGTCTTCGTCAGCAGCGCAACCTGGCCGACCTAGCCGCGCTGAGCCGCCGCATCTCCGGACTTCTCGGCCCCATGAGACAAACCCGTCTCATGCGCATACTTCACAAGAGCCAGGAACCGGTAGAACCCGTGCATGAACTTGCCGTAGGGCATCGTCGCGAAGAAGGCGAAGACGACGCCCAAATGGATGGCTAATAGCAGGCCCATTGCCGAGGTGTGCCGCAACCCGGTCAGGATAAGCCCTGTCACCCCCAGTAGCAAAAGCATCCAGAGAAACGCCGCCCCAAGCCCCGTCGTAGACTCGCGCAACTCCGGATCGCGCTGCTTGCGGGACATCATCAACCCGATCGGCCCGACGACGATCCCGATCCCGCCCAGCACGCCGAAGACCTTCACAGGCGTCCACCACGGATAAGGCGCCTGCCAATCGAGACCGTAGTGAAAGAGCGTTCCGGTCGAGGTCGACGCGAAGCACAACAGGAAGCCATAGAAGGTGAAATGGTGCCAGAGCCGCCGCCGGTCGGTCGGCTTCTCGCTCTCGTTCATGCAACCCATGCCGCCGCCATCGAGATAGCGCATCGTGGCCGCCGCCCGCGTGGCCTCCCACAGGCCTCGCAACGTGACAGGTCCCGTCGCGGAGGCCATCCAGAATGACCGTAAGCTCATGAAGATGGCGAACAACCCGAACAGGAAGACACTCCCGAACAGCGCCACCATCGCGTTGTGCGGCATGATCCGGTAGAACGCCCCCGGCTCCGTCCCCGCGGCGAACAGCGACGCCGGGTCGGAAGCGACGACAAATCCGATAAGGAACAGCGCGACCGACACCGCCAGCGCCAGCGCCACCCACAGCCCGTTCCGCTGGAACAGAGGCCGCGCGAAGGCGGGCCAAGCGTAGCGCTCGTAGGTTTCCTCCCGCAGCCGGGCCATCGCGTTCGGCACATCGACCTTGAAATCATGCGGCGGCGCATACTGGCAGTCGTAATAGCACGCCCCGCAATTGTGGCAGAGATTGGCGAGGTAGTCGGTGTCGCCCCCCGAAAAGACCCGCCGCAGCTCCATCGCAGGGAAGACGGCACAGAGCCCTTCGCAATAGCGGCAGGCATTGCAGATCGACATCTGCCGCGCGACTTCGGATTGCGACGACGTCGCCAACTCAGCCAGGTTCGGAGCGTTCATCTGGCCACCTCCTCGAGGTTACGGAGAGACTTCGCCGCCGTCTCCCCCGCGATCCGGCCGAAGACCGACCCAATGGTCATGCCGATCCCGGCAAGATAGCCGCGGCCAAGGATGTTGCCCGCCATGATCTCTCCCGCAGCGAACAGGTTCGGGCTCGCCGTGCCGTCCTCCATCACCATCCGCGCATCGCGGTTCACCTTCACGCCCAGATAAGTGAACGTGATCCCGGGCCGCAGCGAATAGGCATAGAAGGGCGGCGTGTCGATCGGTCGGGCCCAGTGCGATTTTGGCGGGTCCAGGCCTACTGTCGTACAGTCATCATGGATCGTGTGATCGAAGGTGCCGACGCGGCAGGCGGCGTTGAACTCCGCAATCGTCTTGCCGACGGTGGCCGGATCAAGACCGATCTTCTCCGACAGCTCCTCCAGCGTCTCCGCCTGTTCCGGCGGGAAGACGGACGGCATGAACAGGTCGATCGACTTCGCGTCGATGATGACATGGCCAATCTGATCTGGCTGATCGGCCACGAGCCGCCCCCATATCGCATAGCGCTTAGGCCAGAAGTCCTCACCCTCGTCATAGAACCGCTGCCCTTCCGCATTCAGCACGACCCCGAACGGCACGCAGTCGAGCCGGGTGACGATCCCGCCGTCGAATTTCGGCGCCCGCCCGTCGATGGCGACGGCGTGGCATTGCTTAGGGTCGGCCACCGTCTCGACCCCGGCATCCATCAGCATCCTGAGGACGCCGCCGGTATTGTAAGGCGTGCCCCTGATCAGAAAGTTCTGTGCCGCAGGCCCCCACGCCTCTTCCAGCCAGTCCAGATTGGCCTCGAACCCGCCTGCCGCCGCAACGAAGGTCCGAGCGGAAATGTCGTAGGTGCGGCTGTTCTCGCCGTCCCAGTTCTCCTCGGCCGTCGCAGACAGGAAGAAACCATCTTCGACCTTCACGCCGGTGATACGCGTGTCATACCGAACCTCGACCCCCGCTGACTCGGCCGTCAGATAAAGCGCGTTCAGCATCGACCGGCCACCGCCCAGGAAAAAGGCATTCGTTCGCCCCAGCGACAGCGTCCCACCCAGCGACGGCTGGAAGCGAACTCCTTGCGCCTCGAGGAAATCCCAAAGCTCCTTTGACTTCTCAAGCGTCAGCCGGGCAAGTTCCTCATCCGTGTCGCCGCCCGTCACCCGCAGCAGATCATCCATAAACTCGTCGACTGGATAAGGACCGGTCAGGATGCCGTTGCCTTCGTCATGGGCGACCCGACAGTTCCGGGTATGACGTGTATTCCCGCCTCGCCAGACCTTAGGCGCGGCTTCCAGAACGCAGACCCGCGCGCCCTCTTTCGCCGCTGCAATCGCCGCGCAAAGGGCGGCATTGCCTCCGCCGGCCACCATTACGTCATAGTCGCTCATCCCGACAGCCCAGAGAAGGTGATCAATCGCTCCTCGCTCATCTCCCGAACGGCGTATTTCGGACCCTCATGACCGAACCCGCTCGCCTTCACGCCGCCATAGGGCATCAGGTCCACGCGCGAGGACGACGTCTCGTTGATATGCACGCCGCCGACGCGCAACCGCCTTGCCGCGGCAAAAGCCGTATCGATGTCCGATGTGAACAGGCCTGTCGCAAGACCATAGAGCGTACCGTTGATCCGCGAGATCGCCTCTTCCAGATCTTCGATCGGCACCAGACAGGCGACCGGCCCGAAGATCTCCTCAGTCAGAGCCCGGCTGTCATCGGCGGGCCGTTCAATCACGGTCGGAGAGAGAACCGCCCCCTCGCGCGCCCCACCCGTTAGGACAGTCTCCCCGCCAAGCATCCCTTCGACGCGCTCCGCCGCCGCGACCGAGATCATCGGCCCGACATCCGTGCCGGCCTCAGCCGGATCCCCTGCAACCAGCCGCCCGACGCCATCCACATATCGCTCCCGCACCTCGTCGTAGACCGACCGCTCCACCAGGAGCATCTGGATCGAGGTGCAGACCTGACCCGCCTTGCGGAACGAGGCGCCCACGCATTTCGGTATCGCCATATCCAAATCGGCATCGGCCATGATGATTGTGCCGGCGATCGACCCAAGCTCCATCTGGGTCCGCCGCAAACCTGCCTTCGCATGGATCGAGGCCCCGGCCGCCGTCGACCCCGTGAAAGCATAGAAGCCCGGGCGCTGGTCGGCCAACAGCGCCTCCGCGACAGGCGGGCCGCCATGCAGAACCGCCAGCCCGCCGGGCGGGCACCCGGCCTCGGCAAAAAGGCTGGCCAGCAGGTTGGCGACCAGCGGCGTCTTCTCGGACGGTTTGAGGATAACCGCGTTCCCTGCCGCGAAAGCAGGCCCGATCTTGTGGCAGACGGTGTTGAGCGGGGCGTTGAACGGCGTGATCGCCACCACCACACCGACCGGAACCCGCATCGTGAAGCCCATCCGCCCGGCCCCGCCCGGCGCGCCATCGAACGGGACAACCTCTCCACCGATGCGCTTGGCTTCCTCCGCGGACAGAGCGAGCGTTTCGATGGCGCGCGCCACCTCGCCTTCCGCATCGCGCAAGGGAAACCCAGCCTCGGCGACAAGCAGATCCCTGAATGCCTCGCGCCGCGCCGCCAACCGGTCACGCACCCTGCGCAGGATCTCCGCCCGGCGATACCCGGCCGTCGGTTGGTACGAGGCGGCAAGCGACAGCGCCCGCTCTGCCACATCAGGCGTCGCGACGGACACGCTGGCCAGGGCTTTCAGCCGGAACTTGTCCTCGACCGCAAGCGCATCCCGCGTGTCCACGAAGTGACTGCCGACAAAGCAGCCCGTGAGGTACTCCTTGCCCGCCATCCTCAGAACTGCTCGCGGTATTGGGCCGGGTCGATCACCGCCCCGATGACAAGCGGCGTGCCGTCCGTCTTGGCTGACAAGGCATCGGCAAGGGCGGTCTCTGTCTCCACCTTCACGCCGTTGCACCCCATGCTCCCGGCCAAGGCCACGATGTTGGTCTCCTCGATGACCGTCCCGGTCGAGGGGTATTGCCGGGCCATCTGCTTCAGCTCGATCCGGTTGAGCGAATTGTCGAGGAAGACCACAACCTTCAGCCCCAGCTGCATCGACGCGGCAAGCCGAAGCTCGCTCTGCACCATGGCGAGGCCACCGTCGCCGGTGAAACAGACAACCTCGCGGTCCGGGTGCAGCATCTTGGCGACAATGGCGGCAGGCAAGGAAAACCCCATGGATGACAGCCCGTTCGTCATCAGCAGATGACGCGGGCCGCCCGGCCGCCACCCCTGCCCGACCAGCAGCTTGTGGCTCCCCACATCTGTCGTGACGATGGCATCCCCGGCAACGCTCTGCCCGGCCACTGCAATGACATCGGACGGGTTCAGAACGCCACTGACCCGCCCGCTGGAAAACGCCGCCGCAAGCTGCTCCCGATGTTCGGTCAACCTTGCGCTGCCCCACCCGTCTGACGCGCTCACCTGATCGGCCAGCGCGGACAGGATCTGCGGGATGGGTCCGACCACCTCGGTCTCGGCCGCATAGATCTGATCGGTGTTCGGCACCTCGTCGATATGGATGACGGGGCTGTCCACACTCCACGGCTTGATCAGCTCCACCGCGTCGAACCCCGCACAGAGGATCAGGTCCGACTGCTTCAGCAGATCCCACATGATCGCGTTGCACGCCATGTCCAGCGTGCCCGCGAACAGCGGATGGTCCTCAGCCACCGTCCCTTTCGCCATGGGGGAACTGACGATCGCCGCCCCAATCCGCTCGGCCATGGTGACGATCGCCTCGCCCGCGTCGTTCTGCATCGCCGAGATGCCGTAAAGGATCAGCGGTCGCTTCGCCGCCCCGATCTGCGCGGCGGAATCGCCCAGGGCATCCGACCAGACCTGCGCCCCCGCTGCGACATGCGTGACCGGCGGCAGGGTGATCCGGTCGTCCGAGGCGTCCGCGCCCACCACATCGGCCGGTGTCGACAGATGCACCGGCCCCGGAAGCGGGGCCAGCGCCACCCGGTGGGCTTTGCGCATGACGTGGCCTACGGTGTGCGGCGCCACATCGGCCACATACTTCGCGACGGGAGAGAAGATCGCATGTTGATCCACCACTTGATGGGTGAATGTCGGCAGCCGCTTGGTATCGATCTGCCCGGAAATCGCGATCATCGGCGTGCGGTCGAGATACGCATTCGCCACCGCATTGACGAGGTTCGTCGACCCCGGCCCAAGCGTGCTCAGCGCAACACCGGGCTTGCCGGTCAGCATTCCGTAAGCCTCTGCCATCAGACCGGCGGTGCCTTCGCGCCGGGCGAGAACGAAATCGATTCCCACCTTCCGGCACCCTTCGAGGAACTCGACCGACGGATCGCCGGGATACCCGAAAACCGGCCCGATCCCGGCCTCCTTGAGATAGGTGGCCATCACTTCGGACACGTTCATTTCTTCCTCCCTCGCGCGGCCAGTTCCACAATTGTATACACTTGTATTTTATTGGGCACAATAAAGAACGGCAGATCAGGACCCGCACGATGAGCGACACCAAACTCTCCGCAACCGAGGCGTATCAGCGGCTCCACGCCTCGATCATCGATGGCGAGCTCAAGCCCGGCACCCGCCTGCGCGAAAGCGAGCTGGCCGAGCAATTCGGGCTGTCGCGCACGCCTGTTCGCGAGGCACTGCGGCGGCTGGAAAGCGCAGGCCTTGTGGTCCACGAGGCCAATAAGGGCGCGATCGTCCGGCAACTCGACTACCAGTCCGCCAACGAGCTCTACCTGATGCGCGAGGTGCTGGAGGGGACGGCGGCGGGCCTCGCCGCGCTCCATATCTCGCAACCCGAACTGGACGCCGCCTACGACATCCTCGCCGAGGAAGAGCGCGCCGGGGACGACGGCAAGGAAGCCTCGCGGCTCAACAAGATCTTCCACCAGGCAATCTACAATGGCGCCCATAACCGCTATCTGCTGGAAATCCTCGACGGCCTCTCCGTCTCGATGGCGCTTCTCGGGCAATCGACGCTGGCAGAGGAAGATCGCCGCTCGACCGCCCTGAAAGAGCATCGCGGGATCCTCGACGCGATCGGCCGGCGGGATCAGGCAGAGGCCGACGCGCTTGCCCGGGCGCATATCCGGGCGGCCCATCGCATCCGGCTCAAGATGATCCTGACCGACGAGTGATCACTGCCGCAGCATCTTCAGCCCCTGCGTGACGTCCAAGCGGATCGACAGCTTCAGGCTCGGCTCGTCGCCCGCGCGGAGCGCCGCGATGATCATCCGGTGATGCTGCGGGGCTGCAGTCCGGCGCAGTCGGTCATAGAGCGCACGCATCGTCGGGCCGAGTTGCAACCAGACCGTCTCGGTCAGTGCCAAAGTGGCCGGCGACTGCGCCCGCAGATAGAGAGTCCGGTGAAAGTCGAGATTGCCGCGGATATAACCCGTGATGTCCTGTCGCGCGACGGATTGCGCGATCGTCGCATCTATCGCCTCAAGCCGGTCGATCAGCGCGAAATGCGCACGGGGCAGCGCCCGCGCGGCCAGTTCGGGCTCCAGAAGCGCCCGCAGCGCCGCCAGTTCCTCGATCCGGTCGTTCGATAATTCCGGCGTCGACACCCGCCCCGAGGACGACAGCGACAGCGCTCCCTCCGCCACGAGCCGCCGCGCGGCCTCCCGCGCGGGCGTCATCGACACATCGAAAGACGCTGCAATCCCGCGGATCGTCAGTGCCGCCCCCGGTGCCAGCTCTCCGTGCATGATCCGGTTGCGCAGCGCCCGGTAGATCCGGTCATGGGCGGTTTTTGTGGGCGCAGTGTTCGAGGCGGACGAGAGCATCCCTCACGCCACCGGCACAGGGTCGAAGCGATACCGGTGAAGCGACGCCCCGTTGTCCCGCAGCCAGGTGCGGTGCGTGCCATAACTCGGGCAGATCTCGCCCACGAGCGCCCAGAACGCAGGCGAATGATCGAGGTGGACCAGATGCGCTACTTCGTGCGCGGCGACGTAATCCAGCACCTCTGGCGGCGCCATGATCAGGCGCCAGGAATACATCAGCCGCCCGTCCGACGAACACGATCCCCAACGGGACCGCGTGTCGCGCAGCGCGATCTGGCGAAAGTCCTGCCCGACGCGCGCGGCATATTTGTCCGAGGCGGCGGCGAGCCGCTCTCTTGCCAGCGCCTTCAGGAATGCCTTGACCGATGCCGGCACGGCCCGGCTTGCCGGAACGCGCAGAACATCGCCCTCCAGCCGCGTGCGGCGCTCAGGACCGGTTTCGACACGGATCTCGCGTCCCTCGAACAGAACCGTCGCACCGCCCGCGACAGGGCTGGGCGGCTGCTGACCCTGCAATGTCCGTCGCAGCCACGCCTCCCGCTCCGCCGCGAATTTCTGCGCCATCCGCTGGTCGACCCGTTCGGGGATCGTCATGGTCACCTTCCCGTCCAGGCTCGACACTCGCAGCGACAACCGCCGCGACCGCCGCGACCGCCGCAGCGTGATCTCGATCGGGGGCTTGCCAGGCAGGACGAGACGTCCCATATCGCGCTCCTCAAGACGACCCGTGCCATCATCGCCTCAGAGGGCTTTGACACGGCCTATCGCATATGGCAGGGGACGCCGATCCGCTGCAAGACGCCCGAGAGAGGAAGACACCGATGCCCAAGGAAGAATGGGGAACCAAACGGGTTTGCCCGACCACGGGAAAACGTTTCTACGACCTGAACGCCAACCCCATCGTCAGCCCCTATACCGGCGAGGCGGTGGAAATCGATACCGTCAAGAGCCGCACCATGGTCGCCGACGCAGAGGATGCGCAGACCAAGAAGCTGCGCGACAAGGAGGAGGAGGACGACGAACTGGTCCTGGACGATGACGACGACGATTCGGACGTCGATCTGGGCGATGACGTTCTCGAGGAAGACGACGACGACGATGACGTCTCGCTCGACGATATCGCCGATGTCGCCTCTGACGGGGACGACGACTGACCCGACGCGAAACGGCCTTTTTCCGCTTGCGTTTCGCATCCTTCGCAGAATACACACCGGCGCACGGCAGTTCGCCGGTACGGGGCCTTAGCTCAGTTGGGAGAGCGCTTGCATGGCATGCAAGAGGTCAGGGGTTCGACTCCCCTAGGCTCCACCAGATCCAAATACTCCAGGCTAATCCTTGTTTTGGCATTACGCCATTCGCCGAATCATCGGCAAAAGTCCTGAATTGCGCGCCTATGGAGGCTTTTTGTCCTGATGAGAGGATGCTCCGACTGCCTTTGAGAGCGCTGCATCAATTGAGATAGGCGCCGGTTGGTGACCCGCCGGGAATGTCCTGGTGCCAGTATTTCAAAGACCCTGCGCCCAAGGATGCTAGCTGAAACTTTCAGGAGCAAAGTGTCTCCCACTCTCCATTGGCCGTCCTTCGGACATAAACAAAGTAAATCAGCGCTTAACCAATCCTTCAGACTTCCCTCTTACCGCTCAGGTTGGGCGGTCGTTGCGCTTGCTGGTTTGGTGACGACCGCTTGGTGAACGAGTGGCGGAGGATAAGTGCATGTATGTCAGTGAGATTACTGTCGACGAGGCGCCGATAAAGGTCGAACAGGTGGTCGAGACCATTGCGGTCATCGGTCTTGGATATGTCGGCCTGCCGCTTGCCGTTCGACTGGCAGAACGCTTCGAAAAGGTCATCGGCTTCGACATCAGCCCTGACCGTATCACCGGCCTCCGCTCCGGTCACGACGCTACCGGCGAAGTCGCTGATCAGCGTCTTGCCAAGAGCAAGCTGCGTCTTGCCGACAATGCAGCCGATATCGCATCTGCGACCTGCTTTGTGATCACTGTGCCAACGCCGATCGACCAGCAGAAACGCCCCGACCTTGGCCCGCTGGAGAGAGCCTGCCACATGATCGGCCCGCTTTTGAAGAAGGGCGACCTCGTCGTCTTTGAGTCGACTGTCTATCCCGGTGTGACCGAGGATTTCTGCGGCAAGATCCTCTCTGACCAGTCAGGCCTACAGCCGGGCCGGGATTTCAATCTCGGCTATAGCCCTGAGCGAATCAATCCGGGCGACCGGGACAACACGGTAGAGACAATCGTCAAGAACATCTCGGCCGATACGCCCGAGGCGCTCGAGCGGGTGGCTCGGATCTATGCCGAGGTCACAGACGCCGGCCTTCACCGCTGCTCGTCCATCCGGGTGGCCGAGGGCGCGAAGGTGATCGAAAACACCCAGCGCGACGTCAACATCGCGCTAATGAACGAACTAGCCCTGATCTGCCACGCCGCGGGCATCGAAACTGCCGAGGTGATTGAGGCTGCCTCGTCGAAATGGAACTTCGTGCCTTTCACCCCGGGCCTTGTCGGCGGTCACTGCATTGGTGTTGACCCATATTACCTTGCGGCGCTCGGCGAGCAACTGGGCCATCACCCGGAGATCATCCTAGCCGGTCGCCGACTGAATGACGGGATGGTCCGGCATGTCGCCGCCGCGGCAACTCGAATTCTCGTCCAGACCGGGCGGATTGCGCGCAGCACGCGGATCGGCATTTTTGGCATCGCCTTCAAAGAGAACGTACCCGACATCCGTAACTCCAAGGCGATCGAGCTTGTGGCCGAATTGGAAAGCTTCGGCTTCGCCCCGATGGTTCACGATGCCCTCTGCGCACCGGAAGTGCTTGAAAAACAGGGGCTTTGGCCAAGCACTATGGAAGAGATGACCGCCCTCGACATGGCAATCGTGGTGGCACCGCATCGGGTCTATCTCGATGACCCGTCCTTTCTGGATCGGATCGTTCCCGGTGGCGTCCTGATGGATATCAGAGGTGCCTACCGCAAAAGAGCCCGGCCAGCGGGGCTCACTTATTGGGCATTGTGAGGTTACACATGTTTCAAGTTACCCCGATCGGATCCTGCCGCATCGCAACGCCGCTACGCCTGGCGCGCGAGCGCTACGGTTTCACACTAAATCGCAGCCGGAGCCTCGGCTTCTGCCATTCCTCGGGCGAGGCGGTTCAGACCGCACACTTTCTGCGAGGTGAGTTCGAGCCTCCCGCAGAGCTCTGGCCTTACATCGCCCGTGATGCCGACCGAAACGCCGTTCTGCAGACCACCCATGATCCGTCGGACATCTATATCGTCGAGATTTCGTCAGCCAAGAGGATCATGATCGACGACGTTCATGTCCAATACAATTACCTGACGAATGCCTTCCCGACCTTCTTCTCAAGCCGCAGCCGCAGCCGCCGCTTCTGGGACTTCGCGAAGACCGGCGATCAGGCAGAGATCGATGCTTATCTGTCTCAATGCCGCACTCCAGCGATGGATCGCGCTCTCCTCCGCCGCGTCCGTCTGTCCATGACCGACGAAGCGACACTGCGCGCAGACATGGCCAAACTGGCTGATCTTCTTCCGGATGTCCTCTTCATGACTCACGTCAACGCGCGCATGCCGGACGGGGAGCGGATCGGCAGCCGGTCTTCCCTGATCGACCTCATCCACAAGGTAGGAGAGGCCGACAACCACAAAGTCTTTGACCCAACCCTCTTGATGGAACGGCATGGTCAATCCGGCGCAATCGAGGATGAAAGCCGAGGGCTCGCGCATTTCACCGAAGACTTCAGCCACGCCTTAGCCGACACTTGGTTTGACCAGATCCTGTTCGAGAAACTCGACGACCGTGTTCGCCGAGAAGGGGAAGATGCGATCGACCAGGTCCTCGTTCCGCATATTGAGGCTATGATCGCAGTGGGCAACCTCAATGGGATCGATGCACGCCTCTCCGCCCTCTCGAGAGCCCTGCCCGATATGCCTGCGCTTCACGATCTGCGCTGCCAGCTGGCTTGCGCCGAAACCCGCGCCGACGAGGCGCTTGGGCTGCTGGCCGCGACCTTGCGTACAAGCCCAGAGGATGCCGAAGTCCTGTCCCGGCACGCACAATTGGCCCACTCCATGGATCGCTTCGCGGAAGCGTTGGAAAGTGAACGGCGCCTCGCAAAGCTCGGCAAACGGAGCGATGGCGGGTCGCTGGCCGACAAAGGTCAGGCAGCGATGGACAGAGGCGCGCAACGTGTCGCGCTTGGCTTCTTTCAACTAGCAATACAAGCAGATGCGCCGGATCAGCATGCCTTGCTCGGCACAGCGGGCATTCTGTTAAACGATCCGTCCCTTGTGAGATCGCTTTCAGCGAACGACATCGATATCCTCCTCAATCACCTCCCCGCAGGCAAAGCGATGGAGCTTGCGATCCGCAAAATCGCAGGGACCGATCTAGCAGATCTTCTCGACCGGGCGACGGAACTCGACCCAGTTCAACTCGACACCGTCTGCCGGTACCTTTCTGCGAAAGACAGACGGCAGCTTGCGGTCGAGTTCATACGTATCTGGCGCGAGGCACAGGATCGTCCGGCGCTCGAGGCTGCACCAGTCTGGTCACTCCTTGAAGAATGGCTGAGTGATGCATTGTCCGACGCTGATTTCGCCACAAGATCCGGCCTTTTGTCTGATCTCCTGGTCGCTCACCCTTTCTACGCCGATGCCCGCGTCGCGCTGCGCGGTCTGCGGCGCGAGGCCGCAGCTGAGGCAAAGGCACTCGCGGGATCGGGAGACCTGCAGGGTCTCGAGAGGCTCGAGGTTGCGCTCGCCACGCTACCACAGCCCCTGATTGACCTACCGCTTGCTCGGGCACGGATCCTCTTTACGAGGGAGCGCTACGCGGAGGCGATCGCGGTGGGTGAACCGGTGGCGGAAGCACGCCCGGAGAACCTGTCGCTATGGGCGATGCTGATGCGCGGCGCCTCCGAAATAGGCGACACCATCCGGACAGAACGTTTCGCCCGTCAAGTCCTCTTCCTCTGTGATGAAGACACATCGAGCCTGGCCCGTGAAGCCTCACTAAAACTCGCCGATGGCACCTTGGTGCCGCTAGCCGAGGCCGTCTGACCAGAATGCAGCTACTTTCGCGCCTTGTGCCTGACGATCCGGCGGCAGCTCCGTTGCCGCCGTCGGTCCTGACGGAGGCCGAGAGAGTTGTTGCTGCGATCCGGCGACCCGAAGAAGCGCAGACCGCGTTCGACCGTCTCCTCCCCGCGCTCAAGAGCTACAAGGCTGATCCGCGCCTTGTCCTTCAGGCGGCGATGCTGGTTGAAAAGCAGCGCAAGAGCGATGGGATGCTCGAGTTCTGGTCGGATCTCGCCCTGATGTTCCCAGGTGAGGTCCTGCCGCTACGGATGGCGATGCGCTGGCACCGACGGGCAAAGCGCAATGCCGAAGGTCTGCGAATGCTCCACGCCGCCACTCCAGACGCCCCCGCAGACCTGACGCAAGCTGAGACCCGCCTGATGGGCCTTAGCGAATTGCGCGCCTTCACCGCAATTGACGAGATGATGGTAGGGGTTCTCGCAACCTTTCCCGGCGCGCGCCCGATCCGAATGCGCTACATCCAATGCCTCGCTCAGCAGTCTCGTTACATCGAGGCTGATCGTATTGCAGCAGGTGTGGTTGATCGCGAAAAGCTCGGGGCAAGCTCGCGCGCCGTCCTCGATCTCATTGAAACCAAGGCACGAATACTGAGGCGCTGCGCGATTGATCGCGAGGATGAAATCCTCGGTAGCATAGTCAAACGACTCGCTGACAGCCCGGTCCGGCCCCTCGACCGGTCCCGCGTCGGGGCTGTCGCGTTCTTCACCGGCCAGCTCGGCACGGGCGGGGCAGAGCGTCAGATGACCCGCCTCGCCTCGTCCTTTCAGGCAATTCACGAAAGCGGCGGCCTCGCGAGCAGGCGCCGGATCATGTTGCCCCCTCAAGTCTGCGTGCGGCATGCGACCCCGGGAAGCGGTGACTTCTTCCTCCCGGTTCTGCGCCGTGCAGGCGTTGAAACCACGGTGCTCGCAGACATCGAATTGCCCAAGATCGACGGTATCGACGAGGGAGTGCGCGATCTGCTTTCTGTCATCCCCGAAGACCTTGCTGAACACACCGCAAAGCTCCTGCGCTGGTTCCGCGATAAAGAAATCGAGGTCGCCTATCTCTGGCAGGATGGCGGCGTCTTGTCCGCCGCCCTCGCCGCCCTTCTCGCCGGCGTCCCTCGGATCGTCACCTCCTTCCGCGGGCTGCCCCCCAACCTGCGCCCCGCGCTCCTCAGGCCGGAAATGCCAGCTCTCTACCGGGCTTTGGCATGCCTGCCCCACGTTACCTTCTCCTCCAACAGCGCCGCGACCGCCTGTGCCTACGAAGACTGGCTTGGCCTGCGCGAAGGACGAATCGCCGTCTTGCCGAATGCCATTCCACCAGTTCTTCCCGAAGGAAACCCGGCAGATGAAGAGTGGTGGGCGCGAACCCTTCACCGCTCGCCTGGCTGCTCGCGAACCGTTCTCGGCATCTTCCGCTTCGACGACAACAAGAGGCCGCTTCTTTGGGTGAACGCTGCAGCCGCCTATGCTGAGCAAGACCCCACGACCCGTTTCGTCCTCGTTGGCAGCGGACACGATTTCCCAACTTGCGCAGATCGGATCCGATCCCTCGGCATGGAGGACCGCATATTCCTCGCCGGACTGCGGCAGAACGTAGGCTTCTTCCTCCACCGCGCTGATCTCGTGATGCACCTCGCCCGGATGGAGGGCCTGCCCAACGTCCTGATCGAAGCCCAACTGGCCGGAGTTCCAGTACTTGCGACCCCCGCGGGCGGCACGGCAGAGGTGGTCGAGGACAGGCAAACGGGCCGTCTCCTGCCCTGCGCAGAAGCGCCGACGATCCCTGACATCGCTACGCTCCTCGCAGAAATGCTCGGCGATGCCGACGAGTTAACGCGAATGGGTGCCGAAGCCCGTAGACATTCGGAGCCGCGGTTCCTTATCGACAAGATTATCGATCGGACGGTCGATCTCTTCTTGGACGTAAAAGGATCCGCCTGACATGCGCACCGTTTTCATCACCGGCACCGCGGGATTTATCGGCTACCACCTGGCAGAACTGCTCCTGGCCGAAGGGTTCCGCGTCGCGGGCTATGACGGCATGACGGATTACTACGACGTCACGCTGAAACGGCGGCGTCATCAGAACCTGCTGCAGAACGAGGCCTTTACTGCGACCGAAGGGATGCTGGAGGACGAGGCACTTCTTAAAAAGGCCCTCGACGCCGCCGAGCCCGACATCATCATCCACCTCGCCGCTCAGGCAGGCGTCCGCTACAGCCTTGAAAATCCTCGTTCTTATATCGATGCTAACCTGATCGGCACCTTCAATGTCCTCGAAGAGGCCCGAGCCCGCAGTGTCGATCACCTTCTGATGGCCTCCACCTCTTCCGTCTATGGCGCGAATATCGAGATGCCGTTTACCGAGGACCAGAAGACTGATCATCCCCTGACGCTCTACTCCGCCACCAAGAAGGCGAACGAGGTGATGGCCCATGCCAACGCCCATCTCTGGAAGGTGCCGACGACAGTGTTCCGCTTTTTCACGGTCTACGGGCCGTGGGGGAGGCCGGACCTCGCCCTTTTCAAGTTCGTGCGCGCCGCCCTCGCGGGAGAGGCAATCGATATCTACAACCACGGCCAGATGTCGCGCGACTTCACCTACGTGACCGATCTTGTCCGCGCGATTCGCCTCTTGATCGACGTCGCCCCCGAAGAGCCGGCCGATCGCGACACGATCCCGGAAGGCGACACTCTCAGCCCCGTCGCGCCTTGGCGGGTCGTCAATATCGGCAACGGCCAGCAGATCCCGCTGATGGATTTCATCTCGGCCACCGAGGGCGCACTCGGCTTCGAAATGAAAAAGAACTTCATGGAGATGCAGAAAGGTGACGTGCCCAGCACTTGGGCGTCCTCCGACCTTCTCCACACGCTCACCGGCTTCCGCCCGAACATGCCCGTCGAAGACGGCGTCAGGCGGTTCGTCGACTGGTACCGATCCTATTACGATGTCTGACGCAGCACCGCTTTTCGCCGTAACCTATGCCGGCCGGGCTGACCGCATCGCCGCCCTCATGCTGCGCGAACGGCAGAGCCGCTTTGCCGCCAGTGCCATCGGCTACGTCTGGGCCTTCCTGACGCCCGTGACCTGGATCGCGCTCGTCGTCATCGTCTTCCACCTGCTCAACCGCTTCCCGCCGATCCATGTCGGTCCCGAGATCTTCGTCGCGACCGGCATCCTGCCCTACCTCGTCTTCCGCCAGACGATCACGTCCATGAGCCGGTCCGTCGTCAGCGCTCGGCACATGCTCTTTCTCAGACCGGTCTCGATGAACGAGATAATGCTCGCCTCTGCACTTCTCGATTTCATCAATATGGCCGTCGCCGCCATCGTGATCTTCGGCGCGATCACCTTCCTCTTCGACGCCCCGATGCCCGCCACCCCAGCGGGAGTGGCGCTCGCCATGGTCCTTGCCTGGTGCCTCGGCACCGGCTTTGGGCGCCTCGCCGCCGTTCTCGTCCTCGTGAGCGACAGTTTTTCAAGGTCGATCCCGATCCTGCTGCGCCCGCTCTTCTGGCTTTCCGGCATCTTCTACACCGCGGGCGAGCTCTCCGGAGCGCTGCAAACCGCGCTCTGGTTCAGCCCGACCTTCCACATCGTGGAGCTTCTGCGGGAAAGCTACTTCAACGGATACGCCTCCCCGATCTCGAACATCTGGTATCCGCTCGGAATCGCGGGCGGCCTCTGGCTGCTCTCCATCCCCGTCGAGCGGGTGATCACCGCGCGGACCGCATCAAGGTACCGGATATGATCGCCTTGCGGGATGTCACCCTCTGGCCGACAGGCGCAGCCCGGCCCGTCCTCTATCGTGCAAACGCGATCTTCGGCGACCGCCAAAGGATTGGCATCCTCGCGCCCGCCGCAAGCGGCAAAACCACGATAGCGCGCCTTCTTTGCGGGATAGAGCGGCCCGCCAGCGGGTCGGTCCTGTCAACCGGCCGCGTCTCCTGGCCGCTCGGCCATGCCGGGATGCTCCACCCGGAGCTGACGGCCGCCGATAACCTCCATCACCTCGCCCGGACGATCGGCGAAGACCCGGCGCACTATATCGCGTTCTGCCAGAGCTTCGCCGCCCTCGACCGCCCACTCTCCGCCCGGATGAAGTCCTTCTCCCCGGCCGAACGCGCCCGCCTCGCCTATGCCGCCTCGCTTGCGATCAGATGCGACACCTATATCGCCGACGAAACGATCACCGTGGGCGACGCCGAGACCCGCGCGAAAAGCGAGGCTCTCCTCCGCGGGCGCCTCGACCATGCAGGGCTGATCTTCCTCTCCCGGAACGCCAGGCAGCTCGATGCATGGTGCGATCATATTCTCCTCCTCACCGACGGAATGCTGCGCCCATGCCCGTCCGCCAAAGTCGCGCAAGCGGCCTGCGACCTTGCCGCGGAGCGCCGCCAAAACCGCAAGGACCCCGCCCATGTCTGAACCTGCCTTCGCCGCCCCGGAACCCGCTCAGGAGAACGAACGGATTCGCCTCTGGCGCGAGGAACGCGCCCGCATCGCCGACGAAGGTAAGAAGGAACGTCTTCTTCAGGCCGCGGAAGACCGTGCCCGTCAGCAGGCAGAGGAGGCCAAACGCCAACGTGCCGAAGCCGAGGCGCTTCTTCCCGACGAGGCCGACATCGCCCGCATCGCTGCCGATCTCGACCGGCGCCGCAGCCTACGCAAATCCCGGCTGCTTGCTCAATTCGCCACCTTCATCGTCCTGCCGGTCATCGCGGTCGTGACCTACCTCTCGACGATCGCCGTCCCGCTCTTTGAAGCAACCGCCGTCGTTGCCATCACCCGCGACGGCCAAAGGGCGGAACAAGGCGCGTTGGGTGCTTTCGGCATAG
The DNA here is from genome assembly GCF_040779325.2 of Aestuariibius violaceus. Lineage (NCBI taxonomy): Bacteria > Pseudomonadati > Pseudomonadota > Alphaproteobacteria > Rhodobacterales > Paracoccaceae > Aestuariibius > Aestuariibius violaceus. The sequence continues at coordinate 311,889 of NZ_JBFONT020000004.1, forward strand.
GCGGACGCGTCGCCCCCGCACCTGAACTCTACATGGCCCACGAATTCGTCCGGTCCGGGCAGATGATGGCTATCCTCGACGACAAGACCGGCCTCGTGGGCACGCTCAGTGGCCCAACCGTCGATCCCGTCTTCCGCCTGCGGGACATCCCAACTCTGAGCATCGACCGCGAAAGCGGTTTCCGCCGCTTCGTGGACGCGTCGATTGACGTCCAAAGCGGGCTCCTGACACTAAGCGTTCAGACACCCGATCCCATCCAGTCGACCGAGATCGCCCAACTGGCGCTCGAAGAAACCGCACAGCAGATCAACCGCCTGAATACCGATATCTATACGAAGCGTGTCGCGAGCGCCGAAGCGGCTGTGGATCAGGCGCGGCAATCCCTTGCCTCGGCCCATGCCGATCTCACCAAGCTGCAGCTCGAAACGCGGGAGGCCGACCCGCGACAGCGGATTGGTGGTGTCTATAGCCGCATCGAAGCGCTGGAAGCTGAGGCGGATCGTGTCCAAGCCGACCTTACAAGGGCGGAGATCGCGGGTCAGTCCGGCACCTATCGGACGGAACAGCTTGAGCAATTCCAGACACGCCTCCAATCGCAGATCAACGCGGAACGCCAGCTCCTCGTGGGTGGACCAGAGGCGTCCGATACCCCCCTGACGGCCCAGCTGATGCAGCATGAACGCACCGCATTGGAGGTTCGAATCGCGGAAGAGGCGTTGACCGAAGCCCAGCGCGCCCTCTCGGCCGCGCGGGAGGATGCAGCCTCAAACATGAGCGTCTTTCAGATCGTGGTGCCGCCGCAAAGCGCAGCGACACCAACCCACCCCAGCATTCCCGCAGCGGCTTTCCTGACCCTTCTTTTGGCACTCTGTGCCTTTGGTGCCATCAAGATGCTCCTTCCGCAGCGGAGGTTCTGATCAGATGACGATCTTCAGATCCCCTCCTGAGGTCTGGTAGACATCACCTGCCGACAGACCGCCCGACAGCGCCGTGACGTTGTCAGGATGGACAGGCAGGTTCTTTGCCTCGATCCGCCCCGATTTGCGGATGGTTAAAACGTTCTTGCGATTGCTCGACGACGTCCCTGCGCCCGCCTGAAAAACGATCGGATCGGCCTCCGCTGCCACATATTCCGAGAACATACCGACAGCAGTCGCCCCTTCATCCGCGACAGTATGCCCGCGCCCGGTGGCCAGCGTGTAGCGGGCGGAAAGGGTATTCTGGTATCCGAACCCCGCGAAGTAATCGGAGGTGTCATCGGCGACGACCGCCCGTCCTGCGACGATTCCGTAATTGGCAAGGTTTCCGGTCGCGCATTCATAGCCGGTCGCCACGGTATAGTTGCCATCTGCATAACACTGATAGCCCCAGCTGATCGCCCCGTTCGCTGCCGGCCCGTCCGCGGGGGTCGACGACGTCCAGCTGTCGCGCGATACCAGCGTGTCGAACGTGCAGAGTGCTGTCAAATCAGACGGCGAAAGCGGCCCGCTGCCCCGATTATAAAAGATCTGCGGCGCCGTCTCCGTCAGCGTCGCGTCCGCGATCCGGTAGTAGCCCGCCTGCCAGAGGCTCTCGCCCAGGAAATGCGTATAATCGCCCGATCCGGTCTCGGAATACTCCGTCTTCAGGCCGTTCGACGGCACAAAGACATTGCGGTTATCGACGTGGCTGCAAAGATATTGCAGCGCTCCACGCCACTCGTAGCGGTCATGAAGATCCGACGGCGCCATGTGATAGACCGGCGTATGATCGGTGCACCAGCTCTCGGCCCGGATCTGCGCATTGAAGATCTTCAGGTTGTCCCGGTGGGTCGCAAAATCGTCGGCGAAGTTCGCCTCCCCCTGGGCCATGATAATCTCGTCTACTACCGTCACACCGGCCGAGGCGAGCGGTTCGGATGCAAACGCCGCATCGACCTTCGCCTTGAGGCTGGCATATCGAGTCGAGGATACGCCGTTTGCAACCCAATCCTCTATGGGTGCTCCACCCCGCGCGTCGAAGATCACAAAGACTGGCCGCCCAGTATCGTCCGCGACGCGGTGCGCCCTGGCCAGAGCATAGTTGTTGTTTCCGCCGCTTCCATCGGGGTTCGCCCGGCTCCAGGGCGTCGCAGTCCGGTCGGACCCGCCCCAGGCACCAATCACCGGATCCCAGGTGCGCACCAGCGGCGAAGCGGGGTTCGGGCCATCGGGATTGGACCCTGCCGCGTTCGATTGCCCCGTCAGCACGATAACATACGGCCCCTCGATATGCCGCAGCCGGGATCCGCCCGTGGTGATCAGATCGGCCCATTCAGCCGCCCCGACGACCCTGTAAGCGGCACGCTCCCGCAACGCTTTCAGGATAGAACCTTCGGGCCGCGCCACGGGATCACCCCGCAGGGCGCCCACGGTCTCGAACTCCGCCGTTTGGGCTGACAGGTCGCCAACCCGATCGGCCAAGGTTCCGACCGCGATCCCGGCCGAGTTGTAGTTGCTGCTGCCCGCATCCGCGGTCATGAATCGCGTCAACGCCAGCGCATCGACCGCGGCATTGTCCAGGTCCTGTTGGGTCGCCATCACTCGGCCTCCAGATGTCGTAAGATTTGTGAATAGGTCAGCACCGGCGGCCGCGGCGCGACGGGTAGAACGGGGCTGCCCGGCAGAAAGACCAGTCGCCCAAGGCCGGCACCGATCATTACCAGCCCGCCACGATATCGGTGGCGCTTGTCCCGGTGGCCCAGACCCGGGCGGCGCGCAGGGGGTGCCAGCCAGCGGCCAGATTGCGCAGCGTCACGATCCGTCCACCGGTCAGCGTCACCCGCAGATCCCCGCCCCCGCCGACGAAAAGAACCCGCGATGCAAACGGCAGGTCGACATCATCAGCCGGCACGACAGCAGCCGCTTCCGAGATCGGGGCGGTCAGCCCCACAGAGTGGGTGGAAAAGAGATCCTTCATGGCCGAAGCCCTCCCTGAACGAATAAGGATGTTTCAGGAAAGGCATCTAAACCCCGGATCTGAACGGGAGGTGAGGCGCCCGAACGCTCACCCCCGGCGCGCGCAACGGTCAGCCCAGCCCGCCGACTTCCTCCAGCGTGGCGACGATCTCACCGACGCCGCCGCCCTGCCGCAAATTGGCGAACACAACAGGCCGGTCGGGCCGCATCCGGGCCGCATCGCGCCGCATCACGTCGAGCGACGCGCCGACATGGGGCGCAAGGTCGGTCTTGTTGATGACCAGCAGGTCCGAGCGTGTGATCGCCGGTCCGCCCTTCCGCGGGATCTCTTCCCCCGCCGCCACGTCGATCACGTAGACGGTGACATCCGCCAGCTCGGGCGAAAACGTCGCGCTCAGGTTATCGCCGCCGGATTCAATGAGGACGATATCAAGATCCGGAATCTCTTCCTGCAACTCCGCGATCGCAGCAAGGTTGATCGAGGCATCCTCGCGGATCGCCGTATGCGGGCACCCCCCGGTCTGCACGCCGCGGATCCGGTCGAGCGGCAGAACCTGCATCCGCATCAGCGCCTCAGCATCTTCGCGTGTGTAGATATCATTGGTCACGACGGCGACGGAAAATCGCTCGCGCCAGTGCCGGGCAAGCTCTGCCGTCAACGTTGTCTTGCCCGCCCCGACCGGCCCGCCGATGCCGATCCGCAAAGGTCCGTTTGCCGATGTCATGATCGAAAGATCCTCACCTCAAGGCTGTCCTGCCGCAAGCTCGCCAGATCCGCCCCGAACGTCGCCGTGCCGATCTCGTCGATCCCGCTCGCCAACGCTTCTCCGGCGACCGACACGCAGACGGGCCCCAACTCCGCGATGATCCTCTGCGCCTTCTCCTGCCCCAGCGGCATCAGCCGCTGACCTGCATGGACCAGAAGCGTCGTAAGCGATTGCAGAAATAGAACCACCACAGGCTCCAAAGGCAGGCCTCGCGCCCGAACCGCTTGACCAAATACGACCGGATAGGCGCCATCGGGCATCTCCATGTCGAACGATCCCCGCAAACAGCGCCCCAGCGCCGCGCCCATCTCCAGCGTCTCGCGCCGCCGCCCCGACGACACGGCAAGGGCTTCCGCCAGCTCCGACACGTCCTCGCCGCGCGCCGCAGCGCACAACAACACGGCATCCATCCGTCCGGCGCCGTATCTCAGGACGCCGTCGACCCAATCCTCGAGTGTGTCCGGGCAGACGTCTCCGCTTGATACGCCCGCCTCCAGCCCCTGACTGTAAGCGAACCCGCCCACCGGAAAGGCGGGCGACAGCCATTGCGACACACACAAAAGCTCTTCTGGCGCCAGCATCAGTGACTATGCCCGTGGGTCCGACCGTGGCCGTAGGCGCCGCCCTCGGGCTGAAACGGGGCCTCTACCTCTCGAACGTCCGCCTCCAATCGCTCCAACATGTCCTGCATGACGGGCTCTCGCTGAACCCGCAACGCGTCGGGCAAAACCTCGCAGGGGGCATGGCGGTTGCCGATATGCCAGGCCAGCCGGGGAAGGTCTCCGCGCACTTCGATCAGCGGCTCATCTGCCGCCTTCACGCCTACATACCGCCCATCGCCCAGGATCAACGCCTCTCCGGCAACCAGGGACCGGGCCTTCGGCAAATCCACCAGAAACGGCTGCCCATCATCCGTCGTCAGCCGCTTCCGCCGCAGGAACCGTTCATCATAGGTCAGCGTCACCTCGCCCATGGCCTGATCCCAGGACCCGCCCAAGGCGACATCAGACGCAATCGGCAACTCACTCATCGCCTGCCCCTCGCATTGCCACCGCAAAAGACCATCGGTTCAAAACAGGAAATACCGCTGCGCCATCGGCAGCTCCTCCGTCGGCGCGCAGGTCAGCAATTCCCCATCCGCGCGCACTTCGTAGGTCTCCGGGTCGACCTCGACCTTGGGCAGCGCGTCATTCAGCTTCAGATCAGCCTTCCCGATCCCCCGTGTGCCGACCACTGCGACAGTCTCTTTCGCAAGCCCCAGCCGATCCCCGATCCCCATGGCAGCGGCGCTCACGAACGTCACCGCCGACCGCTCCACCGCGCGCCCGAAAGCCCCGAACATCGGCCGCGTGTAGACCGGCTGCGGCGTCGGGATAGAGGCATTCGGATCGCCCATCTGCGCCGCGGCAATCGTGCCACCGATCAGCACCATCTCGGGCTTCACGCCAAAGAACGCGGGCGACCAAAGGCACAGATCCGCCCGTTTGCCTTCCTCGATCGACCCGATCTCGGTGGACATCCCATGCGCGATCGCCGGGTTGATCGTGTATTTCGCCACATACCGCCGGACCCGCAGGTTATCGTTCTCCCCGGTCTCGTCCGGCAGCCGCCCCCGCTGCACCTTCATCTTGTGCGCCGTCTGCCACGTCCGAATGATCACCTCGCCCACGCGCCCCATCGCCTGGCTGTCGGAAGCGATGATCGAGAACGCGCCCATATCGTGCAGAATATCCTCCGCCGCAATCGTCTCCTGCCGGATCCGACTTTCGGCGAATGCCACGTCCTCCGGCACCCGCTTGTCCAAGTGATGGCACACCATCAGCATATCCAGATGCTCGTCCACCGTGTTGACCGTGAAGGGCCGTGTCGGGTTGGTCGAGGAGGGAAGCACATGCGCCTCGCCGCAGATCTTGATGATATCCGGCGCGTGGCCGCCGCCCGCCCCCTCCGTATGGAAGGCGTGGATCGTGCGCCCCTTCATCGCTGCCACGGTGTTCTCCACGAAACCACTCTCGTTCAAAGTGTCGGTGTGGATCATGACCTGCACATCCATGTCGTCGGCCACCGACAGGCAGCAATCGATCGCCGCGGGCGTCGTGCCCCAATCCTCGTGCAGCTTCAGCGCGCAAGCCCCGGCCTCGACCATTTCGACCAAGGCGTCGGGCCGGGACGCATTCCCCTTGCCGGACAGGCCGAAATTCATCGGAAACGCATCCAGCGCCTGAAGCATCCGCCCGATGTGCCAGGATCCCGGTGTGCAGGTCGTCGCCAAGGTCCCGTGGGCCGGGCCCGTGCCACCGCCAAGCATGGTGGTGATCCCGGAGTAAAGCGCATCCTCGATCTGCTGCGGACAGATAAAGTGGATGTGGCTGTCGAACCCGCCCGCCGTCAGGATCTTACCTTCCCCGGCAATCGCCTCGGTCCCCGGACCGACGACGATATCGACGCCTGGCTGAGTATCCGGGTTGCCTGCCTTTCCGATCTTCACGATCCGGCCGTTCTTCAGCCCGACATCTGCCTTGTAGACCCCGGTCCAGTCGACAATCAGCGCATTGGTAATCACCGTGTCGACTGCACCCTCAGCCCGGGTCACCTGCGATTGCCCCATCCCATCACGGATGACCTTGCCACCGCCGAACTTCACCTCTTCGCCATAAGTGGTCAGATCCCGCTCCACCTCGATGAAGAGCTCCGTATCGGCCAGCCTGACACGGTCCCCGGTCGTCGGCCCGAACATGCCTGCGTAATCGCTCCGCGAAATCCTCACCGCCATCAGATCGCTCCTCTCCTCATCGCCGCCAGACCCCCCGCCTGGAAAGACGTTTCGAGTTCGCGCGTGTTGCCTTCCCCAAAGGCCGCATCGCGGCATCCATCACCTGATCCGGCCGCTTGCCGTGAAATGCGGCCGTGCCCGCGGCCATCGCCGCCTCGGTAAAGGCGGGAAGCTTTTCTTCTACCATCCGCCGCCGCTCCGTCGGCTTGACGGACCAAAGCCCCGCCATCCCCAGCGTCCGCATCGCAATGACCGACTGCGTTTCCGCTATCAGCATCCAGAACCGAACCGAAGTTCCGATAAGATCCGCAGGCGTTGCGTGTGTGCCCTTGCGCTGTCTCATAGATCCCCCATCACCTGACCGTTGAATCCAAAGATGCGCCGGGCGCCTCCAATCTCGATCAGCTGCACCTCGCGCCGCTGCCCGGGCTCGAACCGAACGGCGGTGCCCGCCGCGATATCCAGCCGCCGACCCCGCGCCGCCTCCCGATCGAACGCGAGGCCCGCATTGGCCTCGGCAAAATGGTAATGCGAGCCGACCTGCACCGGCCGGTCGCCCGTATTCGCGACCTCCAGCGTGATCGCCTCGCGGGCCTCGTTCAGCACGATGTCGCCCTCGGCAGTGATGACTTCCCCTGGGATCATGGTCACACCAGCGCCAGAATGCGCGCAGGCCCGCCAGAGCCGCCGCGATGCTTCGGTGCGCCCACGATCATGGTGGCCCCTGCCGCTGGCACCTGATCCAGCCCCGCCACGTTCTCGATCCCGTAGCGCCCAGCGGGCAGCCACGCGTAATGCGTCGCGAAATCCGCGCTCGGTCCGTGATCCAGCGACAGGGTATCGACGGCCATGACCGCCGCCTCCGTCTCCAGCAGCATCGCCGCCGCCTCGGGATGGAAGCCGGGGAAATGCAAGGCACCGGCCTCGTCCACGCCGCGATACTTATCCGACCCGACCTTCGCAGCCCAGCCCGACAGCATCGCAACGCAGGCCCGCGCGGGAATATCTCCGTTGGCCGAGATCCAGGAACTCAGATCGTCCGGCGTCACCTGCGCGTCCACATCCTCCGCGGCCTTCTCGCGGATATCGACAACGCAGAGCGGCACCACCAGATCCTCGGTCGGGATCTCGTCGACCGACGCCCCATCTGCCGAGAAATGCAGCGGCGCGTCGATATGCGTCCCCGTATGCTCGTCGATTGACAGATTGAACGAGTTGAAACCGTGTTCGGCGAAGTTGAACGCCTGATCGTAAGTGATCCCCGGCTCTCCGAAGAAGGTCGGGAAATCCTCACCATAGGTATGGGTCAGGTCGATGACCGACCCATGCGCCGCTGCCACCGCAGGCGCGGCCCCGACGGCAAGCGCAGCGGCCCCCGCCGCGCCACCCTTGAACAGATCCCGCCGCGAAAGCATCCGCGCCTTGACGCTCTCGATCACGCAATGATCACACATCTCGCATCTCTCCTATCGTATGGGCCGATGCACGGTGACAAGCTTCGTTCCGTCCGGAAACGTCGCCTCGACCTGCACTTCTTCGATCATTTCGGGCACGCCCGCCATGCACTGATCGGCGCGGATGACCTCGGCCCCGGCCTCCATCATGTCGGCGACCGACCGGCCATCGCGCGCCCCTTCAACGACGAAATCCGTGATCAGCGCGATCGCTTCGGGGTGGTTCAGCTTCACGCCCCGCTCCAGCCGCTTGCGCGCGACCTCCGCCGCCATCGAAATCAGCAGCTTGTCCTTCTCACGCGGGGTCAATTGCATCGCTAGAGCCTCCACACCTTCGGCACCGGTCGCCCGGTCAGTTTTTCGAGATAAGGCACCAGGACCTTGCGCAACGCAAATCCGTCTTCGGCAAGCACCCGCCCGAACAGGACGCCCGGCCGGATCAGGTTGACCGCACCGCCTTCCGGCGCCGGGATCCGCGCCAGTCCTTCGGCCTTCGGCGTCACCGCCAGCACTTGCGCAGCGGCGCCCGCGCCGCCTGCGATCACCGGCCGGTCCATCTGCGTGATCGCGTCGTCCAGCCGCACGGCATCGGCAAACACCAACGCTCCGTCCACGCGCACCCGCCACTGATCGCGAAACCGCAGTTTTTGCGGCACTTCGCCCATCGCCCGGCGCCCGAAGACCAGCGTCTCGACGGCGATCAGCGTCGCATCGGCGGACAAATCCACCTCGAACCGCCGGTCCAACGCCGATCCTTCGTAAAGGATTGTCTCCTGCGGCAGCCAATGCAGGCATCCATCGCCTGCGACCTCCAACCGGCTGACGGCCGTGGCAACTTGCCCGCCGATCGCCCGATAGGCCCGCTCTGCGGCTTGCGTGGTATATCGCACCGCCGCGCCATCGCCGACCGACAAGACCACCTCGAAACGGTCGCCCCCGGTCATTCCGCCAGCCGTGTTCAGCCCGACGATCTCTTCGGGGTCCGTGCCCCGCGGAAACAGCGCTTTGAAAGATCCTGACTGGCGCAAGTGCTCCAGCCCACCGGCCCCGAAGCGCACGGAAAGACCCCCCCGTGCCCGCGGCTGCGCGCTAATCGCTTGATCTTCGGTTGTCGCGTCCAGCACGTGCAGGCCTTCGGGGTCGTTCCTCGAACTCTAACCGGCCCTTCGGGCACTGCCCATCCCGCACCACACCGACACCCCCCTCGAACGGCGAGAACGCCCATCAAATAGGCAAGCGCAAACAAAAAGGGCGGGCGCCATCAGCGCCCGCCCAAATCGGATCAGGACGGATTATCCATCCTCAGCACAACATTCACCGCCCCCTTCACGGGCAGTTCCCAGTTAATCCGCAACTGATCGTTATTGCTGCCCGCGTTGATGTCGACGTGATGCCCGGGATAGACGGTCGTCCCGCCCGAGTTCTTCAACGCCCCGCGCGGCACCACCGACTCGCAGACCCGCGCGTTGCCGCCAAACGGCAAATACGGCGCCCCGTTCACCGTCCAGACTGACGCGGCCGAGGCCTCCTCGTGTCGCAGGCTAACCGGGTTGTAGACCGGCTCGTTGATCCCGTTGAAGGTATTCGCCGAGAAGACGACATTCACCATCCGGAAATAGTTCAGGTCCGCATAGGTCGTATCGACCCGCTCGATCCGGTCGATATTGCCGTTGAGCGTCCGGAACACGTTCCCGATCACGGCCAGGCCTTGGATGAAGTGCCCCTCGCCGTAGGGCTTGATTACCAGCCAGTTGAACCAGCTCGCCGCGTCATTGACGGTGAAGGTGTTCCCCGTGATCGTCATCCCCCCGAACGAAAACTGATTGTTGAAGTTCGGATTGGCCTCGTGCTCGTTGGTCCACTCGATGAAGTTGTTGTCGATGTAGTTCGCGGTGATCAGGCTCTTCACGTTCGGCGTCGTGAAAACGATCCCGCCGACGCGGACACCGTCCGTCTCGTCATCGCCGTTGAACCAATGATTGCCGGTGATCGTGTGCCCCGTGCCCGCCAGCACAGCGAAATGCCGGAACCGCACGGCGCGGCAATCACGGATCTTCACGTCGTTGGCGTTGACGTTCAGCACCAGCGTCGTCCGGTCCTGCACCCTCAGCGGCTGCTCGTTCGACAGGAACTGGCACTGATCGATCAGCAGGCCCTGGCAGGCCGACTGGATCGAGGTGATCCCGCGATCCTTCGGCTTGGTGATGAAACAGCCCGAGATCGACGACCCCACGCCCGTCCGCGCCAGCATGATGCCGCTCGCCCGGCCCTCGCACTGGAACTCGATCCCTTCCAGACCGAAAACGTTCAGCTGGTTGAACCCGCTGAAATCCAGCAAATATCGGAACCGCCGGAACGTGTAGACCTGCGTGCCCTCGGCATCGAACAGCGGCTGGCTCAGCGTCAGGCTCCGCTGGCCCACATTGACCGCCTGAACATAGACCTCGCGGCCCACGCCACTGCCCTCGACGAGCGAGCCAACCTCGATATTGGCGATGTTCTGGACGTTCGACAGCGTGGTCGCGTTCGACGTGCTGTAGCTCGCCTGCGACGTGACCTCACCAGCCTCCCAGTCCGGGCTTTCCAGCGCATGGAACTGCCCGTTCCGGATCACCCGCCGCACGGCGAACGTGTCGCGCGTCGCCACCGCCGCCTGCATATCCAACGGACGGGTCAGACCGATCCGCCGACCACCCAGATCGAGCGATTCATGGTCCGTAAAATGCAAGAGCGCCTGAAACGCCTTGGCAAAGGCCACTTCCTCGTCCTTGAAGGCGTCGACATAGGTCGGATAGTCGTAATTGTTCGTCAGGATGAACCGCGTCGTCGCCGCCATCGTCAGCCGCCCCCGGAACCGCACGAAGCTGCTCATGCTCAGGTTGCTACCGATGAAAAACGTCCCTTCGGGCACCAGCACCTCGCGCCCGTCGGCCGCGTTATCGGCCGCAACGAAGGCCGCGTGATCGTCGGTCACACCGTCCCCGACGGCGCCGTAATCGCGCACATCGACGGTCGACACCAGCTGGCTCAGAAACGCGCCAGAGATATCCTCGATCTCAAGATCGTCGACCCGGATCACCGCGCCATTGGCGCCCTGTATATCGATCCCTAGGTGGCCGTAGGCGACATCCCCGCTCCAGACCATGTGCACGCCGCCGCGATTCCCGGTCCCGATGATCGCCGACACCTCGACGACAGTGCCATAGCTCGTCAATTGCACCGCGGGCCCAAGTCGGGTGACGGTCGTCACTTCGCTGCCATCGGACCGCGCCGCATAGCCCGCGATCCGCACCGTCGGCAAAACGCCGGATACGGCCTTCACGCGGGCCGTAACCTTCAGATAGCAGCCCGGCAGGATCGGCGTCTGACCCATATAGCGCAGCCGCGTCGGCTCGTCGGCCTTGAAGATCTCCAGGCAGCCGCCGAAATCCTGATCCGCCGGCAAGAACGCCCCCGGTCCCGACCCGGCATAGGTGTCCGATCCCGGTGTGCCGTTCCCGCTCGACCAGACCTCAAGTCCGTCGGCGAAGGGTGGCGGCGTCAGCGCCAGCCCGTCGGTAATCGCCATGTTCATCCAGAAAACCCCTTTCTCGCGAGCAGCACCGCCGGGTCGTCCCGGCGTCGCGGTAGGGGTTAAGGACGAAACCTCAACAGAGGCTCACGCCACCGTCACGGTGCCCTTCGGCGCGCAACGGCTCAGGCGCCGATACCCGGCATCGGCAGGATCTGCACGCCGTTGATCTGCCAGCCCTCGGGCGTTTCGATCATCTGGTAGTCCAGCATCGTCAGCCCGCCCGACGCATCGCGGATCATGACCTTCTGCCAAAGCCGCCCGGCGATCTCGCGAAGTTCCAGATACCGGACTTCGTCGTTGTTCCAGACCATCGGATAACCCTGTTCGACCATCGTGCCGAACCGCTCGGGCGTCCCGAACATCCCCTTGATGTTGGGCGAGGCGAACTCGAATGCCGTGGCGGCATCGCGCGCTTTGAACGCGTCCATCTGGTTCTGGATCGTCTGGGAAATCGCCGCGCCATCCGCCGCATTCTGCCCGAACGCGGCACCCGCAAGGGTCAACCCCGCCACCAACACGAAAGGCTTCAACATCGCACATCTCCTCTCCGGCTACAGAGAGGATACGCGCCATGGCCCTGTCCGGTTCTATTTTATCAGATCACCCGCCAAGGCCGCATCGATCAGTGCGACCGTCTCCTCGACGCCGTAAAGCGCGATGAACCCGCCGAAGCGTGGCCCCTGGCTGGCCCCCAGCAGCACCTCGTAAAGCGCCGTGAACCAGGCCCGCAGCGGCTCGAACCCGTGCGCCTTGCCGACCGCAAAGACCATCGATTGCAACGCCTCCGCCTCGACCGGCCCGTCCCAGGCCGCCAGTCGCCCGCGCAGATCCTCCAGCGCCGCCCGCTCTGTCTCGTCGGGTGCGCGAAAGGCCCGCTCCGGCTTCACGAAGTCCTGGAAATACCGCACGGCAAAGCCCGCCGCCGCGTCCAGATCCGGATGGCTCTCGGGCGACGCCTCGGGCGCATAGCGCTGAATGAACCCCCAAAGCCGCTCCTTCTCCTCCGCCGCAGATACCGCGGCAAGGTTCAACAGCATCGCGAACGGCACGATCAGCGTGCTCTCCGGCACGTCCCCGCCATGGATGTGGTGCACGGGATTGGCCAGCTGCTGATCCAGCGCCTGGTCGGGATAGGCCCGCAGCTGCTGGTGATACTCGTCCACCGCCTTCGGGATCACGTCGAAATGCAGCCGCTTCGCCGTCCGCGGCTTCTGGAACATGAAATAGGCCAGGCTCTCGGCCGAAGCATAGGTCAGCCACTCGTCGATCGAGATGCCGTTCCCCTTGGATTTCGAGATCTTCTCGCCCTTATCATCCAGGAACAGCTCGTAGATGTAGTGCTCCGGCGCCCGCTCCCCCAGGATCCGGCAGATCCCGTCATAGACCGGTGAATTGGCCGCGTGATCCTTGCCATACATCTCGAAATCCACGCCCAGCGCGGCCCAACGCGCCCCGAAATCGGGCTTCCACTGCAGCTTCACATGGCCGCCAGTCACCGGCAGCGTCCATTCCCGCCCGTCCTCATCGTCGAACGTCACGGTGCCCGCGCCCGCATCGACGTTCTTCATCGGCACATACAGCACCCGCCCCGTGTCCGGATGGATCGGCAGAAAGATCGAATAGGTCTCGCGCCGCTCGTCCCGCAGCGTCTTCAGCATATGCGCCATCAACGGCTCATACCGCTCCGCACAGCGCAGCAGGATCTCGTCGAACTGCCCCGACGCGTAGAACTCCGTGGCCGAGATGAACTCGTACCCGAACCCGAACTGATCCAGAAACCGCCGCAACATCGCGTTGTTGTGGTGCCCGAAGCTCTCGAACTCCCCGAACGGGTCCGGCACCGACGTCAGCGGCTTTTGCAGATGCTCGCGCAAGGCGTCCTGCTGCGGCACGTTCTCCGGCACCTTCCGCATCCCGTCCATGTCGTCCGAGAAACAGATCAACCGCGTCGGGATATCGGAAATCGCCTCGAAGGCGCGGCGCACCATTGTCGTGCGCGCCACCTCTCCGAAGGTCCCGATATGCGGCAAACCGGACGGCCCGTATCCCGTCTCGAACAGCACATGCCCCTTCTCGGGCGCCCCCGCCTCATAGCGTTTGACGATCTTGCGCGCCTCCTCGAACGGCCACGCTTTCGAGCGCATTCCGGCTTCGCGCAATTCCGACATCGTCAAACCCTCTCATCGGCCCGCCATCCCGGGCGAACGGTCCCTATTGCGGGGCGCGCGCGGGGTCAATAAATGTCGCACGACAATCAAGAGGACGAGCCCGTGAACAATACCGCCGCCATGACCCCGCAAGACGCGCTTGCCGCGATGATGGTGGCCGTCTCAGCCTCGGACGAGACGATGCGGACGGCGGAGCTCCTCAAGATCACCAATATCGTCGAAACGCTGCCGGTCTTCGGCGGCTACGACCCCGACAAGCTGCGGCTCGTGTCCCAGATGGTTTTCGAGCTGTTCGAGCAGGAGGATGGCCTCGACGCCCTCTTCGGCCTGATCCGCGACGCGCTGCCAGAGAGGCTTTATGAGACTGCCTATGCGCTTGCCTGCGACGTTGCCGCCTCAGACGGTGTCATTGCCCAGTCCGAACTGCGCCTTCTGGAAGAAATGCGCTACGAGCTCAATCTCGACCGTCTCCATGCCGCCGCCATTGAAAGGGGCGCCCGGGCCCGTCATCTGACGATCTGACAAGGGAAAACAAAAAGGGCGGCCCGAGTGGCCGCCCCTTGTATATTCCAAAAACTTAGTTTTCGGCGTTTTCGGCAGTGTCGACATCATTGTCGGGGCTGTCTTCCGCCGGCCGTTCGATCTCGAGCGTCGGAACTTCGACGGTGGTCGTACCGGTCTCGATCTCGCCCGTATCGACGTCAAATTCCGGCGCCTGGCCACCCTCGACGGTCACATCCACATCGGGAAGCTGTGCTTCTTGGGTCTGATCCACGTCGACCAGAGCGACACCCAGATAAACTGCAACACCCACAACTACGACTGCAAGAATAGCCCATACGGCTTTCATTTTTTCTCTCCTTTCAGCGCGACGTCATTCGCCACAATCACCTGCAAGACGCGGCACTCGGCGGAAAAGTTCCAAAATAATTTTTCGCCGGAATTTCGGAACTTCCGCGATCGTCAATCCATTCACTGCTCACAACGTCATGCAATCTGACAGGAGAAATCCTATGGAATATGGTATTCTCGGCCTCATACATCTCGCGCTTATCATCTACGCGCTCTACAATATCTTGACTTCGGGTGCTTCGATGGGCGGCAAAGTGCTTTGGTCCCTCGGTGTGATCTTCTTCCCGATCGTCGGCTTCATCGTCTGGCTGATCGCGGGTCCACGCGGCAGCAGCGCGACTGTCTGACCGAATACCTCTAAGAGCTTTGAAAAAGGCGGCCTCGATGGCCGCCTTTTTCATGTCGCGTGCACGACGCCCCAGCGCTGCAGCAGCCGCTGCTGCAGATTGCGCGACCGCCGCGCCCAACTTTGGCCGCCCTCCGGCCGCTCCCGCTCCGCCCGCGACAGCCCCGCCCGGCGGCCCATATCCGCGGTGAAGATCGCAAACGTCAGATCCCGCCCATCCACCGCATCGCAGAACCCGGCGAGGGTGCTCACAAAATTCAGCGTACCCGTCTTGGCCTGCACCGCCACCGGATGGCCTTGGATGATATTTCGGTTCGCATCCCGCATCGGGATCGTCCGCAGAATCGGCCGCAACGCTCCGTCTGCACCCGATCCATTCAGGATCCGCACCATCTCAACCGCGCTCAGGGCCGAACCGTCCCCCAGCCCCGAATGGTCGACAAACCGCGACCCCACGCCATAACGTGCCGCCGCCCAGCGGGCCATCTCACGGCCCGATTGACGCAGGTCCGCCGGGATCGATCCTGCCGCCGCCGTCGCGGTCATCCCCACGACCTCTGCCGTCAGGTTGGTCGAATAGCGCAACATGTCCCGCAGGATGACCCGCAGCGCAGGTGACGTCCGCTCGGCCAGCACGGGGCCTTCGGGCCGCTCCGCCGCCTCGGCGATCGTCCCGCCGATTGTGATTCCTTGCCCGCGCAGAAGCACCCGGAACACCTCTCCGGCGTAGAGAACCGGTTTCCGCACCGGCAGCCAGCGGCTGCCGCTCGCACCCAGGGCCCCGCGCCGCACCGTCCAGAGATCCGCGCCCTCCCGGTCCTCGTAGGTGTAGACCGGCGTCCTGCGATCTACGATCTGCATCCGTGACATCGCAACCTCAGGCCGATACCGTTCGGTTCGGGCATCCATCGTGATATCGTAATCGGTCCCGTTGCGCTGCCACTGGAAATGCACCCGGTTGAAGTTCAGGTTCAGCCCCGAGACCGACGGCGAATAGCCCACATAGACGGGCTGCGACGGGTCGATCATCGCCACATAGGGCAGCGCCCCGGCCCAGATCACTAAATCGCCCGTGACCCGCCGGATGCCGCGGTCCTTCAGCGCCTCGGCGAAAAGTCCCAGATGATCGGTATTCATCACCGGATCGCCGCCGCCGATCAGCGCCAGATCACCGTCCAGCACGCCCTCGCGCACGGGCCCCGTCCCGATCACCTCCGTCCGAAACCTGTAGGACGGCCCCAGGCGCTCCAACGCATAGGCCGCCGTCACGGCCTTGAGCGCGCTCGCCGGCGGCAAAGGCTGATCCTCCTCCAGCGCTTCCAGGATCCGCCCTGTCCGCGCATCGGCCACGGCAAAGGCCACCACCCCGCTTAACCCCGCCTGATCGACCAGCGCCTGCGATTCCCGCCGCGCCCGCGGCCGCGCCAGCGCCGCCTGTTCGGCCAGCCGGGGATCGCGCGCCACCGGCCTGAGCGACCGCAAGGGCGCCTCCGCCCAGGCCGCACCCGCCGCCGCACCAGCCAGGCCCCCAAGCAGCCCCCGGCGCGTCCAGTCCGATCGGAAATACCCTGTCATCTCGCTACCTGTCTTCGCCCCAGCGTCGGAGAACCGCAACCACCATCGCGGCCTCCCATGCCCGAAACCGGGCAGCCTCGCGTAAAGTTCATGGCAAAGTGTGCCCGCCGCCTCTCCAGCGCCCCGCGGCGCGGATCTCCGAGGACGACACCTTCATCATCGGCAGGTTCTGAAACGCCCAGGCCGGCGCCTCCGCCCGGCCCAGCAACCGCGCTCGCTGCCCCCTCAGCCGCGCTTCCCGGTAGATCCGCGCCGCCGGCGACATCCGGGCCGAGATGCGCTCCTCCGGCCGGGCGAGCACACCCACCGGCACCGTCTCCATGATCCACCGCCAGCGCTCCCAGCGATGAAACCCGGCGAGGTTATCCGCCCCCATCAGCCACACGAACCGCACACCCGGGTAAAGCGCCATCAGCGCTTCAATCGTCTCGGCCGTGTACCGCGTACCCGTCCGCGCCTCGATATCGGTCACGGTCACCCGCGGATCGACCATCAGCCGCTCCGCTGCCGCCAGCCGCTCCGCTAGCGGCGCAGGTGCATTCGTCTTCAACGGATTTCCGGGGGACACCAGCCACCAGACGCGATCCAACCCGAAGAGCCGCAGCGCCGCGCGCGTGATATGCACATGCCCCCCGTGCGGCGGATCGAACGACCCGCCAAGCAGCCCCACCACCTGCCCCCGGCCCGCCCGCGGCAAGCTCGCCCGCATCATCGTCCATCCATCCCCAGCGCAACCCGGCACTGCCACCGATACCGCACTACTCCGGCCAAGACGAGCCGCTTAGCCCTCCGGCCACACGGCCTCCCCGGCCAGCACTGCTCCGGGAGCCACCACGGACGCATAAACACCGCCGTGCCCCCGCACCGCCGAATATCCGCCCCGACCCAGAACCTCCTCCATCCGGCTGCATGGCGGGCACGGCCCCCAGACCTCCAGAACGGCCGAGCCGACCACGACCCGCCGCCCCTTCAGCGCCAGAAGGTTCAGCCCCGACACCACGATGTTCCGCCGCAACAAGGCCGGATCGACCGCCTCTCTCCCCAGCAGAGCGCCGATCACCCCCAGATGTTCCGCCTGCACCAAGGTCACCGCCCGCTTCCCCGGCCGCCCATGATCTCCGGCCAACCCCGCGGCATCGATCTCAGCCCCTTCGACCACCCGCATGTCCTCCCGCCGCCCCGGCCGCACCCCGATCCAGTCGACCCGCCCGTTCCGCGCATGGCGCGCCATCATCTCCCTCAATTCCATCATCGGCCCTCTTGCCTCCCCTCTGCCCCGGCCAATAAGCTCGGCCCCAAGATGGACCGGATCGTGCGACAGACGGCCAAGACCGTCCGCGGCGGGGCTTCCCCGTCCGATATATCAGACCATGCACATCCGGCGCAGGGACGCGGCTCGGCTGCACCGAGTGCGGTCCCTGCCTGGCGAGGAGAGGGCACGCCCCGGTCCATCCCATGACCGACCCGCTCGCCCGCCGCATCGCCCCGCACCTCACCCGCGGCTCATGGGAGGAACGCGCCCTCGCCGACCGCCTCCGCAAGCTTCTCCCCCGCCGCCTCACACGCCGGGCCGATGCCCTGGCCGCCGACCTCCACGCGAGCCATCCCGGCGCCATCGCCCCGACAACGGAGGCCCTCGCCCAGACGCTCTCCCACCATCCGTCCTTCGCAACCATCCGCGGCCACGCCCGCAAGAACGGCCCACCGCCGCCCGAAATCTCTCCACCCCGCTTCGCCCCCCACCCGGCCTTCGCCAAATGCGCTCTTCCCGCGCTCGACACGACCGAGGCGCTGGGAGACTGGCTCGCCCTGTCGCCCGACCAGATCCTCCGCTTCACCGATCCCAGATGCCTGTCCGCCCGCACCGCCACCCCCTTCGCACCCCATTACCGCCACCACGTCATCCCCAAGTCGAATGGCCACCCGCGCCTGATCGAAGAGCCCAAACCGCTCCTCAAACGGCTCCAGCGCCGCCTCCTCCACGGCCTGCTCGACCACGTGCCGGCCCACCCGGCCAGCTACGGCTTCACCAAGGGCCGCAGCGCCATCGACGCCGCGGCCAGACATGCCGCCGAACCGATGCTCGTCGGCTTCGACCTCAAGGACTTCTTCCCCACCGTCACCCGCAGCCGCATCCTCGGCCTCTTCCACCATCTGGGCTATCCGGAGCCTGTCACCGAAGCCCTCGCCAACCTCACCACCGTCCTCACCCCCCGCGCCGTAATCGAAGCGCACGATCTCGACCCGCGCTTCGCCACCCGCCACCTGCCGCAAGGCGCCCCGACCTCGCCGGCACTCGCCAACCTCTGCGTCTTCCGCCTCGACCGCCGCCTCACCGGCCTCGCCCGCTCCCTCGGCGCCACCTACACCCGCTACGCCGACGACCTCACCTTCTCCGGCGACGCCACCATCGCCGCGCCCCTCCTCAAGGCCGTCCCTCACATCACCACCGCCGAAGGTTTCCGTCTCAACCTGGCCAAAACCCGGACTGCACCATCCCACCGCCGGCAGGTCACCACCGGCATCGTGGTCAACGCCCACCCCAACCTGCCCCGCCGCGACTACGACCGTCTCAAGGCCCAGATCCACCAGCTTGGTCCCGACACCGACCTCCCCGCCCTCGCCGGCCGCATCGCCTGGGCGCTCCGCTTGAACCCGGCCCGAGGCGAAAAGCTCGCAAAAGCCCTGGAGCGAAAGCTCCGGCCAACAGAAGCGCGACCCCGATGATCATCGTCCTGAACGGCTATCCCGGCACCGGCAAGCTCACCATCGGCCGCGAGCTCGCCGCTCTCCTGCACGGCCGCCTCCTGGACATCCACACCGTCTACAACGTCGCCTTCGCGCTCACCGAGTTCAAATCTCCCGAATTCCGGGACACCGTCGAAAAGGTCGAAGCCATCGCCCACGACCTGATCCTGAAACTGCCCCCGGATCAGCCCGTCATCCTGACGACCGTCCTCGCCGGCGACAGCGCCTGGGGCGCCGCGGAATGGCAGCGCATCGTAGACCTCGGCAAGGCCCGCCCGCCCTTCTGCGTCGTCCACATCCATTGCGACGAAAACGAAAACATCCGCCGCATCCAGTCGGAAGAGCGTGATCTCAAACGCAAACCCCGCGACCCGTCCTACGTGCTCAGAAACCACGCAGAGGCCAAACCCCTCCTCGGCGCAGACGAGGATCGCGTCCTCAACCTCGACACGACACATCTGACCGCCAGACAATCGGCATCGACGATCACCGACTGGCTCGATCAAAGCCCATTCTGAGTCCTCGACACTCCCTTATGGCTTAGGTCCCGTCAGACCCGCGCGATCGGGCGGGGCATGTCGCATAGGCACTCGGCGGGGCCGTCCCGGCGGATCAGGATCGTCTCGGTGATCTCGATCCCCCAATCCTCCATCCAGAGCCCCGGCATGAAATGGAAGGTCATACCGGGTTCCAGAACCGTCTCGTCGTCGGCACGGAACGAGATCGTCCGCTCGCCCCAATCGGGCGGATAGGACAGACCAACGGCATAACCGCACCGCCCGTCCTTCTCGATCCCGGCCCGCGCGAGGGCCGCCGTCAGCGCGCGCGCCACATCGCCCGCCACGGCCTCGGCCCGCGCCATCGCGGCAGGCACGTCGCCCAGCATCGCCGTCCGGCAGTGGGGCACGTGATACCGCCGCACACATCCGGCAAGTTCGAAAAAGATCGCCTCGCCGGCGACCAATGGGCGTCCGTCCCATGTCAGATGGGGCGCGGCCGCGTCCGCGCCTGCGGGCAGCATCGGCACGATCGCGGGATAATCGCCCCACTGACCATCCGCGCCCTCGATCTGCGCCGCCATGATCGCCGCGGCGACCTCGTTGCGCCGAACGCCAGGCCGCGCATGCTCCAGCGCGACAGCCATGGCCCGTTCCGCAATCCGCGCCGCCGCCCGCATCACCGCGACTTCCGCATCGGACTTCACCGCCCGGCACCGACGCACGGCATCGCCGATATCGACGATGTCCACGCCGGGCGAGCCCGCGCGCAGAACAGCGTCGGCCCGGGCCGTATACCAATAGCCATCGGCTTCCACCCCGATGCGCAGCACCCTCAGATCGGCGAACCGCGCCGCAAGGTCCTCCATCGGATGTACGCTGTCGGACTGCACCAGCGTCTCGGCATAGGACACGATCCGCTCCGACCCCATCCACACGGTCCGCACTGCTCCGGCGGCATCCATTGCCCGGCCCCACCACCACGGCTCCCCCTCCGCGGTCAGGATCACCCCCTGCGGCACGTAGAACGACCAGCCATCATAGCCGGTCAGCCAGTTCATGTTCGACGGATCCCCCAGATAAAGCGCGTCCAACCCGCGTTCTGCCATCAGCGCCTGCACCCGCGTCACCCGGTCGTGATATTCTGTCCGTTCAAACGCCGGTCCCAATATCCCCCTCCTCATCTTGCCTCAAATACTCTCGCCGAAGGGTGAGCGGGCTTCTAGGAAATCGTCCAGCGAACGATTTCGCCCGGCGAACGGGACGGTGGGCGGGGCGATGCCCGGAACGGGCGAGCGCCGGTCCCGTCCCCCGTTGCAGCTCACGCACCCCAAAGCTAGAACCGCCGCAACCCACCGCACAAGGAGCACCCGACATGGCCGCCTACCAATACGTCTACCACATGGACGGCGTCTCCAAGACCTATCCGGGCGGCAAGACCGTCTTCGAAAACATCCGTCTCAACTTCCTGCCCGGGGTGAAGATCGGCGTCGTCGGCGTCAACGGCACCGGGAAATCCACGCTGATGCGGATCATGGCGGGCCAGGACACCGAGTTCCAGGGCGAGGCCTGGGCCGCCGAGGGCGCGAATGTCGGCTACCTCCCCCAGGAACCCCAGCTCGACCCGGCGCTCACCGTCCGCGAAAACGTCATGCTCGGCGTCAAGGCCAAGAAGGACATCCTCGACCGCTACAACGACCTGGCGATGAACTATTCCGACGAGACGGCCGATGAGATGGCCCGCCTCCAGGATGAGATCGACGCTCAGAACCTCTGGGATCTCGACGCCCAGATCGACGTCGCGATGGAAGCGCTGCGCTGCCCGCCCGACGACGCCATGCCCGAAAACCTCTCGGGCGGCGAGGCGCGCCGCGTCGCGCTCTGCAAGCTGCTCCTCGAACAGCCCGACATGCTGCTCCTAGACGAGCCGACCAACCACCTCGATGCGGAAACCATCGCCTGGCTCCAGAACCACCTGATCGAATACAAGGGCACCATCCTCGTCGTCACCCACGACCGCTACTTCCTCGACGACATCACCGGCTGGATCCTTGAGTTGGACCGCGGCCGCGGCATTCCCTACGAGGGCAACTATTCAGCCTGGCTCGAACAGAAGGCCAAGCGCCTCGAACAGGAGGCGCGCGAGGACAAGTCCAAGCAGAAGACGCTCGAACGCGAGCTTGAATGGATGCGCCAGGGCCAGAAGGCCCGCCAGGCCAAATCCAAGGCCCGCATCCAGGCCTATGAGGAGCTCGCGAACCAGTCCGAACGCGAGAAACTCGGCCGCGCCCAGATCATCATCCCCAACGGCCAGCGTCTCGGCGGCAAGGTGATCGAGGTCGAGCACTTGAAGAAGGCCATGGGCGACAAGCTCCTAATCGAGGATTTGTCCTTCTCCCTCCCCCCCGGCGGCATCGTCGGCGTCATCGGCCCCAACGGCGCCGGCAAGTCGACCCTCTTCAAGATGCTCACTGGCCAGGAAACCCCCGACGACGGCGCCATCACCTACGGCGACACCGTGGAGCTGGCTTACGTCGACCAGTCCCGCGACGCGCTCGACGCGAACAAAACCGTCTGGGAAGAGATCTCGGGCGGCGGCGAGATCATCCAGCTCGGCGATGCCCAGATGAACTCCCGCGCCTATTGCTCGGCCTTCAACTTCAAGGGCGGCGACCAGCAGAAGAAGGTCGGCCTGCTCTCAGGCGGCGAACGCAACCGCGTCCACATGGCGAAGCTGCTGAAATCCGGTGGCAACGTCCTGCTCCTCGACGAGCCCACCAACGACCTCGACGTCGAAACCCTGCGCGCGCTCGAGGACGCGCTGACCAACTTCGCCGGCTGCGCCGTCATCATCAGCCACGACCGCTTCTTCCTCGACCGCCTCTGCACCCACATCCTCGCCTTCGAAGGCGACGCCCATGTGGAGTGGTTCGAGGGCAACTTCGAAGCCTACGAGGAAGACAAGAAGCGGCGATTGGGAGAGGATGCGGTGCAGCCCAGGCGTGTGAAGTTCAAGAAGTTTGCGAGGTGATGAATGGCAGAAAAAACTTGTTTTGTAATTTGCCCCATCGGCGAAGAAGGATCATCGACACGCCGTCAAAGCGATTGCGTTTTAGAGTATATCTTGAAACCCGCTCTAAATGGGTTGGGCTATGCCAAACCTCATCGAGTTGATACGAAAAATCGACCAGCGCATATCACTACTGAAATAATAGTCGACTTAGTAAAATCTGATTTAGTGATTGCAGACTTGTCGGACCTAAACGCAAATGTATTCTATGAACTTGGTGTACGACATGCTTTTCAAAAACCTACTATATTGATTTCAGATTGGCTTAAAACGCCACCATTTGACATTTCTGGCGCAAACATCATTCGATACACGTATGATGATCCGAGTTCCCATCGTGAGGTGATTGCTAAGATCCAAACCCAAGTCAATGCCTTCGATGGACATGATGCCGTCAGCACTCCTGTAAGCGTAGCGCTTGGCTTTCAGCGACTGTCGGAGAGCGGAGACGATTTCAAAGAGTTGGTCGCAAGAATGGAGAGGCGATTATCCAGACAGGAGATCGAAATTGAGAATATCCGTGAAAGCACTCGGCAGCTAAGCCGACCCGTCCTAGGCAATCGAGTTGGCGCTCTGGGAAACCACAATTCATTTGCAAGCGGTTTGGGTCTTCAAAATAGAAACTCGATTTGGGATGACGAATAACAACAACCCGTAGGGTGCGCTTCAGCGCACCATCCCAACCCACCACCTCCGAAACGCCGGTGCGCTGAAGCGCACCCTACTCGCCGAAATCGCCACTTGGGACGGCACCGGACCATTCAGGCTCTACGCGGCCGAGCTCAATCTCTCGGTGAAGCGATGAATATCGCCAATCGACAGGGCGACCGACAAAGCCATGCCTCACCGGATTGATCCAGCAATACCGGATACATGCCGCGAATTCCTTTTCGTCGCGGATATGACGCTCCCAAAACCGGCGCTGCCAGATCGCCTTCTCGCGGCGTGCCTCGTGGCTCGCCCAACGCCGACCCGCATCCAATCCCATCGAAAACCGCGCCTTTATGGCCCCAACCCGCCCGGAAAAATCCCGATCCCCTACAGGCAACGTCCACACGCAATGCATATGATCGGGCATCACCACCCACGCGTCGACGGCGAACGGCCGCTCCGCCTTCGTCACGCGCACCGCCTCGCGCAGCCGCGCGACCTCCCGGGTCAGCAGATTGCTCCCTCGCTCCGCCAGGCACACGGTCAGAAACACCCGCGCGCCACTCACCCTCGGTCGGACATATCTCGGCATCCTCCGACCAAACCCGCTTGCGGTTAATGGCCGGTTGACGCAGGTCAAGGCCCGGCCGCGCCCGCTCGGCTGGCCAAGGGTAAAACGAAAGGATCCACCCGATGTCGCACACCCCGCACGAGTTGGCCGAGGACTATCACGAGGTGAACCGCGCCATTCACCGGGCCGAAACGAACGTGGAACCCTGCTCGGAAGAACACGAGGCTCAGTTGCGTCGGCAGCGCCTGTTCCTGAAGGACCAGATCGCGGCGAGACTCGGCTGCTCCCGGGCGGGCGCGGCCCCCTGCGGCGCCGCTTCGGTTATCGCCGTCTGCACGTCCTGCTGAAGCGCGAGGGTTGGGAGGTGAACGAAAAAGAGAGCTGGATGCTACTGGCGATCCCTGAAGGACTCGAACCCTCAACCTGCTGATTAGAAGTCAGCTGCTCTATCCAGTTGAGCTAAGGGACCGCTCGCTTCGGTTCTAGCAACACCGCCCTCCCATGCAAGGGGAACCGAAGCGGCGGCCCTGGGGTTTGCACGCAAACTGATCCGAACCCCGGCCTGCGCAGGAATACCGACCGAAGCGCCGGGAAAACCCCCTGCCACGAAGGGAGGCACGATGGACGACACCGATTTTGCCGCGATCCTCGGGCGGGAATTCATGACCGAACTCGACCGCGTCGTCGAAAAGGTGACGAAGCAGGACGGCTGGGAGGTCTTCAGCATGGCCCTGGGCGAGGAGCCATCGGCCGAGCGGCTCGAACATCTTGACGAAGACGATTACGAGGCACTCGCCCAGGCAGCGGTGGAATATTTTGAGGAAGACGACGCCGCCGAGGCCGATTTCGAAGAGATCGTCCGCGCAACGCTCGATACCTATGAGGGAGAGTAGCCTCTGGCGATGAACATCGCTCACTGGTAAGCGGGCGATATGGCACGGAAAACCGCAGAGCGGCGCGAGGCGCTGCGCAACAGGCTCATCGACGACGCCGAACGGCAGATCCGCGAGAACGGGCTGGCCTCTCTCCGCGCGCGCCCCCTGGCCGAAGCGGCCGGTTGCTCGGTCGGCGCAATCTACACCGTCGTTCCCGACCTCACCGCGCTGGTCCTCGCCGTCAACGGACGCACCTTCCGCCGTCTCGGCGCCGAGATCGGTGCGGCGATCGACGCCAAGGCGGATGGCACCCCGCAGGACCGTCTGCTGGCGATGGCCACCGCCTATCTCCGCTTCGCCGATGCCAACCGGAACCTTTGGCGCAGCCTCTTCGATGTCGAGATGTCAGAGAAGACCGAGATCCCCGCCTGGTATGACGAGGAACTGGCCAAGCTCTTCGCCTTTATCTCGGCCCCTCTCGCGGAACTGCACCCGGACAAGGGAACCGAGGAGATCGCGTTCCTCACCCGCACCCTCTTCTCCTCCGCCCACGGCATCGTCCTCCTCGGCCTCGAACGGCGCTTCTCCGCCGCCCCCATGGACGAGCTGGAGGATATGATCGCCCACCTGATCGAGACCTCCGCCAAATAATTTGAACGTTGTTCACAAAACCTCTTGGCAAGCCACCTGACCTCGCCTATATCCATTTTATGAACGTTGTTCAAAAATGGAGCGAGAGATGTTTGCAACCATACGCACCCTGTTCGACGGCGCGAATGTCCGGGCTGAAAACCAGCTCCGTGACCGCTACGCCATTGAACTCATCGACCAGAAGATCCACGAGGCGCAGCTCAACCTGAACGCTGCCAAACAGACGCTGGCGAACCTCATCCAGCGCAAGCGCGCCGAAACCCGCCTCGTCGAAGGTCTCGACAAACGCATCGCCGACCTCACGGC
Source organism: Aestuariibius violaceus (assembly GCF_040779325.2). Lineage (NCBI taxonomy): Bacteria > Pseudomonadati > Pseudomonadota > Alphaproteobacteria > Rhodobacterales > Paracoccaceae > Aestuariibius > Aestuariibius violaceus. The sequence goes on from NZ_JBFONT020000004.1 coordinate 337,703, forward strand.
CCGCGCCACGGAGGCGCTCAAGGGCGACCGTGAAGACCTCGCCCAGCAGGCCGCCACCGCCATCGCCGACATGGAGAACGAGCGGACGCGGCGGCAGCAGACCATCGACCGCCTGGAAACCCGCATCGTCCAGCTTCAGGGCACGGTCGAGACCGCGCACCGCCGGATCATCGACCTCAAGCAGGGCGCCATCACCGCCCGCGCCATCCGCCGGGAGCAGACGATGCAGACACGCCTCAACCGCACGATCGGCCGCTCGTCGGCCGCCGACGAGGCCGAAGACCTCATCAAGCGCGTTACCGACCAGGACGACCCGTTCGAGCAGAGCCAGATCCTCAAAGAGATCGAAACCGGCCTGAACCACGGCGACATCGCCGAAAAGATGGCGGGCGAGGGCTTCGGCGACGCGACCAAGGCGTCGGCCAATGCGGTCCTCGACCGGCTCAAGAAATCTCTCTGAAACAAGACTTTAACGAAAGGACAGACCCATGAACCGCAATGACAACGGCCTCATCATCACCTTCAACTTCGCCGGCATCGTCGTCTCCTACGTGATGCTCGCCCTCTCGCTCTGGCTGACAGACATCCCGCTTTCGACCAAAGGCTACTGGGGCATCGGCGTCCTGCTTCTGACCATCTCGCTCGTCAACTTCGTGAAGTACAAGTTCGACCAGCGCATCAGCGAAGAGCGTATCTCGCGCATCGAAGAGGCCCGCAACGAACGGCTTCTGGAAGACTACGTCGCAGACCGCGCCGCCTGATCGCTCCGGGTGCGCGAAGCGGCCCCGCCACCGTCCCCGGCGGGGCCGCCCATCCCCGACACGACCCAGCCAACCAGCGTTCCGAAAGGACAAAGACATGTTTCACCGCAGCATCCAAGGCACCGATCTTCCCGCCGACAGCCACATGCTCCGCCGCTGCGCCGCGATCTCCCATGCCCGGCTGGAAACCACGGGCCGCGGCCTCGGGGCCGCGAAGATCGACGATCGGATCCGCCACTTTCTCGAGGTCGACATCCTCTATCAGACCCAGTCCGAAGGCCTCCCGATGGACATCGCCTCCCGTCGGACCCTCAGCGCGATGCACGCCCTTTCAAGCCTCTACCAGACGCGGATGCGGGCCAATATCGCGAAGGGCGCCCATCCGTGGGAGGGCGATCACCTTCTCGAACGCGACTTCCGGACCTGCAACCGCCTGTTCGAAGACGGCAAGGTCACGCCACGAGCATAAGGGTCAGTGAGTCCACGACCCCCGCCGATTGGTCGCGAAATTTTCGCCATAGCCGCCCGGGCGCACGTTCAGCTTGCGCTCCTGCGGCTCGGTCACGACGGCGTCGATCCCATGCTCCTTGGCATAGGCCAGAGCCTCTTCCTTGGTGTCAAAATGCAGGTGAACCTGCGTCTGGGTATCCGCCAAAGACGTCCAGCCCATCAGCGGATCGACCTCGCGTGCCGTCTCGTTCGCGTAATCCAGCACCCATTGCTTCGTCTTCGCCGTGCCCGAGGACATGGCCGTCCGGGCGGGTCTGTAGATACGGGCGGGCATGGCGGCTCCCTATTGACTAACAGCGCTCTGATAGCCCCTGCGGATGGGCCGTGACAAGGGATCGAAGGCGGCAACTCGCGGGACGGGTCGAAGTGCCACTCCAAGGTCGCTACTGGCCATTAACTCCTCGCGCAGAACTAAGCAGAGGTCCGCTGTGAGCCCACAGCAGAAGTCTTGGATTTGTGCTGCGCGCGCACGCCGCGTGAAAACTTCTGCGCTTGCGTAAGGCGCTTCGCTGCAAAACAGCGGCCTTACTGGTCATCTGTGCAGCGCGCGGCGAAGAAGCCGAGTTTAAGGATCAGGTCGCGGACTAGTGAGAGGATCCGCCCGGTGAAACGACGTCTACTTTTCGCGCCTTAGTGCCATGCAAATGCCAGAGAAAGTGAAACAGACTTTCGAGTACGAAAATGCTGGAGAGACAAAAGCTGGACTTCTCAAACAAGCCAACAGAGCGCTTGTCAGAGCCTAGCAAAGTTGAGCATCCAATTTGAAATCATGGCTACTTCGTTCTGAGTTTCGAAGGGGTAAGTCCAGTCAGCGATTTCACTGCGGCACCCATTCCGCTTTGATCGAAAAAACCGCACTTTCCTGCGATGAATGCGAACGACAGAGTTGAGTAGCGGATCAGCTCCACGGCTCTTTCCGCTCTGCGCCTTTGAATCCATCGGTATGGTGGCTCTCCGACAGCCTCGCTGAAACACCGAGAGAAATGCCATGGGCTCATGCAAGCAACATCAGCCAGCTTTGCGACAGATATCGGATCTCGCATGTAGGTCTCCGCGTATTCGATTGCTCTCGCAATCCGGTCATCGGTGCCAGCGACGGACACCGATGTTGAGAAGCCGTTCAAGGCTTTCTCAAGTGCAAGTCCTACGATCAGAAGGCTCAGACCTTCGGCGACCAGCGGGTTGATACTGGGGCCGCGCAGGTGCTGTCTGAGGGTGCGCGCGAACGCGGCGGCTTGGGCCTCGGGCGTGCACATGACCGGCTCTAGCGCGCCCATCTGGTCTGTTAAGGCTTCCCTGACAAGGCTTTCGAGACGCTCTGGATCAATCTCTAAAGCGACCCCCCAACCCGTGTTTTCTGCTGAAAGACGAAAATCAGTACCGGCGGGATACAGGGCGAAGGTGTCCTGCTCGCAAATACTCTCGCGCGCGCGGTCCGAGCTCACCTCCTGTACCGACGCACCTTCCTCGATGTTGACATAAAGCAGATGCTTATGGGGAACGAGGTGCATCCGTACGGGACCGGGCGGAATGGCCTGCACATCAAAACCCTCGGTCTGCACGCCGAAAGGCGAGCTGGGTAGCGCAGTCAGACGAGTGCTTGGAGCGGGCATTTGGTCTCCCGTTAGCAGTCACACTGGAACTGTTGCGTCACCAACATCGCGTCAAAACCAGACCGACGGAAAGTGCCTTCCGCATTCAGCAGCAAAGATCGCCGAAACAATAGCACGTATCGTGGATGCCCACGCGATCTTTCCAACCCATCCTTCTGGACGGCGCAAGTCGCCAGGCTTGCATCGGTCTTTCGGTGATCGACACAAAACCGCTTTGAACACAAAGTCAGAAAGGAACTCTGATGTCTGATGACGTAAACCCCTCCCGCCGTGCGCTCCTTACCGGTGGAGCCGCTGTCGCCGCCACGATGGCAGCATCCGCTGCCGCCGCGAACAGCATGAACCCGGTTGAGGCCCCTTCGGCAGTCAGTCCCGATGGCCGTTTTGCAGGCAAGGTCATCGCAGTCACCGGTGGCAACTCCGGTATCGGCGCCGCAACCGTGCGGGCCTTTGCCATAGAAGGCGGTCAGGTGGTCTTTGGCGCGCGGCGTGATGAACTCGGGCGTCAGGTCGAGGCAGAAATCCGTGAAGCGGGTGGTAATGTGACCTGGGTGCAAACCGACATTCGGGACCCGGCCGAGGTCGAACGCTTCATCAATGCGGCAACGGACACTTATGGCCGCTTGGATGTCCTCTTCAACAATGCCGGTATCTTCATGACACCGGCTTTGATCGAAGACATTCCCGTCGAGAACTTTGACGACATGATGCTGACCAATGTGAACGGCGTCTTCTACGGAATGAAGTACGCTATCCCCGTCATGAAGGCGCAGGGCAACGGTGTGATTGTCAACATGGCTTCGGTCGCCGCGCATCGCGGCTTTCCCAACACCGCGCACGACAACGCCTCGAAGCATGCCGTTCTGGGCCTGACCCGCACCGGTGCGCAACTCGCAAAGGACAACATCCGCGTCACTTCGATCTCGCCGCTCGCCGTGGATACCCCCATGCTGGAGGAGAGTTTCGAGTTTCAGGGCCTGACCTACGAGGGCATGGCGGGTTTCTTTGTGACACCGAGGATCATGGACCCGAACGAGATGGCCGAAGGCGTCCTGTTCCTCGCCTCTGATGCTGCCACGGCTTTCAACGGTATGGATTTCGACGCCACCGGCGGCCAGCTCGCCTGAGCCTGTTCACAAGGAGAACATTATGAAACACACACTTTTTCCGACGCTTGCAGCGGCAACACTTATCGGAGGCGGCGCCATGGCAGACCCTGCCGAGATCACACGATCAATCACGGACATTGCCGCAGGGGCTGATCGCGGCGATTGGGGCCGCGTCCGCAGCGCATTCGCCGAAACGGTCACGACCGACTACACCAGCCTTTGGGGCGGTGACCCAGCAACGCAGCCTGCCGATGAACTGGTTGGCGGCTGGTCGAGCTTCCTGCCCGGCTTCGACAACACGCACCACATGGTGACGAACCACACGATCACACCCGTCGGCGACACCTTCGCGATTGCAGAAGCGGATTTCACCGCCACCCATCGGATCGACGATGATCTTTGGACGCTCGGTGGGCGCTACACCTACGAACTGGAGCAGTCCGGCAACCGTTGGCTCGTGACGTCGATGACCATGACCGCACTTTGGGAAACCGGAGATCGTGGACTGGTCGGTCTTGCCGGCGAACGTGCAGCCCAAGCCAACTAAAGTCGAGGCTTTGGACCTTACCTCCCTTGGTCCAGACCTCGTTCCTGCGCCCGGTCACATAGAGCGATCGGGGGTGCCCTTCTTCTTACAATCGACCTGTCGGCGCTGTGCTGATGGAGGGGCATGGAGGGAGGATCTGAGGGCATATCATGCCAAGAGTCCAACTTCCCCCAGTCACCCTGACCCGAATGGTGACGTTCCAGGCTGTCGATTGCGCGGGATCGCGACGTTGATTTTCGCAAAGCCAAGGAGCGTCGACCGATCGGTGCCGATACCCATCCGCTCTGTCCCAGACCGGTTCGTTGTAAGGACGATCGACCGCTTGCGGGCCGCCTCGTCCGCTGTTGACGCGGCAAAGTGCGTGCGTGGCGCGCAACTGGAAAGAAGGGTCGCACCCGCGCCTGACAGAAAGACTCGTCGCGACGGAGACGCGGTAGAGCAGGCCGTTGCGGACACGCATGTCTGTGCCATGTTGAATAAGAGGGCTGACATCAAGATACCACCGTCTGTTGCTCAGGACAGGCTCAGCACGCTTGCGAGCTTTGCTAAAAAGAACCGGTCACCGACACGAAGCGAGTGCGGACCTTCCATGGTGACCTCTTCGCAGTTGCGACTTGCCCTTAGGTCGCTCTCGAGGTCTACACAGAGTGTGCTATCGACCAGACGCCAGATACCTTCGAAACGTCCAAACTCGCCTGAGATCGTCAAGCGCCCCTCTTCTTCGAAATGAACGTCGAAGCGCTGATCGCCGCCGATGCCGACGAAGTCCCCGTTTGTCAGAAGCGTTTCTGCAGAGCTCGCGTCGAGCCTCTGCAGTAAGAAAGCTGTGCCGATTAGGCCGATCAACAAGATCGCACGCAATGTAAAACGCTTTTGTGTTCTTGCAGTCTCATAGGAGTCTCTTTTCAAATCATGTTGTATCGAGCCTAACGGTCCCCGGCAGGCATGGTTTCCGCTATGCTATGGAGGATTGAATTGTGCCGTGCGACACTGGCACCGCCTGATTCGAGCGGAACGAGATTTTGTAAAGGGCAGGCACCCAGAAGAGCGCCAAAAGGGCAGCGAGGCCAAGCCCACCGATCATCAAGGTCGCCATCGGCTCCCAGAGCGCGCCACCGGCAATAGCCATTGGTAGAAGGCCAATGACTGTCGTGAGCGAGGTTAGCAGGATGGGCCGCAATCGCTTGCGCGCCGCCGCGACGATGGCATCCGAGATTGACTTGTCAGCGCGTTCCAGATCGATCTGGTCTATGAGGACGATCACGTTGTTGGCGATAATGCCGGTCAACGCCAGAAGACCAAGGATGCCAAAGAAGCTCAGCGGTTGGCCCGTGGCGATCAAGGTCGGGCCAACGCCTGCGATAACAAGTGGCACGGCAGCCAGAGTGATACCTACACGGCGGAAACTGTTGAACTGGATCATCAGGGCCAGCATCATGACGATGCCCGCCACAGGCAAGCCCGCACCAAGGAGCTCGCGCACGTCGCCAGCCGCTTCGATCTCTCCACCGATGTGGATATTGTAAGCAGGTCCAAGGTCTTCAGCGATCCGGTCAAGCTCGGGTTGGACGGTGGCAAACAGGTCGTAGGCCGACATCACCTCGGGGATGGCCGACACCGTAATTGTGCGCTGTTGATCCACCCGCCGCAACGTGGCGATCTCAGGCCGTGGCACGACCTCGGCGAATTGGTCAAGCGAAAGGATTTGCCCGTTGGTTTCGACCACCGCGTTCGCGATGGCTTCGAAATTCGTCCGATCAGCGGAGGCACCGCGCAGAACAATGGGGATCAGTTCGTCGCCCTGACGCAGCGTGCTGAACTGGCGCCCGTCAAAGAAGGCGTCAAGCCCCTCGGCGACGTCCTGCGAAGTCAGGCCATAGTCGCGCACGCGGTCCTGCGCGATCCGGATGGTCCCGGTCAGCTGTCGTCCGCCCCAGTTTTCGCGGTTCTGGATCAGGCCCGGCACCTCGCTGAAGGCCGCGCGGACCTGCAAGGCGGCGTCGAGCAGTCGGTCCGCATCAGGTCCGGAGATCTCAACATCGACCGCCGGCTCCCGCCCGCCCGTGGCCAGGCGCTTGAGCCGCACACTCGCACCCGGCAAGGCCTCTGCGACGTGAACACGGGCCCTATCAAGCACGGAGCCGGAACTTTCGAAGTCGGTGGTATTGATGATCAGGAAGGCCGAGGCCGGGTCGACGTCCGCAGGATCAAGCGATAGCACAAACCGGGGACCGCCCGCGCCGATATAGCCCGTGACACCCGTCACCTCTGGGTTCTCGTCACCTGTCAACCAGTCGGTCAGCGCGTTAGCCGTGGCTTCGGTCGCTGTGATATCGCTGCCGCGCGGCAGGTCGATGTAGGCGAGGATCTGTGCCCGCTCGCTTAGCGGGAATAGCTGTTGGCGCACGTTCCCCATCTGGCTGGCGCCAGCAACGACGATTGCAAACACGGCGACGATTGCAACGAGAGGCGCCCGGACGATCCAACCTACAATCCTTCCGTAGCCCACGGAGAGATAATCGAACGGGCCGCGCCGCTTTGCCGATTGTCCCTTCTTGGGTTCCGGAATGGCCCAGACCGCCAGCCGGGGCAGAAGGTAGAGCGCCGACAGATAGCTTCCCGCCAGCATAAGCATCACGACAGTCCCGAGCGAGTAGCCATACTGACCCTCTGTCCCTTCCAGCAGGAAGAGCGGCAGGAAGGCAGCAACGGTCACGGTGGACGCGATGCCGAGCGGTAGGGCGAACTGTCGGCTCGCCGCCAAGGCCGCCTCGCGGCGCTTTTCGCCTTTCGAGATGCGGCTCTGCATATCCTCGATTATCACCACGCCGTTGTCGACGAGGATGCCAAGGCTGATGATGATGGCGGCGATGGAGACCTGCTGCAATTCAACACCGAAGATGGGCATCAGCCCGAAGGAAAAGCTGATCGCAAGCGGCACGATGGCCGCGACAACGAGCGCGGTTTTCAGCCCTAAAAAGACCAGCATCACCAGAAACACCACCGCGATGGTCTGCGCCATATTGATCAATGCGCCGTTGACAGAGGCCGAAACGACATCTGGCTGGAACGTGCTGATCGTCGCCTCGATGCCGATCGGCTGCCGGGCCACGAAGCCGTCGATGACCCGTTCGAGCTCCGGCCCGAGTGCGGTGATATCGACGCCTTCGGCCATTTCGACGGCAACGACCACGGCCGGTGCGCCATACTGGAAAACCGGCCGTGCGGCGGGTTCTTCCGTGCCCAACGTGACGGTGACGAGGTCACCAAGCCGGATAAGTTGCGTGTCACCTGTTCCGGTCGGCAAATCGACCAGCAGGTTTTCGATATCTGCGACCGAGCGGAAATCACCTGTCGTCTCAAGCGGTACGCGGGTGTCTCCGGTGACGACGCTGCCGGCAGGCAGGCGGACATTCTGGCTACGCAGAGCCGCCAGCACAGGGTTCAACGTAGCACCGAGCGACGCGAGCCGCGCACGGTCCACCTCCAGCGTCACGACTTGGGATTGGGTGCCATAGAGCGACACAGCGGCGACATCGGGCAGAGTATAAAGCCGGTCGCGCAAATTGGTGGCCGCCTCTTCGATTTCTGGCAGTGAAAAACCGTCGCCCGTGATCGCGACGGTCGCGACGGCCACGTCCCCGAAATCGGTATTCACTACGGGGCCACGTGTCCCGTCGGGCAGACTGTGGGCCATCGCGTCCATGTTGTTGCGGATTTCGTCGAAAACCGTGGTTAAGTCCTCCTCTGCAACACTGTCGGCAAGATCGACCTGGAGCACGGCGACGCCGCCGGTGATCTGCGTACGCACCTCGTCGACACCGGGAATGGCGCGGGCCGCTTCTTCGAGTGGCAATGCAACCAGTTCTTCGATCTGCGCGAGGCGCAGGCCGGGATTGGCCGCGGTCACGATTGCCGTGCGGATGATGATTTCGGGGTCTTCGCGTTTCGGCAGGCTGAGGTAGCCGGACAGACCGATGGCGACGGCGAGCATCATCACCAGAATGCTGAGGCGGGATTTATCGATTCCAAAGCGTGTCAGAGCGGTCATTTGCTTGCCTCCGATACTTTGACATCGCCGGTCTTGGCCACCCGCACGATTTGTCCCGGATTGAGGAAGGAAACACCGGCAGTCACGACGCGATCGCCTGTTGCAAGCCCACCTGTGATGTAGACGAGATCTTTGGCCACAGTACCAAGTGTGACATCCGTCAGTTCAAGCTCTGCGCGATCGTCAGAAACTGGCAGCGCGACGAAAACCTGCGCGGTGAAGGGGGCTTCGTTCATGGCTACATCGCGGCTAAGCGCGATGGATGAGAGCGGCAGCTCAATGGCTTGTTGGGCCTTGGGGATCGGTAGGTCGAACAGCACCTCCACAGCCATGCCAGAGCGTAACTCGGGCCGGGTTTGGTCCAGCGTTACGACGATTGGAAAAGACGAAACCGCCGCGGCGCGACGCCCAATTTCGGTGAGCGTGGCGGGCAAAGGTGTGCCTGCGCCATCGGTCGGAACCACGGAAACGCTTTGGCCTAGCTCCAGTGTCGTAACGACCTCGAATGAAACGAGAATCGTGGCCTGAAGTCCTGTGTCCTCATAGAGGGTCAAAACGGGCTGGCCCGGCTGCACGCTGCCGAAGGCCTGCACGTTGATCCCGTCGATAATCCCGTCGAATGGCGCGCGCAGCGTCGTATCTCCTAACGTGCTTTGAACGAGATCGAGATTACGGGCGGCCTGCGTGACACGGGCATCGGCCTGATCAGCTTGGGTCAGCGCGCGGTCCCGCGCCGCCTCAGACACGACGTTGCGATCGTAAAGGGCCACTTGCCGGTCAGCTTCTTGACGGGCATTGGATGCAGCGGTCTCAGATTCGGAGTGTGCGGCCTGCGCCTGCTGCAACCGTAGCGCGGCATCCTCTGCCTCGACCGTGGCAAGGACATCGCCCTGTGCGATCTCTTGTCCGATCCGAAGATCGACCGGCCCAAGGCGTCCACCCACGTCGAAGGCAAGCGGCGTCAATTCCGGTGGTTGCAGAACTGCGGGAAAGCTGCGCGTCCTTACGGGATCTGCCGTTTCCGCGACAACAGTGCGCACCATGCGCGGTTCGCTCTCAGGTGCGGCGGCTTCTTCTTCCCAACACCCGGCGAGAATGAGGGTTGAGAGAAACAGAGCTGGAGCTTTTAAGTAGGCCATTGGAAGCCTTCCTTCCTGATTGATGGGGATGGTCGCGCAGCATTGAGCGGAATGTTGGGTACGGCCCCCGGTCTGCGAGTACCGCCTACATGTTGCCGACTTTTTTGTGGTTCGCGACGAGCCGGTGAAGCCCGCGTACGAAATCCCAAATCGCGACAATCCCGCCCATGAAGAGCGTCCTGACAGCCCTGAAAGAGAACGGTGGCACGGCCTTCAGTTCACGGGGCTGGACGGGCTGACCCTTTGCGACAGCACCCAGGATCGCGTTCATGTCGTCTGCGTTGTTCCAGATGCTGCGGAACAGGATCTTTCCGTCCGGCGCGATCACGAAGATCGAATTCGGCATGGTTCCGTAATGCTGGTGGGCGGTCCCGTTCACGTCATCAACAAGAATCGTGCGCGCGTCTCCATAACGCCTCTTGGTCTTCTTGGCGGCGTCGATCTTCTCAGCCGCTGTCCGATGCTGCGGCTGAAGTTCGCCGGGATGGGCTTCGCGCACATACATCAGAACATGGTCGAGTTCCGAGTATTTCTCCATCAGCTTCATCATGGGCGGGACGCTTTGCGCGTACATCGGACAGGTCATGCTGCCGGTCTCGAGAACAAGCGGCTTGTCTTTGAGGTAGTCGGATAAGTGGACAGCTTGACCGTCCAGCGTGCACAGTTCCGCATCCTTGAACGTGTCGCCAGCCTGAAGGCCTTCATCTACGGTAAAGTCGTACTCTTCGGGGGTGAACCGACGGTAGCCATAGGTGTTCGATTGTGTGTTGGTCATCGGGCTTCTCCTGGTTTTGGGTTGTTAGGGCTTAGGCGAGGGCTTGCAGGGCCAGCACGGCCACAAGCGTGCTCAGCGTCATCAACAGTCCGCGGTGATGGAGCAGCGTCAGAGCGCCGAGGCCATCGCGCACGGCGACCACGTCCCCGTCAGAGGAGACAGTGTCGACGCCGCGAATATCTTTGAAGAGGCGTGCGACGATGAGGCCGAGCTGAAGGAAAAACAGCGTTGCCAAGGCGATGCTTGCGGTCGAAAATCCGGTTTGCACCAGCAGGACGATCACAAGAAGCGTCGCCGTGCCCATCGTCGTCATCATGGTCGGCGGCAGAAGATGAATGACGCGCTTTAGGATCGCGTGCACCTTGCGGGCTTCATCGTCGCCGACATGTGCTGAGTGTGGTGCCCACATCAGACGCCAAACCGGTTTCTCGATCAGCGAAAGCACCACGAAGATACCGGTGCCAAGGCCAAGGAGGCCGGTGAGAAGTGAGAGCAAGACGTCGGGCATCGTGTTTCCTTTCGTGGGTTTGTTCGACCGGCCTCGTTGACAAAGGCGATGGAACTGAGCAATGTAGCTATTGCCTACATAGTGCGGTATGTAGGCGACGTCAACATTATGAGGGAGGATAAAGTGAACGCGCCTTATCATCACGGAAATCTGCGCCAGGCCTTGCTCGATCGCGCGATTGAGACACTCGGTGAAAAAGGGGTGGAAGGCCTAAGCCTGCGAGGGTTGGCCCGTGACCTTGGTGTCAGCCATGCGGCACCTCTTCGCCATTTTGCGACGAAGTCGGACCTGCTGAATGCGATTGCCGTGGAAGGTGTGGGCAGTCTCTTCGCCGCATCTGAAGCGGCGGATGCCGACCCGCAAGGACCGGCTAGATTGCGCGCCATGATGCTGGCCTATATCAATTGGGCCAAAGACCATAGTGAGCTTCACCACATCCTGAGAAATCCCGACGTCATGCGTCATGCGTCTGAGGATCTGACGACCTTGATTGCGAGCTTTGCTGAACGTTGGCGGATTGAGATTAAGGCGGCTCAGGATACCGGCTGGCGCAGCAACGTTGATCCCGATGTTCTGTTTCTTCATATCGTTTCGCTAACAGCGGGCACAGCAATCGTCACAACTGAAGAAGTATATCAACGTCGGGTCGCGACGCCAGAGACACTATCGAACATCGAAGCGTCAATAGATCTGTTTTTGGGCTAACCTTCGAGTGCACAACAACATGTGTCTCTTCAGATCGTGTTGGGAAGCGCCGCAAAAACCACTGCTTTCGCAACTGGGTTCATGAAAAATCTCGGGTGTTGTCAAACAGACCGTTGGTTTTCCGCGCACTTCATATCGAGTATCAGGTTTTGGGTATTGCTCTTCGAAATAGCTTTGTCCTTTGAGCTCTGAGGCGTTCACAACAGCTCTTATATATGATTGTTTCAGATGCGCGAACACCGGACAAGTCGGAGGGTCAATATGTTTGAATCCATTATCCGGCATTGTCTGTCAGCGGACATCTAGATGTCGAACGGCAAATACCTCGCATGAGCCCACCGTATTAGGTGCTGTAAATATTCCCAACGTCCGCTGCCGGGAGCACCGCGGGGCTGATAAGAATAAGCCATGATAATTGAGCGCCGTATTGCCCACCTATCAGGCCCAACAAACGAAAGCTGGGAAAAGCATTCGAACAGTTGGAGTGTCTGTGGCCGCTTCTCTTGCCCTGCGCTTCTCATGCTAACCGCATGGAGTCGAGTGTGGCTGAACTGGTGGGCACTTGCCGTCGGTACGGTTGTCGTAATCTGGATTGCTCTCAATCCATTTCTATTTGCAAAATCGTCTAACTCAAACAGCTATGCTGCTCGCAGCGCTTTCGGAGAGCGGGTCTGGTTGTACCGCGACAAACTGAACTTACCGTCAAAACGCCTTGCTTTGCCGCCGCTATTGACTTTGATAAATGCCCTTGGCTTCGCAGCAGCCGTCTATGGTGTTGTGGCTCTGTCCTTCCCCCCTAGAACTGGGCCATTACATTTGCCGCGAGAGGGGATTGGGCATGGCGAGGAAGCGACATTCAGACGAAGACGTGCTGAAGCTGCTACGTGAGATCGAGTTGAAGCTGACAGCGGGCA
>NZ_JBFONT020000005.1:0-238627 GCF_040779325.2 Aestuariibius violaceus
AGCGAAGAGCCTGAAGGGGCATGGACAAGCGACGTGACCGAGGCTGCGCTTAACTGAGCAGTCCTCGTCATAAAGATCGGCCGCGGCGGAAACGGCGCGGCCTTTATCGTTGGGATTTGGCTGGTGCTGCTGGGGAGGATTGAACTCCCGACCTCACCCTTACCAAGGGTGCGCTCTACCACTGAGCTACAGCAGCCTCGCCGCGGGGGAGTAGCTGTAACGGCGCGGTCGCGCAAGCCCTGACTGGACGGTTTTTGTCGCGCTTGTTAGGAGCTTTTTATGGTGGACGAGCGTTCCAAAGAGGGCCCCGCGGGGCAGGATCCGAAGGCAAGTGATCAGAAAGATGAGCGGGACGCGCGGCTTAAGGCGGCGCTGAAGGCCAATCTTGCCCGGCGGAAGGCACAAAAACGAGCGCGAAGCGCGGACGGGCAGGACAAGGACTAGAGGCATGGATTCGATTGTGGTGCGGGGGGGCAAGGCGCTCTCGGGGAAGATACCGATTGCGGGAGCGAAGAATGCGTGTCTGACGCTGATGCCTGCGACGCTGTTGAGCGAGGAGCCGCTGACGCTGACGAATGCGCCGCGGTTGAGCGATATCAAGACGATGACGGAGCTGTTGCAGTCGCTTGGGGCGGAGGTGACCTCGCTTCAGGATGGCAAGGTCGTGGCGATGTCCTCGCACGCTTTGGACAACACCCGGGCGGATTACGATATCGTGCGGAAGATGCGGGCCTCGATCCTTGTCTTGGGACCGATGCTGGCGCGGATGGGAGAGGCAGTCGTGTCTCTTCCGGGGGGCTGCGCCATCGGGGCGCGGCCGGTGGATCTGCATCTGACGGGGCTTGAGGCGCTGGGAGCGGAGCTGGATCTGAGGGATGGGTATGTCCACGCTAAGGCGCCCGGCGGGCTGAAGGGCGGGCGGGTTGAGCTGGCCTTCGCAAGCGTGGGGGCCACGGAAAATATCCTTATGGCGTCGACACTTGCGAAGGGGACAACTGTCATCGAGAACGCGGCGCGAGAGCCCGAGATCGTTGACCTGGCCCGGTGCTTGCGGGCCATGGGCGCGCAGATCGAGGGTGAGGGAAGCTCGACCATCACGGTCGAGGGCGTCGACCGGCTGGGCGGGGCGACCCATCAGGTGGTGACGGACCGGATCGAGCTAGGGACCTACATGCTGGCACCGGCCTTTACGGGCGGCTCGGTGGAGTGCCTGGGCGGGCGGCTGGACCTCGTGGGGTCATTTGTCGAAAAGCTAGAGGCTGCGGGGCTTGAGATCAGCGAAACGGAGGCGGGGATCCGGGTGGCGCGGTCGAACGGGCGCGTTCATGCGGTCGATGTGACGACGGAGCCGTTTCCGGGATTCCCGACCGACCTGCAGGCGCAGATGATGGCGATGCTGTGCCTGGCGGACGGAACCAGCGTGCTGCACGAAAAAATCTTTGAAAACAGGTTCATGCATGCGCCGGAGCTGCAGAGGATGGGCGCGCGGATTGACGTGCGCGGCGGGACGGCGACGGTCACGGGGGTGGAAAGCCTGAAGGGCGCGCCGGTGATGGCGACGGATCTGCGGGCATCGGTGTCGCTGATCCTGGCGGGGCTTGCGGCGGAAGGGGAGACGGTGGTGAACCGGGTCTATCACCTCGACCGGGGCTACGAGCATGTGGAAGAGAAATTGCGGGCCGTCGGGGCCGATATCGAACGGGTGAGCGCGTGAGTGAAGATGCCCGGTTTTCCGACGGGGTCGAGCGGCCATTGCGGCTGGTCGCGCGGGACGAGGAGGATCTGAAGGTTCTTTCGGCGCTGGTCCAGGATGCGGTCTTTCCGGCCTCGGAGATGCTGTGGCGCCCGGGGGAGCGCAGATTTGCCATTCTTCTCAATCGCTTCCGCTGGGAGGATAAACCCGCCGCCGAACGGCGCGGGCGGGATTTCGAGCGGGTGCAGGCGGTGCTGGATTTCGAGGATGTGACCGGGGTGGCCTCGCAGGGGGTGGTGCGGGATGCGGATACTGTGCTGTCGCTGCTGTCCCTCGAATGGGAGGCGGGCGAGGACGGGACCGGCGCATTGGTTCTGACGCTGGCCGGCGACGGGGCGATCAAGGTCGACGTCGAAGCGCTGGAGGTGATTTTGCGCGATGTGACAAGGCCTTACCGTGCGCCATCCCGGAAAGCGCCGGAGCATGACGGCTGAGATCCGGACGCTTGGGCCCAAGGATGTGACCGCGTGGCGGGAGATCCGGCTGGAAGGGCTGAGGACGATGCCCGAGGCGTTCCTCACGACCTATGAGGAGGAGCGCGCCCGAAGCGACGCGGAGGTTGCCGAGCGGCTGTCGCAAGGCGCGATCCGAGGCGCTTACGTAGACGGCACATTGGCTGCCGTTCTGGCCTATGTTCCGATGACAGCCGCCGCGGCGATTCATCGGGGAGAGATCGGCGCATTCTACGCGCGCGCGGGCTTTCGGGGCACGGGTGTTGCGTCGGCCCTGTTGCGTGCGACCGTTGCAGAGGCGGTCACAGGCGGGGTGAAACAGCTCGAGCTCTTCGTGGCCGAGGACAATTTTCGCGCGATCACGTTCTACGAGCGGCACGGGTTTCGGTGGCAGGGGCGGCTTCCGCGGGCAGTGCGTTTGGGCGATCGCTGGCAGGATGATCACTTCTATGTCCTAAGGCTGGATTAACGGGGCGCTCGGCGCTCCCTTGCGGGCGCTTCTCGCTGGGCGGGTTGAGGCGATCTGGTGGGGCGTGTAGGAGCGGGCCATGGCCCAGTTTCTGCACAGCGATGCCCCGGATTTCGAGACCGCGTTCAGTGAGCTCCTGAGCGCGAAGCGCGAGGATGCGGTGGACGTGGACGACGCGGTGGCGGCGATCATCGCCGATGTGCGCGCGCGCGGCGATGCGGCGGTGATCGAGCTGACGCACAAGTTCGACCGGCTGGATCTGACGCCGGGGACGCTGGCGTTTTCCGTGGAGGAGGTGGATGCGGAGGTCGCCAAGGTCTCGGCCGAGGACCGGGCGGCGCTGGATCTCGCGGCGGAGCGGATCGAGGCCTATCATACGCGCCAGATGCCTGAGGATGCGGCATGGGAGGAAGACACCGGCGCGATGCTGGGCTGGCGCTGGCGGCCTGTCGATGCGGCGGGGCTTTACGTGCCGGGGGGGCTTGCGAGCTATCCGTCGAGCGTGCTGATGAACGCGATCCCGGCGCGGGTGGCGGGGGTGAAGCGGCTGGTGATGTGCTGCCCGACGCCGGATGGGGTGGTGAACCCGCTGGTGCTGGCGGCGGCGCGGATTGCGGGGATCGACCAGGTGTTCCGGATCGGCGGGGCGCAGGCGGTGGCGGCGATGGCCTATGGGACCGAGACGGTGCCGGCGGTCGACAAAATCACGGGGCCGGGCAATGCCTATGTGGCGGCGGCCAAAAGGCGGGTTTTCGGACGCGTGGGGATCGACATGATCGCGGGGCCGTCGGAAGTGCTTGTGATCGCTGACGAAACCGGGGATGCCGACTGGATCGCGCTGGATCTGCTGAGCCAGGCGGAGCATGATGCAAGCGCGCAATCGGTGCTGATCACGACGGATGAGGCGCTGGGGCGCGCTGTGATGGAGGCGGTGGACCGGCATCTGGGGGTGCTGCAGCGGGCTGCGATCGCAGGCGCCTCGTGGCGCGATTTCGGCGCGGTGATCGTGGTGCGGGACCTCGACGAGGCGGCGGTGCTGACGGATCGGTTTGCTCCGGAACATCTGGAATTGTGCGTGGCGGAGCCGGACGGGTTGGCTGGGAAGATCACCCATGCGGGGGCGATTTTCCTGGGATCCTGGACGCCGGAGGCGGTGGGCGATTATGTGGGCGGGCCGAACCATGTGCTGCCGACGGCGCGGTCGGCGCGGTTTTCCAGCGGGTTGAGCGTTCTGGACTTCCTCAAGCGGACGACGCTGGCGCGGATGACGCCGGCGGCGCTGGCAGCGGTCGGGCCGGCGGCGGAGCGGCTGGCGATTTCGGAGAGCCTGGAGGCGCATGGATTGAGCGTGCGGGCGCGGCTGGACAGGTTGAACAGATGAGCCGGATTGTCGAGATATCGTTGGACGACAAGGGGTTGCCCGCGCCGACGCCGGAGATCGCGCAGGAGCGGCAGGTGGCGATTTTCGACCTGCTGGAGGGCAATACCTTCGCGCTGGCCAAGCGGGACGGGAAGGCGGTGCATCCCGGCCCCTACAGGATGGAACTGGCTATCCGGGACCAGCGGCTGGCCTTCGAGATGAGTGCGGAGAACGGGGATCCGGCGGGGGCGTTCTACCTGTCGCTTGGGCCGTTCCGGCAGGTGGTGAAGGACTATTTCCAGATCTGCGAGAGCTATTTCGAGGCGGTGAAGACGCTGCCGCCCAGCCAGATCGAGACGATCGACATGGCGCGGCGCGGGATCCACAACGAAGGGGCGCGGATCCTTCAGGAGCGGCTGGAGGGCAAGGCGGAGGTCGACGACGACACGGCGCGGCGGTTGTTCACGCTGATCTGCGTGTTGCATTTCGGGGGCTGAGCGTGGCGCGCAAGACCCTGCCCCAATCGGTGCTCTTTTGCTGCGATCATAATTCCGTCCGGTCTCCGATGGCCGAGGGGATCATGAAAAAGCTTTATGGCACGGATTGTTACGTGCAGTCGGCGGGGGTGTTCAACGACCGGGACATCGACGGGTTCGCCGTCTCGGTCTGCGAGGAGATCGGCGTGGAGCTTTCCCGCCACAGGTCGCGCAGCTTCGACGAGATGGAGGATTGGGGGGATGATCTGGGCTCGTTCGATCTGGTGATTGCGTTGTCCCCGGCCTCCCAGCGGCGGGCGCTGGAGCTGACGCGGACGCGGCATGTGGATGTGGAGTATTGGCCGATCCTCGACCCGACGGGGCTGGGGGAACGGCGGGACGACAAGCTGAGGAGCTACCGGGAGAGCCGGGATCAGATCCTGAAGCGGCTGGAGAACCGGTGGGAGCGCGCCACAGGTCCTAACGGATCGTGAGGGGGTGGGGCGGTGGGTTTTTCGGCCGCAACGCGAATCAGCGATCTTTTGACCCGTTAATGCAGGTTTCGAAAGGCGTTGCGGCGTGTCGGCATCCCGTCGGCATCCCGTCAGCTTATTGTCGGACATCTTTGGGGCAGATTGCCCGGTAACGGAGCGTTCTGCTGCGCTGCAGCGCAACAGCGCGAACAATGATGCGGATGGGCAGGATTGTTTCCCCATGGAATAGTGGGCGGTCTGAACGGCTGGGCCGGGAGCGTTAGGCGTCTTGAGGGAGGGCGCGGTGTGCGCCTGAGACGTCCGCTCGGGACCCGACATCGGCGCCGCTGCTCCCGGAGGGGTCGGTGGTGCAAGAGGGGAAACCTTCAAGGTATTTAGGGCAAGATGAGGACGCGTCGTCTGGCTCGTGGAAGGGCGCGTTAAGGTTAAACGGCGGCAAGGTTAACCGGGCGAAAGCCCGTCGAGAGGCGAGCTGGCCCGAGGTCGCGGGCCAGCTCTTTCTTCAGTCGCGCAGTTTCGCGATGTCGGTCATCAGGCCTTCGGTTCCGTTATGGACCGTCAGCCGGTCGACCTTCGCCGCGATCGTCTCGAGCGCCTCGAGCTCTTTCAGCCGCAGCATGACCGGGTTCTCGGCCATCACCTTGGCGGTGTTCAGAAGCGAGCGCGTCGCGTTCGTTTCTTCCCGCCGCCGGATGACGTTCGCCTCGGCCTCTTTTTCGGCCGTGACGACCCGGTTCAGGATCTCGCGCATTTCACCCGGCAGGATCACGTCCTTCAGGGCGATCTCGCTGACCTCGAGGCCGATCTTGGCCATCTCGGTCCGGACGTGGCCGGCCGCCTCGTCCGAGACGGTGACCTTGTCCGCCAGAAGCGCATCGAGCGTGAGCGCCCCGAGCGTCTTGCGGAACGCGAATTGCAGCGACAGGTGCAGGGCCTCAGCGAAGTCCTTTACCGTCCGCAGGGCAACCAGCGGATCCGAGACCCGGTAGGTGGCCGTCAGGTTCACGCGCACGGTGACGCGGTCAGCCGTCAGAACCTCCTGCCCCGAGACGTCGTGATGCTGCCAGCGGGTATCGATCAGCCGGACGAGGTGCTTGCGCGTCAGCTGCCAGAACCAGTAGGTGCCCGGCTCCAGCGTGCGCGTGACCACGCCGTCGATCGACAGGATCCCGACCGTGCCATCGCCAACCTCGACCGAGCGGAGCGTGTCCGTCAGGCGGGCCTGCATCAGGCGCAGGGCGAGATCGCTGTCGACCTCGTGGCTGCCGTCAAGCGACACCGTCTCGACCGTCCAGTCGCCCGCGTCGGACCAGTAGAGGCGCCGTTCGTTGGGCTTGACCAGATCGAAGGCGAGACCGTTCCGGCTGACGACTTTCACCTCCGCCGAGGCGGCTTCGACGACGGTGAGATGCGCCTCGACCAGGTCGGGGCGCGTCCGCAGGAGCGCGTCTTCGTCCTTGGAGATGAAGCGTGGCGCGTCGAGGTCGTAGACGGTCCAATCGATCCATTCTCGCGGCAGGACGTGTTCGCCTGCGCCGAGGATGGTATCGAAGCGGCCCTTGTTCCAGACGAGCGCACGCTCGTGTTCCCAGAGAGTGAGCCGTTGGCGGCCCAGCAGGCGGTCTGTGATTTTCGTCAGTATCGTCGTCATCGTTCCGGTCTTTCTGTTCGGTCTCGCTACACGCGATCCTCCTTTGGTTGGGTCGTGGGTTGCGGCCCGGTTGGCCGACAGGTGTGAAGCGCCCGAAGGCGCGGGAAAGAGGTGAAGCCCGGGACCATCCCGCGCCGTGGCCGCAGGCGGAAGGCGGGCGAGCGGGCAGGGGCGACGTGGCGCGGGGCATGGGAGCGGTCGAAACCCCTCCGGCCCGGCGGCCGCGCGGCCCTGCCATCGTCCCAACCTCCGGCCGGAAGCCAGAGCGAGAAGCGGTCGTCAGCGTCGGCCCCGGAGGGCGCCAGCGTCGGGCCGCCCCCGCTGGGACGATCCCGGACCCGATGTGGTGCCACCCTTTCGGGCGTCAATGAGGAGTCGAACCTCAGGACTCTCATCCTTACCTTGGAAGCGTTGGCGGGAGTTGAACCCGCGACCGATGGATTAGGAATCCATTGCTCTATCCACTGAGCTACAGCGCATCCCGCACGATCTGTCCCGGCCCTGGCATACGGCGTCGGCAGTGCCGCCCGCACCGGACGAGGCGCGACCTCGTTCCGCTAGGGTCCGTTCCGTCCTGAACGGGAGGCGCCGGATAGCCGGGACAGTGGGGAGTCGCCTACCGGAAAAATTCCTTGGGGGAAGCTCTGTTGCGTTGACGCAACGGAATGGAGCATGGGGGCCACTATACTGCGTCTTCGGGACGGAAAGAAA
This sequence comes from Aestuariibius violaceus, assembly GCF_040779325.2. NCBI lineage: Bacteria > Pseudomonadati > Pseudomonadota > Alphaproteobacteria > Rhodobacterales > Paracoccaceae > Aestuariibius > Aestuariibius violaceus. The sequence goes on from NZ_JBFONT020000005.1 coordinate 7,367, forward strand.
AAGGCCGCCCCGGAGGGCGGCCTCTCAACCGGATGGCGATGAATTATTCGCCTTCGTAACGCGGCTGGCTTTCGAGGTCTGCGCGGTTCGTCTGGACATAGACGCGCAGGTTGTCGGTTTCCTGATTGCGCAGGATCGCGACGTTCTGCATTTCGACCGCGACCGGCTTTTCGCCGAGGCCGAGGAAGCCGCCCACATCGATGATCGCGCGGTCAATTTCGCCATTCGCGCCGAGGAGCAGTTCGCCGATTTCGCCGACGTTTTCGTCATTGGTGTCGTAGACACTGGCGCCGGTCAGCGTGCTCATCTCGATCTGGTCGGGACGGACGAGGTCGTAGCCGTCGCGCTGAACGTCGGCGCTGGCGGTCTGCTCGGTCTCGGTCGTCTCGGTCATCGTCGAGGCGTCGGCGGTTTCGGCTTCCGTCTGCATGGACGCGGAGCTGTCGGCCTCGGCCATCTGCTCGTCCTGCTCGCCTTCCGTCGTCAGCGTGCCGGCTTCTGCGGTCTGCAGCTGCGTGTCGGAGCTGTCGGTTTCGGTCTGGGCGTCTGCGGTCTGGCTTTCCTCCGAAGACTCCTCCTGCATCAGGTTGGACTGATCGGCCTCGGCCGTCTGCTCGCCTTCCATCGGCTGGGTCTGGTCGGAGGCGTCTGCGGTCTGGGTGCCGCTTTCCTCTTCACCGGCCTGACGGAGCGTGACCTGAACTTCGCCCTGCTGCTCGAACGTCACCTGCGGCTCACCGCTGGAGGTGAAGGTGAGTTCGGGCTCGGCCGCTTCGAAGCGAACGCTCGGCTCGGCGCGGCTGATCTGGATCTCGGCCGGGTCAGCTTCGCTGTCTTCCTCGAAGATCACGGTGGGATCGGCCTGGGCGAGGTTGATCTGCGCGTTGGTGTTGGCGCGCGGTTCGCGAGCTTCGCCCTGGGCGTAGGTTTCGCCGGACTGGCGGTCCTGCACCTGGATGCCGGGGCTGCCTTCGGCGCTTTCAGCCGTGCGCAATTCGAGGTTCACCGTTGGCGGGGCCTGGTTCACGGTGATCTGGGGTTCGGCCTGGCGCACCTCGACCTGGGGGCGGCTGGCGGTCACGTCGACGCCCGGCTCGGGCATGGTGATGATGATCTCGGGCGCGGCCTGGGTGATGGTGATGGTCGGCTGCGGCATGTCGAGTTCGATCTGCGGTGCCTGCTGGCGGACGATGATCTCGGCCGCTTCCTGGGTGACTGAGACCTGCGGGCGCTGGCTGGAGACGACGACCTCGGTTTCGCCCGGCGCGACGTCGACCTGCGGCGGCTCCTGCTCGAGGAAGACCATGCCTTCGACGACGCGCTCGTCTTCGAGCGTGACGGTCAGCTGATCGGTTTCGGCGAGCCGACCTTCGGCATCGATCTCGGCCTCGGCGGTCGCGGTACCGGAGGTGGCCGTTTCCCAGTCGGCGAGCACCTGCTCGCAGCGGGCGATGTCGCCCTCGTCGGCGATGGTCATGATGTCGTCGCGCGTGAGGTCGAGGCTTTCGGGGATCCCGTCCTGGGATTCCTGCATGAGGTTGTTACAGGCGTTCTGGTCCTGCGCCATGGCGGGCATCGCAAAGGCGGGCACGGTCAGCGCGGTGGAAATGAGCAGTCGGCGAAGCATGGAAACTCCCTTTCTCTTCGTCGGTGTGATGTCCGGCGAACGGATCGGGGGCACCGATGTTTCCGTTGCATTCCTGCAGTGATTTAGGTTTTTCGCGAAGTTTTCGGGAACCTTTTCGCGAGTTCCGATTCAGCTTTGCCCGACGGCGATGTCGACGCCTGCGAGCTGGTCGCGTTCCTCGTGGTAGGCGCGGGCCGCTGCAATCAGCGCCGAGAAGATGCGGCGCTGGCGGCGGGCGTAGAAGAGGTGTTCGGGGTGCCATTGCACGCCCAGCATGTAGGGGTCGCGGATGCGTTCGACCGATTGGATCATCCCGCCGTCATCCCGGGCGGCGACGCGCAGGCCACGGCCAAGGGCGCAGACCGCCTGGGAATGGAGCGCGTTGACCTTCATGGGCTGCGGCCCGACCAGGCCGGCAAGGCGGGTGTCCTCTTCGACGGTGACGGTCTTGCGCGGCAGGACGGTCTTGTACTTGCGGGAGCCAAAGGTCTTGTAAGCGTCCTGATCGAGGTCGCCGCCGAGGACCACGTTGATCATCTGGCTGCCGCGGCAGATGCCGAGGAGCGGCGTGTTCGTCTTCCAGGCGTGTTCGACGATCTGCCGTTCCAGCGCGTCGCGCGCGGGGTCGAGGCGGGCGGAGATCACCGGCTCCATCCCGTAGAGGTCGGGGGATATGTCGTCGCCGCCGCCGATGATGACGCCGTCGACCGCGTCGACATCGACGTCGCGGTCGGCCTGCCAGCGGATCGCGCGGCCCCCCGCGAGCCAGACGTTGAACGCGACGAGCGGGAAGATCCGCCAGCCGGAGCGCTGGGAGACGGTGACGCCGATGGTGGGTTTCATGCGGCTTCTCCGACCAGCTCTTCGATCAGGCCGGACTGGTCCACCCGTTCCGTCACGCGGTCGGGCCAGTCGGAGCGGACGGTCGTGAACGATCCACGATGTTCGATCCAGTCGGTACGAAGCTGTTCCATCAGGTCGAAATTGGCGGCGATACGTTCGATCACCACCCAGCGGTTCCATTCGAGCGCCAGCGACCAGTCAGCCTCGTCGATGCGGCAATCGGGCAGGCGGTAGTGATAGGCCGGACGGGCGCTGATCTTTTCGTCCGGGAGCGCCTCTTTCAGGCGGTCGGGCGCTATGTGGGCCAGGATCGGCAGGAGGTCGAGCGCGCGGTTCCGAGTGGGGTTGTGCTTGAGGTAGAGGGTGATGAGCGCGTCCATGTCGATCCGCTCTGCCGCGCAGAGCGCGTCGATGAAAGCGCGGGGGTAGGGATCGACGAAGGGGCCGATGCGGCGCGAGGTATCGACCCAGTCGAAGGCGCGGATCACATCGTCGCAGAGGGCGAAGGCGGTGGTGACCCTGAGGATATGGTCTGCCGTTTCTTCGGCCAGCTGAACATTGAGGTGGACCCCCCATCCGAGGAGGATGCCGCTGCGGCTGCCGGTGGCGCCGGCCTTGCGCAGGGCGGCACGGGCGGCGTCTAGCCGGGGGAGGGCGGCGAAGGGCAGGGGCTCTGTCACGATTTCGACCGGGACGACGGAGCGTGCGATTTCGAGGAGCTGGCCGAGGATTGCGGTGTCGATCTGGTCGCGCCAGGCTGTGTCGAGATAGACTTCGATCTCTCCGATGTCGGAGCCCGTCACGGTGTATTTGGTATCGCCGTCGCAGCGGATTTCTCCGCCCAGCGTGTCGGCGAGGATGCGGGCGGCCTTGTCTTCGCGCAGGCCGCCGAATTCGATCTCGACCCCGCATTTGCGGCCGTCGCCGTGGGGCAGCGGCAGGAAACGGTCGCGGGGCAGGGTGAGGTGCAGGTCGGACATCGGGGAGGAAACGCAGATGTGGCCGATCGGGTTGCATCGCAGCGTCGCGCGCGGCGAGAGGCCAGATTCCCCTTGAAAAGCGCCGGGTCCGGGCGCATCTAGTGCGCGGCTTCGCGGAATTGTGCGGAGCGATGTGCAAGGAGAGACCATGGCCAAGGAAGAACTGCTCGAATTTCCCGGCGTCGTGAAGGAACTCCTGCCGAATGCGACGTTCAGGGTCGAGCTGGAAAACGGCCATGAGATCATTGCGCATACGGCGGGAAAGATGCGGAAGAACCGGATCCGGGTGCTTGCGGGGGACCGTGTGCAGGTGGAGATGACGCCGTATGACCTGACGAAGGGCCGGATCAACTATCGCTTCAAGTAAGGTGCGGTTGATCCTGGGCTCCGGCTCGCCCCGGCGGCTGGAGCTTCTGGCGCAGATCGGGGTCGTGCCCGATGCCGTGCGCCCGCCGGATATCGACGAGACTCCTGCAAAGGGCGAGCTGCCGCGGCCCTATTGCGAACGGATCGCGCTGGAGAAGGTGCGCACGGTCGAGGCCTCGGGTGACGAGGTCGTTTTGTGCGCGGATACTACGGTTGCGCTGGGGCGGCGGATCTTCGGTAAGCCTACGGATGCGGGGGAGGCGGCGGCGTTTCTGGTGAAACTGATGGGGCGGCGGCATGATGTGATCACGGCTGTCGCCGTGCGGCGTGGGGAGCAGATCTGGCAGCGGTCGGTGGTGACGGCGGTGAAGATGAAGCGCCTCTCGGACATCGAGCTGAACGGCTATCTCGACGGTGGCGACTGGGAAGGCAAGGCGGGGGCCTATGCCATCCAGGGGCCGGCGGGAGCGTTCATCCCGTGGATCAGCGGGTCGTTCACCGGGGTCGTGGGGTTGCCCTTGGCCGAGACGGCGGGGCTGTTGCGCGCCGCGGGGGTGATCCGGTGAGGCGGACGGTGGTGCTGGATCACCTGGCGGGTCGCGAGGCGGCGGCGCTGCTGGTGGACGGGCGGCTGGAGGATTTCCTGCTGGAGACCGACGAGGTGCGGCCCGGGGCGATCTATCGCGCGATCTGCGACCGGCCGCTGAAGGGGCAGGGGGGCATGATGGTGCGCCTGCCCGACGGAACGGGATTTCTGCGGCAGGGCAAGGGGCTGGCGCCGGGGCAGGCGCTGCTGGCGCAGGTGACGGGTTTTGCGGAGGACGGGAAGGCGGTGCCGGTCACAGAGCGGCTGATCTTCAAGAGCCGTTATGCGATCGTCACGCCCGGCGCGGACGGGATCAATGTGAGCCGCCAGATCAAAGACGACGAGGCGCGGGTGCGGCTGCTGGAGGTCGCCCATGAGGTCTTCGACGGCCCGGGCGGGCTGATCCTGCGGTCGGCGGCGGAGGGCGCGTCGGGCGAGGAGGTCGCCGACGATATCGCGGCGATGTCTGCGCTGGCTGGCGCTGTTTTGGGTGATGCGGAAGGCCGCGAGCCCGAGGCGCTGACCGACGGGGATGGGCCGCACGCCTTGGCATGGCGCGAGTGGACGGATCCGGCGGACGTCGTGACCGAGCCCGGTGGCTTCGCGGAACTTGGTGTGCTTGATGCACTGGAGGATCTGCGGTCCGCTCGCGTAGGGCTCGATGGCGGGTCGATGTTTGTGGAGCCGACGCGGGCGCTGGTGGCTGTCGATGTGAATACCGGCGGCGATACGTCGCCTGCGGCGGGGCTGAAGGCGAACCTGGCGGCTGCGAAGAGGCTGCCGTGCGCGTTGCGGTTGCGTGGGCTTGGCGGTCAGGTGACGGTCGATTTTGCCCCGATGACGAAGGCCCATCGGCGGCAGGTCGAGACCGCGTTGCGCGCGGCCTTCCGGGCCGATCCGATCGAGACGGCGCTGGTCGGCTGGACGCCGCTGGGGCATTACGAATTGCAGCGTAAGCGCGAGCGGGCGCCGGTGCGTCTTCCAGAGAGCTTCTGAGCCGCCGCTATCCGTCGAATTCCAGACCCGCGATGTGTTGGTTCAGGAAGTCGATGCGCTGAGCTGCGTAGTGCGAGAGGCACTGAAGCTTGCCTGCGTCTTCATCCATCACATCGAAGACTGTCCATGCAGCGAGATCGCAATCGGCATTGCGGCTTGCGGCCCAGCTGTCCTGGGCTTTCATCAGATCGGTGGTCAGACGTTCCGCCCTGTCGGGAAATCTGGCCTGCGTCATCTCGGTGGCCTCGCTGACTTTGGCGGCGAGCAGGATTTCCCACCGCTTCTGTTCCGCTTGCAGGAAGACGAGGCTGCGGGGGCTCAGGCCGGTTTCCACCCCGTAGAGATCGCTCACGATCCCGAGGCAGGCTGTGGCGGGGACACTTCCCGACAAGCAGTGGAGGAGCGGATCGTGGTCCGGGTTTGCCAGCTTGGCCAGTTGTCCGATCCCGGCGATTGGATTGCGGGGCGAAATGGTATGATCATCACAGTAGAGTGTCGTTTGGCTGCCCGAGGGGAGGGTGACCACAATTCCTGCTTCAGCATCGCCCAGACCGGCAAACAGGCTTTCGAACGGCTTATAGGAGCCCAGGCTTGCGAAGACTTCGTAGGATGTGACGCCGTTATAGAATGTGACGCTTTCCCGAATTGTCTGTTCGTCCCAGGGGAAAGGCCTGTACGGCATGGTTTCGAGCGTCGTTTCGAGCCGGAGTTCAAGCTGGCCGGAATCCTTGATGTAGGCGTAGGTTACGCGGTCGTCTTTCGCTGAGAGAAAGACGCTGTTCTGCCCCTCGTTCAGGGTGCACCAGAAGAAAAACCCGTGATCCTCTTCTTCGGCATTCGCCATTGCGGGCAGGAAGAGCAGCACGAAAGCCCATGAGCGAAGAATTGGCATTGTGTCCTCCTGCAGCGTTGGACTGGAATGAGGGGCGCTTTGGCGCCGGTGTCAACCGGACGAGCGGGGCAGGGCGGATTTTGCTTGCCTGCCGCGAAGTGCGTTCCCATATCGAGAGACCTCTGATGCCGGAAGGTACCCTGCCGATGACCTGCCCGATCTGCGACAAACCTGCAGCCCATGCCTATCGCCCGTTCTGTTCCAAGCGCTGCGCGGACAAGGATCTGGGCCGTTGGATGACGGGCGCCTATGCCGTGCCCTCGGCCGAGCCGCCGGATGAGGACGAGATCGAGCAGGCGCTGACGGAGCAGCAGCGCGAGCACTGATAGGCCGCGCCGCCGTTTGACTATGCGCAACCGATCATCCCGAGATCCGGCCTAGGGTACCGGTCGGGAGGTGCCCGCATGTGCTGGAGCCCTGAGGCGACCCTGGCCATGGTCGGGATCGGTGCCGTGGCGACGGAGGTCACGCGCCGGCGCGGCGAGCCGGTCGCGATCTGGGGGACGCTCGGCTATTTCACAGGTATGGAGGTGCTGCAGGCTGCAGGCTATCTGGTGATCGACCAGTGCGGCACGCCGGGAAACCGGACTGTCACAGCTCTGTCCTACCTGCACATCGCCTTTCAGCCCTTGGTCATCAATGCCTTTGCCCTGCATCTTGTCCCCGAGGGGATCCGGCGGCGGTGGTGGCGGACGGTGATGGCGCTGAGCGGGCTGGCGAGCCTGATCCTGCTGGCGAAGCTGCTGCCCTGGCCGGTGCTGGGGCCCTGCGTTCCGGGCACGGCGCTTTGTGCAGAGGCGTTCTGCACCCGGGCGGGCGAATGGCACCTGGCCTGGGACGTACACTATAACGGGCTGACCGTGCCGTTTGAGGCGGCCTTGGGCATCGGGCCGGGCTTTCCGGAATACATGCTGGCCGTGTTCCTTATGCCAATCGTCTACGGTGCCTGGCGATTCGTCGTGCTCCATGCACTGGTGGGGCCGATCCTGGCGTTGCAGCTGACCTCCGATCCCGGAGAGATGCCGGCGATCTGGTGCCTGTTCTCGATCGGGCTCCTGCTGATCGGGCTGAGCCCGGCGGTACGGCGTCAGGTGAGCACGACGCGCTGGTGGGGACGGGAGGTCCGGGCATGAGCTGGCGCGGCGCGATGTTCGCGGATCGGGTGGAGGCCGGGCGGGCGCTGGCCGCGGCGCTGCCGCCGCTCGATCCCGAAGACACCGTCGTCGTCGCCCTGCCGCGCGGCGGCGTGCCGGTCGCGGCCGAGATCTGCCGGGCGCGGGGCCTGCCGATGGACCTGGTTTTTGTGCGCAAGATCGGCGCGCCGGGCCAGCCGGAGCTCGCCGTGGGCGCGATCGTCGACGGCGACCGGCCGGTGGTGGAACGCGACGATCGGATCGCAGGGGCCTTTGGCCTGTCCGCCGAGGAGGTCGCAGCGATGGGTCGGGACCTGCTGCCCGAAATCGCGCGGCGCAAGGCCCGCTACCTCGCCGGCCGGGCGCGGCCGGATCTGGCGGGCAAGACAGTGGTTGTTGTCGATGACGGGATCGCGACGGGGGCGACGATGGGCGCGAGCCTGCGGGGGCTGCGGGCGGCGGGCGCGGGGCGGATCATCCTTGCCGTACCGGTCGCCCCGCCCGAGGTGCTGGCGCGGTTCGAGGCGCTGGCGGACGAGGTGATCTGCCTGTGTCCCGATCCCGGCTTCCGCGCCGTCGGGGCCTATTACGCGCGCTTCCCGCAGGTCAGCGATGAAGAGGTCATCTCCCTCCTGGCCGAGGCTGGGCGGGGCGATGGCGGTGGCGACGCGCCTTAGGTGCCGGCCTAGCGGCAGACGACCTGATATCGGTCCCGTTCCTGCTGCTCGGACGGTGTGGAGGCGGGCGGCAGGGGGCCATGGAACTCCACCCGGTTCCCGCCTGCGGGATCGAAGCGGTAGACCGTTCCCTCCCACGCGCCGTAGTTGATCCAGCCGCCGTGCGGCCCGTCGACCTGCGACGGTGTGATGGGCGTGCCCCCGAACGTGGTCTGCCGCTCTTGCCGCGAATAGAGCTGTACCGTGTCGGATGCGAAGACCGGGACGCCCGCCCCCATGGCCAGAGCGCGGCAGGTCGCCCGCCCGTCCTCACTGCGGGCGGCATTGCAGGCCAGCAGGCGGATCCGGCTGGTGATCCGTCCGCTGATATCCCGCCCGAAGGCCTGGGCATTCCCGGGGTGGATGCATTCCACACCAAGCTGGATCGCCCAATCGCTGCTGCCCTGGGCCACATCGACGCCGTGGGCGAGGATGCTGAGGGTCGGAACCGGGTTGGGGCTGACATCGGTATGGTAGGCGCCGGCCGGCGGCGGTACCCCGTCGACGACGCCGGGGCCCGAGGCGAAACGGCTTTCGGTGGCGGCCCGGATCCGGTCGACGATCTCAGAAAGTCGTTCGCAATGGCTTTCGATCACATGGATCCCCTCCCGGCCGTGAACGTGGCCGCGGAGCCGGGTATCATGCACCACAATATGGTCGTATGGCATCAATAGGTCCTCAAAACACTCAGCAATGGCGGGATCCTAGCAAATTCGGGGCCTCCGATCCACGGCGGCGTATTTGGCCGGATTTTGGCTCTGGACACCGGCGCGGCGGTCGACTACGTCACCCAAACCCCGGCGGGGATCGCTGCGCCTTCGGTGCGGATCGCCCTGCCAGCATGGCCAGAAGCGCCACCCGTGCCCGGGTAGCTCAGGGGTAGAGCAGTGGATTGAAAATCCTCGTGTCGGTGGTTCGATTCCGCCCCCGGGCACCACTCATCAAATGACTGGTGGTCTAATGACCGATGTGTTGTGCCGCATCTTTTTGCGGCCTAGTCGGTATGTCCGTGGCGTTTGTTTACGCTCTGCTGAGGCGTCTGATGCGATCGCCTGCGCAAAGATCAGTCATGTCAGATCGGCGATCCCAAAGCGTCAATGTCTGACACTGGCACCTGCGTCGGACAAGGTGCACCGACGATTACTAGAACTTGAGCTTGGGTGCCGTGATCTGTCTGGAAACCTTCGACTGGCAGATCACTCTGTTGACGCGCTGCAATCCGGAAACGTAATCGATGACGTGTGCGTGATTTCAGCGAGGCAGTCATGCAATTTCATCAGGACGGTTTCCGCAGCGGCGATCCCACCGTTGCGCCGGCCGACCGGCACGCAGGTGTAAAGTCCTGTCATGCGGACGTGCTGATCGTCGGTTGCGGACCCGCTGGGCTTACGCTGGCGGCGCAGCTTTCAGCTTTCCCCGATATCTCCGTGCGCGTCGTGGAGCGAAAGCCGGGGCCGCTTGAGGTGGGACAGGCCGACGGCATCGCCTGCCGCTCTGTCGAGATGTTCGAGGCGTTCGGCTTTGCCGAGAAGGTCATCAAGGAGGGATACTGCGTCAACGAGGTGACGTTCTGGCGCCCGGGCAAGGATGGCACCTCGCTCACCCGGGCGGACCGCATCCAGGACGTCGAAGACGATCTGTCCGAAATGCCCCATGTCATCCTCAGCCAGGCGCGAATTCATGATTTCTACCTAGAAATCATGCGGAACTCTCCGCGCCGGCTCACACCCGACTACAACCTCGAACTGGTCGCCCTCGCCCGGACGGATCATCCGGAGTACCCGGTCACCGCCACCTTCAACCGGCTGGATGACGAAGGCGAGACCGAAACCCTGCATGCCCGCTATGTCGTCGGCTGTGACGGTGCCCGCAGCCGCGTTCGACATGCGATGGGTCACGAGCTGCGCGGCGCGTCCGCGCGTCAACTCTGGGGCGTGATGGATGTTCTGGCGCGAACGGATTTCCCTGATATCCGCCTTAAATGCGCGATCCAGTCGGCGGAGGCCGGCAGTGTCTTGATCATTCCGCGTGAAGGCGGATATATGGTGCGCCTCTATATCGAGCTTGACGAACTTGGCGAGGGTGAGCGGGCCGCCGATCGCGGCGTCACCCCCGAGCTGCTCATCGCCAGAGCGCAGCAGATCATGGCACCCTACTCGCTGGATGTCGCCGAGGTCGCATGGTGGTCGGCCTATGAGATTGGCCAGCGGGTCTGCGACGCGTTCGACGATGTCTCCGATGACGAGCGCGGCAAAAAGGAACCTCGCATCTTCATTGCCGGAGATGCTTGTCACACCCATAGCCCGAAGGCCGGTCAGGGGATGAATGTCTCTATGGCTGACGCATTCAACCTGGGTTGGAAGCTCGCTGCTGTCCTGCGGGGTCACGCCGTGCCTGCCTTGCTCGATACCTACTCCGAGGAGCGCCGGGCCAAGGCGACGGAACTGATCGATTTCGACCGGGACATGGCCCGCCTTTTCAGTGCGAAACCGAAGAATGCTGCTGAAGCAGAGCTGTTCCAGCAGTATTTCAAGAGGCACGGCCGCTACACCGCCGGTGTCGAAACCTGCTACGCCCCTTCGCTGATCATCGGGGATTCCAGATACCAGGAACTCGCGAGCGGCTTTGTCGTTGGCAAGCGCTTCCACTCCGCCCCTGTGATCCGCCTTGCCGACGCTAAGCCGATGCACCTTGGCCACGCGCTCAAGGCGGATGGCCGGTGGCGCATCATCCTGTTCGCACCCGGACGTGATGCCGGCAGATCTGGTGGAGCTGTCGCACAAGTCTGCGAAACCTTGGGTGGGGCATCGGGCGTTATCTCGCGCTTTACGCCAGGTGGGGCCGATATCGACAGCGTCTTCGATATCCGCGCGGTCTTTCAATGTGGCCATCGCCAGATGGATCTGGAAGGCCTGCCAAGCCTGCTTCTGCCAGCGAAGGGTGCTCTGGGTTTGACGGATTACGAGAAAGTCTTCTGCCCGGCGGTCGATGGGCCCGACATCTTCGATCTCCGGGGGATTGATCGCACCCACGGCGCGTTGGTCGTGATCCGTCCTGATCAATACGTCGCTCAGCTCGGTCCATTGGATGCCGCGAGCGAGGTCGACGACTTTTTCCGCAGGGTTTTCAGACAGGTCGCACCGGTCGACAACAGACCCCTTTAGCCGGCCCAAGCCGGTCATTGGATTGGTTGTGTAGATGCCACGCTGCCTGTCGGCGTCGAACTTCCGAGGCGCTCATGGGATCAGCGAGGGTCATTGTGGCCGATCGGGCCGCGGACGGCCTGTTCTTGACGGTCGTTCTTCGAGGAATGACCTTTATCCCGAGCGAGAGACGCGCCTTCGCCCCTGTGGCGTCTTGCGGCGCTCGCTCAAGTCACTGGGAACGGACCAGGTCCGAACTCCAGCGTGCAAGCGCGTCTGCAATCAGGATCTTGTCCGACCCGATGACGAATGTCGTCACCCCGGCCGAGCGCCAGCGGTCGACCAGATCGCGGCACTCGACAGGATCGGGCGAGAAGACCGGCATCATCACAGGGACACCTGCGTCATGCGCGGCGCCGGCCATCTCGGCCACTGCCGCTGCAACGTCCCTGTGCCGCCAGTCACCGTTCAGCCCCATCGATACCGACAGATCGAACGGGCCGATCATCACCGCTGCAAGGCCGGGGGTTGTGCAGATCCCGGCGATGTTTCGATGGCCGGGTGCGGTTTCCACCAGCGCGATGGCGCCGGTGCGATCCTGCTCGGTGCGGGCGTAAGCGTCCCAGTTGCGGATGAAGTGACCGCCCGACCGGCAGCAGGGGCAGGCGCCGCGCAACCCGTCAGGGGCGAACCGTGTCGCGGCGACGGCCTGCGCGGCGTCCTCGGCGGTTTCGACATTCGGCACGACGACATGCGGGATGCCCGCATCGAGTGCCTTCATGATCTCTACCGGATCGTTCCGCGACACGCGAAGCGCAACCGCGATGTCGTTGGCATCCGCCGCGCGCGCCAGGTTCTCTGCCGTCTCGATCCCGAACGGCCCGTGCTGGCAGTCGAGGATGGTGAAGTTGAACCCGTTGAGCCCGATCAGATCCACCAGCTCGGGCGCGGGAATCTGCGTCCAGGTGCCAAGCGTCGTCTCCTGTGCTGCCAAAAGCGCTTTCAGGTTCTGGCTCATGCGGCGTCCAGTCCGAGGATCGCCTTGCATTTGATCTCCACCAGAATGCCCGGCATCGAGAAGCCCTTCACGGCGAAGCCCGTCCAGGTCGGGTAGCGGTTCGTGAAGTAGCGATCCTTGACTGACAGGAAGGTTGTGAGATCTGCCATGCTGTCGGCAAACCAGGTCTCCAGTTCGACCACGTCATCGAACCCGGCGCCCGCCGCGTGCAGCACCTTGCCGACATTCTCGAAGGCCTGAACGAACTGCGCTTCGACGCCTTCGACCACGTTCAGGTTCTCGTCCCGCCCGACCTGCCCGGAGAGGTAGAGCGTATTGCCCACCCGGATCGCAGGCGCGTAGTGATAGGTGTCGTAGATGTTCTCCATTCCCGGCGGGATGATGACCTCTCGTTTCGGCATGGCTCAGCTCCTGTAGCAGACGGCCTTCACGGCCTCGACAATCCGGCTTGCGTCGGGCATGAACGCGCGCTCTAGCCGGTCGTTGTAGGGGACGGGCATCTCTGGCGCGCCGACCCGGGCGACCGGCGCATCGAGCCAGTCGAACGCCTCGTCCTGGATCGTTGCGGCGATTTCGCCGCCGAAGCCGCCGAAGACGGGGGCTTCATGGACGACGACCGCCCGGTTGATCTTGCGGACCGAGGCGAGGATCGTGTCGGTGTCGAGCGGTTTGAGCGTCCGCGGGTCGATCACCTCCACCTCGATCCCCTCGCGGGCCAGGCGATCCGCCGCCTGTACGGCACGTTCGACCATCGCGAGTGTGGCGATGATCGTGCAGTCGCGCCCTTCGCGGACCACGCGCGCCCGGCCCGGGGCGATGCGGTAGTGCTCTTCGGGCACCGGCTGCTCGGCGCCGAGATAGAGCAGCTTGTGCTCCAGAAACACGACCGGCCCGTCATGGGCGATGGCCGCCGCCATCAGCCCCTTGGCGTCGTAGGCCGAGGAGGGCGCATAGACCTGCAGACCGGGGATGTTGAGAAAGAGCGCCTCGAGCGACTGGCAATGCTGTGCGGCCAACCGGATGCCCGCACCCTGCGGCCCCCGAAAGACGATCGGCACCTTGGCTTTGCCGCCCAGCATGAACCGCGCCTTGGCGGCCTGGTTGACGATGGCGTCCATCATCAGGGTCACGAAGTCCCAAAGCTGCGCCTCCACGACGACCCGCTTGCCGCGCATCGCCGCCCCGACCCCGGCGGTCGAGATGATGCCTTCCGAAATCGGCGTGTCGCGCACCCGGTCGGGGCCGAAGCGCTCATAGAGTCCTGTCGTCAGGCCGAAGATCCCACCTGTCGGGCCGATGTCCTCGCCCATCAGGATCACGTCGGGATCGGCCTCCATCTCCAGCGCGAAGGCTTCGGTGATTGCGGCCTTGTAGGTGATCCGGCGGTTGCCCGGGGCGGGTTCCGACGCCTCGAACGCCGTCGGCGGCACGACCTTGCCCAGCGCGTTGTCCTGATCGGGTTCCGGCTGCGCCTCGGCCCAGGCGATGGCGGCCTCGATCTCGTCGGCCACCTCGCTTTCCCGGGCGGCCACCTCGTCCGCGTCGGCGATCCCGTCGCGCACCAGCCCTTCGCTCAGCCGCGCGATCGGGTCGCGGGCTTTCCACTCCGTTTCCTCCTCGGATCCCCGATAGGCGGGCAGGTTCGCCCGCATGGAATGGTCGTCCCAACGATAGGTCAGCGCCTCGATCAGGGTCGGGCCGTCGCCCGCCCGGGCGCGCAGCGCCGCACGCTCCACAGCCTCGAACACCGCGCCCACCTCGTTGCCGTCGATCCGCTCGTTCGGGATGCCGTAGGCGTCGCCCCGCGCGGCGATCGAGACGCCCGCCGTCACGCTCTCCGTCGCGGTGGTCAGGCCGTACTGGTTGTTCTCGCAGAAGAATACGATCGGCAGCGACCAGATCGCGGCGAGGTTCAGCGCCTCGTGAAAGATCCCCTCATTCGCGGCTCCGTCCCCGAAGAACGAGATGCCGATATTGCCCGACCCGTTCAGCTGCTCGGCCAAAGCCGCGCCCACGCCCAGCCCGATCCCCGCGCCGACGATCCCGTTCGCGCCAAGGATGCTGCGCTCGAAATCGGCGATATGCATCGACCCGCCAAGGCCCGCGCAATAGCCAGCCTCGCGCCCCATCAACTCGGCGAACATCCGGCCGATATCCGATCCCTTGGCGATGGTGTGGCCGTGCCCTCGGTGATGGGTCAGCAGGAAGTCATCGGGCAGGAGCGCAAGGCAGGCGCCCGCCGCGACGCCCTCCTGCCCGACGCTGGAATGCGCCGTGCCCTTGATGACGCCCTTCAGAAACAGCTCCTTCGCGCGCGTCTCGAACCTGCGGATGCGCAGCATGGTGCGCAGGGCCGCCGTCCGCTCCTCCGGGCCGAGGCGATTTCCCGGCGATCGCCTCTCCAGCGTGTCGAGGATATGCGCACCGCCCATCCCGCTCACCCGTAGACCAGGCGCGGCAACCAGAGCGACAGGTCCGGCCAGACGACCACGATGACAAGCGCGAGGATCTGCAGCCCAATGAATGGCCATTGCGCGGCGAAGATCTCGGACAGGGCCAGGCTGTCGCCCGTCGCGCCCTTCAGATAGAAGCATGCCGGCCCGAACGGCGGCGTCAGATAGGCGATCTGCATCGACAGGTTGAACACGATCCCGAACCAGATCGGGTCATAGCCAAGCTCCGTCAGCACCGGCAGGAAGATCGGCATCGTCAGAAACAGGATCCCGATCCAGTCGATGAAGAAGCCCAGCAGGATGAAGACCAGGATCATCACGACGAGGATGATCCCTGGCTGCTGGCTGACGCCCGCCAGCATCTCGGACGCGAAGGTGATCCCGCCCATAAGGTTGTAGACGCCGATCAGGGCATTGGTGCCAAAGACCAGCCAGAACACCATGCCGCAGGTGCGGAGCGCCTGAACCAGCACCTCGCGGATCATCTCAAGACTGAAGGTGCCGCGGATCCATGCCGCGACCGCGGCACCAAAGGCCCCGAGGGCGGCGCTTTCGGTGATCGAGGCAAACCCGGCGTAGATCGACACCAGCACGCCGCCCGCAACGGCCATTGGCAGGGCGACGCCCTTGAAGAGCGCCAACTTCTCGGTAAGCGGCATGTCCCGCTCCTCCGGCGGCAGCGGTGGCCCCAGCGACGGGTTCAGTCCGCAGCGGACGAGGATGTAGCCGACGTAAAGGCTCGCCAGCATCAGCCCGGGCATGAGCGTGGCGAGAAAGAGGTGCGAGATCGAAACCTCTGCCGTCAGCCCGTAGAAGATCAGGATGATCGACGGCGGGATCATTGTGCCCAGCGACCCGCCCGCGGTGATCGTCCCGATGGCAAGCTTGCGGTCATAGCCGAGATTCAGCATCTGCGGCAGCGCGATCAGCCCCAAGAGGACGATCTCGCCCCCGATGATCCCGGTGGTTGCGCCCAGAAGGACAGCGACGCCGGTCGTCACCACCCCGATCCCGCCGCGCACCGATCCCGCCCAGACGTGGAAGGCGCGGTAGAGGTCCCTGGCGACGCCCGATTTCTCCATGATCGACGCCATCAGCACGAACATCGGCACCGCGATCAGTGCGAAACTGTCCAGGAAGTCGACCGTCCGGCTGCCGATGATGAAGAGCGCGTTGAACCCGAACTGGCTCACCGCCAGAACCACCGCGATCGCGCCAGAAACAAAGGCGAGCGGCACGCCCAGCATCAGCAAGAGCGCCATCGAGAGGATGATCAGCGCCGTGGCCGTCCCGATATCCATCAGCCGGCCGCCTTGGCCAGACCGCGGAGCCAGGCGACGAGGCGGACCAGCACGATGGCCAGAAACAGTGCCGCGCCGAGAAACAGGATCGCCTTGAGGTAGGACGGCAAGGGCGAATTGAGGGTGCTGCCCGACCGCTCCGGATCCCACGACCCGTCCAAGCTGAACCGCCAGATCGCGCGCTCGGTCATCCGCCACGCAGCATAGGCGAGCCCGGCGAGATATACCGCCCCCACGACCAGCGACAGACCGTCTGACAACCGGGCGAGGCCCGGCCGTTTCTCGACCAGAAGCGTGATGCGCATATGGGTGCCCTCGGCCATGCAGAAGGCGCCCCCGAAGACGAACCCCAGGCTTGCCAACAGCACCGCCGTCTCATGCGCCCAGATCGTCGGCGCATTGAAGGCGTAGCGGGCCACGACCTCGTACACCATGACGAGGACGATCAGCGCAAAGCACCAGGCCGCAGTCCGGCCCAGCCAAAGCGCCAGGCGATCCAGGAACATCACTCGCGGCCCGTGCGGCGCCGGTTCAGTTCGTCAGCCCGATCGACGACATGAAGGCCTGGTGGCTGTCAACGATGGCCTGCGCATCCGCGCTCCTCGCGCCCCAATCCGCCCAGACCTCCGCCGTCATCTCGCGAAAGGCCGCGGCGTCATCCTCGCCGAACGCGATGAAGGTCACGTCCAGCTCGTCCTTCGCCTGCGCCTCGGCCGCGGCATCCTCTTCGCCAAGCGTTGTGGCAAGCTCGTCCGACATCGCGTTGCAGGCCTCTTCAAAGGCCTCCTGATGCTCGGCTGACAGGCTGTCCCACCTGGCCTTCGAAACGCTCATCTCGGTCACCGCCATGGAGTGCCGGGCAAGCACGGAATACTTCGCCTGATTGTGCATCCCAAGCGCGACGTTCAGCGCGACATTGGCAAGGTCCGTCGCATCCAGAACGCCCGTCTCCATCGCGCTGACACTCTCGCCCACGCCCATCGTCACCAGCGATGCGCCCGCGCGGCCCAGAAGATCGGAGGCAAGGCCGCCTGGCGCGCGCATCTTCAGCCCTTCCAGATCGGCCACGCCCGCGATCTCGACCTTTGAGGGGATCTGCTCGGGCGGCCAGTAGATCGGGCAGATCAGATGCAGGTCGTATTTCGCGTAGAGGCCTCGCGCGAGATCCAGCCCGCCGCCTTCGGTAAACCAGCGGTCGCGTGTCGCGCTGTCGGGATAGGCGGCCAAGGTGTCGCCCAACACGCCCATCGCCGGGTCCTTGCCCGCGAAGTAGGACGGTGCCGTATACTGCCCGTCGAGCAGGCCGTTCTGGATCGCCTCGATCGTCTCCCCCGCGCCGACAACGGCTCCGCCCGGCAGAACTTCGATCTCGATCGCGCCATCGGTCGCCGCCGCAAGATCCGCAGCCATCTCTTGAAACGCTTTGGTGGTCGAGGCATTGGCGCCGAGGAACGTCTGCATCTTGAACGTCTCGGCAGCAGCCCCGCCCGCCATCACGGCCAGCGCTGCGGCGCCAGCAAGAAGCTTTGTAAATGTCATCAGGTCCTCCCTCGTTACCTGTCTCGTGCGGCCCGTTCAGGCCGCGATGCGGATGTCCGGCATCTCAAGGATCTCTCGCGTCTCGGCCACGGTCGCGGGCTCGCGCCCCAGCGAACGCGCCTGTGCGACAGCCTTCTCGATCACCTCGGCATTCGTCAGGTGGCGGGCACCGTCCATGTAGGCGTAGTCGCCCAGACCGATTGAAATATGCCCGCCTTCGCGCATGATCTTCTCGGTCAGCTGGAAGAGGTCGCCCTTGTAGTTCACGACCGTCCAGATGCAGCGGAAATTCTTCGGCAAAAAGGCCGTATGCGCATCCAGCCCCGCCACCGTGCCGGGATGGCCGGCAAAGATGATCTCATCCGTCATGCAGAAGCAGATGTAGGCGGGGTCCTTCAGCATCCCCATCTTCAGGAACTGCTCGATCTGCCGCGTGAAGCTGACGTTCCAGCTGACGAGGTAGGGCTTCAGGCCGTAATGGTCGATGCGCTCGGCAAAGTGCATCAGGGTGCCGGTCGAATTCTTGTAGATCAGGTCGGTCGTGTCGTAGGCGCCCGTCTCGGGGTTCCACCAATCGACGTTGACGCTGCCGGTGTCCATCGGGGCGAAATCCGGCGCGGTCTCCGCCGATTTCATCATCTCTTCCACCGCTGCGAACCGGGTCATCGCGTCAGCATCGTTCGCCACATATCCCAGCGTCGGATGGATGAGGACGTCGGATTGCGCCCGGATCCCCGCATTGGTTTCGAGGTAAAACTCCGGGGCATGATCCGGCGCACCCTCCGCGGTCCGGCCATGGTAGTGAAAGATCGCAGCGCCCGCGTCATAGCAGGCCTTCGCGTCACGGATAATCTCGTCCGGAAGAAAGGGCACATACGGGTTGCCCACACGCGTCGCCAACTCGTTAACCCGAGCTTCGATGATGATCTTGTCCAAGTCGTCCTCCCGTCCCGGCAATGCCGGGATAAGGGGATATACCTTGGAACCACTGATATATCTAGCAAAAGTTATATCTTTGTTGTCAAAGCACTCCAATAATATTACTTTAGATATATGAATGATGTCCCCGACCGTCCTGATGTCGCCGATCTCCTGGCCGATCGGTTTCCCGGCCACACGATGCAGCGGATGCGTACGGCCGACGGAAAGTACCGTTATCTCTACGTCAGCTCCGGCGTCCAAAGCTCCTTCGGCCTCGATCCGCAAAAGCTGATGGAGGCCGACGCCGTCGACCATTCCTGGCTGCACCCCGACGACCGCGCGCGCTTCCTTGACGCGCTCGAGGCGTCGGCGCGCGATCTGGCCCCGCTCGACACGGAGGTCCGCGTGAGAACGCCCGAGGGTACCTACCGCTGGGTACGATCCCTCGGCCATCCCCGCCGTCGGCCCGACGGGGCCACCATCTGGGACGGCGTTGCGCTTGACGTCACTGATCGGCGGGAAGCCCTCGAGGCGCTGGAGCGCGCGTTAGCCGAAGCCCGCCGCAGCGAGGTAACCGAGGGGAGGTTCGCCTATATCGCCGCGCAGGACCTTTCCCAGCCTCTGTCAGAGCTGCGGCGGGCGGTGTCAGCGGTCAGCGCTTCCGATCTGGGTGACAAGCAGGGCATGGCTGTGAAGCTTGCAGAGCTTTCGAAAAAGTTCGCCCATTTCGAGCGCGCGCTCTCTGCCACGAAGGATCTTGTCGCCTCCGGCAATTCGAGCCCCCAGCCGGATGGCGATAACCGGCCGGACGGCCTTACCAGACGTCAGAATGAGATCTTGACCTGCCTCCGTGAGGGCATGCCCAACAGAAGGATCGCCGAAGCGCTGGGGATCTCTGAAGGGACGGTGAAGCTGCATGTCAGTGCGATCCTGAAGCGACTGGGTGTCCGGAACCGCACCGAGGCGGCCCGCCTCGGAGATACTCGCTGATCGTTTGTCCTCGCCTAGATTGCCTTGGGGCAGAAGAGCGTCCTTCGAATGATCGTTGAGGGGTGGCCCATTGGGCCACAGGTTACCGTCAAACACCGTCCGAAACGCTCTTGGAGACTCGGCGCATCAGCCGCCAGAGCGGGCGATGACCTTTCCTTGCTGTCGCCTATGCCGGGCAGATGAAGGCGCTTTAGAGCAACGCGCCGTCGGCGACTTCGATGAAACTGCGGATCAGCTTGAGGTCGACCTTGTCGGCATGGGCGACAAGGCAGATCGGCAAGGCCTCGGGCATCTCCTCGATCTCGAGGCAGGCGAGGCCGTCCTGGCTCACCACCGAGTTTTCCAGAAACGGACCGATGCCGACACCCTGGATGATCGCGTCTTTCATGACGGGAAAAGTCGTGATCGTCGTCACACGGGTGAAGGTGATGCCCAGCTTTGCCTGCAGCTTCTTGACGAGGCGTTGGGTCAGCGAGCCTGCCTCGGGCAGCAGGATCCGTTCGTCGCAGATCTCGCGCAGGCTGACCTGTCGCCTGCCTGCCAGACGGTGGTTGGCGTTCACATAAAGAACGTAGCGTGCCCGGGTGAGTTCGATTGACACAAACTCGTCCGACGGGGCGGGGGCGGCGATGATGCCGATATCGGCGGTTCGCCCGCGCAGCATCCGGGTGGCGGTCGTCCAGTCGAAGAGGGCAAAGTCAACCTCGATATCCGGGAACTCGCGGGAGTAGCGGGAGATCAGTTGAAGAGCGGGCTGGGGGGCGTTGGCGATGACGGTCAGGTGGCCCCCGCGCAGCTGTTCGTAATCGCCGAGCTTTTCGGCGATGAGCTGTTCGGCACTGAGGTACCGGTCGGCCAAAGCGAAGAGCTCTTCCCCCGCGCGGGTTAGGGAGAGGCCCTCGCGCGTCTGGACGAGGAGGCGGTTGCCCACCTGCCGTTCCAGCTTGCCGAGATGCTGGCTGATTGCCGATTGCGTGACCCCCAGCTTACCCGCTGCGGCGGTCATCGACCCTTCCCGCACGGTGTGGGCGAAGGCACTGATTTGGTGCGGGCTGGGACGGGCTTTGATCTGCTTCATGCTGCGACTCTATCCGCCATAAGCTCAACTAATATGACGTCACAGAAGAGTGCCCTTCGCTCCCTAAAGTCGCTGCATCGGGTGAGGCAGGAGCAAGCCATGGCGTCGATCGCGCTGTCCCATATCTCAAAGAGCTTTGGCGACACGCAGGTTCTGCGCGATGTGTCCCTTTCGATTTTGGATGGGGAATTCGTGACGCTGGTCGGCCCGTCGGGCTGCGGGAAGTCGACACTTTTGCGGATCCTTGCGGGACTGGAAGCTGCCGATAGCGGGCATGTGGCGCTGGATGGGCGGGACGTGACGGCCGTACGCCCGGCGCATCGCAATCTGGCGATGGTGTTCCAGTCCTACGCGCTTTACCCGCATCTGACCGTGGCGCAGAACCTGGCGACGCCGCTGAAGCTGCGCGATCTTGGCCGCACCGGGCGGTTGCCGGTCGTCGGGCCGCTTCTGGCACGCACGGGCTATGGCGCGATCGGCGAACAGGTGCGGGTGATTGCCGGGATCCTTCAGATCGGACACCTGCTTGACCGCAAGCCGGGCCAGCTATCGGGCGGGCAGCGACAGCGCGTGGCCCTTGGACGGGCGATGGTGCGTCAGCCGGTGGCGTTCCTGATGGACGAGCCTCTCTCGAACCTCGATGCCGCGTTGCGGGTCCATATGCGGTCGGAACTGTCCGAGCTTCACCGCCGGCTTGGCGCGACCTTCGTCTACGTGACACACGATCAGGCCGAAGCGCTGACCATGTCGGACCGGATGGCGGTCATGATGGGGGGCAATATCCTGCAGTTCGGCAGCCCGGCAGAGGTCTTTGCCGATCCTCGGTCGCTTGCGGTGGCTGAGTTCATCGGGTCGCCGAAGATCAACACCCTGCCGGGTGAGATCAGCACCGATGGGCGTGTATCGTATCTTGGTGTCGTCTTGAACCGGCGCGTGGGGCAAGGCCGGGTTGGTCCGGTGACGGTGGGTCTGAGACCTGAGCACCTGTCGCTCAGATCCACGCCGGCCGACGCAACGCTTTCGGGTCGGCTGACCTTCAAGGAGAACCTCGGGTCGGACGTTTTCCTGCATGCGGTCATTGCAGACGGCCAGCATCGGCTGATCCTGCGGACGGATCCAGCGCGTGCTGCGGCTCTGGCGCTTGGAGACACGATCCATGTGGAGGGGCAGCGCAGTGCGGCTTTAATCTTCGACGCAGAGGGCCAGCGTCTGCCAATGACCACCGGGGCCGGCCAGCAGGCCGAGGTCGCCTGATGCCCGGCTCTCGTGCTCATCTCTGGTTCATTGCGCCTGCGCTGATCCTGATCGTCCTGATCCTCCTGCTGCCGATCGCGCTGGCAGGCGCGATGAGCTTTACCAACTACGCGCTGGGCAATCCAAGCTTCGACTGGGTGGGATTCGAGAATTACGAGCGGATCTTCACGCGCGCGACCTACGAGCGCATGTTCGGCGCCTCGTTCCGCTATGTCGCCGTCGTGGTGCCATTCTCGGTCGCGCTGGGTCTTGGCGCGGCACTTCTGATCCATTCGCTGGGCCGGTTCGGGGCGCTCTACAAGACGATCTACTTTCTGCCGGTCATGGCGGCGCTGATCGCGATGGCGATTGTCTGGGAGTTCGCGCTGCATCCCACCGTGGGGATCGTCAACCGCATCCTCGAAAGCTTCTGCGGCACGCCGCTGGAGCTGTGGCCGTGGCATGCCTATGGCTGCGCGGAGGGGTTTCCCCTTTGGCTGTCGGACCGGGACTACGCGATCTGGACGGTGGCATTCATCGGCATCTGGCAGGGCTTTGGCTTCAACATGGTCCTCTACCTCGCCGGTCTCACCTCGATCCCGCGCGAGCTGTACCACGCGGCCGAGATGGACGGCGCGACCAGCGGATGGGAGCGGTTTCGCCTCGTGACCTGGCCGCTTCTGGGACCGACGACGGTCTTCGTCGTCACGATCACCATCATCCGGTCGTTTCAGGTCTTCGACACGGTCGAGGCGTTCTATCCGCAGGGCGGGGGACCCGGAAAATCCGTCTACGTGATGCTGTTCGCGATCTACGAAAAGGCGATCCAGCAGAACCTGATGGGGATCGGGGCGGCGATCACAGTCGTGTTCCTGTTCTTCGTGATGCTCGTCACCCTCGCGCAACGCTGGTTGATCGAGCGGAGGACGCATTATGTCTGACGCGACGCTGGACCGGTCGGCGGTCGCCGATGCCCCCCGGCACCGTTTCTCTGTCGGCGAGGCGACGAAGCACGCCGTGCTGATCCTGGGTGCGTTGGTCGTGCTGCTGCCGTTCTACGTGATGATTTCCTACTCTCTGAAGGCCCCGGCGGAGCTGATGCAGAATACGGGCGGCTTCTTCGGCACTCAGGAGCCGTTTCTGGACGCGCGGTGCGTGCTGCTTGGCGGAACCGAGGCCGCCTGCATGGTCAACCCGACAGTCTACAACTACACCTCCGCCTTCCACGAGGCGCCGTTGCTGCGGTACCTGCTGAACGGCGTGATCGTCACCGTGTCGATCTTCGTCATCCAGGTGATCGTGGCACTTCCCTGCGCTTATGCGCTGGCGAAGCTGAGGTTCTGGGGGCGCGACGCTGTTTTCGGACTTGTCCTCTTCTGCCTGCTGATCCCGGTCCACGCCATCGCGCTGCCGCTTTACATCCTGCTTGCGCAGCTGGGCCTGACGAACAGCTATGCCGCGCTGATCATTCCATGGACAATCTCGGTCTTCGGGATCTTCCTGATGCGGCAGTTCTTCATGACCGTGCCGGATGATCTGATCGACGCGGCGCGCATGGACGGGATGAGTGAATATAGCATCGTCTGGAACGTCATGCTGCCGACCGCGATCCCGGCGCTTCTGGCCTTCGCGATCTTCTCCATCGTCGCCCACTGGAACGACTATTTCTGGCCCCGGATCGTCATCACCGGGGACCGGTCGCTCTTTACCCCGCCGCTGGGCCTGCGGGAGTTCCGCGGCGATGCGGACGGCTCGAATTTCGGGCCGATGATGGCGACCGCCGTCATCATCGTCACCCCGCTGATCGTGGCCTTCCTGCTGATGCAGCGCCGCTTCATCGAAGGGATCACGCTGACGGGCATGAAATGAGCATCGCGAGGGGCGGATGGCCCGCCCCCCGCTTCAGCCCCCTCGCGGGGATCATCGACGGATCGGTGCCATCTCACCTGCAAGCCGGTCCGCCAACAGGAGAGAAGTAAGTCATGAAACCCACCCTGACCGCAATGGCGCTGGCGCTTGCCGCGACCGGTGCAACCGCCCAGAGCCAGGATCCGGTGACGATCGAGTTCGCCTATCCCTACAGCCACCTCTTCGACATCACCTATGAGCGGATTCTCGAGCGGTTCAACGCCGATCACCCGCACATCACAGTGGAGTTCCGCGCCACCTACGAAAGCTACGAGGACGGCACCAACACGATCCTGCGCGAAGCCGTGGCCGGAGAGTTACCGGATGTGACGATGCAGGGCCTGAACCGCCAGGCGATCCTTGTCGAACGCGGCATCGCCAAGTCGCTCGAGCCGTTCATTGCGGGGGAAGAGGATTTCGAGCGCGACGGTTATCACCAGGCGATGCTCGATCTCGGTACATTCGAGGGCGAGGTCTACGGGTTGCCCTTCTCGGTCTCGCTGCCGGTGGGCTATTACAACATGGAGACGATGGCCCAGGCGGGCTACGACGCCACGAACCTGCCCACCACGTGGGACGAGGTCATCGCGGCCTGCGAGGCGCTGCAGGAAGCCGGCGTCGACAACCCTGTCTTCTGGGGCTGGAACATCACCGGCAACTGGTTCCTGCAGGCCCTGATGTGGAGCCAGGACGAGCCGACCATGGTGGGCAACGATTTCCGCATCGACACACCCGCCGGTCTGACCGCGCTTGAGACGATGCACGGCATCTTCCGCGGCTGCGAGATGCAGAACCTGGAATGGGATGCGGCGCTGGCGTCGTTCTCAGCAGGCGACATCGGGATGCTCTTCTGGTCAACCTCGGCTGTCGGTGCGGTGGAGCGGAACATGGGCGATTTCACCCTAATGACGCACGAGTTTCCCGGTCTGACGGAAGATGGCCCGATGGGTCTGCCAGCGGGCGGCAATTCGGCCATGCTGGTCTCCGATTCTGAGGATCCGGCCGAGCTCGAAGCCGCGTGGCTTTGGCTCACCTACATCACCTCGGGTGAGGGCGCCGCAGATGTGGCGCGGACCACCGGCTACATGCCGCCCAACCAGGCCGCCAATGAGATCATTCTGGCTGATTTCTACGAGGAAAACCCGACCAAAGCGACCGCCGTGCGCCAGATCGAGCTTCTGCGGGAATGGCAGGCCTATCCGGGCGACAACGGCCTTGCTGCCACGCAGGTGATCGCCGACTACCTCGAAGGGATCGTTATCGGCGACTATGACGACATGGAAGTGCTGCAGCAGGAAATGGCCGAAGAGGTCCAGGACCTGATGCCGGCCGACGGCTGATTGCCGCGCGCGTCCCGCCTACAGCTGCGGGACGCGCGCCCTCCGAGCATCACGACAAGAGAAAGGCGGGCGTCGATGAAACTCCTGCAGCTGACCGATATTCACTTGACGACGCCGGGCAATACGATTGCCGGTCGGGACCCGAACGCGAACTTCGAAAAGGCGCTTGCGCATGCGCTGGAGCTGCACTCCGATGCCGACGCGCTCTTTATCACAGGGGATCTGAGCGATTGGGGAGAGGCCGATGATTACCGCCGCCTCAAGGCGCGGATCGCGGCGCTGCCGATGCCTGTCCACCTGTGCATCGGCAACCATGACGACCGGGCGACTCTTCTGGAGGTCTTTCCGGATCTGGCGGGCGAAGGCGGCTTTGTTCAGCATGTGATCGATCTGCCGATCGGAACGGCGATCACGCTCGACACGTGGGGGCCCGAGAGCCATGCCGGGCATTTCTGTGAGGCGCGGGCGGCGTGGCTGTCAGATCAGTTGGCGACGCTCGATGGCCCTGTCTGGCTTTTCATGCACCACAATCCGGTGCCGCTGGGCATCGCACCGATGGATCAGATCATGCTTCTGGATGCGGAGCGTCTGGCGGCGGCTGTCGCACCGAATGCTGCCAAGATCCGTCATTTGTTCCACGGCCACTGCCACCTGCCGTTGTCAGGCACGCTCCACGGCATCCCGTTCAGCGCCCCGCGCGGGACCAATCACCAGGGCTGGCCGGATTTCGCAGCGACGCGGATGCTCTCGGGTGCGGATTTGATGGAAGCCTACGCGGTGATCCTGGTGGATAGGAACAACACCATGATCCACATGGTCGAATTTGGATATGGCGGGGATATCCGCAGTGAGAACACCCCGGAATATGCGGATTGGGATAAGCTGACGATGGTGCGCTAGTGGCTCTGGCGCCTAGCCGGACAGTCGGCGCAGCAGTTCTTGCGAGGACTCTCCTGTCACTGGCAGGCCGCGGCTGGATTGGTAGGCTGCGATGGCCTCGCGCGTATTCGGGCCGATGACGCCGTCGGCTCCGTCTGTGTCGAACCCGGCGGCGGTGAGACGCTCCTGAAGGGCAACGCGGTCGGCCTTGGTTAGGCCATTCGCATCGGGCGGGAACGGGGTTCGCAGCGGACCCGCGCCGCCGATGCGGTCGGCGAGGTGGCCAACGCCGATCGCGTAGGCGTCTGAGTTGTTATAGCGTTTGATGACGTTGAAGTTACGTGTGACGGCGAAGCGGGGGCCGCCGGGCTGGGGCTGGATGACGGTGCCGCCCGCGCTGCCTTCGGCGCCCCAGCGCAGGCCTGGAGTCCAGCCGTTGCGCTGCAGGTAAGCGGCGGCGGAGGCGAGCGCGTCGGTGGGATCGTCCGACCAGATGTCGCGCCGACCGTCGCCGGTGAAATCGACCGCGAAGGCCTGGTAGGAGGTCGGGATGAACTGGGTGTGGCCCATGGCACCGGCCCAGCTGCCGGTCAGGCGGTCGGGCGTGATATCTCCGTTCTGGAGGATCCGGAGCGCGGCGATCAGCTGATCCTCGAAGAACGCGCCGCGGCGGCCATCGAAGGCGAGCGTGGAAGTGGCCGAGACGACGGGCACGTTCCCGCGGCGTTCGCCATAGAAGCTCTCGAGCCCCCAGATCGCGGTGATGATGCGGGCGTCCACGCCGTAACGGGATTGCAACGCGGTGAGCGTGCCCTGGTGGCGCGCGAAGGCGGCGCGACCCTTGGTGATGCGTTCGTCGGAGGCGGCGATGGAAAGGTAATCTTCGAGGCTGCGGCGGAATTCGGTCTGGTTACGGTCGCGGGTGACGACGCCGGGAAGGTAGCCGGTGTTGCGGAACCCGGCCTCGAGCGTGGCGGGGCTTAGCCCCGACCGGGGCGCGCGGGCGCGGAAATTGGCGACCCAGGCGTCGTAGGCGGCGTTGGGGACGGGCCGCAAATCGGGGGGAAGCGTGCTGTCGACCGCGCGGGTGGTCGGCCCGGCGGGGGCGCAGGCGGTGAGCGTCAGGGCGGAAAGGCCTGTGCCGAAATCACGCCGTGTCAGGATCATCGTCCGCTCCTCTCGCCTGTCTGCGGTGAGAGCGTAGCGTGGCGGCGGCGGCGTGCAAGCGCGGGTC
Source organism: Aestuariibius violaceus (assembly GCF_040779325.2). NCBI lineage: Bacteria > Pseudomonadati > Pseudomonadota > Alphaproteobacteria > Rhodobacterales > Paracoccaceae > Aestuariibius > Aestuariibius violaceus. The sequence continues at coordinate 34,543 of NZ_JBFONT020000005.1, forward strand.
GGCGGACATCGGCGTTGTCAACTTGAGTTGACACATCTAGTGTCGGATCATGTCTAAGTTGCCCCACATCGAGTCGGACGGGCGCGCCGTGGTGATTGGTGCGGGTCTAGGCGGTCTTGCAGCGGCGATGCGGCTGGGCGCCAAGGGATATCAGGTGACGGTTCTGGACCGGCTGGACCGGGTCGGCGGGCGGGGATCGTCGATCACCGAGGCGGGCCACAGGTTCGATCTGGGGCCCACCATCTTGACGGTACCCCATGTCTTCGAAGAGCTGTGGGCCGCCTGCGGGCGGGATTTCCGGGCGGATGTCGATCTGCGGCCGCTTGATCCCTACTACGAGATCCGGTGGCCCGATGGATCTTCCTTCGCCGCGAGCCGGGACATGGAGGACGAGGTAAGGCGGCTGTCGCCAGACGATCTGGCGGGGTTCCAGCGGTTCGTGGACGATGCCGAAGCGCGCTATCGCTTCGGGTTCGAGAATTTGGGGCGGCGGCCGATGAACCGGCTGTGGGACCTGATCAAGGTGCTGCCGATCTTCGCGTGGCTGCGGGCGGACCGGTCGGTCTATGCCCATGCGGCGCGGCGGGTGAAGGACGAGCGGCTGCGGATGGCGTTGTCGTTCCATCCGCTGTTCATCGGGGGCGATCCGTTCCGCGTGACGTCGATCTACGCGCTGGTCAGCTACCTCGAGAAGGAATTCGGCGTGCATTACGCGATGGGCGGGGTGCAGGCGATTGCGGACGCCATGGCGCGGGTCGTGACGTCGCAGGGCGGCGCGGTGCGGATGGGTGTCGAGGCCGACGAGGTGCTGTTCGATAATGGCCGGGCGGTGGGCGTTCGGCTGGCAGACGGGGAAGAGGTTCACGCAAGCGTCGTCGTGAGCAACGCGGATGCGGGTCACACCTATCAGCGGCTGCTGCGCAAGCGGCCGCGGCGCCGGTGGACGAACGGAAAGCTGGACCGCTATCGCTGGTCGATGGGTCTGTTCGTCTGGTATTTCGGGACGACAGGCACGGCAGGGATGTGGCCAGATGTGGGGCACCACACGATCCTGAACGGGCCGCGCTACGGCGGGCTGGTGAAGGACATCTTCCGCAAGGGGGTGCTGGCCGAGGATATGAGCCTGTACCTGCACCGGCCGTCGGTGACGGATCCGGGTGTCGCGCCGGAGGGGGGCGACACGTTTTATGCCCTCAGCCCGGTCCCGCATCTGGGGCATCGCGATCCGGTGGATTGGAAAGCCGAAGTCGAGACCTATCGGCAGAAGGTGGCCGCACGGCTGGAAGAGGCGATGCCGGGGTTCGAGACGCATCTGTCGGCATCGTTGATTTTCACGCCGGAGGAGTTTCGCGACCGATACCTGAGCCCGCATGGGGCGGGGTTCTCGATCGAACCGCGGATCCTGCAATCGGCGTGGTTCCGGCCGCACAATGTGAGTGAGGAAGCCAAGGGGCTGTACCTTGTCGGGGCGGGGACGCATCCGGGGGCGGGCCTGCCCGGCGTGATCTCGAGCGCAGAGGTGCTGGCCAAGCTGGTGCCCGATGCCCCGGTGCGGGAAGCGGTCTTGCCGCTGGCCGCGGAATGATCCGTCACGACGATCTGGCCCATTGCCGGGCGGCGATCCGGACGGGATCGCTGTCTTTCCATGCCGCATCGCGCCTGTTGCCCCGGTCGGTCCGGGATCCGGCGCTGGCGCTTTATGCCTTCTGCCGACTGGCCGATGACGAGGTTGATGAAGGCGACGCCAAGGCGCGCGCGGTTCTGGATCTGGATGAGCGGTTGCGGCTGGCCTATGCGGGTCGCCCCCGGAACGCGCCGGAGGACCGCGCCTTTGCCGCCGTCGCCGAACAGTTCGAGATGCCGCAGGTTCTACCGGAGGCCCTGCTGGAAGGGCTCGCCTGGGATGCGGAGGGGCGGGTCTACGATGACCTGAGCGGGGTTCTGTCCTACAGCGCGCGCGTGGCGAGCGCTGTGGGGGCGATGATGTGCGTGCTGATGGGCGTGCGCGACCCCCATGCGCTGGCGCGGGCCTGCGATCTGGGCGCGGCGATGCAATTGACGAATATCGCCCGGGATGTGGGCGAGGATGCGCGGGCCGGACGGCTGTACCTGCCGCGCGGCTGGTTCGTCGATGCGGGGATTGATCCGGGGGCCTTTCTGGCCGATCCGCAGCCCACGCCGGAGGTGCGGGCAATGGTGCGGCGCCTCTTGCGAGAGGCCGACCGGCTTTATCGCCGGTCGCAGGCGGGGATCGCTGCGCTGCCGCGCAGGTCGCGGGCCGGGATCTGGGCGGCGCGGCTGATCTATGATGGGATCGGCGGAGCGGTGCGGCGGAATAGATACGATTCGATCACGCTGCGTGGGCGGACCTCGACGGTGGCGAAGATCGGCTGGATCGGCCAGGCGGGGCTGGCTGCGGGAACGAGCCTGGTCATGCCACTATCAGCCGTCATCTATGCGCCACCTTTGCCTGAGACGGCCTTTTTGGTCGATGCCGCCGCGCGGCCCGAGCGGGTCATGGGCCCTTGGGGCGAAGGGCGCGGGGGCGAGCTGGTCGCCGTCTTCGCGGCGCTGAAGGCGCGCGAGGGCACTGGCGGAACGGAGTTGCGGGCCTAGCTGTCGGCAAACCAAAGAGGACTGCCGGTATGGATTTTCTGCTGTTTCTGATCTTTCTCGCCGCCTGCTTTGGGGCCGGTGCGACAGGCGCCTTGTTTCCCCCGGGGGAATGGTACGAACGGCTGGAAAAGCCATCGTGGACCCCGCCTAACTGGGTCTTCCCGGTTGCGTGGACGTCGATCTATCTGCTGATTGCCTTTGCCGCCGCGCGGGTCGCGCCGCTGGACGGGTCCGCGTACGCAATGGCGTTCTGGGCGTTGCAGATTTCGCTGAATGCGCTTTGGACGCCGGTCTTTTTCGGGCTGAGGCGTCTAAAGGCGGCGATCCCGGTTCTGGGTGTTTTGTGGGTGGCTGTCGTCGGCGCGACGGTGACCCATTTCGCGCTGGATTTTTGGGCGGGGCTTGCATTCCTGCCGTATCTCACCTGGGTGAGTGTAGCGGCGGCGCTGAACATAAAGGTGGCTCAGTTGAACCCGGATGTGCAGCCTTACGATCCGGGCGCCGTAGAGAGCGCATAAGAAAAGGCCGCAGCGTTTCCGCCGCGGCTCTCTACCCTGCTAGAGAGGGTGATTATTCGACGATGGCCGCGATGCGGTCGCCCTTGTCGCCTTCCGGAATGTCCGAAGACGTCAGGATGGCGTGGATCTGGGCGAGCTGGGCCACCGTCAGCGTGGTCGGATCGACATCGATGTCGAAGTCTTGGAAGGCGGCTTGTGCGTTGGTCTCAAGCATGGACAGGGCAGCGCCCATGTCTTCGACATTGAGATGGCCACCGGCCGAAGCCATGAACGGGGCGGAGATAAGGGCAGCAATAGCAAGAGTGCGCATAACAGTTTCCTTTGTGTCTGTCGTCTCGCGACAGGACGGTTCGTCGCATTGACCGCCCAGTCCAAGCCGTAACGCCAAGCTGACACATCCGGTTCCCTGCGTAATTAAACCTTTTCTCAACAGGCCGTTACGCATGTTACGAAATCCAGTTGCGCCGACGCGGCACGCGGAGAGCTAGCATCGGTTTGAGCCACGGCAAGGCGTAGCGGTCGAGATCGAGAGATTCGTGGACACCGGTGAGATGGTCTCCGTCGATTTGCGTGGTGACGACCGAGCGGGTGTAGAAGGGGGCGTCGAGCATGGCGAGGGTCTGGCGCGCGCGGGTGCCGGGATCGGCTGGTGCTTCGCGGCTGACAAGCCAGAACGAGCGGTTCATCGGGCGCATCGGCACGTCTGGGCCGGGGATGGCGGTGCCGTCTTCGCCGAAGGTGAATGTGGCCGAGAGCGCGGTGCCGTCGTGGCGTACAAGATCGTAGGCGCAGAGGCTGCCGGTATCGGTCGGGAAGCGCGCCCAGGTCCAGTAGGAGAAGTCAGCCTCGAGCGGGCGGAGGCCGAAATTGGCGTCGAAATAGCCGTGGCCCGCCCATTGCCAGCCCTTGGCCTCGAGATCGACGGTGATGGTGCAGGTGGGCGCGAAGGGGCGCCAGATGTGCGCGCCGTCGCCGGTCATGGGAAGCTCGACCTCAGTCAGCGCGGTCGGGGTGACGCGGATCTGGCCGCGCATGCGGGAGACGAGGGGGAGGGAGGAGACCTCGTTCACGTCGATGATCAGTTCGGTGCCGGTCCAGTGCATCTGCGAGGGGCCGATGCGCAGGGTGTGACGGTCGCGGGTCAGCGCGTCTTCCCCGCGGTCGGTCATGGCGAAACGGCCGCCGGGGCCGTAGGTGGCCACGTTCAGGCAGCAATGGTCGGCCGGGTTGCCGCGGCCCGACCAAGCGTACCATGGCGAGAAGACCGATCCTATGAAGCCGATGATCGAGACGGCACGCTGGCTATCGTCGCTGATCCCGTCGACATACCACCAGGCGTATCCCGTCGGCGGGACGTCGAGGTTGAAGTTCGGGCTTTCAAGATCGTCTCGGCCGCATGCCGGCCTGAGAGGGCTGCCATTGGGACACCCGCCCCCGGATGGGCCCCGCCCCCCGCGAGATAGAGCTTCGTGATCCGCGTTTGCGCCGTTGGCAGCTGGAACGGCGCCATCATTCCCGACGGGGATCGCCCGTAGAGCGATCCGAGGGAGGCCGGGAAGAGCGTGTCGAACCCTTGTGGCGTCGTCAGCGTCTCCGGCCCTGGGGGCGGATCGAATCTCAGGCCGAAGCGGGCCAGTTGCGTCAGGATGGGTGTCGGACATCGGCCCTCCTTGTCGTCCGTCGCGCCGGGGGGCGCGTTGACGATGATTTCGAAGCGTTCGGGGCCCGGCGGACGGGCGGCTGCGCCACGGTCCTGGGCGCAGATATAGACGGTCGGGTCCAGCGGACGGGCGCCTTGCATGAGCGGGGCGAACTCGGTGGCCGGGTCGTCGCCGAAGAAGACGGTATGATGGGCGAGATCGGGGGTGCCCGGGGCAAGCGTTGCGGCGAAGGCGAGGACGTCGGCCGAGAGGCTGCGCGGCTCGGTCGCCGTTTCGGGGACGGCCTCGGTCGCGTCGGGGCCGAGAGCGCCGGTGCGCAGGGCGCGCGGGTCGCCGTTGAAGAGGACAGCGTCGAAGGCGTGGTGCGTGCCGTTCACGGTGAGGCCTGTGGCGGTGCCGTTCGCCGTGTCGATGCGGTCGATATGAGTGCCGTAGTGGATCCGGCCGCCTTTTGCTTCGATCAGGGTGGCGAGCGCGGTGGCGAGGCGGTGCATCCCGCCATCGACATGCCAGACGCCGCGGGCCTCAGCCTCAGACACCAGGGACAGGATCGCGGGGACCTGCGCGGGGCAGCCGCCGACATAGGTGGCGTAGCGGCCGAAGAGCTGGGCGAGCTTGGGTTCGCGGAAGCGGCGGGCGAGACGCGCTGCGAGCGACAGGTGCGGGGCCATGGCGCGCAGGAGGCCGGGGTCGCGGGCGACGCGGGCGGTGAGCCGGGCGAGGGAGGGGCGGGCGGTGCGCATCATCGGGTCTTCGAAGGCGTCGAAGAGCCGGGCGGCATCGGCGGTGAAGGCGCGATAGTCGGCCTCTGACCCTGCGCCGAAGGTTCCGCGGATCTCAGCCGCCGTCGCCTCGCGGTCGGCGTGGAGATCGAACCGGGTGCCGTCGCGCCAGTGATGGCGAGCGAGGATCGGCAGGGGGTGGAGTGTGACGTGATCGGACAGGCGCGTGCCCGCCGCGGCGAAGAGATCTTCGAAGACGTCCTTCATGGTCAGCACGGTGGGGCCGGCGTCCACGGGACCGGCGGCCGAGGGCAATGTGCGCATTTTTCCGCCGGGCGCGCCGTGCCGTTCGAACAGGGTGACGGCGCAGCCCGCCGCTGCGAGACGCAGGGCGGCGGCGAGGCCGCCAATGCCCGCGCCGATCACGCCGATGGAGGATGGGTGGGTCATGGAGCCTCCGCTGTCCGGCATTGTTGACTCAACAGCGTGATGTGTCCAGTTTAGTTTACAGTCGAGTTGTCTGACGCAGGCGACGAGTAGAGGAGCGCGCGATGGCTTTCACCAAGAGACTGGATGCGGCCCTGTCCCGCGCGATCGGGCGGGCGCAAGCGGCGCCGTCGCCAGCGCGGCTGGCCTCTGCCTTGGATTACGCGGTGACACCCGGTGGTGCGCGGATCCGGCCCACGATCCTGCTGAGTGTCGCGGCGGCCTGTGGGGATGACCGGCCGGAAATCAGCGATGCGGCCGCGGTGGCGCTGGAGATGATCCATTGCGCGAGCCTCGTCCATGACGACCTGCCCTGTTTCGACGACGCGGATATGCGGCGCGGCAAGCCCGCGGTGCATCGCGCCTATGGAGAGCCGTTGGCGGTGCTTGCGGGCGACAGTCTGATCGTAGCCGCCTTCGAGGTGCTGGCGCGGGATGCCGGTACGGTTCCGGAACGCGCGCTGGCTTTGATCCGGATCTTGAGCACCAGAACGGGCATGCCGATGGGTATCTGTGCCGGTCAGGGCTGGGAGAGCGAAGCGCAGATCAATTTGCGGGCCTATCACATGGCCAAGACAGGAGCGCTGTTCATTGCGGCAACGCAGATGGGCGCCGCCGCGGCTGGAGCGGACCCGGAGCCCTGGGAAGAATTGGGCGCGCGGATTGGCGAGGCGTTTCAGGTGGCTGACGATCTGCGCGATGCGTTGTGCAGCGAGGCGGAGCTGGGCAAGCCGGTAGGGCAGGATGACCTGCACGGTCGGCCAAGTGCGGTGTCAGAGCTGGGGGTGTCCGGCGCGGTGCAGCATTTGAAGGATATTCTGGCGGGCGCCATCGCCTCGATCCCCTCCTGCCCGGGTGAGGCCGCGCTGGCGGCGATGGTGCGGGTTCAGGCGGATCGTCTTGTGCCGACCGAGGTGCGGGGCCAGACCGTTCCGGGCGAGTAGGGCGTGGCCCTGTCGGCACGGCGCATGCAGTTGACATCAGGCTGGTTGTCACGACTTGTCGCTTCGCGCAGCTTTCAGAGTTGGGCAGCGCGGTTCCCGCTAACGCGCGGAGCGGTCAAGCGGGAAGGTGAGGCGCTGTTCGATCTGGTCGCCGGGTTCTGCCATTCCCAAGTTCTCTATACCGTCGTGACGCTGGATCTGCCCGGGCGATTGCTTAAAGCGCCCGCTAGCGTTGAGGTCTTGGCGGAGGAGGCGGGCGTGCCACCTGAGCGGATGGTGGTGCTTTTGCGCGCCGCGGCGGCGCTTGGGCTTTTGACCTCGAAGAAGGGGCTTTACCGGCTGACCCGTCGCGGGGCGGCTTTGGCGGGCGTGCCGGGATTGAAAGAGATGATCCTGCACCATGACGTGCTCTACCGAGACTTGGCGGATCCGGTGGCGTTCTTTCGCGGTGAGACGGAGACCGAGCTGGCCGGGGTCTGGCCCTATGTGTTCGGCGATGAGGCTGCGCCGCCCGAGGTGATCGAGCGGTATTCCGCGCTGATGGAGGGCAGTCAGGCGCTGGTGGCGGAGGATGTTCTGCGCGCCATCTCGCTGAAAGACGTCGAATGCCTGATGGATGTGGGCGGCGGGACCGGGGCCTTCCTGATCGCTGCGGGCAAGGCGAACCCGGCTACGACGCTCTGGCTCGTCGATCTGCCAGAGGTGGCCGAATTGGCTTCGGTCCGATTGGCCGCGGCGGGCATGGAAGGGCGATCCTCGGTCTTTGGCGGCTCGTTCCTCGATGACGCGCTGCCGGGCGGGGCGGATGCGGTGAGCCTTGTTCGGGTGCTCTATGACCACGACGACGACACGGTGCGGGTTTTGTTGGGCAAGGTCCATGACGCCCTGCCGCCCGAGGGTCGGCTGATCATTGCCGAGCCGATGTCGGGTGGGGACGCGCCGGAGCGGGCAGGGGATGCCTATTTCGCGCTCTACACGATGGCAATGCGGACGGGGAAGACCCGCTCTTCCGCCGAAATCGCTGAGCTTTGCCGGGAGGCGGGGTTCGACGGGATCGAGATGCCGCGCCCCCGCCGCCCCTTCGTCACCCGAATCGTAACAGCTGTCAGGTAAAGTTGACACTTTTTTGTCTGTCTAGATTGACACACAGGAGTGTCTGATTATCCTGACGCCAAGTAAGGGGCCTTGAGCGACCGACTCGGCCAGGCCCACGACGACGCGAAGGGAGGCCACATGCAGACAGAGGCCGTAATACTTCGGGGCCCCCGTGATCTGGCCCTCGGACGCGTCGAGACCGTCGATCCGACTTGCGACGATCTGGTTGTGGAGATCAGCCATTCAGGTGTTTCCACCGGGACTGAGAAGCTTTTCTACACAGGCGAAATGCCGCCCTTTCCGGGCATGGGCTACCCGCTGGTGCCGGGCTACGAGGCGGCTGGCGAGGTGGTCGAGGCGGGCTGCGCGACCGGGTTCAAGCCGGGTGACCGCGTCTTCGTGCCGGGGGCGAATTGCTACGAGGACGCCCATGGCCTGTTCGGCGGGGCGGCGCACCGGATCGTCACCAAGGCGACCCGGGCTGTTCTGATCGACAACGACTTGTGTGCCGAAGGCGCGTTGCTGGCGCTGGCCGCGACCGCGCGACACGCGCTGGCCGGGCCGCGGACAGCGCTGCCGGACCTGATCGTTGGGCACGGGGTGCTTGGGCGGCTTCTGGCGCGGCTGACGATCGCCGCGGGCGGACGGGCGCCCACCGTCTGGGAAATCGATCCGGACCGGCGCGAGGGTGCGTCGGACTATCCGGTGATCGCGCCGGAGGACGATGAAAAGCGGGATTACGAGGCGATCTACGACGCCTCGGGCAACGCCGCGCTGCTTGACACCCTGATCGGGCGTCTGACGCGGGGTGGAGAGATCGTTCTGGCGGGGTTCTACGCCGATCCGGTCTGCTTCACCTATCCGCCGGCCTTCATGAAGGAGGCGCGGTTCCGGGTCTCGGCCGAGTGGACGCAGGACGACCTGATCGCGACCCGGGACCTGATCGATGCGGGGCTTCTGTCGCTCGCCGGTCTTATCACACATCGCTGCGCGGCGGAGCGGGCGACGGAGGCCTACAAGCAGGCCTTCGACGATCCCGCCTGCCTGAAAATGATCCTCGATTGGAAAGGCCACGCATGACCCTCGACGTCCCGAACCTGAAGGATTTCTCGGACCGGCTGCGGGACGAGGCGAACGAGGATCTGGCGGATATTCCGACGGCGGAACCCAAGAAGAAAACACAGATCATCGCGATCTACGGGAAAGGCGGGATCGGCAAGTCGTTCACGCTGGCCAATCTGAGCCACATGATGGCCGAGCAGGGCAAGCGCGTGCTGCTGATCGGGTGTGACCCGAAATCGGACACGACCTCGCTGCTGTTCGGCGGCAAGGCCTGCCCGACGATCATCGAGACCTCGACCAAGAAAAAGCTGGCGGGCGAGGAGGTTGGCATCGGTGATGTCTGCTTCAAGCGCGGCGGCGTCTTCGCGATGGAGCTGGGCGGCCCCGAGGTGGGGCGCGGCTGCGGCGGGCGCGGGATCATCCACGGGTTCGAGCTGCTCGAGAAGCTGGGCTTCCACGATTGGGATTTCGATTACGTTCTGCTGGATTTCCTTGGCGACGTGGTTTGCGGCGGGTTCGGCCTGCCGATCGCGCGGGACATGGCGCAGAAGGTGATCCTGGTCGCATCGAACGACCTGCAATCGCTTTACGTGGCCAACAACGTTTGTTCGGCTGTCGAGTACTTCCGGAAGTTGGGCGGCAACGTGGGCGTCGCCGGTCTGGTCATCAACAAGGATGACGGGTCGGGCGAGGCGCAGGCCTTTGCCGAGGTCGCGGGCATTCCGGTGCTGGCGAGCATTCCGCAGGATGACGATCTGCGGAAGAAATCGGCCAATTACCAGATCGTTGGCACGGCGGAGTCCCAGTGGGGTGCGCTGTTTGCATCCTTAGGCGAAAACGTCGCCGTGGCGCCGCCGGTGCGGCCCACGCCTGTGGATCAGGATGGATTGCTGGCGTTGTTCGACGGGTCTGAGACCGGGGCGGGCGTCACGCTGGAGCCCGCCACCGATGCGGATATGCGCGGCAAGCACGCCAAGCCGAAAGAAAGCCTCGAGGTGATCTACGATGACGCTTGAGGCCGACGACAGAGGGGGGCCGTCCGCCCCCCACCCTTCGGGCCCCCCCGAGGATATTTCCCGGGCAAAGACGGGCTGCCATGCCGCGGCGGAGATGGACCGCGCCGCGCGGCAGGCCGGACAGTCGGAACTGCTGGACCGGTTCGCGGCGGATTATCCCAAGGGCCCCCATGATAAGCCGCAATCGATGTGCCCGGCTTTCGGGTCGCTGCGGGTCGGGCTGCGGATGAAGCGGGTCGCGACGGTTCTGTCGGGGTCTGCCTGCTGTGTCTATGGGCTGACCTTCGTCAGCCATTTCTATGGGGCGCGGCGGTCGGTGGGATACGTCCCGTTCGACAGCGAGACGCTGGTGACGGGCAAGCTGTTTGAGGACATCCGCGAGAGTGTTCATGCGCTGGCGGATCCGGCGAAGGTCGATGCGATCGTGGTGACGAACCTGTGCGTGCCGACAGCCTCGGGCGTGCCATTGCGGCTGTTGCCGAAGGAAATCAACGGGGTGCGGATCGTTGGCATCGACGTGCCGGGCTTTGGCGTGCCGACCCATGCGGAGGCCAAGGACGTGCTGGCCGGGGCCATGCTGGCCTACGCGCGGGAAGAGATCGCCGCGGGGCCGGTACCGGCGCCCGCCGCTGGCAAGGCGGAGCGGCCGACGGTGACGCTGCTGGGGGAGATGTTCCCGGCGGATCCGATCATGATCGGACGGCTTCTGGAGCCGCTCGGGCTGGCCGCCGGGCCGGTCGTGCCCTGCCGGGAATGGCGGGAGCTTTATGCGGCGCTGGATTGCGGGGCGGTGGCGGCATTGCATCCGTTCTATGCCGCCAGCGTGCGGGAATTCGAGGCGGCCGGGCGGCCGGTGATCGGGTCGGCCCCTGTCGGGCGCGACGGGACGGCGGCCTGGCTGGCGGCGATCGGCGCGCAATTTGGCCTGTCTTCTCAAGCGGTTGCGGGGGCGCAGAATGCGGCGCTGCCGGCGATCGAGGGCGCGTTGGGCGCGGCCCGGGTAGACGGGACGGTGACGGTTTCCGGCTATGAGGGCAGCGAGCTTTTGGTGGCGCGGCTGCTGGTCGAGAGCGGGGCGGACGTGCCGTATGTCGGCACCGCTTGCGCGAAATCGCGGTGGTCCGTGGCGGATGCGGAGTGGCTGTCGGCGAAGGGCTGCAAAGTGGTGTTCCGCGCGTCGCTGGAAGACGATCTGGCGGCGATGGAAGGGGTCCGGCCGGACCTGGCCATCGGGACGACGCCGGTGGTGCAGAAGGCGAAAGAGCTGGGGATTCCAGCGCTTTACTTCACCAATCTGATTTCGGCGCGGCCCCTGATGGGCGTCGCGGGCGCCGGGTCGTTGCAGCAGGTCGTGAACGCCGCGATGGACAACCGGGACCGGATGGCGCGGATGCGCGGGTTCTTCGAAGGCGTGGGGTCTGAGGATACCGCCGGCGTCTGGGAAGGGGAGCCGAATGTGCGGGCGGATTTCCGGGAGATCAACACGAAGAAGCTGGAAAAACAGGCGCGGGCGCGGAAGGCCGCGGAGATGATTTGATGGCGAAATGGGCATGCGGCATCCGGTCGGCTTATGGTCGGCATCCCGTCGGAGGGGACCGAGCGTTGCGCCGTGAGTATTTTTGGCCAGATGAAGACCGCGTTTCTCTCCGGGGGCGCGTTAACCTTAATGGATCGTTGACGGTCGGGAGGGCGCGATGCTTGTGACCGACCACGACCGGGCGGGTGGCTATTGGGGGGCGGTTTACGCCTTTTGCGCCGTGAAGGGGCTTCAGGTCGTGATCGATGGGCCGGTGGGCTGCGAGAACCTGCCGGTGACGTCGGTTCTGCACTACACCGATGCGTTGCCGCCCCATGAATTGCCAATCGTCGTCACGGGCCTGGGCGAGGAAGAGCTGGGGCGCGACGGAACCGAAGGCGCGATGACGCGGGCGTGGAAGACGCTTGACCCCGCGCTTCCGGCGGTGGTCGTCACCGGATCGATCGCCGAGATGATCGGCGGCGGGGTGACGCCCGAAGGAACGAACATCCAGCGCTTCCTGCCGCGGACCATCGATGAGGATCAGTGGCAGGCTGCCGATCGGGCGATGACCTGGATCTTTACCGAGTTCGGGATGACCAAGGGGCGGATGCCCAAGGAGGTTGCCCGGCCCGAGGGATCGAAGCCGCGGGTCAATATCCTGGGGCCGATGTACGGCACGTTCAACATGCCGTCCGACCTGGCCGAGATCCGGCGTCTGGTCGAGGGGATCGGGGCTGAGGTCAACATGGTGATGCCGCTGGGCGCGCATATCGCCGAGATGCGGAACCTCGTGAACGCCGACGCCAATGTCGTGATGTACCGGGAGTTCGGGCGCGGCCTGGCCGAGGTGCTGGGCAAGCCGTATCTGCAGGCGCCGATCGGCCTGGAGAGCACGACGCGGTTCCTGCGCAAGCTGGGCGAGATGCTGGAGCTTGATCCCGAGCCGTTCATCACCCGCGAGAAGCATTCGACGATCAAGCCAGTCTGGGATCTGTGGCGGTCTGTCACGCAGGATTTCTTTGCCACGGCGAGCTTCGCCATCGTCGCGAACGAGACCTATACGCGCGGTATCCGGCTGTTCCTGGAAGAGGATATGGGGCTGCCGTGTGCATTCGCGACGGCCCGCATGGCCGGCAAGAAGACCGACAACGAGGATGTGCGCACGCGCATCCATGCGGAAAGGCCGCTGATCGTTTTCGGGTCGATCAACGAAAAGATGTATCTGGCTGAAGCCAAGGGCGGGCACGGGCCGCAGCCCGCGTTCATTCCGGCGAGCTTTCCGGGCGCCGCGATCCGGCGGGCCACGGGTACGCCGTTCATGGGCTATGCGGGCGCGACCTACCTGGTTCAGGAGGTCTGCAACGGCCTGTTCGACGCGCTGTTCCATATCCTGCCCCTGGCCTCGGACATGGATGAGGTGGAGGCGACACCGACCCCCCTGCGGCGCGATTTCCCATGGGATGCGGAGGCGCAGGAGGCGCTGGATGCCATCGTCGCGGCCCATCCGGTGCTGACGCGGATTTCGGCAGCCAAGAATTTACGGGATGCGGCGGAGAAAGCCGCGCTCGACCAGGGTCACGACCGGGTCGTGATCGAGACGGTGCAAGCGCTGCACCCTGTCAGAGGAGGACAGAGATGACCGACATGACTTCCGACCTTGCCCCGGCCGAGCCGAAGGTCCGCCACGCGCCACCGAAGCGCGAATACTACGCCTATTTCGGGGTCATCTTCGCCGCGACCCTGCCGCTGGCCTGCGTCACATGGGTGCTGAAGGCGGGGCGGCAGATGAGCCTGCCCGACAAGGACCCGATTTCGGCCGCCTGGAGCCAGGCGCGCATCATCACGCCGATGATCTTTTCGGCATGACGGAACTGCGGGTTTCACGACCCACAGAGCGGGGGACGCGCCCCCGCACATACCCGGCCGCGGGGGCTGCGCGGTATCAGTTCATCTTTCCGGAGGAAATGCATGGCTGACAGAACGGACCTGTCTTTCACAGGTCTCACCGACGAGCAGGCCCAGGAGCTGCATTCGGTCTATATGAGCGGTCTGACGATCTTCACGATCATCGCACTGGTCGCTCATATCCTGACCTACATCAAGCTCCCGTGGTTCTCGTGGGGTTAGAGGAGGGCCGTATCTAAATGGCACAGTTCTACAAGATCTGGCTCATCTTCGATCCGCGTCGCGTGTTCGTGGCACAGGGCGTGTTCCTGTTCCTGCTCGCGGCGATGATCCACCTGGTTCTTCTGAGCAATCCAGGGACGAACTGGTTCCAGCGCGCCTTCGCCGACGAAGCGGCGGCGGTTATGGCCAACTGAGACCGGTTTACTGACAAGGCTGCGGGCGGGATGCCCGCCCGCGGCAAACGAGGCCCGAAGGGAGTATCGAAATGGCACAGCTCAGTTTCGAGAGAAAGTACCGCGTCCGTGGAGGGACGCTTGTGGGCGGCGACCTGTTCGATTTCTGGGTCGGGCCGTTCTATGTCGGATTTTTCGGGATCACCGGGTTCTTTTTCACGGTGCTTGGCGTGATCCTTGTTTTCTATGGCGCGGCGATCGGGGACACATGGAACCCCTGGCTGATCTCGATCGATCCGCCGGCGCTGGAATACGGCCTGCAGGCGGCGCCGCTCGCCGAAGGCGGTCTGTGGCAGATCATCACGATCTGCGCGCTGGGGTCGTTCACCTGCTGGATGATGCGCGAGGTAGAGATCTGCCGGAAGCTGGGGATGGGCTATCACGTGCCCTTTGCCTTCGGCGTCGCGATCTTCGCCTATTTCACGCTGGTGGTGATCCGCCCCGTCCTGATGGGCGCCTGGGGGCACGGGTTCCCCTATGGGATCTGGAGCCACCTCGATTGGGTGAACAACGTGGGCTACGCCTACGGCAACTTCCATTACAACCCGGCCCACATGATCGCGATCACGTTCTTCTTCACCACGTGCCTCGCGCTGGCGCTGCACGGGTCGCTGGTTCTGTCGGCGGTGAACCCGCCGAAGGGCGAAGAGATCAAGTCGCCCGAGCATGAAGACACCTATTTCCGCGATCTGATCGGCTATTCGATCGGGCCGCTCGGCATCCACCGGCTAGGGTTGTTCCTGGCGCTGAATGCAGGCTTCTGGAGCGCGGTCTGCATCGTGATCTCGGGCACCGTCTGGTTCGAGGAGTGGATCGTCTGGTGGTACTGGTACGTGGATCTGCCCTGGTGGATCGACCTTGAGGGAGGCGTCAATGGCTGAGTATCAGAACATCTTCACTCAGGTGCAGGTCCAGGGCCCGCCGGAGATGGGCATCGACACGGCCGAGAATATCGGCGAGCGCCGCTGGGGGAAGGGCGGGTTTTCGCCCCTCTTCGGGCTCTTCGGGAATGCCCAGCTGGGGCCGATCTATCTGGGCACCTTCGGGGTGATCTCGCTGGCGACCGGCGCGCTGTGGTTCGTGATGGTGGGCCTCAGCTTCTGGGATCAGGCTGGGTACAATCCCGGCGTCTTCCTGCGGGATCTCTTCTATCTCTCGCTGGATCCGCCACCGGCGCAGTATGGCCTGTCGATCCCACCGATGGGGGATGGGGGCTATTTCCTTCTGGCGTCGTTCTTCCTGCTGATCTCGGTGCTGACGTGGTGGGTGCGGACCTATCTCAGGGCCGAGGCGCTGGGGATGGGCAAGCATGTCGCCTGGGCGTTCGCCAGCGCGATCTGGCTGTTTCTCGTCCTGGGTCTGTTCCGGCCGATCCTGATGGGATCGTGGTCCGAGATGGTGCCTTACGGGATCTTCACCCATCTGGACTGGACGAACCTGTTCTCGATCACCTACGGCAACCTCTTCTACAACCCGTTCCATGCCTTGAGCATCGTGTTCCTCTACGGATCCGCCCTGCTCTTCGCGATGCACGGGGCGACGATCCTCGCCGTCAGCCGCTTTGGCGGCGAGCGCGAGATCGAGCAGATCGTGGACCGCGGGACAGCATCAGAGCGGGCGGCGCTGTTCTGGCGCTGGACGATGGGCTTCAACGCCTCGATGGAGGGGATCCACCGCTGGGCGTGGTGGTTCGCGGTCCTGACCACGCTGACCGGCGGCATCGGTATCCTGCTGACCGGCACGGTCGTCGACAACTGGTTCGCCTGGGCGCAGGACCACGGCTATGCGCCGGTTAACTGAGGAGACAGGGATGAGCGACGATCACAACTATCTCCGCCCCGAGGGCACATCGCGGCTCTATGGCGACGTGCTGCTTCTCCAGCTCAAGGGGGCGGCCTATGCGGCGGTCGTCCTGCTGGTGCTGCTGGCGGGCTACATGATCCTTCTCGGCATCTCGGCCCTGCTGCCGGCGGAGTCGAAAGAGGCGCTGGACCCCACGCCGACCTCGTTTCTGGTGGTAGAGGACGTGCCCTACGCCTGAGATCCGGCGGGCAGCCCTTGGGCTGCCCATCCGGAAGCCGGTTCGGCCGCCACTTCCCGGACGGTCGATCCTCGGGGGTACCGATCCACTTGAAGGCGTCCCCGGTTCCCTTCCTGTTGGCTACAGGAAAGTGGCACCGCGAGAGTGAACCTCTCGCGGTGCCTTTTTCAATGACCAAGGCTTCCAACACGCAGTGAGCAGGTCGGGTGGGGTCGGCCGCTTCCGGCTGTGATCGCTCTCACAGGTTCGGGAGCCTGTCTGATGAGCCGGGACCGCGGGTGATCTGATCCCTTTGCAGCGATCTAGCAGGTCAGCTTGTGATGAGATGCTACAAGAGTATTGAACAATGTTCATTTTCACTGTATGTAACTTGAGCAGTGTTCAAGAAATTGGAATATGCAATGTCAAACGCATCTATTTTAGCAGGTGAAACAAGGGCGATCCGGCGGTCCCGCGCAGCCGCGATTGCCTGGTGCTCGATCCTTGCCGGGGCGCTGAGCGGCGGGTTGATGGGGCTTTGGTCCTTTGACGGACCGGTCCCGACGCCCGACTGGATCGGGGATTACGACTCGCTTTCCCGACGCTTTCTGCGGCTGGCCCATGTGGCGATGTTCGCGCTGGGCATCCTGCACATGCTCGTCGCCCGTCAGATCACCGAGGCTCCGCTGCGCCCGGATATCGACCGATTGGGGCTGCAGGCGATGGCGGCGGGCAATGTGCTGATGCCGACGACCCTGATCGCCGCGGCGGTTTGGGAGCCGCTGAAATTCCTCACCCCGATCCCGATGCTTGCCCTCACCACAGCGCTTGCCATCGCGGCGATCAGCGCCGTTCGCAATTATCAAGGAGAGCTGAGATGACCCGGAACCAGATCGAGATCGAGATCCGCAAATCGCTGAGCCGGATCACGGAGGCGGACATTGCCGGCCTGAAGGTCGACGAGGATCTGAACGAGGCGATCGGCCTCGACAGCCTCGGGCGGTTGGAGCTGCTGTCGGAGGTCGAGGATCGGTTCGACCTGATCATTGATGATCTCGACAGCGAGAAGGCGTCGACCATCGCCGGTATGCTGGAGATCGTCGAAGCGGCCCTGCTTCCCCAGGCGGAGGTGGTCTGATGCGGATCGGTCTGATCGCGATGAGCGGCGTCCGGGTGCGGACGCAGGAACTGGCCGAGCTTGGCGTGACGCTGCCGGGCTTTGTCAATCGGGGCAAGGTGATCGCGTCGCTGCCAAGCCTTGGATTGCTGACCGTGGCCGCGCTGACGCCGCCGGATGTCGAAGTGGAGTACCTGGAATACGACGCTCTGCCGAGCGAGGACGAAGCGCTTGAGCGGTTTGACCTTGTCGGTCTGTCCTCTTTCACGGCGCGGATCGAGGCGACGTACAAGCTGGCCGACCGATACCGCGCGATGGGCGTGCCAGTGGTTCTGGGCGGTCTTCATGTCTCACTGATGCCGGACGAGGCGCAGGAGCACGCAGATGCCATCGTCGTCGACGGGGCGGAAGGGGCGTGGCCGCAGCTGGTCGCAGATTTCAAGGCGGGGCGTATGAAAAGGCGCTATCAGGGGCTACGCAAAGGGGTGTTTACGCCGGGCACCTACGTGAAGCCCCGGTTCGATTTGCTGGAAGGACGGCCTTACAACCGCGTGACGGTCCAGACCTCGCGCGGCTGCCCGATCAACTGCGAGTTCTGTGCGGCGAGCATCCGGATTACCTCGAGTTTCCAACAGAAGCCGGTCGATCTGGTGATCGAGGAACTGAAGGCCGCGACGGCAGCCTTCGAGAACCCGTTCGTGGAGTTCGCCGACGACAATACCTTCGTGAACAAGAAGTGGGGGAAGGAGTTGCTCCGCGCGATGGAGCCGTTGGGTCTGCGCTGGTTTACCGAGACGGACATTTCGGTCGCGGAGGATCCGGAACTACTGGATCTGATGGCGCGGGCCGGGTGCAAGCAGATCCTGATCGGGCTGGAAAGCCCGAGCGAGAGCGGGCTGCTGGACATCGATCCGCATAACTGGAAGGCAAAGCGGTTCGACAGCTACCTCGCAGCGATCTCTCGCATCCAGGCGGCGGGGATCACGGTGAACGGGACCTTCGTTCTGGGGCTCGATTCCCATACGACCGCGGTTTTCGAGGAGTTGCGGGATTTCATCCGCACCTCGAACCTGATCGAGGTGCAGCTGACGGTGCAGACGCCGTTTCCGGGAACGCCGCTTTATGAACGGCTGAAGCGCGACGGGCGGTTGTTGGAGGAGCGGTATTGGGATCGGTGTACGCTCTTCGATGTCAATTTCGTACCTGCGAAGATGAGCGTAGAGGAGCTGGAGGAGGGGTTCGTCTGGCTCGCCTCGGAGGTCTACAACGACCGGGAGTTCACGCGGCGGAAGCGGCACTACATGGACCTGGCCAAAGCGCGGCTGCAGAGCGCCGCATGAGCTAGAGCGTCAGAAACCCGTTCCAGCTGACGAGGGCTATGGCGGCCGCGAGGAGCAGGAGGGTCTGCAGGACCACGAGCAGGACGGCCCCGGTGCCGAGATCGGCGAAGCTGGCAAGCGACGTCTTGATACCGAGGGCAGCGATCGCGACGATGAGGAGCCAGCGGCTGGTCTCCACGAAGATCGCGACGACGGGCTCGGGGACCAGGCCGGTGGAATTGGCGAGCATCAGCGCGATGAAGCCGATAACGAAGAGCGGGAGGCCGGGGCGGGCGCCTTCGCCGCGCCCCGCGAAGGCAAGCGAGAAGGCGAGGACGGCGAGCGGCAGCATCAGGACGCGGATCAATTTGGTCAGCGTGGCCTGGTCGCCCGCCGTTTCGCCGACCGAGTAGCCGGCGCCCACGACCTGCGCAACATCGTGGATCGTGGCGCCGATCAGGAAACCGATCTGCCCTTCGCTATAGCCGAGCGCGTCGAAGAGAAGCGGATAGAGCACCATCGCGACGGTGCTGAGGGTGGTGACGGCGACGACCGTGAAGAGGACGTCGCGCTGAAAGCCCGGGCGCTGGGGCATGACCGCGGCGAGGGCGAGGGCGGCGGACGCGCCGCAGATGCCGACGGCCCCCCCGGTGAGAAGACCCAGATGACGGGAGCGGCCGAAGAGCGGCGCGAGGAGGAGCCCGCTGACCACGGTCATCGCGACCAGGCCAAGAACAACCGCCACGCCCCAAAGGCCGACCGCCTCGACATCCGCGAGGCTCAGGCGGAAGCCCAGAAGCGCCACGCCAAGCCGCAAGAGATTACGCGCGGCGAAGTCGACGCCGTCCTTGCAGAGAGGATGATCGGCGAGGAAGTTGAAGGCCATCCCGATCAGCAGCGCAAACAGCATCACCGGTGCGCCGTAATGGTCCGACAGGAATCCTGCACAGAGCGCCACGGTGAGTGCGAGCAAAAGACCCCGGTACCCCGTACGCAGCGAGGTCAGCATCGTCATCATGGCAGGGGTCCCTCAGCCGGTCGCGGAGAGCTGGAAGATCTCGTCGGGAAAGAACTTCTCGAGCCGGATATCGGCGGTGCGGGCGTGGCCTTCCATCCCTTCGAGGCGCGACAGGCGGGCGGTCGCCTCGGCCACGGGGCGCATGCCGTCCTGCGTCGCGCGCTGCCATGTGACCGTCTTCATGAACTTGTGGACGGAAAGCCCGCCGGTATAGCGCGCCGCGCCCGAAGTGGGCAGGACGTGGTTCGGCCCCGCGCTTTTGTCGCCGAAGGCGACGGTCGTCTCTTCGCCGAGGAAGAGAGAGCCGTAATTGCGCAGGCGGGCGAGCCACCAGTCGAGGCCGGCGCATTGAATGTGCAGATGCTCTGGCCCATATTCGTCGCAGATCTGGGCCATCTCGTCCCTCGTGTCGCACAGGATCACGTCGGCGTAGTTGGTCCAGGCGGCAGTTGCGTTCATCCGGTTGGTCTCGGGCAGGTCCGCTATGAGGTCGGGGAGGATCCGCATCACCTCTTCCGCGAGCGGGCGGGATGAAGTGACAAGCCAGACGGGCGAGTTGTAGCCGTGCTCGGCCTGGCCGACGAGGTCCCAGGCGACCAGATAGGGGTCGGCGGTTTCGTCGGCGACAACCATGCTGTCGGTCGGGCCTGCGAACATGTCGATCCCGACCTCGCCGAAGAGCATCCGCTTGGCCTCTGCCACGTATTGGTTGCCGGGGCCGACGAGGATGTCGGCGGAGGGCAGCCCGAAAAGGCCGAAGGCCATGGCGGCGACGCCCTGGACGCCGCCCATGTTCAGGACAGCGTCGGCGCCCGCCAGATGCATCGTGTAGAGGATCGCGGGGGGGACGCCGATGCCGGGCTTTGGCGGCGAACAGGCGGTGATGTGCTCGACCCCCGCAACCTTGGCGGTTGTGATCGTCATGAGGGCAGAGGCAATGTGGCTGTAGCGTCCGCCCGGCACGTAGCAGCCGGCGGCGCCTACGGGGATCGACTTCTGTCCGGCGACGAAACCCGGATGCAGCTCGATCTCGCAATCGGTCAGCGTGGCTTTCTGCGCCTCGGCGAAGCGGCGGATATTGTCATGGGCGAACTGGATGTCGTCACGCAGGCGTTGGGAGACCTTTTCTCCGGCGGCTGCGAGCTCCTCTCCCGAGACGACCGCGGGACCGTCCCACCCGTCGAGCTGTTCGGCATAGCGCAGCGCGGCTTCGTCGCCCTCTTGCCGGATGTTCGACAGCATGACCTGCACCATGTCGCGCACATCGGCCTGGCCGTGTTCGGCGGAAATGACCGATTTCTTGAGGTAGGTGACGGACATCTGCTGTGG
The DNA here is from genome assembly GCF_040779325.2 of Aestuariibius violaceus. Taxonomy (NCBI): domain Bacteria; kingdom Pseudomonadati; phylum Pseudomonadota; class Alphaproteobacteria; order Rhodobacterales; family Paracoccaceae; genus Aestuariibius; species Aestuariibius violaceus. Next base: position 55,345 of record NZ_JBFONT020000005.1, read on the forward strand.
GTTCCTGCGGTTCGGGGTTGAGGTCAGCGCTGGTCGGCCCGCCGGAACGCGCCCTGCACGATCCGGTCGATCACCATTGCCACGAAGAGGATTGCGAAGCCGCCCAGAAGGCCGGGGCCTTTGGCTGCGAATTGAAGCGCCTCAAGGATCACCTGGCCAAGCCCGCCACCCCCGATCAGCGAGATGATGACGACCATGGACAGGCACATCAGGATCGTCTGGTTGACGCCCGTCATGATGGAGGGGAGGGCGAGGGGCAGTTCCACGTCTTTCAAAAGCTGCCAACGGGTCGCGCCGAAGGCGGTGGCCGCCTCTTTGATGCTGTCGGGCACGCCGCGCATGCCAAGGGCCGTCAGCCGGATCACGGGGGGCATTCCGAAGATGATCGTCGCAAGGATGCCGGGCGGGTTGCCGGTGCCGAAAAAGGCGATGATAGGGATGAGATAGACGAAGGCGGGCAGCGTCTGCATCAGGTCGAGCACGGGTTCGGCGAAGCCGTAGGCGCGCTTGGACTTGCCGAACCAGATGCCCAGCGGGATGCCGATGACGACGCAAAGGACCACGGCTGCGCCGACGAGCGCCACCGTTTCCATCGCGATCTCCCAGTAGCCGAGCAAGGCGATGTAGGCGAGCGCGGCGGCGGTGAAGATCGCGACACGCGGGCCTGCGGCGCGCCAGCCGACGACGATAATGACCGTCATGACCACGGGCCATGGCGTGCCGATCAAAGCGACGGAAATCGTGTCGAGCACCCGGCGCACGGCCAGCACGATGCCGTCGAAAGCGCCTGCGCCGTTTCGCGCGGCGTCGTCGATCACCGCTTCCAGCCAGCGGGCGCTGTCGGAATAGTGGTCGGGATTGGCGGGAAACTCCGTCAGCCAATCAATGACGCCTTCGACCGTGAAACGGTAGACGGTCAGAGGAATGATGACGATGCCAAGGGCGATTCCAAGCGCGATGTTCTTGAGCTGCATGCCGGAGGGGACGGCATCGGGCTCCACCCGCCAGCGGCTGTATTGCTTCTCATAGGCGACATTGCCCCAGACACCCTGGATGACGCGCAGAAGCAACAGAAGGGCGATCCCCGAAAGCAGGATCATCTGCGCATCCGCCGCGGCCGCCGCGGCCGTTTCGCGGGAGCGTTCGGCGGCGCGCATCAGGTTCTCGCCCAATGTCTGGAGCCGCGATCCATCTTCACCTGCGGCTATCGCGTCTGCGGATTGCTGGAAGAACTGTTGGGCGCGGGCTTCCTGCCCTTCGGCCCGGGCGAGTTCGGTCGCGCCCAATTCGCCCCACGTCCCGCGGCCGATCTGCACGAAGGCGATGATCTCGAGGATAATGAAGGCCCAGAACATGCCCCAGATGCCACGGGCCCCGGCCCAGAACGGGCCGGCAAGCGCCGCGGCCCAGTTGAAAACCTTCGGAATGGCGCCGGTGCTGTCATGGATCGTGTGGAAGGCCTTGGCGTAATAGTCGGCGTTGGGGCCTGCGAAATCCTTGATCGAGGCGTCAAGCTCTGCCCGGTCGACCTCGATATCGCTGACGGAGGAGCTTTGAGGGACGGTTCCCATATCGGTCACAGCCATCTCAGCGTCCTCCCTGAATGCCGCGCAGGAGCGTCGTCTTGCTGATCACGCCCACGTCCTGTCCGTTTTCCTGCACGATGAGCGGCTGATCGGAATCCACCGAAACGTCGATCAGCGCGTCAAGATCGCATTCGCCCGAGACACGGTGGGCGGTCTCTGGCGGCGCGCTGCCGTTGAGCGGTGTCATGATCGTATGTGCCTTGACGAGTTTGAGGCGCGAGATGCCCTGGACAAATTCGCGCACATAGTCGTCGGCGGGCTGGGTCACAATCTGTTCCGGGGTGCCGATCTGGACGATCACCCCGTCCTTCATGATCGCGATGCGGTGGCCGATGCGGATCGCCTCGTCGAGGTCATGGGTGATGAACAGCGTCGACTTGTTCAGATCGCGGACGAGCGTCTTGAACTGGTCCTGCAATTGCAGCCGGATGAGCGGGTCGAGCGCCGAGAAGGGCTCGTCCATCAGAAGGATCTCGGGGTCGGAGGCGAGCGCACGGGCGATGCCGACGCGCTGCTGCATGCCGCCGGAAAGCTCCTTCGGCAGGCGATCCTCGTAACCACTCAGATCGACGAGGCCCAGCGTATGGTCCGAGATCGCCCAGCGCTTGGATTTCGGGATCTTCCGGATCTCGAGCGGATAGGCCACGTTTTCGCGCACTGACCGGTGCGGCATCAGGGCCATGTGTTGAAAGACCATGCCGATGTGGCGCGCGCGCATCTCGCGCAGGGCGGTCTGACCCATGGCGCTGACGTCTTCGCCAAGAACGCGGATCGTGCCTGCGGTGGGGTCGATGAGGCGGTTCACATGGCGCACGAGCGTCGACTTGCCCGAGCCCGACAGACCCATGATGCAGAAGATCTCGCCCCGGGCGACCGAGAAGGTGGCATCGCGCACGCCGATCACGGTTCGGAATTTTTCGAGCGCTTCGGCCTTTGTCAGCCCGGTCTTTTCAGCTTCGGCAATGGTTTCGTCGGCTCTTTCGCCGAAGACTTTCCAGACCCCCGAAAGCTCTACTACGTGTTCGGTCATAATGGTGCACGCCCCGTTCGGGATCCGGTCAAGCATGGGACATGCCCCCGATCGGGGACATGTCCGGGTGGTGTCGGTCCGGCGATCAGTTGGTCAGCCAGCCGAGGACGATATCCTCGTTATTGGCGACCCAGTCCTGCGCGAAGGTTTCCACATCGACATCTTCGACCGAGAGGGCATAGCCCGCCTGGCTCAGCACTTCCGGCGGCATCTCGTAATTGTCGAGCATGGCGGCGACTTCCGGGAAGTCATCGCGGATCGACGCCGCGTAGTGCAGGTGCAGAGTCGCGCCCTTCCAGGCGGTCGATGCCTCGGATTTCTCGAGCCAGGCCGGATCGTCCGTCGGCTGGATGATGGTCCAGGTCGCCGGATCATGCTCCGGCTCGTCGAGATAGACCAGATCGTAGGCCACAAAGATGAAATGCGGCTCGTAGCAGAAGCCCATCCAGGGCTCGTCCGCATTGGCCGCGGCGCCCAGTTCGCCCCAGGCGACGGTGCCGTCATATTCCTTCAGCTCCATCGTCTGGTCGTAGCCATAGGACTTGGCGCGGATCTTCTCGATCACGGTCGAGGCCCAGCCAGGCGCGCCGATCCACACCTCGGGCGTTCCGTTTCCGTCCTTGTCGAACACCGCCATCTTGTCGGGATCGGTCAGGTCGTTGATCGACGTGATCCCGTAGGTGTCGGCGGTGTGCTGCGTCACGCACATGCCCTGGATCGCCTGAACGGGGTTCTCGTTCATCACGACCGACTGCTCTTCATTGACGTATTTGTCGTGCAGGTTGACCTGGTTCGGCAGCCAGACCTCGGGGTGGAGGTGCATGGAGCCAGCATCCATCGCCTCGAAGATGATCGGGTTGGTGCCGTTCTGCAGCTCGACCTCCAGGCCGAAGTTCTCCTCGATCACGACCTTGAGGATGTTCGACGTCGCGTTGGCGGCCGGCCAGTTCGGCACGCCAAGCACAAGGTCGGCGGCCTGCGCGGATCCGGCGATCAGCGGGATGGCCGCGGAGGCCAAAAGCGCGAGGGCGGACTTTCTCATCATCATTACATCACCTTTCCCTGTTGAGTGACTTGTCTATGCAACATGCGCGCCGGCGGTGACTGCCGGCATTGCCTTGGTGGGGTCTTGTGCAGTCGCGTCTCCGGATCTGGAGAACCTGACGGCAGCGTCGACCAAAAGATCGAGGGAGTCAAAAATCGGCACCGGTGCGCCGATATCCTTGAGCAGTAGCGAAAACTCCGTGCAGGCCACGCAGATCGCCGCCGCACCGTCCTCCGCCATCTCGGCGGCGACGGTGCTGAGCGTGTGGGCTGCGATCTCGGACGGACCCTGCGCCTTGACCGACCGGATCGTGGCCAGCAGGCGGTCGGGGGTACGGGCATGGATGGGCTTGATGTCTTGGGCGGCGAGCGCGGGATCGTAAACGCCGACCTTCTCAAGCGCGGGCGAACCCAGAAGGCCAAGAGGGCGGCCGCCGGTGACGTGCCGGGCATGGGCGGCTGCAAGTTCGACCATGTTGAGGAAGGGCAGGGGCGTCGCCGACGCGATCCGGGCGGCGTAGTGATGGGCGGTGTTGCAGGGCATGACGAGCGCCTCGGCCCCGGCCGCGGTCAGTTCTCGCGCCATGTCGGCCAGAACCGGACTGGGGTCATCCCCCGCGCCCTCGAGGATCGCATTGATGCGCGAGGGCACCTGCGTGTTGTTATGAACGATCAGCGGGATGTGATCCGCATCGTCGCGCGCGTCGACAGCGCGGATCACGCGCTGCATGAAATCGACCGTTGCCTCGGGTCCCATGCCACCGAGAACGCCGATCCTGCGCAAAGGGGAGGATGTGCCGCTTGGCCGCATCGGGCGCCGCTTACTCCGCCGCGAGGGCCGGGCCCTCGTAATGAAAGGCAGAGGTGTAGCCGAAGAGGGCCACCCCACCGCCAGTATGCAGGAAGACGATGTTCTCGTCCCCCTTGAAGGCGCCCTTCTTGATCAGGTCGATCAGGCCGGCCGCACCCTTTCCCGAATAGACGGGGTCGAGCAGGATCCCTTCGAGCCGTGCGAAGATCTCGATCGCCTCGATGCATTCGGGGGTCGGAATGCCGTAGCCGTCGCCGACATAATCCGTGTTGGCCTCCACATCCTCGCGCTGGACAATGCCGGGGCAGCCAAGCTTTTCGGCGGTCGCGCAGGCCAGCTTGAAGACGTTTTCCTCTTGTTTCGGCTTCGGCGCGCGGACGCCGATCCCCAGAAGCGGGATATGCGCGTTGATGGCTTTAAGCCCGACCACGAGCCCGGCTTGCGTCCCCGCGCTGCCGGTTGCATGAACGATCCGGTCGATCCTCAGGCCCATTGCGTTGGCCTGCGTCACAAGCTCCATAGCCGCGTTGGCGTAGCCGAGTGCGCCCGTGGGATTGGAGCCGCCGCCGGGGATCGTGTAAACCTTTCGTCCCTCAGCGCGGAAGCGGTCGGCGACATCCTCCATCTCGGCATTCATGTCGAGCCCGCTGCCCGGGCGCTTCTCAGCCGTCGCGCCATGCAGGAAGTCGAGGAAGACGTTGCCATTGTGATTGTAGTTGGGATCGTTCGATCCGGTGCGATCCTCAAGGAGGATATGGCAATCCATGCCTAGCCGAGCCGCGAAAGCGGCGGTCTGGCGGGCATGGTTGGATTGGGTGGCCCCTTGCGTGATCACAAGGTCCGCCCCTTGCTCTTGGGCTTCCGCCATCAGGAATTCCAGCTTGCGGGTCTTGTTCCCGCCCGTCGACATGCCGGTGCAATCGTCGCGCTTGATCCAGATCCGGGGCCCGCCCAGAGCCTCTGACAGGCGATCCATCGGTTCGAGGGCGGTCGGAAGATGGGCCAGCTGAATTCGGGGAAACCGCGAAAGGTGCATCAAGCGCTCCAGGCAAGAAGTGGCGACGATGGGGCAGGGTGCGCCTGTTGCGAGGCTTGGTCAAATAGAAAGTTGGGCGTATATTATGCGTAAACTGCATATAAGGGCCTAACCATGCGTGTCGACTGGCTGGACGATCTGATCGCGCTTCTGGACAGGGGCGGGGTGGCCGAGGCCGCCTCGCGCCGCAATGTCACGCAACCTGCGTTTTCAAGGCGCATCAAGGTTTTGGAGGATGTTCTTGGCTTCGACATCATCGATCGCAGCGCCCGTCCAAGTGGCCCGTCCCCGATCCTCAAGGCGCATGAGGCGGAGCTGCGGAAGCTTGCCTCGTCACAGGGCCAACTTCTGTCGAAGATGCGCCTTGAACATGGAAGCGGCGCGCGACAGATCGTTGTGGCCAGCCAGCACGCGATCACGACGGCGCTGGGGCCAGAGATGGTGTCGGTCCTGACCCAGCCGGGAAAGATCCATATCCGCCTCAGGTCCGCCAATTTCGATGAATGCGAGACGATGCTGATGACGCGCGAGGCGTCGGTCGCGCTGACCTACCGTATACTCGCCGAGGTTCCGGCAGAGCTGCCGGACGTGTTGACCGAAGTCACGCTGGGCCACGAGAAGCTCATCCCGGTCGCGGCGCAGGATCACGCGCGCGACATCATGTGGCGCTTCCACAACGGCGAATTGCGGCTGATCGGATATCCGGCGGATGTTTTCCTCGGCATCGCGCTTTCGCGCCATATCCTGCCGGGTCTTGAAGGCAAGTGTCAGGTCAACGTGGTCGCAGAGACGGGGCTGACCACGGCGGCGCTGCAGCTGTCGAGATCCGGCCTTGGGGTTGCTTGGGTACCGAGTGCGCTGGCGCGAAATGCAATCGGACAGGGGGAACTGGTGGAGCTGGCGGAAGAGCTTGGAGCCATCGACATGGAACTGATCGCCCGGCGCTGGAAGACCGATGAGAACCCGGTCGTCCTCGCGGCATGGCGGCAACTCGCGACGTTGGGGCAGGAGCGCGCGCTTTGACCGGTCAGTCGGACCCGAACGCTTCCACGAGATCCGGGTTCGCACCTTCCCGCAGGAAGACCGGGATCAAGTCGATCGGGCAGTCCCGCTCGATCCACTGGCCGCCGTCTAACGACTCGCCGTTCCACGCATCGCGCCAGGTCGGTCCCTTCGGAAGATAGAGCCTGCGCACTGCCGCTCCGGCTTCGAGCACCGGAGCAACGAGGACATCCGGCCCGAGCATGAACTGATCGTCCACCCCGACCGCGTCGGGGTCGCCCGGAAACTCGAGCAAGAGGGGCCGCATCGGCGGCACGCCCGTTTCATGCGCCGCCGCCATCTGTGCCGTCACATAGGGCCGCAGCCGCTCACGCAGAGACAGGCAGGCCGTCAACAGCGCCTCGACCTCGGGCCCGAAGCTCCACACCTCGTTATCCGCCCCGCCGAAGAGGAAGTCGCGGCCCAACCGCTCGTCCCCGTTGCTGTCCTGCCGGAAGCCGTGCAGCCGGAAGACGGGGCAGAAGACGCCGTACTGGAACCACCGCACCAGCAGTTCGTGGAAAGCAGGGTCGCGGATATCGCCGCCCTTGAACCCGCCGATATCGGTCGTCCACCAGGGGATCCCGCTCATCGCCATATTGAGCCCGGCACGGATCTGCCGGGCGAGATCGGGGAAGGTGGAATGCACGTCGCCGGACCAGACGACTACCGGATAGCGCTGGGTGCCCAGCCAGGCCGACCGCGATAGCAGCACGCCGCCCTCGATCCCCTCCTCCGCCATATGCTCCGCATAGCCCTGCTGGTGCAGCACCGGATAGGCGTTCGTCACCGCACGCCCGTCGCCCAGGTGATAACGCAGGTTGTCGGGATGGGCGGGATAGACCTCTGGTTCGTTCGCATCCAGCCAGAAGGCCTTGAATCCGTGCCTGACATAGCCCTCCCGGAGGCGCGCCCAATGATAGGCCCGCGCGTCGGGGTTCGTCGCGTCGTAGAAGGACAGCGGCACGCGCCCCTCGGAATTGGCGTCGAGGAAGATGGACGACGCCTGCACCCCCCGCCGATGCTCGATCAGATAGCCGGCATCGCGCATCTCTTCGAAGTTCTCGGCATTGGCGTTGACTGTTGGCCAGACCGAGATCATGGGCCGCATCCCCATCGCCTCCAACTCGGCCACCATCGCGGCGGGGTCGGGGAAGGCGGCCGGATCGATGCGGCCCTCGCCGCCCTTCGTCCAGTTGAAGAAGTCGATGACGAAGCAGCCAACGGGCAGGCCGCGCCGGTGATACTCCCGCGCAATCTCAAGCACCTCGTCCTGCGTTGAATAGCGCAGCTTGCACTGCCAGAATCCCATCGCCCAATCGGGCATCATCGGCGGATGGCCGGTCAGTGCGGCATAACCTTGCAGGATGGCCGCGGGCTCTGGCCCTGCGACGACGACGTAGTCGATCTGCGGCGAGGCATCGAGCGTCCAGCGCGTGCGGTTCTGCGCCAGCTCCACCCGGCCGGTGCCGGGGTTGTTCCAGATCAGGCCATACCCGCGGGAGGAGACGAGGAATGGGATCACCACCTCGGTATTCATCTGCAACAGGTCGATCACACAGCCCTTCTGGTCGAGCCGCCCGTGCTGGTGCTGGCCAAGCCCGTAGAAACGCTCGCCCTCATGGGCCTTGAACTGCGTCTCGATCCGCCAGAGGTTGCCCTCTTCGGCGTCGTAGTTGCGGGTGTTGGGGTAGAGGATGTGGGGCATCTCCTCTTCCAGCAGCACCGCGCCGGTCTCGGTGTCGTGGAACGCGATCTCCAGCGTTGGCTCCAGCCCGCGCGGCATCTTGCGGATCTCGGCCCGCAGACGCCCGGTCGTCACGGTCGCCAGATCGCCGTCGATCCTCAGCTCCGCTTCTGGCGGGGAAAAGTCGTCCAGCAATCCGCTCGGCAGCGTGTCGTCGAAGCGCGCGTTCTTGGTCGCGCGCACGCGGATCGCCGACGGCCCGACCGGTTCGACCAATAGCGTCTCGCGCCCGATCCGGCAGGTGAGGCGATTGGTGTCAACTTGAAAGAGGGCACGGAGCATCACGACGACCTTCGGTTGGAAGACACCCCATCTCTCGCCTGTGTTGCGGGGCACGGCAAGCAAAATACAAACGTTTGTATTGATAAAATCCCCGATCTGCGGTCTGCTATGCGAAACGCTGCTCATGGGAGGAAGAGCAATGGGATACCCGACACTCACCGCGCTGACGCGTGGCACGGCGGCTGTGATCATCGGCCTGTTGGCGGTCGCGCCAGTTTCCGCGCAGACCTGTCTGGGAACGGCCGAGGCGCTGGAATTGACACCCGAACAGGCCTCGGACATCGGATCGCGGGGGCTGACCTTCGGCTTTCTGACGAACAACCAGTCCGACGATTTCAGCCGCACGCTGGTCGCGGGGGCCGAGGCCTATGCCGAGGAACTCGGCGTCGAACTCCTTGTCAGCAACGCCGATTTCGACGCCAACACCCAGCTTAGCCAGTTCGATGCGCTGGTCCAGCGCGGGGTCGACGGGATCTTCCTGACCGCCGTCGATGCGGGCTCCATCGGGCAGGCCGTCCGACGCGCGAACCAGGCGGACATCCCGGTCTTCATCGTCGGCGGCGCCCCTGCGCGGGGTGAGGTGATCTCGGTCATGAACGCGGCCTCCTACCAGGGCAGCTATGACGCGACCGCCGCGATGATGGAGGCGATCGGCGCCCCGAACGCGCAGGTCGCTATCCTCGGCATTCCCTTTGCGTTGCAGACGATCCGCGACCGGGAGAAGGGCGTGCTCGACGCCGTTGGCGCCGCGGGCGGGCAGATCATTTCGCTTCAGTCCGATTTCAGCCAGGATCGCCTTCTGGAACTCGCGACCAACGTGATCCAGGCCAATCCCGACCTCGCCGGGATCGTCGCGACCTGGTCGCTTGCCGTGAACGCCGCGACCGAAGCTGTCGAGCAATCCGGCCGCGACATCCCGATCGCGGGCTATGACAGCGAGGTGCCGGGCTACATGCAGTTCCATTCGGGCGACACCAACATCGTCGCGCTGTCTGGCCAGCAGGCCGCGCTGCAAGGCCGCGCCGCGTTGCAGGGGCTCAGCCAGGCGACCCTCGGCGCCGAACTGTGCGAAGAGATCATCACGCCCAACCTTCTGGTCACGGCGGACAATTATCAGGAGATGTGGGAGGTTCAGTATCCCGGCACGACGCCGCCCTGGGAAAACTGAACATCATGGGCTCCTGGGGTCCGCCTTCCGGAGCCGACCCAATGCGCCTCGATCTGACCCATATCACAAAGCGCTTCCCGGGCGTTCTGGCGCTGGACGGCGCCCGGTTCGATCTGCGCGCGGGCGAGGTCCATGCGCTGATGGGCGAAAACGGCGCGGGTAAATCCACGCTGATGAAGATCGTCTCGGGCCTCTTCCCGCCCGATGCGGGGGAGATCCGGCTGGACGGCTCCGTCGTGCGATTTGCCACCCCGGCCGAGGCCAAGGCAGCGGGCATCCACACGGTCTTTCAGGAACTCACGATCCTGCCCAACCGGACCATCGTCGAAAACCTCCTGATCGGGCGCGAACCGACCCGGGCAGGCGGCCTGTGGCTGGACAAGGCCGCAATGCGGGGCGAGGCGCAGGCGATCCTCGATCGCCTCGGCATCGCCCTCGATGCAGGGCGGCTGGCGGCGACGCTCAGCAGCGGGCAACGTCAGATGGTCGAAATCGCCCGCGCCTGTGCCCAGAACCCGCGCGTCCTGATCCTCGATGAGCCGACCTCTTCGCTGGGGCGGGCCGAGGAAGAGCTGCTGTTCGATCTGGTCCGCCGCCTTCGCGAAGACGGCGTCGCGATCGTCTACATCACCCACCGCATGTCCGAGGTCTTCGCGCTGTCCGACAGGATCACCGTCCTGCGCGACGGCCGCTTCGTGATGGCGGCTGAGACCGCCGAAGTCGACCGTCCCGCCCTGATCCGCGCGATGGTCGGCCGGGAGGTGGCCGAAGATCGCCACGGGCTCGATCCCGACACGCTGCCCGTCGCGCTCGAGGCGCGGGGGCTATCGCGCGGCCGGGCCGTTCGCGGGGCCGATCTGACGCTTCATACGGGCGAGGTGCTGGGCATCGCCGGGCTGATGGGGGCAGGGCGCACCGAACTTGCGCGCCTGATCGCGGGCATCGACCGCCCCGATGCGGGCGAGATGCGCCTCTTCGGCGAGCCCTACGCACCGGGCGATATCCGGCAGGCGCTGGCGCGCGGCGTGGCTTACGTGTCGGAGGATCGCAAGGGCCTCGGCCTCGTCCTGCCGCTGTCGGTCGCCGACAACATCGCCCTGCCCAGCCTCGACACGCTTGCCACCAAAGGCATCGTTCCGCCCCGCCGCATCGTCGCCTTCGCGCGGGACTGGATGGATCGCTTGGGAGTGAAAGCAGCGAGCGGCAGCGTGGCCGTCGAAACGCTCTCGGGCGGCAACCAGCAGAAGGTAGCGCTTGCCAAATGGCTCGCCATCCGGCCCCGGGTGATCCTGCTTGACGAGCCGACGCGCGGCGTCGACGTGGGCGCCAAGGCCGAGATCTACGCCCTGATCCGACAACTGACCGAGGACGGAACGGCGATCCTCGCCATCTCGTCCGAACTGCCCGAGCTTCTGCAGATCTCCGACCGGATCGCCGTCATCGCTCATGGCAAGGTGGCGGGGGTCGTCTCTGCAGCGGACGCGACCGAAGAAAGGCTGCTCGACCTCGCCTTCAGCGAAGACCAAGCGGCATGAGCGCGGCACAGCCATCCCCGCGTTTCCCGATCGCCCGTCTCCTGCGTGATATCCTGCCTTATGCCGGGCTCATCGCCGTCCTTCTCTTCTTCAGTCTGTCCTCCGACTTCTTCTTCAACCTTCGCAATTTCGAACGGCTTGTGACCGACAGCGCGACATTGATGCTTGTGGCCTTCGGCATGACACTCGTCATCCTTCTGGGTGAGATCGATCTGAGCGTCGGCGCCGTCGTCTCGCTTCTCGCCGTCATTCTTGCGCAGATCATGGGGGCGGGTCTTCCGTGGCCGCTGGCGGTTCTGGTCATACTGCTCCTCGGGACGGCGATCGGCATGGCGAACGGGATCATCACCGTTCTGGGCGACATCCCGTCCTTCATCGTGACGCTTGGCATGATGGCCATCGCCACCGGCCTGTCCTTCGTCTTCACCGGCGCCATCTCCGTCGCGATCCTGAGCGAGCCGTTCCTTGTCCTCTTCTACGACGCCCGCTTCCTGGGCCTCCCGGTCCCGCTCTGGATCACCGCGGTCGCCTTCGCTGTCGCGATCTTCTACTTGACCCGCACGGTGGCTGGCCGTCAGCTCTACGCCGTCGGCGCCAATCCGGCCGCCGCCCGCCTGTCCGGCGTGCCGGTCCGGCGACGGAAGATCACCGTCTTCGCGATCATGGGCTTCCTCGTCGCCGCTGCCGCGATTCTGTCGGCGGCGCGGCTGGGCTCGGGTGCGCCCGCCTCCGTCCCCGCGCTGACGCTCGACGCCATCGCCGCGGTCATCATCGGCGGGGCGAGCCTCTTCGGCGGCCGCGCCTCGCTTGTCCGCACCCTGATGGGGGCCGCGCTGATCGCGGCGCTGAACAACGGCATGGTGCTGATGAACATCAACATCGACGCGCAATACATCGTCAAAGGCGTCATCATCTTGGTCGCCGTCGTGCTGGAGCGTCTGGCCAGCGGGGCGCGCCCGTGACCCTCCGCCGCGCGAACCTCGCCGATTACGGCCTCGTCCTTGCCGTCATCCTCGTCATCGGCGCGTTGATGTTGATCAGCCCCGCTTTCCGCGACCCGTCGAACCTGATCGGGATCGGCCGCCAGGTCGCCATCCTCGGGATCGCCGCCGCGGCGATGACCTTCGTGATCCTGGCGGGAGAGATCGACCTGTCTGTCGGCGCTGTCGCCTCCGCCGCTGCGGTCGTGACCGCGCTGGCGCTTGCCGCCGGATACGGCGCCTGGGCCATTCCCATCGGTCTGCTCGTCGGGGCCGGGTTCGGCCTGCTGAACGGCCTCCTGGTCGTCTACATCGCCGTGCCGAGCTTCATTGCGACGCTGGTCAGCTTCTTCATCGCCCAGGGCGTGGCGCTGACGCTGACCGGCGGCCAGACGATCCTCTTCGATGCCGACTGGTTCCGCGCCCTCTTTGCCACTGGTGACTTCCTCGGCAGTCGCGCCGCATTCTGGTGGCTCGTCGCCGTCGCGCTGGTCCTGTGGTGGCTGCTGGCCCGCACCCGCTTCGGGTCGAACACCTACGCGCTGGGCGGCGATGCCGAGAGCGCGGCGATGCTCGGCCTGCCGGTCGGGCGGCTGCGGATCGCGATCTTCACCATGACCGGGGCGCTGATGGGGATCGTCGGCATGATCCTGATTGCGCGCATCGGAAATGCACGGGCGGACGGCGCGATCGGCTTGGAATTCGACGCCATAGCCGCCGCCGTCATCGGCGGGACGCGTCTGGGCGGCGGCTACGGGTCCATGCCGCGGACGATGCTGGGCGTCCTGCTGATCGGCGTCCTGAACAACGGGCTTGCGATCATGAACGTGGATTTCAACACCCAACAGGTCATCAAGGGCGCGCTGGTCGTCGGCGTCGTCCTGATCGACCGCTGGGTGCGCGGAAAAGGAGCAATGGGATGAGCGATCTTCTGGCCGGTGACCTCGAACAGCTTGCAGGCGGGCTCAGCTTCACCGAAGGGCCCTGCTGGCTGGCCGAGCACGACTGCCTTCTCTTCACCGACATCCCCGGCAATGCGATCCTGCGCTGGTCGACGGATGGCGTGTCCACATGGATGGAGAACGCGCATTTCGCCATCGGCCTCACACGGGACGGGCAGGGAAGGGTGCTCTCCTGCGAGCATTCGACGCGCAGCCTGACCGCGCTGACCGTTGGCCCAGACGGCGCGCTGGCTGGGCGCGAGGCGCTCGCGAACAGCTACGACGGCCGCGTCCTCAATTCGACGAATGACGTGATCTGCACCAGCACGGGGCTGATCCTCTTCACCGATCCGCCCTTCGGGGTCCGCAACTTGGAAGGCGCGCTTCACGGCTATCAGCAGGCGCAGGAGATCGACGGCGCCTTCGTCTTCGCCGTGGGCGCCACGGCCGAGGCCCCTCGGCCCGTCGTCACCGACATCTATCGCCCCAACGGCCTCTGCCTCTCGCCGGATGAGCGGGCGCTCTACGTCTCCGACAGTTCCGAAACGCACCACAAGGTGCTTGCCCTGGACTTCGCCGATGGCACCGCGTCGAACCTGCGTGACTTCGCGGTCATGCCGGTCGGCGTACCCGACGGGATGCGCGTCGACGCCACAGGCCGCCTCTGGGTGGCGGGCGGCGATGGCGTCTATATCTACGACACCGACGGCACGCAGGTCGGCCACGTGCCGGTGCCCGAGATGGTGACGAATGTGGAATTCGGCGGCGCTGACTTGTCGGAGCTTTACATCACCGCCACGACATCCCTTTACCGGATCAGGACCACCACACGCAGCGGCCGCGCCTGGTAGGGGTCACCCCCGCAGGGCCAGCCCGCTCTCCGGATCGAACAGATGAACCTGCCCCGGCGCGATGCTCAGCTCGATCCGGTCGCCCGCCTTGATGGCGGTTGTCCCATCCGTCGTGATCAGAACTTCCGGATCGCCCGCCGTGAACAGGTAGCAGGATGATCCCGTCTGCTCGACCGCATCGATCTCGGCCCGGATGGTTGACCCCGCGGCCTCCCCGATCGCCAGGTGCTCGGGCCGCATCCCGACGATCACCGCCTGCCCGCTGCGTCCAGGCGTCTCCACGGTGATTTCCGGCGCGCCTGGCATCTCCAGCCGCACCGTCCCGTCTTCCGCGAACACCCCCGGGACGAAATTCATCGCGGGCGACCCGATAAACCCGGCGACGAACCGGTTCGCCGGGCGGTCATACAGCTCCATCGGCGCCCCTTGCTGTTCGATCACGCCGGCCTGCAGGACCACGACGTGATCGGCCATCGTCATCGCCTCGATCTGGTCGTGGGTGACATAGACGCTCGTCGCGCCGATCCGGTCATGCAGCGCCCGCACCTCCTTGCGCATCCGCACGCGGAGAGCAGCGTCGAGGTTCGACAGCGGCTCGTCGAACAGGAACGCCTTCGGCTCCCGGATGATCGCGCGGCCCATGGCGACCCGCTGCCGCTGGCCGCCCGACAGCTCGCGCGGCTTGCGGTCCAGCAGATCCTCCAGCCCGATGATCGCCGCGACCTTTTCGGCCTGCTTCGCCCGCTCTGCCTTCGGCACCCGCTTGAGCCGCAGCGCATAGGTCAGATTGTCCTGCACGGACATATGCGGGTAAAGCGCGTAAGACTGGAACACCATCGCCAGATCGCGCTTGCGCGGCGGCAGATCGTTCACCACCGCGCCGTCGATCTTCAGCACCCCGCCCGAAATACTCTCCAGCCCCGCGATCGACCGCAGAAGGGTCGACTTCCCGCAGCCCGAGGGGCCGACAAGCGCTACGAATTGCCCCTTCGGGATCGCCAGATCGATATCCTTCAGCGCGTGGAAGGTGCCGTAATGCTTCTGAACGTTCTCAAGCGCGATCTGGGCCGTCATTTCAGGGCTCCGGCAGTCAGGCCGTTCACGATCCGGCGTTGCAGCAGGACGAAAGCGGCAAGGATGGGGGTCACATAGGTGGCCGCAAAAGCCATGATGGCGTTCCAGTTCACCTGGTTCGGTTGCAGGTAATTCGTCATCCCGATCGAGGCGGGCTGCAGCCGGTTATCGGCGATGATCGAGGCCGAATAGACGTATTCGCCAAAGCCCTGCATGAAGACCAGCAGCGCCGAAATCAGCAGACCGTTGCGCGCCAGCGGCAGCACGATCATCGCAAACGCGCCCGCCCGGCTGTTGCCGTCGACCAGCGCCGCCTCCTCCAATTCGCGCGGCACGGTCATGAAGGCGGCCCGGCACAGGATCACGAAGAACGGCATCGTCTTGGCCGAGATCGCCAGAACCGCCGCAAAGCGCGGATACTCCAGCAGCCCCGCCCACGAGAAACCCACGAAGATCGGCGTCACCATCAGCGAGGGCGGCAGCACCTGCAGGGTCAGCACCGCGAACAGAGCGGCGTCAATCCAACCATTGCGATAGCGGGCCAGCACATAGGCGCAGCCTGATCCGAAGACCCCCGTGATCAGCGTCACGCCAAAGGCGATGACCAGCGAATTCCACATGAAGCGCGGGATGTTCGCGACCTCCCAGATGGTCGCGTAATTCTCCCATTGCGGGACACCCGGCAGAAATTCCGGCGGCACCGCGAAGATCGACGACTGCGTCTTAAGACTGGTGACGTACATCCAGTAAAGCGGAAACAGATAGATCGCCGCCAGAAACAGCGCCGCGATCAGCATCAGGCGGTTGGTCATCGCAGGCGTCACAGCTGCGTCTCCGCCTTGGTGGACCGCACGTAGAACACGCTGACCAGCAGCACCACGATGATCATCAGGACAGAGATCACCGCCCCGCGCCCGAAATCGAACTCGCGGAAGCTCAGCTCCCACGACCAGTATTGCGCGACGGTCGACGACCCCGCCGGGCCGCCTTGCGTGATCGCGGCGAAGAGGTCGAATTGCTGCAGGGTGAAGATGACCCCCAGCGCCAGCACCGCCCCGATGGTCGCCCGCATCATCGGCAGGGTGATCGTCCAGAACCGCTGGAAGGCGTTGGCCCCGTCAAGCTCCGCCGCCTCGTAAAGGTCCTCGGGGATCGACGACAGGCCGACCGCCAGAAGGATCATGTTGAAGGGCGTCCCGTACCAGATATTCGCGATCATCACCGAATAGAGCGAGGTCTCCGGGTCCGATCGCCAGAAGACCGGCTCGTCGATCAGCCCCACGTTCTCCAGCACGTGGTTGATGACGCCGAAATCTCCCGACAAAAGCCAGTTCCACAAGACGCCTACCACCAACCCCGGCATCACCCAGGCCGCTAGGAACAGCCCCCGGATCCACGTCGCGCCGGTGAAGTTCTGGTGAAAGAACAGCGCCAGCGCGAAGCCCAGCGTGAACTGGATCGCGACCGACCCCAGCGTGAAAATGATCGTGTTCCACAAGACCGTGCCCGCCTGCCGGTCGTCGAATATGTTCTGGTAATTCTCGGTCCCCGCCGAGGGGTGCATCAACGTGCCCAGGCTGAACACGTCCACCGTCTGAAAGCTGATCACCACGTTGTAGATCAGCGGCAGCCCTGCGAAGACGAACAGGTAGCTCAGGGTGAGGATCACCAGCGCGGTATCGAAGCCGATCCCGTCTCGCATCGAGGATAGGACGCGTCGCATGATCCTCCTTATCCCGAGGCCGCGTTAGGGCGGCAAGTCGCCGCCCTGCCGGGCATCAGTTGATGATCCGGTCGATGCCTTCGGCCGCTTCGTCCAGCGCCTCCTGCGCCTCGGCCTGCCCGGTCAGGACCGCTTGGAAGGCATCCTGGATCTCGTTGCTGATCCGTGGCCATTCGGGATGCGGGCCGCGGTTCACTGCATAGCCCAACTGCTCGGTGAACACGGCCGCCGCCGCATCGATCCGCTCGTCACCCGTCGGCGCCAGCGCGACCCCCGCAACGGACGGCAGGCGGGTGAATTCGGGCCACACCCGGTCGATCTGGCTCTGGTAGTATTCCAGGAACTGGAACGCCTCGTCCGGGTGCTCCGTATTGGCGAAGATTGCCAGGTTGAAGTCCCCCAGCGCCGAGGCGCGCGGCCCGCCTTCTTCCTTCACCGGCAGCAGCGTGACATCCCAGTTGAAATCGGCGTCGGAGGCCATCCGCCCCAGCTCCCACGGGCCCGAGATCGCCATGGCCGCATTCCCGCCGTTGAACGTGCCCGTCGAATCCCACTGGCCGCGCGTCAGTGTGTCGGGTGAGGCGAGCCCTTCGTCGAGGAACGTTTTCCACAGCGCCAGCGCGTCCGCCACGCCCTCGGCATTGATGTTCTCATAACCGCCGCCGGCCATCTGCGCCCAGGGCAGGAACTGGAAAGTCCCTTCCTCAGACGCGCGCGCCGAAAACGCGATGCCGTAGACGTCGTTCTCAGGGTCGGTCAGCGCGCGGGCGGCCTCCAGTAACTCGTCCCATGTCGCGGGCGGGCTGTCGGGATCCAGCCCCGCTGCTTCGAACATCTCTCGGTTGTAGTAAAGCGCGATGGTGTTCGACGCGCGCGGAATACCATAGATCCGGTCCTCCCATGTCAGGCTTGCGCGCGGCCCCGGGAAGACCGCCTCGATATCGATTGCGTCCGAGCCTGCCACCCGGTCGGTGATGTCCAGAAACGCCCCGCGAGAGGCGAAGGCGGCGTGATCCGGATTGTCGATCGCGATCAGGTCGGGGTTCGTGTTTGTCGCCACAGCGCGCAGCGTATCCGTCACCAGATCGTCGAAGCGGATTTCGCGCACATCGATCGTGATGCCGTTGTCCATCTCGGAGAATTCTTGCGCAAAGACCCCCTCGGGCGCCGTCGCGCTTTCCGTCCAGAGCGTCAGGGTCACGTCCTGCGCCAGTGCGCCGCCGCCGATCGTGGCCGTCAGAACGGCCAGGCCGAGTGTCTGTTTCATCATGGTCCTCCTCCTTGTTGGTGTCGCGCCAGTCCGCGCCCGGAAGGGCCTGGCGTCGTTATCGGTCAGCCCGTCCCTTCCCGAAAGAGGGGCAGCAGGGCCTCGGCCCGGCCTTCGCGTATGAAAACAGGGATTTGCCCCCAGGGCGCGTCAATTTCAGGCGCAGTGCCGCCGGGATGGGCGGTACCCGTCCAGGCGTGGATCCATGTCTCACCCTCCGGCAGCGCAACCGCGCGTGCAACCGCCTCGGCGTCCAGCACCGGCGCGACCAGCATATCGGGGCCGAGCATATAGGCGTCGCCCCGGTCATAAAGCTCCGTCTGGTCCGGGAAGTGGTAGAACAGCGGCGCCATGACGGGATCGCCAGTCGCGGCATAGGTGGCGAATGCGTCCTCGAGGTAGGGCCGCAGCCTTTCCCGCAAGGCCAGCAGCCGGACCAGCACCGCCTCGACCGCCTCACCGAAGCTCCACACCTCGTTCGACCCGCCGGAATTGGTGAAGATGTTGAACGTGTCCTGCCCATAGGTGACGCGCTCGCCGGGCAGGGGCGGGGGTACGTCATCGGGCACCCGGAACCCATGCAACCGGCATATGGGCGAGAACACCCCGAACTCGAACCACCGCACCAGCAGGTCCCGGAATGCCTCCGATCCGCCGTGCCCGTCATAGAACCCGCCGATATCCGTCGTCCACCAGCCCATCCCGGCCATTCCGGCATGAAGCCCCGCGGGGATCTGCGCCCGAAACCAGTCCCAGTCCGACCAGACATCGCCCGACCACAGGATCACCCCATGCCGCTGCGACCCGGCCCAGGCCGACCGGCACAGCAGCGTGCCGCCCTCAACCCCGGCCTCGCTCAGCCCGCGCCGGTAGACCTCTTCATGAAGCAGCGGATAGGCGCACAGCATCTCGGCCCCGTTACCGCGCGCTGTCCGCACGTTCTCGGGATGCGCCGGCCGCATCTCGGGTTCGCAGGCATCCAGCCAGAAATGCCTTATGCCGCGGTCCACATAGTTCCGCTTGACCACGTCCCAGTGGAAGCTCTGTGCCTCGGGATTGAACGCGTCGTAATAGGTGAAGAATCCCGGCCCAAACGGATCCTTGTCGGGGAAGGGGATGACCGCCGGGATCCCCCGTTCGGTCGTCAGAAGTAGCCCCCGCTCGGTCATCGCCCGATAGTTCTCCGACGCGGCCGAAACGGTGGGCCAGATCGAGACCATCAGCTCGACCCCCATCTCCCGCAGTTCGGCCACCATGCCCTCGGGGTCGGGCCAGTCCTTGGGGTCGAACTTCCATTCTCCCTGCCGGGTCCAGGCGAAGAAATCGATCACGATACAGGACAGCGGCAACCCCCGCCGCTTATATTCCCGCGCGATCCCCAGAAGCTCCTCCTGATTGCGATAGCGCAGCTTGCACTGCCAGAAGCCAAGCACCCAGTCCGGCACGTCGGGCGAGCGTCCCGTCGCCGCCGCATAGGCCCGCACGATCTCCGGCGGGCTGTCGCCGGCGGTGATCCAGTAATCCAGCACCCCCGTCGCCTCGGCCGTCCACCGCGTGACGTTCCGCGCGAACTCCGCCTTTCCGACGGCGGGGTTGTTCCACAGAAACCCGTAGCCGCGAGACGACACCACGAAGGGGATCACCGCATGGGCGTTCTGCTGCAACAGCGTCGTCGACACACCCTTCAGGTCCATCGCCCCGTGCTGCGGCTGCCCCATCCCCCAAAGGCTTTCGCCCTCATAAGCCGCGAATTGCTGCTCCAGCCGCCAGGACCCTGAGGCGAGCGCCTTGAAACTCCGCGTCCGGGGCCCCGCGAAATGGCTACGCGTCTCCCTCAGCAGCTCCTCCCCGGTATCGGACCGGACGAACCGGATGACCGCCTCGCGCTTGATATCGGCGCCGTAGCGATCGGTCAGTACCACCTCCGCCCGGATCCGGCCGCGCGTGATGCTTGCCCGGTCCTCGCTGATCTCGATCACCGCCGACTGGTTCTCCACAGGCAACAGCGCATCCACATGCCCAGCCACCAGCGCGACCCCCGGCCGCGCCCGCACCCGCAGCGCATCGGCACCCCAAGGCGCGATCCGCAGAACCTCGCCCATGAACCGGCAGTCCAGCCCGCCCTCGATCTCAGAGAACACCGCCACCCCGCTCACCCGATCGCCAGATAGGCGCCGTCGAGGATCACGGCGGTGCCTGACATGTAGTCCGCCTCCTCTGACGCGATGAAAGCGGCCAGCGCCGCGACCTCCTCCGGCTCCGCCGCCCGACCCGCCGGGATGCCCGCGATCACCTCCTCCATCACGTCCTCGGCAATCCCCTCGATCGCCTTCGTCGCGATCAACCCGGGCGCGATGGCGACGGCGCGAATGTCCGGCGCGTGATCCAAAGCCAGCGACCGGGTCAGGGCCAGCACCGCCCCTTTCGTGACCTGATAGGCCGAAAACCCCTTCTCGCCGACAAAGCTCTGCACACTTGCCGTGTTCACGATCACGCCTTTGCCGCCCTGCTTGCGCATCTGCTCCACGGCCACCTTCGCGCCCATCCAGTAACCCCGGATGCCGACCCCGGTGATCTGGTCGAACTCCTCCAGCGTCTGCTCGTGGATCGGCTTGAAGACGGCGGTGAAGGCATTGTTGTGCCAGATATCGATCCGCCCGAACCGCTCGACCGTCGCCGCGGCCAGACCCCGCACAGCCTCGGGATCGGACATATCGGTCATGTGAAACGCCCCGCCGATCGCCTCCGCGACCGCCTCCCCCGCCGGGTCCACATCCGCGATCATCACCTGCGCGCCTTCGGCCGCGAACCGCTCCGCACAAGCCCGCCCGATACCCTGCGCGCCGCCGGTGACCACATAGACCTTGCCCTCATGGCGATCCGGCACTGGAAACATCCGCGCGCTCATCCTGCGCCCTCCCTCGGCAGGATCACATGCTCCTCGGTCACGAGAAACTCGATGCTCTCGGTAAAATGCGCCGTGTCGTCTCCGGCGATCACCCCTTGGGTCGAGGCCAAACCCGCCTCCATCGCCGCCCGGTTGTCGAACCAGATCTCGGCCGACCCGTCATACTCCGCAGATTCCAGATCCCCCGGATCGCCCGCGACGTTGATCCGGTAGCCTCGCATCCCCGGGATCGCCGCGGCCAAAGGCGCGTGCGTGCCGACCCAGTAGTCCCGGAACGCCTCCCGCGTCATCCCGCTCTTCTTGCGGACCAGAGCCACCAGTTTGATCATCGCCTCCGCCTTCTCCTTAAAGAAGTGAGCGTCGATTCCGCCTCCGCCGTCAATACAAACGTTTGGATTCCTGTTTCCACCGCCCCATCGACCGGGTACTCAAGGGCAACGTGCGGCGCGGCACACCCGGTGGAGGAGAGATGCGGAAACGGATCGGGCTCAAGACGCTTGCGGCTGAACTTGGCGTGGACGTCTCCACCGTCTCTCGCGCCTTGCGCGACGATCCGCGGGTGAAATCCGAAACGCGCCGCGCCGTCCGGGACCTTGCCCGGCACTACGATTACCGCCCCAACGCCGCCGCCCGTGCCCTGCGCGGCGGCAAGTCGGGCCGCGTGGCCGTCCTCCTTTCCCCGCCCCAACAGCGCTTCGCTTCGCCGATCTTCCTCGAACTCCTTTCGACCCTCGATCAGCAACTCCGCGACGAAGGCCTCAACCTCGCCGTCTTCGCCGCCCGCGCGCGCGATGAGGAAGCCGAGATCGTGCGCCAGATCGTCGACGAAGGCCTCGCAGATGCGCTTGTCCTCGGCCGCACCCGCAAGGACGATCCCCGCGTCCGCTACCTCCTCGATGTCGGCGTCCCTTTCATCACCTTTGGCACGACGGACTGGATCGACCAGCATCCGACGGTCGAAATCGACTACGCCCATGCTGGCCGCCTTGCCATCCGCGCCCTCGCCGCCGAACGGATCCACATCCTCAGCGCGCCCGAAGGCCTGAACTTCGCCGACAATTACGTCCGCGGCGCAGTCGAGGAGGCCGCGTCGCTGGGCCTTCCCGCCCCGCAGATCTGGCGCATCGAGATGACCGAAGAGGTAGGCGCCGAAACCGCCGCCCGGATCCTCGCCGACGGCGGGCGCCCCGCCTTCGCCTGCATCCAGGACAGCCTCGCTTTCGGCGTCTTCGGCGCAGCCGCCGCGCTGGATCTTGCGGTCGGCCGCGACCTGACCGTCTTCGGTGGCCAGAACTTCCCCGGCTCCGAATACACCGCCCCGCCGCTCTCGACCTTCTCGACCGAAGACCGGCGCGTGGCGGACCTGCTCAGCCAGGTGATGCTCCGGCACCTCGAGGCGAATGGCGCACGGCCTCTGGACGGATACGAACATCACGAGATCCAGCCGACGCCGCTCCTGCGGCAGTCCCACAAGCTGGTCCGCTGAAGGGGCGCAACCGAAGATACCACCAAAGGTGGCAAGGCTTTGTGAAGATACGCCTTTTCCGGTCGAGAAATACAACGCCGTCAGGGTGGATTACCACGCCAATTCAAACGCTCCGCACCACGGTGAGCGTTTAGGACGTCCGCTGGTGGGCGCCCGACGAACGATTGTCGGGCCAATTTCCAAGGGACAACGGACATGACAAAAACTCAATCACCGATGCTGCGCCATCTGCTTGCCGCTACGTCAGTTCTGCTGCCGCTCCAAGCCGCAGCGCAGGACGCGGACTGGTCGGGTG
The DNA here is from genome assembly GCF_040779325.2 of Aestuariibius violaceus. Classification (NCBI taxonomy): domain Bacteria; kingdom Pseudomonadati; phylum Pseudomonadota; class Alphaproteobacteria; order Rhodobacterales; family Paracoccaceae; genus Aestuariibius; species Aestuariibius violaceus. The sequence goes on from NZ_JBFONT020000005.1 coordinate 78,150, forward strand.
CCTTCGTCGGCGGCAGCGTCGGCATCGGCGCCTTCGAAAGCGATCTGGGCCTCTTCCAGAATGAAAGCACCGACGGCGTCTTCAACCTCCAGGGCGGCTATAACTGGCAGACCGGCAACTTCGTCTACGGTGTCGTCGCCAGCGTCGGCGCGAGCAATTTCGACGAAGGCTTCGATGCCTCCCTCATCGAAGATCTCGCCTTCATCGACTGCAACGCCTCGACCGGGATCGACGCGATGGCCTCCCTCCGCGGGCGCGCGGGCCTCGCCGTCGGCAATTCGCTCTTTTACGGAACCGCCGGCGTCGCCCTTCTGGACGTCGACCAGAACCTCGAATGCGGAGAGGGTGGCGGCGGAGAGTCCTTCTCCCTCATCGACTACGACGAACGCGAGGATGCGCTGGTCGTCGGCTTCGGCCTGGAATCGATGATCTCCGACAACCTGTCGCTGACCGCCGAATACCTGACCTACCGGATCGACGTAGACACCGACGGCGAAGGTTTCGATCTCGGCGACATCAACACCGATATCGGCGCCGACACGATCACGATCGGTCTGAATTACCACTTCTTCTAAAGCAGCCGGGCCGCGTCAATCGGAGGCCCCCGGTGCGGCCTGATTGCCTCGCGGGGCGCCCTTCACGGGGCGTCCCGCACAATTCCTTCAGAATAATTCCCGCGCCTCGCGCGTCACCCCATCGGGCGCGAGGTCCAACGCCGCATCAATTGCCGGTGCCAAGAACCTGAGAAACCGAAGAGAGCAAAAGATGAAATCCGCATTGCCACCGCACATTCAGTCCACCACCACCCACCTGATCACCACCTCCTCGGTCATCGCGCTGACCCTGGCTCTGGTCGCAGGCCCCGCCCAGACGCAACAGGCCGTGACGGTCGCCGATGGTGAGGTCGTGACTGAGACAGTCCGCCTGGATGTAGATGGCGACAGCCTGACGGTTGAAGATGGTGGGCAGATCACGACGGACGGCGTGGAAGGCGTCGACGCCTCCGGGGCAGATGTGGTCATCACAAACGACGGTGAGATCACCACCTCCGGAGGCCTGAGCGCCGTTGGCATCGTTTCGTTTGGGCCGAATGGGGACATCACCAATAGCGGGGACATTTCGACCAACGGTGAGTTGGCCGACGGCATCGCCGCCAACGGCGAAAACTCAGTCGTGACCAATACCGGAACCATCACCACATCCGGCCTCAACTCCTTCGGCATCTTTTCGGCCGGAAACGAGGTCGAGATCGACAATTCCGGTACGGTCACGGCCAATGGCGAAGGTGGATCTGCGATTGTCGCCGACGGCGCTGATGTCAACATCACGAATAGCGGCACCCTGTCGACCACGGACGGCGCTGCCGTCGTTCTCAACGGTGCGGACGCTTTCCTGAGCAATTCCGGTCAGGTCAGCACCCTCAGCGACGATGCCGAGGGGATCGTGTCGACGGAGGATGACGCGACCGTCATCAACGAAGCGGGCGCAACCGTCACAACCGAGGGCGCCGCGTCCCATGGCATCTTCTCCTCCGGCGCCAATGCCGACATCGACAATTCCGGGTCCATCATAGCGTCCGGCGCCAATGCCAACGGCATCCAGTCCGAAGGCGCCGATGCCCTCATCGCCAACAACGGCTCGATCAATACGGGGGGACAGGGGGAAGAGGGGGGCATCGGCATCTCTGCCGAGGGCGACAATGCCGAGGTCACCAATTCCGGATTTATCTTATCACTCGGCACAAACGGGGCTGGGATTGTGGCGTCGGGTGAGAACAGCCTCGTCACCAATGAAGGCGACGTCCTAACCCAGAGCGCAGATTCTGCGATCCAGGTGACCGGCGTGGGCGCTACGGTAGAGAATACCGGATCTGTCACAACACTCAGCAACGGATCCGAGGGGATCCTCTCGACCGAGGACGACGCTGATCTCGACAACGGCGCCGACGGCAGCATCGAGACATTGGGCAACGACTCCCACGGCATCGCGTCCTCCGGTGACAGAGCCGATATCGATAACGACGGCACGATCGAGACCTCCGGCTTCGGAGCCGATGGTATCCGGTCCGAAGGGGACAATGCCCAGATCGACAATACGGGCACGATCCAGGCAAACGCGGCTGGGGGTGACGGGATTTCGTCCCAAGGGGATAACGCCGCTATCACGAATTCAGGCGATATCTCGACAAGTGGCGCCGGCGTGGCCGGCATTGAATCAACTGGCGCAGATGCCATCATCACGAATGACGGCACCATCGACGTGAATGGCAACGTCAACGCCGGGATCAGATCCTCGGGCGCGAACGCCGAAATCACGAATACCGGTGACATCACGGCGACCGAAACATTCAACGACGGCATCAGCTCAACCGGCGACGAAGCCCAGATCATCAATGACGGCGCGATTTCGGTTCAGGGTCAGGAGTCTTTCGGGATCCGTGTCTCTGGCGACGACACGTCCGTTTCGAACGGCCAGGAAGCGCTGATCGAGACGACGGGCTTGGAAGGCCACGGGATCAACACCGATGGCTCCGGCGTTGAAGTCACAAATGCCGGCACCATCCAGACCAGCGGCGCAAGCGCAATCGGCATCCAGTCGACAAACACCGATGGCGGCAACATCCTCTCCAACACCGGCATGATCCAGACCACCGGCGCGGGGATCGAGACAACCGGCGATGGTGATGAGGCCACGAATGACGGCACCATCGAAACGTCAGAGGATGCCGCCCACGGCATCTCTATCATCGACGGCACCGGGATGATTGCGACGAATACCGGCGACGTGACGACGGAGGGCGTGGGAGCCCACGGCATCAACTCGACCGGAGCCGATGCATTGGTCGTCAACGACGGCGACCTGACGACGAACGAAGAAGGCTCTCATGGGATCAACTCCGCCGGCGACGACGCGACAATCTTTGGTAGCGGCACCATCGTCACGAATGGTCAGGGCGCCCACGGCATCAACTCAACCGGTGACAATGCCGGGATCCAGCCCTTCGGCGCCATCGAAACGAACGGCGAGGGTGCGATTGGCATCGTTGCGACCGGCGCGAATGCAAGCATCTTTGCGGACGACGACATCACAACCCAAGGCGCAGGTTCTCAAGGCATCCTGACGACCGGTGACGGCGCTTTCGTTCAGACATCTGGCGGTGTCATTCAGACCGACGGCGCGTTATCGCACGGGATCGACTCCCAAGGCGCCTCTGCGGAGGTCAGCAATTTCGCTCGGATCGAGACCTTTGGTGAGGAAGCCGTCGGGATTCTCTCCACCGGCCGCGACGCCGATCTCAGCAACGATGAAGTGATCATCACCGCAGGCAACGGCGCGCATGGGATCGCGTCCGAAGGGGCCGATGCCCAAATCTTCAATGTCGACTTCATCGAAACCGGCGGTCTGAACGCGAGCGGTATTCTGTCGAACGGCGAGAACGCCCAGATCGAGAATATCGGGCAGATGAGCATCGTCGGCGAGTTCTCAAACGGCATCACCTCGACCGGCAACAACGCGACGATCCGGAACACCGGCTTCATCGAAACTGTTGCCGCCAATTCCGAAGGGATTGTTTCGGAAGGCGACGACGATGTGGTCGAAAACGAGGCCGGGGCCACCATCTTCACCCAAGGCAATGACTCCCACGGCATCGATTCCTCCGGCGCCCGTGCGGAAATCACCAATGCAGGCGAGATCTTCACGGAGGGAAATCAGGCAAACGGCATTCTCTCGACCGGAGAAGACGCCTTGATCAGCAACAACATCAGCGGCAACATCGCCACCGACGGCAACCTGTCCCACGGGATCGACTCCCAGGGCGCCTCGGCACAGATCGGCAACTTTGGCTCCCTAGAGACCGCCGGGGACGGCGCCATCGGCATCCTTTCCACCGGTGACGATGCCCTAATCGATAACGATGGCGATATCACCAGCTTCGGAACAGGTTCTCACGGGATCGCCGCCGAGGGGGCGAATGCCGATATCGAGAGTGGTGGCCTCATCGATCTCAGCGGCGGCAGCTCGATCGGTATCCTGTCGAGCGGGGACAGCGGCGTCATCGAAAACTTCGGCGACATCACCGTCACTGGCGAAAACTCCAATGGCATCGTCTCCACTGGCAACGACTTCGCGATGTTGAATGACGGGTCCATCGAAACGACGGGGGCGGAGTCCGAAGGTATCGTATCGACAGGCGATGATGCCGATATCGGGAACACGGAGACAGGCAGGATCGCGACGGAAGGCGACGGATCGCACGGCATCGACTCCTCCGGCGCCGGCGCCCAGCTTTCGAACGCAGGCGAAATCGAGACGGAAGGCCCAGAGGCACACGGCATCTTTTCGACCGGGGAGAACGCTCTCATCGAAAACTTCGGTGATATCGGAACCGGAGGAGACAGCAGTAGCGGTATTCTGGCCACGACAAGCGGTGCCCTGATCGCTAACGCCGGCACGATCGAGGCGTCGGGCGCAAGCTCATCGGGGATCGCCTCGACCAGCACTGAAGGTGGCGCAGCGATCTTCAACACCGGCACGATCACGTCCTCCGGCATCGGGATCGACGCGCGCGGCTCGGGCGACTTCGCGTTCAATGGCGGCACCACCGAGACGTTCGACGATTTCGCACACGGCCTCTCGATCACGGGCGAAGCCGACGCCATCGCGGTGAATACCGGCTCGATCATCACGAACGGCCAAGAGGCTAACGGTATCTTCTCGACCGGCGACACGGCGACCCTGACCAATGCCGGCGACATGGAGATCCGCGGCGACCTCTCCGCCGGCATGTTCTCCGAAGGAGCCGATGCTGAGATCGAAAACACCGCCGAGGGCAACATCATGACCACGGGGTTCTTGGGGCACGGCATATTCTCGTCTGGCGATACTGCCATCATCACAAACAATGGTGAGATCGATACCAGCGGATTTAACGCCTTCGGCGTCTTCTCGACCGGCGACAACGCCGTCATCGTCAATACCGGACGGATCGTGACCTCTGGCGATGAAGCCGAGGGGATCCGGGCAGGAGGTGCAAATGCCGACATCATCAACGAGGAGGAGGTCATCACCGCGGGCGAGTTCGCGTCTGGGCTCGTCGCAACCGAAGACAATGCGTTGATCGTCAACGCGTTGACGACTAACGGCGGGCGGGGCCGGGTCGAAACCTCCGGCGACTTTGCAGACGGCATTCTCGCAGGCGGGGCCAACTCGATGGCCTTCAATGACAGCGAAATCCAGACCTCCGGCGCTGGGTCGGCTGGCATCCGCGTGACGGGTGGAAGCTCCATCGTGACCAACTCGGGTGGCGGCACGATCCTGAGCACCGGCGAAGGGTCGCAGGGCATCACCTCCGAAGGCGACGAAGACGATCTGGCCAATCTAGGTCTGATCCGTGTCGAAGGGGACGACGGTGCTGGCATCCTTGCTCTGGGCGACGACACCGACATCGACAATACCGGTGCCATCGTGACAACCGCCCTGGATGCTGCCGGGATCGTTGCAAACGGCCTAAACGTCCTGGCCGACAACACCGGCACGATCACAACCGAAGGCGACGAGTCGGTCGGCATTCTCGCAAATGGCGACAATGCCGATCTGCAGAACAGCGGCACCATCGTAACGCAAGGCGGAGGCTCCATCGGCATCGCGGCCTTCGGCGAAGCGAGCCTCGTCGCGAATACTGGCCTCGTGATCGTGGAGGGCGACAACTCCTTCGGCATCGCGTCCGGAGAACTCTCCAGCGGTGTGCGCCTGACCAATACGGGCACGATTGCCGTCAGAGCCGCCGACGGCGGCACCTTGACCGACTCGGCCGGAATCTTCGTAGATGCGGACGGCGGCCTCGCCGAAAACGTGGCGGGTGCCCGGATCCTCACCGACGGCGAAAACGCCGACGGGATCGTGGCCAGGGCCAACGAGGTGATCGTCATCAATGCCGGTGCGATCCAGACCGAAGGCAGCCTTTCCGACGGCATCGTCGCCGAAGGCAACGGCATCGATATCACCAATACCGGGACGATCGTGACACTCGGGGACGACAGCCTCGGCATCTTCGCAGACGGCGATGACATCACGATCGCCAACAACGACGCCATCGCCACCTCCGGCGAAGACAGCTTCGCCATCCGTTCTGCCGGTGCAAACACGGTGATCGCGAACAGTGCTGCGATTACCACGACAGGAGAACTCGCCGATGGGATCAATTCCGAAGGAGTCGGCGCGCAGGTGGTCAACGACACCTTCATCGCGACGCTCGGAGTGGACGCGGAAGGTATCTTTTCGACTGGTGATGATGCGCTGCTCATCAACAACGGCATGCTTTCTACCGCGGGGTTCTTTGCCGAAGGTCTGTTCTCCGGTGGCGAGAACTCCCAGGTCAGCAACTTCGGCGACATCACCACCACTGGGGAGGGCTCCGAAGGCATCGCCTCCAACGGAGACGGTAACGATATCCTGAACGTCGGCAACATCGTAACAAGCGGAGAGAACGCCGACGGGGTCGAAGCCGATGGCGACGACTCGACCGTCGAAAACCAGGGCATGATCGCCACGACGGGCGAGGACGGTGACGGGCTTGAGGTCGATGGCGACAATTCCATCGGCATCAACAATGGCCTGATCTCGGTCGCAGGCGCCAGTTCCGCTGGCATGGAAGCCGACGGCGACAACGTCACGCTCATCAACAACAGCATGATCCTGACGACCGGCAACGGCGAAGAGCTCGACGACGACCTGCTTGGCGGCGCCGAAGGGATCGAGGTCGACGCCAACGATACTCTTGTCGCCAACAACGGCACGATCCTGACCACCGGCCTCAACGCCGACGGGGTCAATGTCGACGGCCTCGCCGGCACGGTCGACAACACCAACCTGGTCATGACCGAAGGCGACGCCTCTTCCGGCATCCAGCTCTCGGGCGAGGATGGGGCCGTCACCAATAGCGGCATGGTCCTGACCGACGGCATCGCCTCCAACGCGATCCAGCTCGCCGGCGAGAACGTGACCTTCCTCAACGCAGGCATCATCATCGCCGAGAACGAGGAGAGCTTCGCGATCCTCGGCGAGGAGGGGAACCAGATCATGACGCTGGCCGAAGAGTCCGAACTCCTCGGCGCCATCGACCTCGGCGCGGGCGACGCGGATACCGCCAACGTCCAGGGTGTGGGCTTCGAACCCGGTGCCTCCACCGCGCTCGTCATGGAGAATGTCGAGATCGTGAACCTCGACGAGGGCAGCAAGGCCTTCGTCGCCCGAGACGGCACGCAAACAACCGTGGCGACCATCGATCCCACCGCCTTCTCCGTCCTGAACGAGGCCACCAGCGCCGTCGCCGGCAGCGCCCACCAGGCGATTAACGGCCAGGCGCAGATCGATGGCGGCTGGGCCACCCTGATCGGAGCCGAACGCACCCGCGAGGATGACGGCGACACGCTCGCCTTCACCCACAACTTCGCGGGTCTCATGGGCGGCTACGAGCGCGACCTCGACGGCAAGCGCCTTGGCTTCGTCGGCGGCTTCTCGGCTGGGCAACTCTCGACCGAGATCGAATCCGCCACGCTCGAAAGCCAGTCGTTCTTCGGCGGCGCATACCTTAAGATGCCCGCAGGCACGACGAACCTGACGGCAAGCCTGCTGGCCGGGATCGAACGCCACGACAGCGAACGGCTCGTCTTCACCAATCTCAACGGGGGCGAGGAGACGGCGAAAGCGGAAATCGACAGCCGCTTCCTCAGCGCCGGCCTGCATGTGGAGACCAAGACCTTCACCTTCGGCCGCTTCGACCTGCGCCCCTCTGCGGCCGCCAACTACACGGCAACCTTCTACGACAGCTATGAGGAGAAGGGCACGACCGGGGCCAATCTCGAGGTCGACAGCCGCACGGCCCAGACGCTGGCCGCGCGCGCCCAGATCGAGGCGGTCACCTCCTTCGGTGCGGTCGAGACGGCCTTCCGCGTTGGGGCCTTCGGGCGGGCGACGAACGAAGAGGATGTGAACTTCACCCTCGGCGAGGACAGCTTCAGCTTCGAGACGTCCGACAGCGACACGGCCCTCGGCGGCTTCGTCGGTGCCCGGGCGACCTTCGTCCAGTCCGACCGGCTGAGCGTCACGGGCGACGTCGAATACCTCTTCGCCGACGGCGACGAAGACGCGCTCGCCGCCAGCCTCAACGTCGGCTTCAAGTTCTAGGTCGGGGAAGGGGTCCGGCCCGGCGTTCCCTCCGCCGGGTCGGACAGAAGACCGGCAGTTCGCTGGTCGTCATCGCTTCCTTAGGTAGAGGCCAATCAAAAGCTCCACCCGCCCGGAATCAAGCGGCACCGCCGCGCCGGGCGAGCGCCTGACCGCCCCGACGGTCAGGCGCTTTGGTATTGTTGCACTGCCCGCTCCATCTGCGGGACGAGCTTGGCTGCCATAAAGCGGGCCGTTGGACCGTCGCAGCGCCAGCCCGCGGTCAGGCGCTCGCCCCGCGCTCCACTTCAAGTGGGAGACACCCAAATCACGGCATTCCGCTTACAACGGAGCAGCTACTGACGTCGCACCCACTTCACCCTTCGAACCAACCGGTCGCAAGCGCTCTGGCCCAATCCTCCCGCCCGCGCTTCGCGGCCAGCGCACTCGCTTCATCCCAGGCGTAAGGCACCGAACGGAACATGACGCGCCAATCACCGGGCGCCCCTTCGATCACAGCATAGGAGGCGTTCGGCGTGCCCGTCTGCATGTGGTGGTAAACGGGCACATCGTCGTCATAGGCCGGGCATCCGACGCTGCCCGGATTTACGACGACACGGCCATCCCTCAAGCGAATGTTCCGCGGGATATGCGTATGGGCGCAGAGGATCAGATCGGCTTCCAGCCCGTCCGCTTCCCGCTCGACCTCGTCCAAGGTCGCGGATCGCACCATTCCGTCCTGTTCGACACGCTCCAGCCAGTAGGTCTGATCGCTCGTCGGAGTCCCGTGGCAGAGAAACACCGTTTCATGGATCGTCATCGTGCTTGGAAGCGCTGCGATCCAGTCAAGGTGCTTCTGCTCCAGCTGATCGAAAGCCACCTTGTCAGACGGGGCCATCTCCGAAGGATCATGTTCGATCAGATATCGGTCGTGATTGCCGCGGATCGTGGGAAAATCCCGCTCCAGCAGACGCGTCGCTGTCGCCCCGGCGTCGAGCGGGCCGCTGAAGCAATCGCCCAGATTGACCGCCTCGGAAAGCCCCAGCCCCTCCATGTCGCGAAGGACAGCCTCCAGGGCGAGTGCATTTCCATGGATATCGGCGAGAACGGCAAATCTCATGGGACGGTTCTCACACCGACCGGCAGGGCACGCAACGTTTACATCCGGCCCCGGCGGGCGTCAGCCTCGGTTGACTGGAAATCAAGCGAGCCGCAACCGGCTGAGCAGATTGAAAGGGCGAACGTCCAGCCTCCGAAAAGGATGCTGGCGCCTCAGATCTCCACCGCCGCATTCTCGGCGATCGCGCCCAGATCCGGTTCCCCTTCCGGGCCGATCACCACGTAATCGGCGCCGCCTTCGGTCCAGGAGACGAAGTCGAAGCCGTTGATCGTCCGCTCGTTGAAGGTCGGCGCCCCGTCCCCTTCGCGGTTGCTCTCCTGCAGGCAAAGCGCGATGACCGTCCCGTCGGGCTGGCGGTACATCAGCTGCGCCACCGGCTTTGCGTTCGCGACCAGCAACCGGCCGCCTTCGAAGGTCAGGCCGAATTCCGACAGGTCCGGGATCGAAAAGCTGACGCCTGTCTGGTTGCCCAGCCACGTCTCGATATGGTCGCTTTCGTCTGCCGACACCTCGACCAGATGCCGGCCTTGGCTGGCATAAACCGCGTGGTAATCAGCGATGTCGGCCAGCCACCCGGCGGTCTCGACCGGGGCAGCTGGACCGCGCAGAAGGTACCCGCCTGCGCCACCGATCAGGAAGAAGGCTAGGCTCGCGGCCAGCGCGCCCCAGATCGGGCGGGCGGGCGCGTTCGTGTTGGCGGGCCGCTCCGGCAGCTCCGCCGCCTTGATCTGCTGGGCCAGCGCGAAGGGCACCGGATCGTCGAGCTGAGCGTCGAACTCCTCCCGGGCAAGCGCGTCAGCCTCGATCAGCCGGTCCAGTTCCGCCTGCACTTCCGGATCGGAGTCCAAAAGCGCCTGGACCCGCGCAGTCTCGCCCGGGTCCAACTCGCCATCCAGATAGGCGCTCAGTTTTTCCGACAGGTCTGTCATTGCAGCACACGCTCTCCGTCCGACAGACTGGATATAAGCAACTTTCGCGCGCGGTGAATGCGGCTCATCACCGTCCCGATCGGAATGTCCAGCATCTCCGACGTCTCGCGGTAACTGTAGCCTTCCGCACAGACCAGCATCAACGGCTGGGCCAGATCCTCGTCCAGGTCGGCCACCTTCCGGCGTACCTGCTGCGCCGTCATCATATCCTCGTTGCGGTTCTCCACCTGCAGCTCCACCGCATCCTCCGCCGCCACCTGGCCTTCGCCCTGGCGCACCTTGCGCTTGCGGACCTCGCTGATCCAGTGATTGCGCACAACGCGGAACATCCAGCGGTCCAGCGGCTGCGAGGGATCGTATTGCTGCCACTTCTGAAGCGCCGTCGTGACCGCCTCCTGCAACAGGTCGTCCGCATCGGGGCCCGAGCGGGTCAGACTCAGCGCGAAACGGCGCAGGCGGGGCAACAGACTGATCATATCCGCCTTGAACTGATCAGGGGTGATTGCCATCGTGCTGGGTCGTTCCGGACTAGTGGTAACCTAGTCGAACTTTTCCACGATTTTGGCATTTTTTTCAACGCGATAATGCGCCTCACGCGGCGATTTCCCGCCGCGTTCCTTGGCAGATGCCGGCGCGTCCCCCGCACCGGCATCGGGCCATCCCGATCAGCTCGCGACGTGCCAGACACCGCCAACACCATCCCCGGTCGTGTCGCCCGGCTGAGTGTCGCCCACCCAGAAGTAGAGCGGCTCGCCATCCTTGGCCCATTGCAGCGTGCCGTCCCGGCGCTCGACCGTCGTCAGACCCTCGGCCGGAGGCTGCTCGCCGGCCGAAGCCCCGTAAGGCGGCCAACTCACGGCGCAATCTCCGTAGCAGTTCGACACGCCCGGCGCGTCGTTGTCGAAGGTGTAAACCGTCATGCCGTTGGCCGCGGTCAGCGGGCCATGACCGGCAACCTGAGTTACCGTGGCGTCGGCGGCACCATAGCTGCTGTAATCATAGGCATAGGCCTCGTCGCATCCGGCAACAAAAACGCCAAGGGCGAGAACGGGCATCAGTTTCATAATGTGGCTCCTACCTGTGTTCAAGCGGCGCTTGTCGCTGCTCTCGGTAGGGTTACGCCCCGGCGCGCCGAGCTATTCCCGCCGCTTCGACTTTTTTCTGAAAGACTTCACAAGGCGTTGAGCAAAATAGAAAAAGCGCCCCTCGCATCGGCAAGGAGCGCCCGAATAGATCCGCCAGCTCACCCGTATTCGTGCAGAAACTGCTCGATCTCGTCCATGCAGACCTGCCAGGCGGGCTCGTCGCTCAGGATGATGTGGCTCCGGCTTTCCAGCGGCACGAACCGCGCATTCGGAATGCCCGCGGCCAGCTCCCGCCCATGCTCCACCGGGATCCGCTGATCGCCCGTCGCATGCAGCACCAGCGTCGGCGCCTTCACCTGTGACAGCAGATGCCGCACGTCGATATCCCCGAACGCCTCCTGAAACCGCACCGCATTCGCGGCCGAGGTCGTCTGCCGCTGGAAGTCGTCGAACCAGGCCAGTGTGTCGGGATCCGCATCCGGCATGAAGGTTTGCGAAAAGATGTGGCGGTATGCGGCGTTCGACGTGCCCCATCCAAGACGGGTCAGGGTCAGCACCGCCTCGCGCCGCTCCCGCTCCTCCTGCGACATGCCGATCCGCCAGCCCGCCGCATAACCGCCGATCAGGATCAGCGCCGACACGCGGTCGGGGTGGCGCACCGCATATTCGATCGACACCGCGCAGCCCTGCGACATCCCCAGAAGCGGGAATCGGCCTATGGCCTGACTGTCCACCAGGGTTTCCAGATCATCGACGAAGGACGGAAAGCTGATATCGGGCGCATCCCAATCCGACAGGCCGTTCCCCCGCTCGTCATAGCGAATGAACGTGTGGCGCGCGGCCAGCGCCTGGAATGTCCGGCTCCAGATCGGGCTCTGCCAGTCCAGTTCCAGATGGTTCAGCCAGTTCGCCGTTTTCACCAGGGGCGGTCCGGATCCGACCCGCGCATAGGCGATCTTCACACCGTCCGATGCCCGGCAGAACCCGATGCTCTGCCGCAGGCGGAACAGATCGCCGTTTTCCTCGCTCGGGGCGGGCGATTTTGTCCACTCCCGAGCTTCTGGGCCCATCAGCGCCCGATAGCGGCTCGCAATCTCCTTTGCCTCGTCCTTCCGATTAAGTAGCGAAAGCTTCCGCCAAAGCGCGAAGGGCGCATCGTGGGAAAACGGATCGAGACTGCACCAAAGCCGCAGCCATTTCAGCGATTCCGGGTCTGAGATATCTTTCGACCAGGCCAGCTTCTGGAAAATACCCGCCCGCAATTCCTGAAGCTCCTCGCGTTCACTTAATAGCCAAAGTTGATATTCCTCGGATCTCTGCAGATCTAAATCCGCTAAAGGCTTCTGCAGTAAAAGTTTCGTAGCACGCCGCAAATTGTCTGTCGACGGGTTTGGATGCTCATGGGTTTTGCGAACGAAATCGATATCCAAGCAAATATCGGTCATATCGACTTCAACCCGGTCCTGACGGGCAATCAATCTCGGGGTCTTGCCCCAATTCAGCAAGGTGCGCAGTTTGCTCAGCGACCAGCGTAAGGCGCCGCGCGGATCATGGGTATTATCAAAGAACAGATCGCATAGATGTTCCCTGTGATGCGGCTGCCCCGTCATCACCAGATAGGCGAGCAGCGCGCGGGTCTTGCGGGATGATACAATCGGCGCGTCCTCGCCGGCATGGGTGACGCGCATGCGTCCAAGCACGTTGATCTGGATCGGCTTTTGCATCGGTCAGACCTGCCGATCCGCCAGTGTTTCAAGGCCACTCCCGTCTCGGCGATCGGGATCGCTCGCATGAACTGACAACGGTGTCTTTTCCTGCGTCGCGATACTCACTTCTCTTCTCTCCTCTCGGTCCGTGTTCATCAGGGTTACGGGCGAGGGGGTCATCTTATTCTCCACCAACGCCGAACCGCGCGTTCTCGACCTGTTGCGCGATCCTGATCTGGCGATGCCAGCCGTGGGAGACTCAATCTATCGCAGGGCGCCCGGCGCTTACGCGATCCAAAAAGGGACTCAGTAGAATCAGCAACAAATGCAGCTCCGCTTAAAAACAGCTTTGGGAGGGATTGCATCCCCAGGCAGCGAGTTTTCTGCATTCTCACATGACGCGACGTCAACTTACCACGTTTATTCAAACGCTGGCTCCAACGTTCACCCGTTACTTCTTCTCTCACGGCAGGCGCGGCGGGCGTCTGGTTCAAGAGGCCAATCCCAGGATTGCCCGTCGCGACCTGCCGATCCTGCGCCGCTGCGTTTCCGGTCCGTAACACCCTGCGGATAGACCACTCGCGGAAAACGCGGCGGCGCGGTGATGGGAAGGAAGAAAGGGAAGAAGTGTATAGGTATTAAAAGAAAATGACGGAACGACAATATAATCTCATTTTGAATACGGCACCTGATGGCGGCGGATGCGTTTCATCTCCGGATGCACAGCTATTGCGAGATATCGGAAAGCGATATGTACAGAACGTTCGGCACTTCGATGACCTCGTCCTGATGTCGCCTTGCGGCAGCGAGGTCGAGCGGTTCGATATCTGGACAGGTGAATGGCAGGTCGAAGACGATCCGTCCGCGTAAGCCATGAACATTGGTGATGCGCGGCCTGGCTCCGCGCATCCCGATCTGGAAACAATATCCCAAATACTCAGAATTGTTGAAGGCCGTTGCGCCGCGCGCTTCCGCGCGCCGCGTTAATCCCGGTTTTCGCCCGAAAGATGTCCGACAGAATGCTGACGTTATGCCGACCAAACGCCGCCACGGATCTCTCCCCAGATTTTCCTAGGTTAACAGCGCGATTCGGCCAGTTTGCTGTTTCGCCGCGATCCCCCGACCGCGCGCCCGTCTCACGTCCCGTTTACGCCTGAGGCAAGCGATCACATCCCCGTCAGATCAGTCCCGGGGCAGGGGGCTCGCCACCACATCCTCCATCAGCGCCAGAAACCCGTGCGCCTGATGCTCCGCCGTCGCCCGCCCCTTCTCCGCCGTCGCCAGGTGCGCCTCCCCGACCACGCCGGACGGCCCAAGGTCTGTTGCGATCCACCCGTAACTCACTGGCCCGATTGGAGGAATCGCGGCGTCTTCCGCCGTCGATCCGAAATCCTCGGCCGTCTCCATCCGCACCGTCTCCGGCCGAAATGCCAGCATCAGCGACGTCTCCCGATCGCCCCCGTGGATCCCAAAGGTCAGCTCTCGCTCCGAATAGAGCCCCTCCGGCACCCCGAACCCCATCCACTGGCATTTCACCGCCAGCATCCCCAGCTCCACCCGCAGCTCCCGCGACAGGATCGACACAAGGTCCAGATTGCCCCCGTGCGAATTCACCAGAACGATCTTCCGCACCCCCGCCCGATGCACCGACCGCCCGATCTCCATCCACGCCTTCAGCGCCGTTTCCGCCGTAAACGTCAGCGTCCCGGCGGCCCAAAGATGCTCGTTCGACTTGCCGACCGCCTGCACCGGCAGGACCCGCAGATCAAGTGCATCCGGGCAAAGCTCGCGAACTTTTTCCAGCATTCCCAAAGCGATAAGAGTATCCGTCCCGACCGGCAGATGGGGCCCATGCTGCTCGATCGCCGCGGTTGGCAAGACTGCAACGGTGCGCATCGGATCGACATCGCGAAAGTCGTCCGCCGTCAGATCGGCCCAGTCGCGATAGCCGCTCAAGCCGGCACCTCATAGGTCGCATCGAGGCGGCTGCGCAGGTACTCCGCCGCGCTGATCGGCGGATACTTCGCCGCCCCGGTCCCCGGCAGTGCCGAGATCACGCTGTCCGGGTTCGGGTCGAGGAAGAACGCAATCGACCGCCGGACCCGCTTCGGACGCAACACGCGGTGTTTCGTCGATACATAGAGATCGTTCGACCAGCGCATCAGGCAATCGCCGATATTGACGATGAGCGCGCCTGGCTGAAACGGGACGTCCAGCCATTCTCCATCTTTTCCAAGCACTTGCAGCCCGGCCTCCCCATCGGTCGACAGAAGTGTAATCGACCCGTAATCGCTATGTGCCCCCGCACCGATCCCACCGTCCCCGGCCGGATACTTCAGGAAGCGCAGCGTCGCCATCGGTGCATCGAAGTGGCCGTCGAAATAGTCGGGCGGCAGGGCTAGGTCCCGCGCAATGGCGCTCTGCACCGAAACCCCCAGCCGATGCGCGGCGTCGAAATAGCCAAGCGCTGCGTCGCGAAACCCCTGCAAATCCGGCCACCGGTTCACCGCGCGAAAGGGCTCCCCGCCGATGATCCGCGGATCGTTCGGCGGCAGATCCCAACCGACATTGAACGCTTCCTTCGCGTCGACCTCTCCGCTGGTCTCATCCAGCCGTTCGGTCCCTGTCGCCGCCCAGCCGCGATTGGTTATGTCTATGGCAATCCTCGCCTTTTCCGCCGCAGGCAGCGCAAAGAACCCATCCGCCGCATCGTAGGCTGCTGCCATCACTTCCTCCGGAACCCCATGTCCCACAAGCGTCGCGAACCCCGTCTCGCGAAAGGCGAGCCCGATCTCTGCGGCCACAACGTCCGGCGCCGCGCCATAACGCGACCAGTCGATGACCGGTATCATGCGGTCTGTTCCCTCGGCGCTGCTCGCGGCGCCCCGATCAACCGATCCATGCGCGCCGCGACTTTGCGCAGATGTGCCTTGCGCGACGCGTCGGACGAGCTGTCCATCAGATGATGCGCCGCATAAGTGGTCTTGCAGGTCCGCGCGCAGATCAGCCGCACCCCGCGCAACAGCGTCCGCTTCCCCGGCGCGCCAATGAAACGCGTCAGCCACCAGCTTGCCCCGCACGTGGTGAACACACCAAGCCGCGTGATGTTCGTCAAACCCGGCCGAATATCCTTGTTTTCCCCGTCCGGCATCAGGAATGCGACCCCCGGCACCAGCACCCGATCCAGCCACCCTTTCAGCATCGCGGGTAGGCCGTACCACCAGGTCGGATAGACGAAGATCAGCGTATCCGCCCACCGCAGGTCTTCGACATCCGCTGCAACGGGCCCGGTGTTAACGCTTTCGTCAAGATAGATGTCCATCTCTCCCGCAGTCAGCACAGGAGCGAAATTCGACCGATAGAGATCGCGTACCCGATACTCCACACCCGCCGCGTCGAGCCGGTCCCGCACGGTGGCAAGAACCGATCCGGTAAAACTGTCCTGCTTGGGATGGCAGAAGACGATGAGGGCGCGCATCAAAGGGTCTCCATTTCGGTTGCAACGCGGCCGAGGAACCGCGCCCGGCGGTCATCATCCGCCCGGTTCATGTCATAAAGCGCGAGATACCGCATCTTGCGCGGGCGGCACACATGCCAGACGGCCCGGGTCACGCATTTTCGCGGCGGGTCGCCGCAAAGGGCCGCGCGCAGCCGGGTGCCGCCATAGGTCGTCACAGCGGCGAGGCGGCGGATCTTTGTGAGGTTCGGGCGGACATGCCCGTCCTCCAGCCGAAACGACACACCGGGCAGGAAGACCCGGTCGAGAAAGCCTTTCAGCATCGCCGGATAGCCGAAATTCCAGACCGGAAACACCATGACGAGCGCCTCCGCCGCCTGCAGGCGTTCCACATAAGCGGCGACCGGCCCGGTATTGTCAGGCACCTCATGATAGCCCCGCCGCTCCGCCTCGGTCAGAACGGGCGAAAAGTCCTCGGCATAGAGGTCGCAATCATCGACCTCCCATCCCCGGCCCTCAAGAGCCAACACCACCCTCTTGTGCAGCGCGGCCGAGAAGCTCTCCTCACAGGGATGCGCGAACAGCACCATCGCCCGCGTCATCCCACAGCCTCTCTTTGCCTCACAAGTATCCTCGGGGGGAGCGCCGTACGGCGCGGGGGGCAGACAGCCCCCCTCTGGCCATGCCGCCTCATTCCGCCGCCTGCATCTTTGGATAGGCATACATCCGGTCATAGGACCAATCCGGATCGTCCCAGGCGATCATCTTGCCGGGATTCAAGAGCCCTTTCGGGTCGGCCTCCCGCTTGAAGACCAGCTGCCGGTCGTCGACGGATTGGCGCCCACCTTCTTCCAGAGTGTAGCGGTGCGGATTGAAGATCATCGCCCCCGCCTCTTCGTGGATGCGGATGATCTCGTCCAGCCGCTCCTCGGTCGTGAACTTCACGAGGCTCAATCCGGCAAACATGACCTTCCCGTTCTCCTTCAGCACTTCCAGATGCTGAAGCACTTCCGGGCTGAACTCGGCTTGCATTTTTTCTATGAGGTCCAAATGCTTAGGGAAGCCGTACCGGACCTGCAGATACGTAATCGACGGATCGACCTTGAGCGCCCGCAGCGTCGTGTGGTTCCAGCTATATTCAAAGACCGGCCCGGGGCTGCGTGCCCAGTCATGGTCATCGTGCCGGTAGATCAGCTTCACCCCGGGTCGCCGGGCGAGGAAGGTCAGGAAGCCGTCCATCGATTGCGGCGCGACCATCAGCCCGATCAGATGCGAGCCTTCGCTCACATAGGGTTTCACCCGTTGAAAGTAGTCGAACGCCACTGGCGCCTCGAACACCGTGGCGAGCTTGATCAAGATGCCGTCTTCGTTCGCCAACTCTTCGGCGAAGCGGGCAGCGTCCATGAAGTCGCCCACGTCCAGGAACATCTCGACCCACTCATAGGCGGGAGCCAAGGGCATCTCGATCTCGGTGATGATCCCGTTCGTGCCATAGGCGTGGCTCACCCGCGCCAGCTCTTCCCCACGGAACTCCAGCACCCGCGGCTCCTCCTCCATGGTCACGACCCGTAGGCGGATGATGTTGCCCAGATCGCGCAAAGACCCCCATGTACAAGACCCCACCCCGCCCGATCCGCCGGCAATGAACCCTCCGATTGTCGCCGTCGCCCAGGTGGAGGAGAACATGCGGATCTCCTGCCCGGAATGCTCCTTGCAGGCCGCGTCCAGGTCTTTCAGCAGGCATCCCGGCTCGACGATCACCCGGCCCGGATGCACCTCCTTCACCGCCGCCATGTGCCGCAGATGCATGACGCATCCTCCGGCCAGCGGCATCGCCTGTCCGTAGTTCCCAGTGCCGGCGCCACGGGTCGTCACCGGCACGTCGTGGGCATAGCAGGTCTTAAGGATTTCAATGACTTCGCCCTCGTTCTTCGGCGAGGCAACGAAATCTGCAACCACATGGTCCAACCGATCTTTCAGCACCGGTGAGTACCAGAAGAAGTCCCGGCTCTTGGCGCGGATCGCGGCGTCGTTCCCTTCGATATCGAGATGGCTCAGGGCCGCCTTCGCGGCGGCGACGTTGTCTCTCATGATGCCCTCATCAGGTCGTCGAGTTCGGAGTAATCGGGAAGCGTGCGGTCGATCGCGCGGCCGCCGCGCAGGACGATCCGGTCGCTTTGCGGGCGAGCGAACAGCTCGGTCCAGTCGCGGGCCCTGAAGATCACCAGATCCGCCGGATCGCCCGCCGCGAGGCTTTGCGCCGGAAACCTGCAGATCGCCGCGGGAGTTTCGGACACGGACTTGGCCCAATCGGCACGCGAATGGTCCAGATGCCCGATCCGCCAGGATTGACGCATCACCTCAAGCATATCGAGATCGCCGTAGGCATAGAACGGATCCCGCGTATTGTCCGACGCGAAGGCGACCGGGATGCCGCGCGCCGCCATCTCGTGCACCAGCGTGATGCCGCGGCCGCGGGGTGTTCGCCCGGCATGCCTGTCTTGCAGATAAAGGTTACACATCGGCAGCGATACGACGTTCAGCCCGGCCCGTGCGACAAGATCGAGCGTATCGAGCGCCCGCGGTTCCTCCTGAGCGGAGAGGGAACAGCAATGGCCGACAGTCACGGGCGCTGAAAAGCCCGTCTCGATCACGGTCTCGGAGATCAGCCTTAGGGTCTCAACGCTGGCATCCATCGTCTCATCGACATGGAAATCAGCGTGGAGGCCGCGCTCTTCGGCCATGCGGAAGAAGCCGAGCAGGCGGTCATGCAAATCGGGAACAGGGTAGGTGACCATGCCAAGGACACCGCCCGATTCAGCAACAAGATCAGCAGTATGCGCAAACGGACCGTCCGCGTCGAACCGGTCGCAGCCGATCAGACAGGCGGCCTGCAGGTCGATCTTGCCTGACCAGTCATCGCGCAGATCGCGAAAGACAGGCCAAGAGATGTCGTCCTGCGGCGGGATCGAATCCAGATGTGTCCGCACCGCCCGCGTGCCGTGAGCATAGGCGCAGCGCAGGCCAAACTCGGCTCTCCGGCGCACATCGTCAGCCACCCAGTTGGCTTCCCGATCTGCGCCGACCGTCGTCAGCGCCCCGTCGAACGTCCCGTCCGGATTTGGCGCGCGGCCCCAGATATGGCCCTTATCCAGATGCGTATGCATGTCAACGAAAGCAGGCAGCACCATCGCGCCCGACATCTCCACCCGCTCGCCCGGCATGTCGCTGATCTGCCCATCTACGATATGCAGATCGGTGCGTAGAAGATCGTCTTCCTGTCCCTGCAAGCAGGCTGGGACAGTCACGTCGGCAAGTGTCAAGGGGCCGTCCGGGAGGGTGCGGAAGTCCATCACTCCTCCCGCTTGAGTGCGCTTTCGTGCCACTTCCGCAGCGCCAGATGGCTGATAAGGCTCATCGCCGCGAAAATCGCGATGCCCATCAGCGAAATCAGGATCAGCGCCGCATAGAGCCGGTCGAAATTGTAGCGATAGCTCGCCTCCAGGAGCGTCGATGCCAGCCCTAGCCCAGTCCCCGCACGGCCGATCACGAATTCCGCCACCACGGCGCCGATCAGCGCCAAGCCACCCGCGATCTTCAAGCCGCCCAGAAAGAAGGGCAGGGCGGACGGCCCCGCCAGATAGCGCAGCCGTTGCCACCGGCTCGCCCCGTAGATCGTGAACAGGTCCGACAGGTTGTGATCCGCTGATTTCAGCCCGATCGTCGTGTTCGACAAGATCGGGAAGAAGGCGATGATCCATGCGCAGACCATCGCCGCGGCGAACGCGCTGTCGATATAGATCTGCAGAAGCGGGGCGATGGCAATGACGGGTGTCACCTGCAGGATCACCGCGTAAGGGTAAAGCGACATCTCGGCCCATTTCGACTGGGTGAAGGTCACCGCCAGAGCCACTCCACCGAGCACCGCCAAAGCCAGTGCCATCAGGGTCAGCCGCGCCGTCACCAGCGCCGCGGGTCCAAGGACGGCCCAATCGGTGAAGATGCTGCTGAAGACCTGCACCGGGCCTGGCAGAATGTAGTGAGGTACTTCCCAGATCACCACGTAGAGGTGCCAGGCCAGGATCATCCCGACGAAGACCAGCGAGGGCAGGGTCCATTTCGCGATCCGGTTGATCCGCGCCCGCCGCGCGCGCGCCTCTTCCTCTTCGTCGATCACGGGTACGATGCCTGCGGCGTTCTCTGCGATGCTCATGCGGCTTCTCCTATGGCATCCTGTAGAGCTTCCGAGGCCCGCCGTGTATAGGCGGCGTAGTCAGAAGAGGTCCGGAAATCCTCGTCGCGGGGATAGGGCGCGTCGACCTCAAGCTCGTGGATCACGCGGCCTGGACGTGCGGCCATGACGATGATCCGGTCAGACAGGAAAACGGATTCGAATACCGAATGGGTAACGAAGATCACCGTACAGCCGATCGCCTCCTTCAACTCCAGAAGATCGTTGTTCAACTTGAACCGCGTGATTTCGTCCAAGGCGGCGAAGGGTTCGTCCATTAAGATCAGACGTGGCTTTGTCACCATCGCTCGGGCGATCGCGACACGCATCTTCATGCCGCCCGACAATTCCCGCGGATAAGCGTTCAGGAACTTTTCCAGCCCCACGAGTCGCAGGGCTTCTAGGATATCGTCCTTCACCGACGCATAGGATCTGCCTTGCAACCGAAAAGGCAGCCAAACGTTCTGCGCCACGGTCGCCCAGGGCATCAGCGTCGGCTCCTGAAAGACGATCCCCAGATCGTCCGTCCCCTGTCCGCCCGTCCAGCGGATCTGGCCGGATGTCGGATGGATCAGCCCCGCGATCAGGCGCAGGGCGGTTGATTTTCCACAGCCTGACGGCCCGAGAAGAGAGATAAAATCTCCCTCGTTCACCTGAAACTGCATGTCCTTGAGCGCCACGACGTTTCCACCAAAGGTCTTTTCGACGTGGCTCATCGTCAGGATGGGGTCGCGCTCGCCCAAGGGCCGGCGGGTTGTCGTCATGTGCCCCTCAAGAATTAAGGCGCCGGGCGTTCACAGCACACCCCGTCCGGCGCCGTCTGCTCGTATTCAGTTGGTCTTCAGATCCATCCCGACGCCGTTGCCGACGAACTGTGTCGTATACGATGCTTGCCAATCGACACCTTCCTCGACAACGCCGGATTCGACCATCAGGTTATAGAAGTTCTCGACCGTCTCGTCCGTGATGACGCCGATCCCCATCGTCTCGGCATCGCCGGAATCGACAATCCCCCACTCTTTCATTTTGCCGATGGCGTAGTCGATCTTGTCCGCCGTCATCTCGGGATTGGCCTCCTGGATCAGCGCATTCGCCGCCGTGTTGTCGCCGTAGAGATAGTTGTACCAACCCTTGATCGACGCATCGACAAAGCACTGCACCTTCTCAGGCTCGTTCTCGATCGTATCCGCCATCGTTTCGATCGTCGTGGCGTAGGAGGAATAGCCGTTATCGGCGATCAGGAAGACGTTCGGCTCGAAGCCACCTTCCTTCTCGACAAGATAGGGCTCGGACGACAGGTAGCCCTGCATGCCCACCTGCTCGTCAGCGAGGAAGGGGGCCGGGTTGAACGTGTAAGGCTCCCGCTGCTCGGCAGTGAAGCCATGGGCCTTGATCATCCACTGGTAGTAGGACTGAAAGCCATTGTCGCCGATCAGCAACGTCAGATCCTTGAGGTCTTCCCAGCTATCGGCGGATCCGGGATGGGCCACGATGACCTGCGGATGCTTCTGGAAGATCGCCGCGATGTTGACGACCGGTACACCTTCCTGAACTGCGGAAAACCCTTGGAGGAGGTCGCCGCCCATGTGGAAATCCATCCGCCCGGCCAGCATCAGGGCCCGGTTGTTCACCTGCGGTCCGCCCGGCAGGATCTCGACCTCAAACCCACAATCTGCTTCGTAGGTGCCGTCGGCGACCGACTGGTAGAAACCGCCATGTTCCGCCTGGGCCAGCCAGTTCGTGCCGAACACGACTGTTTCAGCCTGCGCGGCTCCGGCCGTGCAGATGACCGCGATCGAGACCGCATTCTTGAAAGACATCCCTGTTCTCCCCGTTATCAAACCATTTGGCGTAAGCTTTCGCTGAGCGACGCGGGGGAAAGGGGCCGCGCCGCTCTTCATCGACCCTCCGGGAGAGGTTGCTGCCGAGTTGAACATGTTTTGACGGAAATCCCAAATTTTAAGCAGACTCTGTTTTTAGACAGCGCGGCAAGACATCGGGATGGATTCGCCCAATTTGCCGACTAGGCTGCGCCTATGTCTGAGAAGAAACCGCTTACGCCGTCTGGGATCGCGCCGCCCTTTGGCGCGTATTCGCACGGTATCCTTGGCCCGAAAGAGGGGCGCCTGCTCGTCACGTCTGGTCAGCTTGGGATGCAAGTCGATGGCACGGTGCCTGACACGCTGGCGGGCCAGGCCGAGATCTGTTTTCGCAATATCGACGCGACCCTGGCAGAGGCGGGGGCAGACCGCTCGTCCATCCTGCGGCTGAACGCCTACGTGACCCGGCGCGAGGACTTTCCGGCCTATATGGAAGCTCGCGATGCATGGCTCGCAGATGTGAAGCCCAAGCCCGCCTCGACGCTCCTTGTCGTCAGCGGCTTCACCAGGGAAGAGTTTCTCGTCGAGGTTGAAGCGACGGCCTGGGTCTGAGCCAAGGGCGCCTACAGCTTCGACGAGATCACGCCCGTGGCGAACCCACCCATGCGCAGCTCTCCGAACAGCCGCTGGTATTCGATCTTCGGGCAGCGATCCTGAACGACCGTCACACCGCGCGCTTCGGCCGCAGCCGCCGCCTCTGCGTGGCGCACGCCGATCTGCATCCAGACCACATCAAGCTTCGCCCACCGTGCGAGCGCTTCGTCCACGATGCCTGGGACAACGTCGGACCGGCGGAAGATATCGACCATATCGATCTCGTCCGGCACGTCGGACAAAGCCCGCCAGACCCGCTGCCCCAGCAATTCCTGTCCGGCAAGTCCCGGATTAACCGGAATAATCCGATAGCCCTTCAATCCGAGATACCGCGCGACATAGTAGCTCGGCCGCACCGGGTTGGCTGACACGCCGACGATTGCGATCGTCCGCACACGGCTCAGGATGTCTCGCAGATGGTCATCCGAATAATCCATGCCTCACACTATCCCCGGTATCCGGCACAAAAAAGCGCCCCGAGCGAACATCACCGGGGCGCCAGTCAACGGAACGAGGGACAGATCTAGCGAGGCACCGGGGTTCCGCACCCGGGCTCCCTCTTTACGTGGTGAGCGAAACCTCACGTCACCAGCCCTGATCGCGCAGCCGTGATCAGGACTGCAGAACACTCGGCCAGTTGGTGTTGGCCCGTGCGATGTTGCCCGGGATGTCCCGCTCCCACCGCCGCTGGATGCGGTTCGAGAAGTTGAGATAGAGCTTGCCATCGACGATGCGCCACGCCTCGGGCACGGTCGAGGCGGTGTAGCCTTCCGACACGGCCCAGGCGCAATAACCACCATATTGCGGAGCATAAGCCTCCGGATTTGCCTCGAACAACGCCTGGCTTTCAGCGTTTGCGAACCTCCACGCCGCGCCGCGCCATTCAAGCGCGTATTCGGCGGATCCGGCAATGGGCTCACCTGCGGTGAAGTAGGAAGTCGGATCAGTGCCGTCGATGGCGATCCCGCCTTCGGCATAGATCTCTGGCGTCGCTGCAAAGGCGGGTCTTGCCATCATCGCCACAGCGGGGGTGGCGGCGAAAAGGGTGAGGGTCTGTCTGCGGGTCAGCATGGGGGCTCCTGTAGCGATATGACTGTGCGGCTCAAAATGTCGCAACCCGCCGCAAACAAAACCCCACCTCCGCATGCCGTGATCGCCTGTGCGGATTGTTTCAAAACGGTGGTCCGGCGCTTAACACCACCTGTGTCTGGCGCGTCAGTCGAAGATATCCTCGATCAAGTCGAAAGCCTCCGAGAGGATCTTGCGTTTCAGGCTCTTGCGCTTCTTCCGTTTGCGGTAGCGGTAATCGTCCCGCACGGGCTGCCGGCGATCATGGTAAGGATCCGCCGGTCGCCGGTCTTTCTTTGCTGCCTTCGAGGGCAGCATCTTCATCTCGTGTAACGGCGCTCCGCACGACGAGCACGCCAATTCATGCCGCTTGTCCCCCGAAAGGACGAGCGCCGCCCGCGTCCCGCAATAGCAGCACGTCGCAATCTTCTGTGCCGGCATTTCTGCTCCTCATGTGCCTCGCCTTGCTTCATATAGGGCAACCGCAGCCGCGTTGGAGACGTTGAGCGACCCGAACCCGCCCGTTGCGGGAATTCGGGCCACGACGTCACACATCTCTCGAGTCCGCTGCCGCAGTCCTGCTCCTTCCGCGCCGAGCACGAGGGCCACGGGCACATTTCGCCGTGACGACATTGCCTCAGCAAGGCTTTGCTCTCCGTCTCCGTCGAGACCCAATAAGTCGATACCCATTTCTCGCAACCGACCCATTGTCGCTGCTAGGTTTTGGACCCTCAGATACGGCTGACGTTCTAGGGCTCCACTTGCCGTCTTGGCCAAGGCGCCCGTCTCTGGCGCAGCGTGCCGCCTAACGCCGATAACCGCCGCCGCCCCAAAGACCTCCGCCGACCGCAGGATTGCGCCCACATTGCGCGGATCGCTGACCCGGTCGAGCAAGACAAGACGCAGCGGCGGTTCTGCCCCCGTCACGATTTCATCGAGCGATCCCCAGTCCAGGGGCCGAACTTCCAAAGCCGCGCCCTGATGCACCGATTCCGGATCCAGTGGCGCTGCAAAAGACCGCGCATCGCTAAGCTCCGGTGCGATCCCGCCCGCAGCCACAGCCTCCTCCAGGCGCGTCTCCGCGTTCTTCGTCAGAATGAGCCTGAGCTTTTCCCGCCTTGGGTTCATCAATGCATCGCGAACAGCGTGCAGCCCGAAAAGCCAGACGGTCTCGGTCGCCGCGGCGCGCTTTGCCCGCTCTTTCTCCACGACCCATTTCGGCTTCTTCATTACCCACTCCACGTCAGTTCTGATCCCGCGCTCTACCGGATCGCTGCCTCACCTGCCAGAACCCGCGATTTCAAGGTTGACGCCCCCCGGGCCCTGCCGTTATTGCCCGCAACGCCGGATGTGTCCGGCAAAGGGCGACGTGCTGCAAGGTGCGGCAGCGGACTGTAACTCCGCCGGGGAGACCCATGCCTGGTTCGATTCCAGGGTCGCCCACCATCACTTTCCAGAGTGAAACCTTCCAAGGGCTTTTGGGCGAACCTCTTTGTTGGCCTAGTTTTTCCGAAGGCTGGGCCATCACGCCTATGTTCTACTGAAAGCGGCCCAGACGGAGCCCCGGTGATGAGCGACACGACAACTCTCCCAATGATCAAAACGAAACCCAAGACCGAGCGTCCGAAGCTCTATAAGGTCATTCTGCTGAACGATGATTTCACGCCGCGCGATTTCGTCGTCAGCGTGCTTAAGGGAATCTTCCGGATGGGGGAGGGCGAGGCATTAGGAGTGATGCTTACCGCGCATCAGAAAGGTGCCTGCGTGGTTGCCGTCTACACCAAGGAGATTGCGGAGACGAAAGCTCGCCAAGGCACTGAACTCGGACAGAAACACGGCTACCCGCTTACGTTCACGACCGAGCGGGAGAGTTGATCTCCCCTGCGCCCGGCCGTCAACTTTCCAAGGCTGATAGGGCGTCCTTCAAGTCTATCGCCCCATCATAGAGGGCACGGCCCGTGATCGCACCGGCGATGACGTTCGTATCGCGCAGCCGTGTTAGATCGTCCAAAGACGAAACTCCGCCCGAGGCGATGACGGGAATTGAGACGGCCTTGGCCAATGTCTCGGTCGCGGTCAAGTTGGGGCCTTCCATCGCGCCATCACGGTCAATGTCAGTGTAGATGATTGCTGCAATGCCTGCATCTTCGAAGGCTTTCGCCAAATCGGTCACGGTCAGGTCGGTTTCCTCGGCCCAGCCGCGGGTGGCGATCTGACCTTTTCGGGCATCGAGGCCGATGGCAACCTGACCAGGGAAGGTGCGCGCCGCCTCGCGGACGAGGTCCGGATCCTCGACTGCAAGAGTGCCGAGGATCACCCGCTCGATCCCCCGGTCGAGCCAGCTTTCGATCGTGCCAAGGTCGCGGATCCCGCCGCCAAGCTGGGCCGGAATAGAGATCGCCTCAAGTATCGTACCAATCGCTGCTGCATTTACAGGATAGCCCTCGAACGCGCCGTTGAGGTCAACCAGATGGATCCACTCGCAGCCCGCCCGCTCAAACAGGCGCGCTTGGGCGGCAGGGTCAGCGTTGAACACTGTCGCCGCCGACATCTCCCCCCGCAGGAGGCGAACGGCTTCTCCGTCTTTAAGGTCGATTGCGGGGTAGAGGATCATTGTTCAGCCTTTCTCAACCGTTCTGCCGCCATAAGGTGGGTTAAGGCGTCATGCAACGCGACCTCACGTAAGGCTTGCCTGGGGTGCGCTAGAGCCGCAGAATCTTGAATGTGATAAGGGAGGATGGAGATGAAGTGTCTCATTCTGAAGGTTTTTGCGATGATCTGCTTTGCCGGCATGGCCGCGGCCGACCCGCTTGAAGGGGATTGGCGGACGATCCCCGACGATAACGGCAATAGCGGGCTGATCCGGATCGCGCCTTGTGGCGCTGCTTTGTGCGGGACGCTGGTTGCTGCGTTTGATGGAAGTGGAACCCAGATCGACAGCGATGACCTCGGGCGCCAAATCATCACCGAGACAGTGGCGCAAGGCGGTGGCAGCTATCGTGGGAAGATCTACTCGCCGGACCGCGGTCGGACATATAATTCGCGGCTGCAATTGCAGGGCAACCAGCTCGCAGTCTCCGGCTGTGCGTTCGGGATCTGCCGGAACGGAGGAACGTGGCAGCGGCAGAACTAACCGGTCTGGTTTTGAGCAACTGACGGGATCGTCTGATCCGCTGCAAGGACGGCGCGAGCCATATCCTCTACTGGCTCGACCGAACGCATCCTTACTTACCGGTCGCTAACGCAAATAGCCTAGGCCTACGGTCGCCAGGTCAAAAAGTTGGCGATCAAACGAAGACCCGCGGCCTGGCTTTTCTCCGGGTGGAACTGCGTTCCGATGAATGTATCCCGACCGACGATAGCTGTGACGTGACCCCCGTGATCGGTATGGGCGAGAAGGTTTACCGGATCTTTCACTGCCATGTGGTAGGAGTGAACAAAGTAGGCATGGTCGCCGCTAGAGATGCCGTCGAGCACCGGGTGCGGGTGATCAATCGTCAACTCGTTCCAGCCCATATGCGGGACCTTGAGTGTGGGGTCATCTGGCAGAATGCGTGTAACCTCGCCGTCGATCCAGGCAAGGCCGGGGGTCGGCTCGTACTCCAGACCGCGAGTTGCAAGCATTTGCATCCCAACGCAGATACCGAGGAAGGGCCGGCACTCGACGCGGACGGCTTCCGCAATCGCCTCGACCATGCCGGTGCGCGCATCAAGTTCACGACGACAGGCCGGAAAGGCACCATCACCTGGTAAGACGATGCGGTCAGCCCGGGAAACGCGATCTGGGTCGCTGGTAATCTCGACCGTTCCGGCATCTGCCTCGCGTGCCACGCGCTGAAACGCCTTTTGTGCCGAATGCAGGTTTCCGCTGTCATAATCGATGATGACGGTTAGCGTCATAGGCTGCCTTTGGTTGATGGGATCGCATCACTCCGCCGCGGGTCCGGCTCGATAGCCATACGCAATGCACGGGCGACCGCCTTGAAAGTGGCTTCCGCGATATGGTGGCTGTTGAAGCCATGCAGACGGTCGATGTGAAGCGTTATGCCGCCGTGGGTAGCAAATGCTTGAAAGAACTCGCGCACGAGCTCTGTATCGAAGCTGCCGATCTTCGGGGTTGGAAGATCGAGATTGCAGATCAGAAACGGACGACCCGAAAGATCCAGCGCGGCGCGGACCAGCGCATCGTCCATCGGTAGGAGGCAATCGCCGTAACGGCGGATCCCGCGCTTGTCATCAAGCGCGGAGGCAAGCGCCGCGCCGATCGCGATGCCGGTATCTTCCACTGTGTGATGGTCATCGATGTGAAGATCGCCTTCAGCTCGGACGGTCAGATCGATCATCGCATGCCGGGCAAGCTGGTCGAGCATATGGTCGAAGAAACCAACCCCCGTCTGACAATCATATTGACCCGTCCCATCGAGATTTAGGTCGACCGTGATGTTAGTCTCGGCTGTCTTTCGGGTGATCTCGGCTCTGCGCATTGGGGAACCCTCAAACGTCAACGCCGCGCGGTATAAGTGCGCGGCGTCAGGTTTCCAAGCGCTAGCGAGTGGCCTGGGTCTATTCGACGAGCGGTGCCGTTACGAATAACTGACGTCCATCGCGACGGACGGTGAACTCCGCATC
Organism: Aestuariibius violaceus; assembly: GCF_040779325.2. Lineage (NCBI taxonomy): Bacteria > Pseudomonadati > Pseudomonadota > Alphaproteobacteria > Rhodobacterales > Paracoccaceae > Aestuariibius > Aestuariibius violaceus. The sequence continues at coordinate 107,015 of NZ_JBFONT020000005.1, forward strand.
CGCAAAGCCCGATCCCGCAACACTCGTCAGAGCGGTTTCAAGGTCTGTGGGCCCAGAGAAACGGATACCGGAGGCACCCTCGCTCACGATCCTGTCGCCGACTTCGAGGTCGCTGACGCCGCCGGTCGCGGTCACGCGGGTTACCCAGCTGCCGCCCTCAAGATCGGTGCGGAAACTAAGACCGTTCTCCAAGGTGACGATCCTGGCGGAAGGAAGGCGCAGGGCACGATCAACGAAGGCCTCCTGACCGGGGATCTGAACCAATATACTGGCTGCCAGCCGTCCATCGCTATCGCTCGTCGCCGAAGAGGAGAAGGCATCCTCCAAGCCGTTCACGCCCTGAACGAGTTGTCCATCGATCGAGAGGATTACGACACCCGGTGTCAGCCATTCGTTCTCGATGAGTGAGACGGGATCGCCGGTCAGCTCGGTAACCTGCGGAAAGGTCCCGTACTCCGTATTGGCGCTTTCAACCACGAACGGCATTTCGATATCCCAACGAGCGCTCACGAAATCGCCCGCGATCGTAGGTGTTGCCTGAGGGGCCGGCGTACCGAACGTAATAATCTCGAATGCGGTTTCGGTATTCTCAGTCGGCGCGTCGGGTGCCGACTCGGTTTCGGCGGAAGTATCTGGCGCGATCTGAAATGCCGGACGATCGCTGGTGCTGTCCGGGGTCAGCGCGGCTACGACATCCTGAGCTTCATCCGATGTATCGGCCGGTTCTGCTGGCGCGCCGAAGGTGATGATGTTGGTGACCTCAGCCTCAGCGACTGTCTCGGGTTCCGCGGGCGCGTCTTCGACGAATACCTCTGAGGCGAAAGGAAGGACTTCGCGCTCGCTCATCTGCATCGGCAGAGAGGCGCTGTCGATCGCCCGGGGGGTAATCGGGGATGGCGCAGTGTCAACCTCGCGCAGAATGTCCGTGATCGGCGCGATGCCAAGTGCAGAACCGTCCAGTGCATTGCCAGCGAAGGTTTGTGCTTCTATCGGCGATGCAATTTCCGCTTCCATGCCAGGCGGGATAGCGCTCACACCACCGGTCGCTTCCTCGGCCGTGTCAACTGAGGTGGTACTCTCGATAATCTCGAATTGAACGTCGGCGGACGGAGCAATGGCTGTTTCATCTTCGCCTGTCGTGGCGAGACGTTCTTCCGTCGGTTCTGCCGCGATCGCTTCCGAAGGCGTATCTGATACCAGTGCGTCGGGCTCGACGAGGTCAGGCCGCGTCACCGGCAGTTCAGGTTCGGCAACGTCAGCTGTGCTCTGTTCAGCAGTTGCCGCAGTCTCGCCCGAATCCGAGGCCGGGACCTCGCTTTCAACCGCGGGAGATGGGGTCGCGGCGACATCGACTGTTGGTTCAGCTGGTGCGGACGCATCAGGTGCCTCGGCTGTCGCGGACGGCTCGGGCGATGTGACCGGAATGCTGGTTTCAGCTTGCTCTGTCGGCGCCGGAACGCTGGCAGGATCGCTGGGAGACATGGCCAAGTAGATACCCGCAGCGCCCGCTGCCAAGGCCGCGACACTGCCACCTGCGAGAAATGCAACGCGGCTCGAGCCGCTGCCTGCGGCTTTCGCAGGAGCAGGCTGCGCGGCGTCTTCCTTGACATCGGCCTTCGCGTCTTCTGCAACGACAGCAGCGATAGCTGCTGCGGTACTCCATCCGGGCTCTTCGGCCGGTGGGGTCAGGCGGATGACGTTCTCCGGATCGCTGCCGTTCATCATAGCGACCCATTCGGCCGCCGATTGCATCCGATTCTTCGGGACGACTTCCATCGCCTTGTCGATCGCACGCAGGAAGTCTTCGGAATACTCCGGGAAGCGGCCGACAAGGGGCTGATATGGATCTTCACCGCCTTCTGCGACGGCCACGAGGCGCGACTGGCTAGGCGGGGGCGTATCGCGGGTGATCGCGTGATAGAAGGTCGCGCCGAGCGCGTAGAGGTCCGAGGCGTTCGACTGGGTCGAGCCCTGGACATAGAATTCCTGTGGCGAGTAGCCATCCTTGACGCAGCTGAGCGCGGTCAGGACACGTGTCTTTTTCGATGCTTGCTCGCGGGCAGCGCCGAAATCGATCAGCGTCGGCTTGCCCGTCTCATCGATCAGGATGTTGTCGGGCGCGATGTCGCGATGCAGAACACCAAGCTGGTGAACATATCCAATCGCGTCGAGCACTTGGCGCAGCATCGATGTAATGGTCTGCGGCGTGAGGAACGGGTCGTTCTGCTCAATCATATCCAGCAGATCGGGACCATCGATGTAGTCGATGGCCATATAGGCGGTGTCGTTATCCTCAAAGACGAGGTGAACCTTGACGATATTGGGGTGCTCGAGCTTCGAGAGGCTGCGCGCCTCTTGCGTAAAGCACTTAATCACCGCCTGAAGGTCGGCCTCATGGCTCTTCGACCGTACCTTCACCTTCGTGCCCACACGGCGGCACATAGAGGAGGGATAGCATTCCTTGATTACGACGGTGCGTTCAAGGCTGTCCTTGGCGAGGTATGTGATCCCGAACCCACCAGCATTCAGAAAGCTCTCGATCTTGTAGAGGCCGCCAAGAAGCTGCGTGCCATCGTCAAGCTCGTCATTCACGTCCTGATCGTGGACCTGATCCTTACCGGTGGACTGCTTAGGTGCGTTCTGCATGTCAATCCTAGGGCCCCAGCGCCCGCTCCCTTACGGGTTTACTTGTTTTTCCTGTGGACCGGACCGAGGGTGGTCATCGAAAAAGCGGTAGCACAATCCACATACTTACTCAGGATCAGTGTCTTGTGCAATTCGGACAATTTCGTGTTCAATTCGAGGAAATGCCTGACAATCCAAGTAAAAACCGGCCGAGGGCTACTTCTCGACCGGTTTGCTAAGATTCTTTGCAAACTGACGTGGCGTTCAAAAAGAATCCGGCGCGCACAAACGGCGCGCCAGACTGCCCGTCGGCCATGAACCGGCCTTAGTTGTACGGATCAGCGGCTGCGTTGATGCGGATCGCTGCATCGACGAACTCGGCGCCGACCGACGGTTTGAATTCGTCGAGGACCGGAGCAAAGGCATCGCGCCACGCCTGCATTTCCGCTGGACTGAGTGCCAGAACAACCCCATCATCTTCGATGATACTCCGGCGGCTGATCTGGTTCAGTTCGAAGGCGAAGCGGTTGCGCTCGTGGGTGATGAGCTGAGCGCCGATCAAGAATACTGCGCGGGTCTCGGCATCGAGCGAGTCAAGAAACCTCTGCGATGTCAGCATCGGATAGCCGATATAGGTGTGATTGGTTTCGGTTACCGCGGCCTGAACTTCATAGAAGCCCATTTTTTGGATGTTTGCGAAAGTGTTTTCCTGACCTTGGACAGTGCCGTTGGCAAGGTTGTCGTACACTTCCGAAAACTTAAGCTTCATCGGCGTAATGCCCATGATATCCAGTACTGCAGCAGTCACTGGCGAACTGGATGAAACGCGGAAGGTTTGACCTTCGGCATCGCCAGGACGGCGCATCGGCACCGTCGAGGAAAACTGCCTCATGCCGTTGCTGATATAGCCAAGCGCGGCGAAACCATCGTCAGACATTTGATCGCCGATCTGATTGATTTCTTCTGACTGAAGAAATTCGAGAACGTGCAACGGCCCGTCGAAGAGGAACGGCAAGTTGAAGATATCCGCTTTCGCAGCGTACCCACTGATCTTGGCGAACGATGGCGCCGCAAAGTGAAGGTCGCCGTCCAGCATGGCTTGGAAGAGCGTCTCGTCATCTGGATAGAGTTCGCTCCGCCCGTAAACCTCAACGCAATAGCGCCCGTCCATTTCAGCGTTGATGTAGTCGGCGTAGGCCAGGGCAGCTTCGCCCTTCGGATGGCCTTGGAGCGCCGTCACGACACTGAATTTCAGCACTTCTTCGCCAGTATCACAGCCCGTCGGGTCTGCGGTGGCTGCGACAGGAAGAGCCATCGCTGCCAAAGTAAGGTATTTTGTCAGTCTGTTCATCCGATTTACTCCTATTACGGTCCCCGTTTCCGCGCTTCGCAGAAACGGGGCCGCCCCCTATCTTTTTGTTTTGGCCGTGACTGGATCAGGTCCGGTCGTCGGCCACGACGTCTTGCACCCACACTTCGACGCGGCGGTTGATCCGGCGTCCGGTGTCGGTTTCGTTGCAGCCCAGCGGAGACGCTTCGCCGAAGCCGACGGCACGGGTCTGGGTGCTGGTCCGCAGGTTGGGGTTTGCCGCAACGACCGAGCGGCGAACGAGTTCGGCGCGCTGTTGCGACAGGAGCTGGTTGAGGTCCGCGCGCCCGACCGAGTCGGTGAAGCCGACGAAGAGCACTTCCTTGTTCGAGAAACGCGGGCTGGCCAGAAGCTCGGCCAGACGTTCGACGTCCGAAGTTGCACGGGCGTCGAGACGGGCGGAACCCGTCTCAAAGCGGAAGGTGGTCGACAGACGGTCCGCGTTGATCAGCTGGGTGAACATATCGCGCATTGCGTTATACTCTTCCGGCGTCTCGTTGTTCACGATGGCCGAAGCCACGCGGATCCCCTGGGAGTTGATCGTCTCGGTCGAGACGGTCTGGTCAATGAAGCCTGCCTGGGCCACGAGTTCCTGACCGGGATCAGTCTTTATGTAGCTCAGGAAGTCCTGGGCATGGAAGGGCATCTCCTCGTTCGTGTTGTACATGTAGAGGAGGCGGGTCAGCGGGTATTCTTCCGTCTTGATCGTAAAGGCAGTGGCCGGCGTACGCAGACCACAGACCCCCTCAATGGCGAGCGCGGTCGTTTCGCCCGCATTGGCAAAGCTGGTGAAGCCGATACCGTTCGGGTCGTTGCGGACTGCTTCCGCGATCTCATCGTCGCTTTCCAGGACAGTGATGTTTCCATTCACGGTCAGACCGTTGGGCCGCATCAGAAGGGTGTCGAACACCTCGCGCGTGCCGCTGTCGTCTTCGCGGACATAGAGGTTGATCGGAGCATTCCGGCCGCCGAGGTCGCGCCAGTTCGTGATCTGGCCACCGAAGGCAAGCGCCGCATTGATCTCGGAGATCGCGCGGACCGGATTTTCCGGGTGCGTGACGAGAAGCAGACCGTCAAGCGCCACGATATGCTCTTGATCGGGCGAGCGAAGCTGACCGAGGTTGCGCTGCGCGAAGGTTTCGACTTCGCGGTTGCGCGCCGGGCGCGTGGCGAGTGCGAAGGTGGCGTCGTCCGAGAGCAGAGCCTCGAGGCCCGCACTGGTGTTGGACGGCTTGATCTGAATGTCCGCGCCGCTTTCGTCGCTGGCCGAAACCTTGTAGACGATGCCTCCCGCATTGCTGGGATCAAGCTCGGTGGTGCCGTCGAGTTTCGCGCTGTAGCCGGCAACCAAAGTCGGGATCAGACCATCGGAAAGGGCGCGGGAACCGGCGATCGCGAACTCGGACCGCGACGGCCCGAGATCTGGGCAAGCTTCGCCGACACACGTCACAAACTCGTTCGAGATCGAAACTGTACCGATCGCTGTACGAATAATGTACGTGCTGCCGTCGAATTCAACCAACTCGCCTGCGATCGAAACGGACTTGTCCTTTGTCTCGAGCGTAATCGGCGCGGTTTGGGCCGACGCGGCAAGCGCAGCGGCGCAGAGGCCTGTGCTTGCCAATAGGGTTTTCAGCGTTCTGCTCTGCATCAGTCGAACCTCCACGGAATTGAATGCAGCAAAAAAGGTAGGCGCTCCGGCCCTGACCAGACCCTTCTGACTGGCAAATGCGTCGAAATCTGCGCGTGAAGCGGCCCATTTGTTGACAATATGTCTTAATCGGTCAGGATTGGTGCGTTGTTGCCACTGCACGACCAAGATAGCCTAAAACTGGACGATTGTTTACACTTAGAAGACGTGTCAGGCGAACCCTAGCGACCAAGAGACGCTGGATGGAACCAATGCCTCTACGGCGCTTGAAAATGGAGCGGGCGATGAGATTCGAACTCACGACCCTTACCTTGGCAAGGTAATGCTCTACCCCTGAGCTACGCCCGCGTCCGTGGGTGAGCCGTCAGATACAAACCCATACGGATATCCGCAAGGGGAAAATGCGTAGTTTGTTGTTGCGCCACTACGCCGGCGAAGGACCTGTTCTCAAAGCCACCAGAGGACAGCCGCGTTCGTGATACGTTCGTGTTGAGATCGGTTGGTAACCGGGTGCGGGTTGCAGATCTTGTCGCATTTCCGCCGTTTTTCAGCGAGAAAGCCGGTGGAGCGCTTTACATGCCGATGTGCGGAGCCGACTCAGATGACGCACGATGAATATTTTTGAGAACTCTGAATCTGCGAAGCTTCTCGCCGCGACCGAGGAGGGTGTCGGGGAAACGGCCGAGACGGATGCGCTGCGGGATATCGACCGGTTCGATCCTGATCGCCCGGTCGGTGCGATGTTGCCCGCTCTCACCCCCGGGACGCGCATGTCTGTCGATCATGGAGAAGTTGCCGTGGAATATCTGCGGCCAGGCGATCTGCTGAGGACAAAAGATAACGGTCTGAAGGAGATCCGCTGGATCGGCGAAAGAACAATCGAGACGGGTGAACTGACTGCCGCACCGCATCTCTATCCGATCTCGATCGCGGCAGGTGCCTTGGGGCTGGACGGGCCGGACCAACAGATCATCGTCTCTCCCGGTCAAGCGGTCCTCTATGCCTCGCCCCAGGTAGAACTTGTCCTTGGAACCAACGAGGCGCTCGTTCGATCGGAAGACTTGTTGGGCGTGCCCGGGGTGGATCGATATGAAGTTGCTGCGGTTACCTACTTCTTTCTGATGTTTGATGCACACGAGATCATCCGGGCAAATGGCCTCTGGATGGAGAGTTTCCAGCCTGACCTCCGTTGTCTGGAGGAAGAGAGTGGAGAACTCTTCGAGGGCCTCTTTGCGGTGTTCCCGCGCTTAGCCACTCTAAAAGGACGTACCGCTTACCGAGCGGCAAGAGTCTTCGCGACGGCGGGCGAGGTGAAGCTATTGTTTGCACCTTAGAGACAGGCAGCAAAAAGTTCCTTCCACCGCGCAGGCCGGGTGTAGATCTAAGGTGATCCGACCTGTATCGATCGCATATCTCTCTTGGCCGTTTTCGATGCTAGCCAGACGAACAACGCTCGCTGCTGGAACAGAGGTATCTCTCATTGATGGTGCCAGTTGAGTTTACTCTAACTCCACCAGTAAGTCCTTTGCGTCGATCTGTGCGCTTGGCGTGACATGGATCTCTTTCACGACCGCATCACGCTCTGCGTGAAGGCCTGTTTCCATCTTCATGGCTTCAATCGTGAGCAGAAGATCGCCTGACTTGACCTTCTGACCCATCCTCACAGCGACTGTTGCAACGATCCCAGGCATTGGAGCACCGATATGGTTGGGATTGGCCTGATCTGCCTTCGGCCGTCTCGGGCTTGCAGACTGAACCGCGCGGTTCGGAACACGGACAACGCGGGGCTGACCGTTGAGTTCAAAGAAGACCCTAACTTCACCTTTGTCATCGGTCTCACCGATGGCCTGTAGACGCACCACGAGCGTTTTGCCGGCGTCGATCTCGACCTCGATTTCGTTTCCGGGCGCCATCCCGTAGAAAAAAGTCTGTGTCGGCAGTGTTCGGACCGGTCCATATTCAGCGTGACGCGCTGCGTAATCAGTGAAGACCTTGGGATACATAAGGTATCCTGCGAGATCCTCGTCGTCGATCTCCGTCCCCGTCTGATCGGCGAGACTCTGGCGCGTGTCGTCGAGGTTGACGGACGCCAGGCGCTTGCCAGGACGCTCAGTCTGAGGCGCTTCACCTTTGAGGATCTTTGTCTGAATCTTGTCAGGCCATCCACCGGGTGGTTGACCCAAAGCGCCGCGCATCATGTCAATCACGCTATCGGGGAAGACGACATCCGTGCTCGGATCTTCGACCTGCGCCCGGGTAAGGTTTTGAGAGACCATCATGAGGGCCATGTCGCCGACGACCTTGGATGAAGGCGTGACCTTCACGATGTCGCCGAACATCCGATTGACCTCCGCATAGGTCTTGGCGACCTCATGCCAGCGTTCCTCAAGGCCGAGGGAGCGAGCCTGGGCCTTGAGGTTGGTGAACTGACCGCCAGGCATTTCGTGAAGATAGACCTCGGAAGCCGGAGCCTGGAGGCCGGATTCGAAGGCCGCGTAGTGGCCGCGGACTGCTTCCCAATAGTTCGAGATCTCACGGATTGTATCCGGGTCGAGCCCGGTGTCCCGGTCGGTGCCTTTCAGGGCTTCGACGAGGGTGCCGAGGGTTGGCTGTGAAGTGTTGCCCGAAAGTGCGTCCATGGCACAATCGACGATCGAGACACCTGCCTCGGACGCAGCAAGAAGCGTCGCGACAGCGGCGCCTGCCGTGTCGTGAGTATGGAAATGGATCGGTAGGCTGACTTCTTCTTTCAACGCGGTGAAGAGGCGGGTCGCGGCAGCCGGTTTGAGGAGGCCAGCCATATCCTTGACGCCAAGGATGTGGGCACCGGCAGCCTCGAGTTCCTTTGCCATGCCGACATAGTACTTGAGGTCATATTTCGCGCGGTCGGGATCGAGGAGGTCGCCAGTGTAGCAGACCGTGCCTTCACAGACCTTGCCGGTATCAAGAACCGCATCCATCGCGATGCGCATGTTCTCGACCCAGTTGAGGCTGTCGAAAACGCGGAAGACGTCGATACCAGCTTCAGCAGCGGTCTTGACGAAGAATTGGACAACATTGTCTGGATAGTTCGTGTAGCCGACGCCGTTCGAGCCCCGCAGGAGCATCTGGGTCAGGATATTCGGCATCCGGGCCTTGATGTCGCGCAAGCGCTGCCAAGGACATTCCTGCAGGAACCGATATGCCACGTCGAAGGTAGCGCCGCCCCAGCACTCGACAGAAAAGAGTTGTGGGAGCTGATGCGCATAGGCGGGCGCAATTGCGATCATGTCAAAGCTGCGCATCCGGGTGGCGAGCAGTGACTGGTGGCCATCGCGCATCGTCGTGTCCGTAAGGAGGAGGTTTTGGGATCCTTCGATATGGGCGATCAGTCCTTTGGCGCCCTTGTCCTTGAGGATGTCAGCAGTTCCGCGTGGCGGCTTTTCGATCGGCGTCACCGGCGGGACAGGCTTTCGCGCCTCGGCATATGGTTCGGGGCGCCCGGCAGTTTCAGGATGGCCGTTTACCGTGATGTCGGCGACATAGCGCAGGATTTTCGTCGCCCTATCGCGCCGAGGGGCAAACTCAAACAGTTCCGGCGTCTCGTCGATGAATTTGGTGTGATAGTCGTAGTTCAGAAATGTCGGGTGCTTGAGAAGGTTCTCGACGAACGCGATGTTGGTGGACACGCCGCGGATCCGGAACTCGCGCAACGCGCGGTCCATGCGAGCAATGGCGGCTTCGGGTGTTGGAGCCCAGGCAGTGACCTTTTCGAGGAGAGAGTCGTAGAAACGGGTGATGACCGCACCGGAATAGGCGGTGCCGCCGTCCAGCCGGATGCCCATGCCCGTCGCGCCGCGATAGGCAGTGATGCGACCGTAATCAGGGATGAAGTTGTTCGTAGGATCCTCGGTCGTGATCCGGCATTGGATCGCGTGACCATCGAGCTTGACGTCGTACTGCGAGGCCACTCCCGTCGCCTCGATTAGACTTTTTCCTTCGGCGATGAGGATCTGGGCGCGGACGATGTCAATGCCCGTCACCTCTTCGGTGACGGTGTGCTCGACTTGGACGCGAGGATTGACTTCAATGAAGTAGAACTCGCCCGTCGCCATATCCATCAGGAACTCGACGGTGCCCGCGCATTCGTAGTTCACATGCTGGCATATCTTCTTGCCGAGGTTGCAAAGATGTTCGCGCTGGGTGGGGGACAAGTACGGGGCAGGTGCACGTTCGACAACCTTTTGGTTTCGGCGTTGAATCGAGCAGTCGCGTTCGTAAAGGTGGTAGATCTCGCCCTGGCTGTCGCCAAGAATCTGAACTTCCACATGTCGAGCCTTTTCGATCATTTTTTCGAGGTAGCCTTCGCCGTTGCCGAAGGCAGCTTCAGCCTCGCGGCGCCCTTCGCGAACCTTCTCTTCTAACTCCTCAGGCCCCAGGATCGGTCGCATCCCCCGGCCGCCGCCGCCCCAGCTGGCTTTAAGCATGAGGGGATAGCCAATCTCGTCAGCGTCCTTGGCAGTTTTCTTCATGTCGTCGCCGAGCACATCTGTCGCGGGGATCACCGGAACACCTGCTGCGATGGCGACCTGTCGGGCAGAGGCCTTGTCGCCCAGCTTGCGCATGGTTTCCGCTTTTGGACCGATGAATGCGATGCCGTTCGCCGTGCAGGCGTCGACGAGATCCGGGTTTTCGGACAAAAGACCATAACCGGGATGGATCGCATCGGCACCAGAGAGCTTGGCGACGCGGATAACTTCGTCGATCGAGAGATAGGCGGCGACGGGGCCGAGGCCTTCGCCGATCTTGTAGGCTTCATCGGCTTTGAAGCGGTGAAGGCCGAGTTTGTCCTCTTCTGCATAAACGGCAACGGTTTTCTTGCCGAGCTCGTTGGCGGCGCGCATGACCCGGATGGCGATTTCCCCGCGATTGGCGATCAGGATCTTCTGAAACTCAGGCATGGGGCCTCCGGGGCTTTGCACGTGCAGCGTGTTCTACGGGGTATGCGGCAGCGCGGCAATGGCGGCGGCTGCCGGCACCTGTTTGTCGGCGGGAGTCTCTCGATCAAGATGAGGATGGGCGCGGCGCAAATGTGAGCGCAGTTGCGAATGAGCTCACCGAGGCGCGCCGACTTACGACCAACGCCGGGTCTATCGCTTAACCGTTGCCAACCAACGCGCGACGTCGCGGGGTGTCTTCAAATGGATGATTGTGAGGTCTGGCCGTGCGGCGGAGGCAATCGCCTCAAGCTTCGCCCGAGCTGTGCGGCGGGTTCGCCAGATGAAGGCCAAAAACTCGATGGTGGATCGGTTCAATTGCTCGGGACATCCGTCCGGAAGGTCCGGTCGGGTCTGACCATAGTAACGAGCTGATCGATATAGCACCCGAGCGACTCGTAGGCCGACTGGCAGATCGAGCCAGATAAACGTATCGGCACGGGCAACCCGCTCGGGATAGGTGCGAGAATGTCCACCTTCGAGGATCCAGCGATCTTGGATGTGGATGGCATGGGTCATGGCGCTTTTTTCGTCTGGGTCACGTTCGATCCATCCGGGTTTCCAATGGATCTGGTCCATGTGGAAGATCGGCAGCCCGGTCCGCTCTCCAAGAGAGCGGGCGAGAGTGCTCTTTCCCGAGCCTGGCCCTCCGGTGATCATAACGCGTTTCACAAGAGTCTCGCGGAGAGCTCGGCATAGCTGCGGACGCCCAGCTGATGCATGTTTGCGGTTAGATCTCTCGTCAGGATCTCCACGAGGTGAGCCGGTCCAGCTGGTCCGAGCGCGGCCACGGCGTCATGTGGTGCGCGCCCGAGCATGGTGAAATCGGCCCCCAGAGAAAAGGCCCGAAGAATATCAAGGCCTGAGGACAGGCCACCATCCAGAAGCAAAGGCAATCTCGTATTTGCGCGGATTGCAGGGAGAACCTCTATGGTCGCAGGCGCGGCGTCGAATTGACGGCCGGCATGGTTCGAGATCCAGATCGCGTCGACGCCCGCCCTTTCCAAACGCGGCGCGTCTTCCTCATTCAGTACACCCTTGACGATAAGCGGTCCCGTCCAGGCATCGCGCAGGCGGGCGAGATAGTCCCAATCAGGCGAGGTCCTCAGCAGATAACCTGCATGGGCGTTCGAAGGCAGGGCGGCGCGATTGCTTGTCGTATAAGGGTCAAGTGTGCGCATTCGGGGCAGGCCGTTGCGTAGCACGGCGATTGCCCAGGCAGGGCGGCGCATGATCTGCCACAGAATGCGTGGTGTGAGTTGAGGCGGATTGGTTAAACCGCCCCTGGTTTGCCGTTCACGCTGCGACGGCGCAGGCACGTCGACTGTCAGAACGAGCGTTTTGAAGCCAGTTGCGCGGGCGCGACCAAGCAAGTCCGAAAGGATCTCCGGATCGCGCGGCGGATAAAGCTGAAACCAGGCATGCGGGCCAATGTCGCCTTTGAGGTCTTCGGGCGCGAGACTCGCAACTGTCGAAAGCGTGTAGGGGATCCTCGCATCAGCCGCTGTTTGAGCGAGATATCGTTCCGCTCCTGGCCAGATCAGCCCGGACATGCCGACCGGGGCAAAACCGAACGGCAGCGGGTAGCTCTGGCCGAGCAACTCGATCGAAAGATCCGGGCTGATCTCTCCGTGCAGTATGGATGGTGTGAAACGCACCTGATCAAGTGCTGCACGATTGGTACGGGCCGTTGCTTCTGTTCCAGTTGCGCTATCGAGATAGTCCCAGACAAATCGCGGAAGCCGCCGTCGCGCCTGCAGCCGGAGGTCAGCAAGAGAGGGGTAACGGCTGTGAAAATCCATGACGTTTCGCTAGCTCGCCCTGCGGCCGAGGGAAAGGCGAGATCAGCGTCATGTTCGATTTGCAGCCGCTCTGGTGCGACAGGCGTTCCATTCGGCGTTTGAATCAGTGCCGACAGCTTCGGCAAAGGGCAATCTTACGGAAAACGGCTGCTCATCTCGGGCGCTCAGCAAGGCTTCGGGTCTTGCATGTGCGAGACCCGAGTCAGAGCTGCCGCACAGGTCTGGAGAGGCGGGAGGTTCACTCCGCTGGACTGGGAACATCCATAGAACACGGGGTTTCCCCATTGTGACCTTTGCGCTAGATATCGCGCTATGAGCACCTTTTCCGATGATGATCCGTTAGAGGCGGCTGCCCCACTTTCGAAGCAGGCTATGGCAGCCACAGCGGCACCTTATCTCGCCGGGCTGAATCCCGCCCAGCGAGAGGCAGTTGAAGCGCTGGATGGTTCGGTTCTCATGCTCGCGGGTGCCGGGACGGGAAAGACAAAGGCGTTGACGACGCGGATCGTGCATCTGCTCGCGACGGGGAAGGCGCGGCCGAACGAGATCCTGGCCGTGACGTTCACCAACAAAGCCGCGCGGGAGATGAAGGACCGGGTCGGTCGGCTGCTGGGACAGGCCGTCGAAGGGATGCCGTGGCTCGGCACGTTCCATGCGATTTGCGTGCGGCTCCTGCGACGGCATGCCGAACTGGCCGGACTCAAGACGAATTTCACGATCCTCGATACGGACGATCAGCTAAGGCTGCTACGGCAGGTAGTGCTGGCCCACAATATAGATGAGAAACGCTGGCCGCCGCGGATGCTCGCCTCGATCATCGATGGCTGGAAGAACCGGGCGCTAACGCCGGAGACGGTGCCGACCTCCGATCATGGGGCCTATGATCATAAGGGCGTGGAACTCTACGCAGAGTATCAGGCGCGGCTGCGAACATTGAATGCGGTCGATTTTGGCGACCTTTTGCTGCATGTCATTAAGATCTTCCAAGAGCATGAGGATGTGCTTGAGCAGTACCGGCGTTGGTTCCGCTACATCCTTGTCGACGAATATCAGGATACGAACGTCGCCCAGTATCTGTGGCTGCGGCTGCTGGCGGGCGGGCACCGGAACATCTGCTGCGTGGGCGACGACGACCAGTCGATCTACGGCTGGCGCGGGGCCGAGGTCGGCAACATCCTGCGGTTCGAGCAGGACTTCCCCGGTGCCAAGGTCATTCGGCTTGAGCAGAACTACCGGTCGACCGGACATATCCTGGGCGCCGCTTCCGGGGTGATTGCCGCGAACAAGGGACGACTTGGCAAGACGCTTTGGACCGACGGTGAAGATGGCGAGAAGGTTCGGCTGATCGGCCATTGGGATGGCGAGGAGGAGGCCCGCTGGATCGGTGATGAGATCGAGGCGATGCAGGGTGGCACGCGCGGGATGGAGCCGGTGTCCCTCGATCACATTGCTATCCTGGTGCGTGCCTCCCACCAGATGCGTGCCTTCGAGGATCGGTTCCTGACGATCGGGCTGCCTTATCGCGTGATCGGCGGACCGCGGTTCTACGAACGGATGGAGATCCGGGATGCGATGGCCTACTTTCGGTTGGCGGTCTCGCCCGACGATGATCTTGCGTTCGAGCGTGTTGTGAATACGCCGAAGCGGGGCTTGGGCGATAAGGCGCAGCAGAAGATCCAGATTGCGGCGCGGACAAATGGCGTGTCACTGCATGAGGGTGCACGGCTTGTCGTCGCGATGAAGGGGATCACCGGAAAGGGGCTCGCCGCGCTGAAGGAGTTGGTTGAGGGGATCGACCGCTGGCATGGGCAGGTGCGGGCCGAGGCTGATACCCATGTCGAACTCGCCGAGATGATCCTCGACGAGTCGGGCTACACGGGCATGTGGCAGAACGACAAGACGCCCGAGGCGCCCGGGCGTCTTGAGAACCTCAAGGAGCTCGTAAAGGCGCTGGAGGAGTTCGAGAATCTTCAAGGCTTTCTAGAACACGTCTCGCTCATCATGGACAATGAGAGCGACGGCGACGGCGAGAAAGTATCGATCATGACACTTCACGCTGCGAAGGGGTTGGAGTTTCCGGCCGTGTTCCTCCCCGGGTGGGAGGACGGGCTGTTTCCCTCGCAACGGTCAATGGATGAGAACGGGCTGAAGGGCCTCGAGGAGGAGCGGCGGTTGGCCTATGTGGGGATTACAAGGGCGGAGCGGCTTTGCACGATATCCTTTGCGGCAAACCGGCGGGTCTACGGGCAGTGGCAATCGGCGATGCCATCGCGGTTCATCGACGAACTGCTCGCCAATCATGTTGAGGTATTGACGCCGCCGGGGCTCTATGGCGGGGGCTACGGCGCTGCGGGTATGGCGGCGACGGCCTCGCCTGTCTTGAGCGGGATGCAGGGATCGGATCTGCACGACAGGGCGGCGGAGGCAAATGTCTACAACTCGCCTGGATGGCGGCGGCTGCAGGCGCGCTCAGGGGAGCGACCGATGCGCCAGCCGCAGGAAGCAAAGAACATGGTGATCGACCTCGACGCGGTTTCGGCTTTTTCAGAGGGTGACCGGGTTTTTCATCAGAAGTTCGGCTACGGCGAGGTGATCGCGATCGAAGGTGACAAGCTCAACATCGAGTTCGACAAGGCGGGCTCAAAGAAAGTTGTCGCCCGCTTTATCGTGGCTGCCGATACCGCAGGGGATGTGCCGTTCTGACGTCTAGAAGACGCGCACCTGGGTGCCGATCGGTGTAATCTCGAACAGTTCCGCGATCTGCTCGTTGAAGAGGCCGAAGCAGCCCGAGGACGATTGCCGCCCGATTTTGCGCGTGTCGTGGGTGCCATGGATCAGATAGGCGGGCCAGGTCAGGTACATCGCATGGGTGCCGAGCGGATTGTCCGGGCCTGGCGGCATAAACGCCGGCAGTGACGGATCCCGTTCACGCATCGACGCGGTCGGCGTCCAGCTGGGCCCGACCTTCTTGCGGACGATGCTGGTATATCCGCGGCGCGTCAAATCCTCGGTCAGTGGGACAGAGGTCGGGAAAACACGGTGGTCGCTGCCGTCCTCGTTCCAGTAGAAAAGCGCGCGGGACTGCACATCGCATAGAATGGTTGCGGCGCCGAGCGTGTCGAAATGGTTCCTCCAATCGCGGACATTGAAGCTCGACGCATTGCGCCGCGGTCTTCCGCTAAGTGCTTCAGCCCGCACAATTGCGGGGGATGCCAGAAGAGCCGTCGCTCCCAGAAGAACGGTTCGACGGTTGGACATCTTGGTCTTCATGCCTGTTCTCCTGCTCAGTCTCTTAGGTCAGCTATTTTTCCGCCGACGCAAGGTCAAATCAGGTTGGCTCACACTCCCGTGAAGGCCTTAACCGGTTAGAAGCGGCCAAAGGCTGAAGACGAGCAGGAGGGCCATTGTCCAGTTGAAGATCAAGAGTCTGCGCTTGGTCGAGAGGATCAGGCGGATCTTCGTCCCTGCCCAAGCCCAGACACCGACAGACGGCAAGTTGATCAGGGAAAAGATCACAGCGACTGCGACTGCGCCAATCGCCCCTTCGCCCGGCGGCGCGTAGTAGGTCTGGGCGGTGATCGCCATGTAGATCGCCTTGGGATTCACCCACTGGAACGCCGCCGCCTGCAGGAAAGTGAAGGGCCGCCCGTCGGCTGAACCTTCGCCGGGGGCCGCGGCGTTTGCGATCTTCCAGGCGAGGTAGAGCAGGTAGATCGTGCAGACTCCGAACAGGATCGTGCGCACGAGGGGGAAGCGCTCGAATAGCTCGGCCAGGCCCAGCCCGATAAGGAAGACCATGAAGCCGTGGCCGAGGCTGATGCCCAGCATATGGGGGATCGTCCTTTGCAGGCCAAAGTTGGCGCCAGATGCCATCAGCATCAGGTTGTTCGGCCCCGGCGTGATAGAACTTACGAAGGCGAAGGTTGCGAGGGCTATGAAGAGATCTGGCGACATGGGCGCCAGATCTGAAGGGTTTTCGACGAAATGAAATTGCAAAATCGCCGGATCGACATCACATTCTGCAATTCATGAGCGAAGTGGATCAGATCAGCGCGCGGATATTGCGCACGCTTGAACAGGATGGGCGGATCAGCAATCTCGACCTGGCTGAACGGGTAGGCTTGTCGCCTTCAGCCTGCCTGCGCCGGGTCAATGCGCTGGAGCGCTCGGGCGTGATCAAGGGCTATCGGGCGCGGCTCGATCCTGAACAGGTCGGCCGGGGATATGTCGTCTATGTCGCGGTCGGGCTATCGGTCCATTCGAAGGAGGCGCAGGAAGGGTTCGAACGCGCGATGGGCCGCTTCGAGGAAGTGCGTGAGTGCCACAATATCGCGGGTGCCTTCGAATATCTCCTACGGGTCGAGACCGGGGATCTGCGCGCCTACAAGGCATTCCATACTGACAGGCTTGGCACTGTGGCCCATGTCCGATCGATCACGAGTTACATGGTGATGGGGACGACGAAGGACGAACGGGGCTAAAGAAAAAAGCGACGACACCGGGAGGAGGTGCCGCCGCTCTTCTTTGGGCCGGGCCGGTCAGGGAGGAGGAAGACCAGCTCCGGCTGTTCGGTCGCACCCAGGGAGGAGGAAGGGCGCGTCCCGAAATCTATCTGTTAGCGCGCGTCGCCGTAGGCGGCTTCGAGCGCGATGGCCTTAATGGCCGAGCGATGTAGACCGAGATCGGCCAGGTCGCGGTCGTTGAGCCGTGCAAGCTCGTCAAAGGTGCGGCGGTAGATGCGGTAGGCGTCCCAGCGCGCACGAAGATCGGTCTTGGCGGCCGCAAAGCGGGCGGCAAAGCCGTGCGAAGCGCCGCGCGAAGTGTGTGCGTATGCCATTGTGTGTTCCTTAACTGCTCTTGCCCTTGCAGGGTCTTTGGTCGCGCCGGATTGCGCTGACAGGACTGAAGATAGGGGTTTGCTGCAGCTGCACAATCCTTTGAGTTCGCAATGCTGCCATGCGGCAAATGCATAAGTGTTGCTGCCCTATTTTAAGGCATGACGCCGCATGCGCATGCAGATGGCAGCGCTAACCTTGCAGGGGCCTTTCGGCCGCCCAACCTATGAGCAAGGACGCTGAAGGAGTGACCGATGGCTGTTTCGCGCGATGCTGTTCTTGAAGCTTTGTCGAGGGTTGGGTTGCCGAATGGGGGCGACCTTGTGAGCCGCGATCTGATTCGGGCTTTGACCGTGGAGGCCGGGGCGGTGCGCTTCGTCATTGAGGCGCCGGATCCCGAGATGGCCGCGCGGATGGAGCCGGTTCGGGCTGCCGCAGAGGATCTCGTTCGTCAGTTGGAGGGCGTGGAGGCGGTGTCAGTGGCGTTGACAGCGCATGGCCCGGCGAAAAAGCCGCCGCCGCTCAAGATCGGGGGGCATCCGAAGGCGCAGGCCGGCCCGATCAAACCGGCGGGGGTGGATCGGATCATTGCGGTGGGCAGTGGCAAGGGGGGGCGTGGGTAAATCCACTGTGTCCGCCAACTTGGCGGTCGCCTTGGCACGGGAGGGGCGGCGGGTTGGGCTGCTGGATGCAGATATATACGGTCCGTCGCAGCCGCGGATGATGGGGGTGTCGGATCGGCCGGCTTCTCCGGACGGAAAGACGATCCTGCCGCTGATGGCCCATGGCGTGACCTTCATGTCGATCGGGCTGATGGTCGATCCGGCCAAGGCGGTTGTCTGGCGAGGGCCGATGCTGATGGGCGCGCTCCAGCAGATGCTGGGGCAGGTGGCCTGGGGAGAGCTGGATACGCTGATCGTCGATCTGCCGCCGGGGACCGGGGATGTGCAGCTGACTCTGTGCCAGAAGGCGGAGGTGACGGGGGCGATTGTCGTATCGACGCCGCAGGACGTGGCGCTTCTGGATGCGCGGAAAGCGATCGACATGTTCGCGACGCTGAAGACGCCCGTGCTGGGGCTCATCGAGAACGTGTCGCTCTATATATGTCCCGAATGCGGGCATGAGGCGCATCTCTTTGGGCATGGCGGAGTGAAGGCGGAGGCAGAACGGCTGGGCGTGCCGTTTCTGGGAGAGCTGCCGCTGCATCTGGATGTCAGGATATCCGGGGATGCGGGGCGGCCTGTCGCTTTGGGCGAAGGGGCCCTGGCAGCGGCCTATATCGCGCTGGCAAAAGGGCTGATCGCTGGCGGAATGGGGTAGGGTGAGTCCCGGGAAACTGTGGGAACGAACCAATGCTTCAGTTTCTAATTGGGATTTCTTGGGATTCGCGTGGAATTTGGTGCGATATGCTGCGATCTGCAGGTTAGATTTCCTCATTAATATGTTGCATGTTGTAAAAATAACGCTTTGAGCCGAGTCGCTCAATCCATATGTTGTATATTCAATCGCCTTAATACCCTAGATCAGCTTTAGTTAAGGTCTAGCTCAATCTCGATCGCGAGGCGATCCAGCTATTCCCATCTTTTCCCTTGTTTCCCACAAATTCCCGGGACATAAAGTTCTCACACGAAACGGACCAAGGGGCAGCAAGACCCCGACGAGGCGACCTAAGGTTTCATACAGGCACCCCGATTTCGTGAACGACAGATCCGGCGCGCGAGCGAGCAGACATCCCCCCAGGTGGCGCGCGCAGTCGGCCTTCCCCTCTCCAGGGGCGCGGCGGATCGAGCAGTGGCAGCAGCTCGATCCGCCGTTTTCAATTCAAGATCCGGGGGAAACGAAGGGGCCGCGGGCAGTGGCACTGAGGTTCAGAGGCGAGTTCAACCAGAAGGTTGACAGCAAGGGGCGGATGTCGATTCCGGCCCGGTTTCGCCGTGTCCTCGAAACTGGCGATCCCGACTATCCGGACATCAACTCCCAGGCGTCGCTGGTCCTTCTTTATGGCGACCACCTGACCGATTGCATGCACGCCTACACGGTCGAGGCGTTTCGCGATATCGAGGACGAAATCCTGGCGATGCCGCGCGGATCGGAAGAGCGGCGGATCCTGTCGCGATTGATCCTCGGCCAGTCGCTTGACGCAGAGGTCGACAAGGACGGGCGGGTCGTGATCCCGAAAGAGCAGCGGGACAAGTACGGTTTGTCCGGCGACACCGTCTTTATCGGGATGGGCGATCATTTCGAGATCTGGCCGGCCGAGGCCTTCGAGAAGGAAGAGGGGGCGTTCGCGCGTGACTTCCTGGACCGGCAGGAATCCGGGTTCGATCCATTGGCGCTGTTGCAGGGGCGGGGGTGAGCGGCGCACCACACGTGCCGGTCCTGCTTGGGCCTCTGATCGAGGCCGTTTCTCCCATTGCGGGCACCTGGATCGACGGGACCTTCGGGGCGGGTGGTTATACGCGTGGGCTGCTTGAGGCTGGCGCCGAGCACGTGATCGCGATCGACCGGGATCCGCTGGCGTTCGAGATGGCCGAGGATTGGATCGATGACCGGGTGACACCGGTGCGTGGCACGTTTTCGGGAATGTCTGAGCATGGGCTTGTCGACGGGGTGGTGCTGGACCTTGGCGTGAGCTCCATGCAGCTCGACCGGGCAGAGCGGGGGTTTTCGTTTCAGAAGGACGGACCTCTCGACATGCGGATGAGCCAGGAAGGGCCGACGGCGGCTGATCTGGTGAACACTCTCGATGAAGGGGACCTGGCCGACATTCTTTACCACTACGGGGAAGAACGCGCGTCGCGCCGGATTGCGCGTGCGATCGTGAAGGCGCGGCCGATCGAGACGACGCTGCAGCTGGTCGAGGTCATCGAAGGCTGCCTGCCAAAGGCGCGCCCCGGGCAGAGCCATCCGGCGACGCGATCCTTCCAGGCGCTGCGCATCGCGGTCAACGACGAATACGCGGAACTTGCCGATGGGCTGGAGGCCGCGGAGATCGCGCTGAAGCCGGGCGGCAAGCTGGCGGTTGTGACGTTTCATTCTATCGAGGACCGGATGGTGAAGCGGTTTCTGCAGGCGCGATCCGGTGGTGGGGGCAATCCGAGCCGTTACGCGCCAGCCAGAGAAATAGAGGCGCCGGGTTTCGAGATCCTAACCAAGCGGGCCGTTGCGCCGGATGCGGATGAGATCGCCGCCAATCCGCGCGCCCGGTCGGCCAAGTTGCGTGTGGCGCGGCGAACCGTCGCCGAGGCGCGGCCGGTGGATCGGAAGATGTTGGGTATGCCGCAGGTGGGAGAGGTCTGATGCGGTCGTTCTTGTTTGCGGTGTCGGCTTTGGCCATCGTGGGCCTCGCCTTCTGGGCCTATCGCGAGAATTACGCGACCCAGCAAAGCCTGCGCGATGTGCGCGCCTTGCATGAGGAGATCGGCGCGGCGCGGACACGGCTTGCCGTGTTGAACGCGGAGTGGGCCTATCTGAACCGGCCCGACAGGCTGCGCGATCTTGTAGAGCTGAACTACGACCGGCTGGAGCTGTTGCCGCTGGCGCCGGAGGCGTTCGGGCGGGTCGACCAGGTGGCGTATCCGCCGAAAGAGATCGATTTCGAGGCGGTCACGCAGGCCGTCGAGATTTCCAGCGACGGGGGAACCTGGCCATGATCCGCACGCCTTTGAGGCCGCTTGCCCGGATCCTGCGTGCGCGGGAACGGGGAGAGAACCCGGATATCATCGAGCGGGAGAACCGCCGGATCCGCCACGAACAGATGCGCGACCGGGAGCGGCAGGTCGCCGAGGGGAGGCTGCTGGTTCTGGGGGCGCTTTTCGTCTGCGCCTTTGCGGTGATCGGGTTCCGGATGGGTGTCTTGGCGGCGTCCGAGCCGCGGGAACCCCGGGCGGCAGCGCCGGGCAGCGCGATCGTTGCCCAGCGGGCCGACATCATCGACCGCAACGGTCGGGTGCTGGCGACGAATCTTGAGACCCACAGCTTGTATGCACAGCCGCCGCAGATGGTGGACAAGCGGGCGGCGGCCGATGGGCTGGCCGCGATCTTTGACGATCTGGAGGCGGATGAGCTTTACGAGGATTTCACCGGCACGCGGAAGTTCCTCTGGATCAAGCGGCGGATCAGCCCTGAGCAGATGCAGGCGGTGCATGAGATCGGAGATCCCGGGTTGCTCTTCGGGCCGCGGGAGATGCGGCTTTATCCGAACGGGCCGATCGCGGCCCATGTTCTTGGCGGGTCGTCGTTCGGGCGGGAAGGCGTGGCGTCGGCCGAGGTGATCGGCGTTGCGGGCGTTGAAAAGCGGTTCGACGGACCCTTGCGGGATCCGGCGCGGGACGGGGCGGCGTTGCAGCTGTCGATCGATCTGGGGATCCAGGCGACGGTGGAGCGGGTGCTGCACGGCGGGATGACGCTGATGAACGCCAGGGGTGCGGCGGCGGTGCTGATGGACGTGCATACCGGCGAGATCGTGACGATGGCGAGCCTGCCGGATTTCGATCCGAACACGCGCCCGCGCCCGCCGGTCGAAGGGGATGCGTCGGACAGTCCGCTGTTCAATCGCGCCTTGCAGGGGGTCTATGAGCTGGGATCGGTCTTCAAGATCTTCACGGCGGCGCAGATGGTTGAGCTGGGGCTGGCGGATCGGCACACGCTGATCGACACGCAGGGGCCGATGACCTGGGGCCGTCACCGGATCCGGGAGTTCCGCAACAAGGATTACGGGCCGCATCTGAGCGTGACGGATGTGATGGTGAAATCTTCGAACATCGGCACGGCACGGATGGCGCTAGAGATCGGGATCGAGCGGCAGCAGGATTTCCTTAAGTCGCTGGGCCTCTTCGAGCCGACGGCGGTCGAGATGGTCGAGGCGCCTTCGGGGCGGCCGTTGCTGCCGCGGCGGTGGACGGAGATTTCGACGATGACGATCAGCTATGGGCATGGGCTGTCGTCGTCGCCGGTGCATCTGGCGGCGGCCTATGCGTCGCTGGTCAATGGCGGGACGCGGGTGCAGCCCACGCTGCTGAAGCGGGATGCTCCGGTGGTTGGGGATCGGGTGGTGAGCGAGGCGACCTCGCAGGCGGTGCGCGAGATGCTGCGCGCTGTCGTGGCGGAGGGGACGGCGAGCTTCGCCGACGTGCCAGGCTATGCGGTGGGCGGCAAGACGGGCACTGCGGACAAGCCGCTGACGCGGGGCGGCGGGTACTATGATGACAAGGTGATCGCGACTTTTGCTGGGATCTTCCCGGCGCATGATCCGAAATATGTGATCGTCGTCTCGCTGGACGAGCCGGTCGAGACGTCGGGCGACGAACCGCGGCGGACCGCAGGGTGGACGGCGGTTCCGATCGCGGCGGAGATCATCCGGCGGACGGCGCCGCTTCTGGGGTTGCCGCCTCAGATTGAACCCGGTGCCACAGAGGATATAACCCTGACTTCGAACTGAGTGGGGATGGATATGGGCCGGACGGCAAGCCTGAGCGCGCTGGGACTGACTGCAAAGGGGGCGATGGAGGCGACCGTCACCTCGCTGGAGGTCGATAGCCGCAAGGTACAGCCTGGCGCCTTGTTCGCCGCGCTACCCGGAGTGAAGGTCCATGGAGGCAGCTTCATCGCGACAGCTCTGGAGAAAGGGGCAGTGGCGGTTCTGACCGATGCGGACGGAGCGTCTTTGGCCGCGGATGCGCTGGCGGGATCAGAGGCGGCGCTGGTCGTTGTGGAATCGCCGCGGCAGGCGCTCTCCTACGCGGCCGCGCTTTTCTATGGTGCGCAGCCCGAAACGATGGTCGGCGTGACCGGGACGAACGGGAAGACCAGTGTCGCCACCTTCACACGCCAGATCTGGGAGGCGATGGGGCTCGCGGCAATCAACCTCGGGACGACGGGCGTCGAAGGCGCCTGGACCGCGCCGCTGGCGCACACGACGCCCGAGCCGGTGACACTGCATCGCGTCTTGGCCGAAGCGGCGGAGGCGGGGATCACCCACGGTGCGATGGAAGCATCGTCGCACGGTTTGGCGCAATACCGGTTGGACGGGGTGCGACTGGCTGCAGCTGGGTTCACGAATTTCAGCCAGGATCATCTGGATTATCACGAGAGCTTCGCGGCTTACTTCGCCGCAAAGGCGGCCCTGTTTTCGCGAGTGTTGAGCGAAGGGGCGCCTGCGGTCATCAACCTCGATGACGGGCGGGGGTCGGACATGGCAACGCTGGCGCGGGAGGCGGGGCATCCGGTGCTTGGCGTCGGGCGGCGGCCTGCAGCGGATCTGCGGATCGAAGCCTTGCGGTTCAACGCGACGGGTCAGGAACTGCGTTTTCAATGGGAGGGGCAGAGCCATCAGGTGCATCTGCCCCTGATCGGCGGGTTTCAGGCCGAGAATGCCCTAGTGGCGGCAGGGCTCGCCATCGCTTCGGGCAGCGAGGCGGAGGACGTGTTCGACGCGCTCGAGGCGTTGAGGACCGTGCGCGGGCGGATGCAGCTTGCGGCGCAGCGGGGGAATGGTGGGGCCGTCTTTGTCGATTACGCCCATACGCCGGATGCGGTGGCGACGGCGTTGCAGGCGCTGAGGCCGCATGTCATGGGACGGATCGTCTGCATCGTCGGTGCAGGCGGGGACCGGGACCGGGGCAAACGGCCTTTGATGGGGACGGCCGCCGCGGATTATGCGGATCAGGTGATCGTGACGGACGACAATCCCCGCAGCGAAGATCCGGCCCTGATCCGCGCCGCCGTGATGGAGGGCGCGCCTGAGGCCGTCGAGATTGGCGACCGGGCCGAGGCGATCTTGCGCGGCGTCGATGCCCTGGGGCCGGGGGATGCCCTTCTGATCGCCGGGAAAGGCCATGAGACCGGGCAGATCGTGGGCGATACGGTCCTGCCTTTTGACGATGCGGAGCAGGCGAGCGTGGCCGTCGCCGCGCTTGAGGAGGCGCGCGCGTGACCGGGCGAGGAATTTGGTCGGCGTTGTGCGAGAAACCCATAGCCGAAGGCTTCCGACCTTGAGCACGCTCTGGACCTCTTCCGATATCGAGACCGCGACGGGCGGTGTGGCCAGCCATCCGTTCGAGGCGGACGGGCTTTCGATCGACACGCGAACACTGGTGCCCGGCGACCTGTTCATTGCCCTGAAGGTTGCGCGGGACGGGCATGACTTTCTCGCAGCTGCCTTTGAAGGTGGCGCGGCGGGAGCGCTGGTCACGCACCGCCCCGAGGGCCTGGCCGACGACTTTCCCCTTGTCTTAGTCGAGGACGTGCAAGCCGCGCTGGAAGCTCTGGGACGGGCGGGGCGGACGCGGACGCAAGCGAAAGTGCTGGGGATCACAGGATCGGTCGGGAAGACCTCGACCAAGGAGATGCTGCGGACGGTTTTAGAGCGGCAGGGGCGGGTCCACGTGCCCGAAGCCTCTTACAACAATCAGTGGGGCGTGCCGCTGACGCTGGCGCGGATGCCGGTCGAGACCGACTATGCGGTAATAGAGATCGGGATGAACAATCCGGGAGAGATCGCCCCTCTGTCGAGGATGTCGGATCTGGATGTGGCGCTGATCACCACGGTGGCGCCCGCCCATTTGGCGGCGTTCGAGAGTGTCGAGGGGATCGCGCGAGAGAAAGCCTCGATCTTTGAAGGGCTTCGGGCCGGTGGCCGCGCGATCGTCAACGCCGATATCGAGACCACCCCGATCCTCGTGGAGGCCGCTAAGGCGGCGGGTGCGGAGGCCATCTTCTTTGGCGAGACAGGGCGGGATTGGCGGCTGACCGATCTGCGGTTGAGCGATGCTGCAACGGTCTTGCAGGCCGAGCATGGAGGCGAGGATTGGCTCTTCAAGCTCAGCGTGCCGGGACCGCATTTTGCCATGAATGCTCTGGGCGCGCTGGCCGCGGTCGAGGCCTTGGGGGCCGATGCGGGGCGTGCGGCGCAGGACCTGGCCCGGTGGCAGCCCTATGAGGGGCGCGGGACACGGGAGACGCTGATCCTCGACGACGCCGAAGAGGGGCTCAGCTTCGATCTGATCGATGACGCGTTCAACGCCAACCCGGCCTCGGTCGAGGCGGGACTTGCCGTGCTTGCCGCCGCAAGCCCGCGGGACGGGATCGGGCGGATCGGCCGGGGGCGGCGGATCGCGATTCTGGGCGATATGCTGGAGCTTGGACAGACGGAGGAGGCGCTTCACCGCGATATCGCAGCGTTGCCATCGGTCGCGCAGATCGACCTGATCCACTGCGTGGGACCGCTGATGAAGGCGCTGCACGCCACGCTGCCAGAGGTGAAGCGGGGGCGCTGGTGCGAGACGTCGGAGGAGTTGGCCACGGTTGCGAGGACGCTGGTTGATGCAGGGGATGTTGTTCTGGTCAAGGGTTCCAAGAGTATCAAGCTGCCCCGCGTCGTTGACGCGTTGCGGAAACTCGGGCATCCGGGCCCGCAAAACGAAGAACGATAACCGAGGGGCGAAAGGGGCACGCGCATGCTCTACTGGCTGACCGCGCTGTCCGATGGCGGCGATGTATTCAATCTTTTCCGCTACATCACGTTTCGGGCGGGCGGTGCGTTTCTGACGGCGCTGACCTTCGGGTTCATGTTCGGGCCGCCGCTGATCAACGTGCTCAGGCAGCGGCAGGGCAAGGGCCAGCCGATCCGAGACGACGGGCCGGAGGGGCATTTCGTGAAGGCGGGGACGCCGACGATGGGGGGGCTCCTGATCGTGGGGGCACTTCTGACGTCGACGCTGCTCTGGGCGCGGCTGGACAATCCGTTCGTCTGGATGGTGATCCTCGTGACGCTGGCCTTCGCGATGATCGGGTTCGCGGACGACTACGCCAAGGTGGCCAAGCAATCGAGCGAGGGGGTGTCGGGGAAGCTGCGGCTTGCCGTCGGCTTTGGCGTTGCGGCGCTGGCGGGGAGTTGGGCGGCGATCGTGCATCCCGATGAGCTGACCAACCAGCTTGCCTTGCCCATCTTCAAGGATACGCTGATAAATCTCGGTTTTCTGTTCGTGCCCTTCGCGATGATCGTCATTGTCGGCGCGGCAAATGCCGTCAACCTCACCGACGGGCTGGACGGCCTCGCGATCATGCCGGTGATGATCGCCTCCGGGACGCTCGGGATCATCGCCTACGCGGTCGGCCGGACGGATTTCACCGAGTATCTTGACGTGCATTACGTGGCTGGGACGGGGGAGATCCTGATTTTCTGTGCCGCGCTGATCGGTGGGGGGCTCGGGTTTCTTTGGTACAACGCTCCACCGGCTGCGGTGTTCATGGGCGATACGGGATCGCTCGCCCTTGGGGGCGCTTTAGGGGCCATTGCTGTAGCAACGAAGCACGAGATTGTTTTCGCTATCGTCGGCGGGATCTTCGTGGTCGAGGCACTGTCGGTGATGATTCAGGTGTTCTATTTCAAGCGGACGGGGAAGCGGGTTTTCCTCATGGCGCCGATCCACCATCATTATGAAAAGAAGGGTTGGGCGGAATCGACCATCGTGATCCGGTTCTGGATTATCGCGCTGATCCTCGCGATGATCGGGCTGGCGACGTTGAAGGTGAGATGACGCCTGTACGGGAGCCCCATGCCATGATTTCGGGCATGGATCCGGTCTTGCGGCCGGACGCCTTTGTGTTCGTGACATCGGACGATCCCGCGCTTTGCCAGCACGCGATCGCGAGTTTCCGAGAGGATGAGGGACAAAGCCTGATCCTGCCGGAAGGGATCGCCCGTCAGGCCGGTTTGCCGTGCGATCTGCCTATGGCGTGGATCACGCTGCGTGTCGTTTCGGCCCTTGACGGGGTCGGGCTGACGGCCGCGGTGTCGACGGTTCTGGCTGAGGCCGGCATCGCCTGCAATGTCGTCGCGGGGCGGCATCACGACCATCTTTTCGTGCCGAAGGACCGGGCGCAGGAGGCCGTGGCTCTGCTGCGGGAGCGGGCGGCTGCGGAGGGACGCGCGTCATGATCCCGGTTCGTGGATATGGCGGGAAAACCGTTGCGGTGCTTGGACTTGGGCGGTCCGGGCTGACGGCGGCGCGGGCGCTTGAGGCGGGTGGCGCTGAGGCCGTGGCCTGGGACGACGGGGCCGCGGCAAGGGACCGGGCGGAGGGCGAGGGGATCGTTCTTCGGGATCTGACGCAGGGCGGGGCGTTCGACGGAGTTTCGGCGCTGATCGTGAGCCCCGGCATTCCGCATCTGTATCCCACGCCGCATCCGGTGATCGCTGCGGCCTGGGAGGCGGGGGTGCCGGTCGACAACGATATCGGGTTGTTCTTCCGGTCGTTCGGGAACGGCGATTGGGACAAGTTCGACACCACGCCCCGGGTGATTGCCGTGACGGGTTCGAATGGAAAATCAACGACTTCGGCCCTGATACATCATGTGCTGGAAGAGGCCGGGCGACCGGCGCAGCTGGCGGGGAATATCGGGCGCGGGGTGCTGGATATCGAGCCCGCCCGGGACGGGGAGGTGGTGGTGCTGGAGCTGTCGTCTTACCAGACCGACCTTGCCCGGGCGCTGACGCCGGACATCGCCGTCTTCACCAATCTGACGCCGGATCATCTGGACCGGCATGGCGGGATGGGCGGATATTTCGCCGCAAAAAGAAGGCTTTTCGCCGAGGGCGGCCCGGATCGGGCGGTGATCGGGGTGGACGAGGTCGAGGGGCGGTATTTGGCCAATCAGCTGGCCGAGGACGGGGCGGAGATGCGGGTGATCCGCGTGTCGGCCGAGCGCAAGCTGGACGGGCCCGGATGGGCGGTCTTTGCCAGGAAAGGGTTTCTGGCGGAGTGGCGCGGGGGACGGCAGGCCGGGTCGATTGATTTGAGGGATATCAAGGGCTTGCCGGGCGCTCATAATCATCAGAATGCGTGCGCGGCCTATGGTGCCTTGAGGGCCATCGGGCTGGGGCCGAAGGCGATCGAGCGGGGGTTTGCGAGCTTTGCCGGGCTGCCGCACCGGTCCCAGCGGATCGCCGAGAAAGACGGCGTTGTCTTCGTCAATGACAGCAAGGCGACCAACGTGGATGCGGCGGCGAAGGCGCTGGCGGCGTTTCCGAAAATTCGCTGGATCTGCGGGGGGTTACAGAAGGAAGGGGGTCTGGACGGGCTCGCCTCGGATCACGTTCTGAAGGCCTATGTGATCGGGCGGGAGGCGGAGGCGTTCGCGCGGCAATTGTCTTGTGAATCAGAGGTTTGCGGGACAATGGCGGTGGCCGTCGCTCGGGCGGTCGAGGAGGCGGAACCGGGGGAAACAGTGCTTTTGGCGCCAGCGGCGGCGAGTTTCGATCAGTATGACAGCTTTGAGCGGCGGGGCGAGGATTTCGCGGAGCAGGTCGCGGCCTGCCTGACGTCCTGACCTATTAGCGCCTGCTTATCGGTGGGCTTGCGCGACGGGCCGCGAATCAGGGGTTAACGCCTGCAAAATCACGGAAATGGCGTGTCGGCATCCGGTCGGCATCGCGTCGGCTTTTTGTCGGACATCTCGTCCGACTTGGGCGGGGTAACGGACCGTCCGGTGGGTTTTTCGCCCGCAACACGCGTTGACAATGCGCTGATCTGGGGCGGATTGTTTCTGGCGCTATCCGTCGTCCGATAGCGCGATGAGGGAGGCGTTGCCGCCGGCGGCGGTGGTGTCGGTGGAGGTCACGCGTTCCTCGACGAAGCGGGTGAGGTAGAGCGGCCCGCCTGCCTTGGGGCCGGTGCCGGAGAGGCCGCGGCCGCCGAAGGGCTGGCTGCCGACGATGGCGCCGATCTGGTTGCGGTTGACGTAGAGGTTTCCGGCTTCGATCCGGCCGAGGACTTTGGCGATCTTGGCCTCGATCCGGCTGTGGATCGCGAAGGTGAGGCCGTAGCCGGTGGCGTTGATCTCTTCGATGACCTTGTCGAGGTCGGCGGCGGCATAGCGTTTGACGTGGAGGATGGGGCCGAAGATCTCCTCCGTCAGGCGGTCGTCTGGCCGCAGGTCGAGGATGGTGGGCGGCATGAAGAGGCCGCCCGGCGCGTCGGCCTGCCAGTGCAGGCGGTCCTGCCAATGCGCGACATGGGCCTTGAGACGGTCGAGGGCGGGCTGGTCGATGACCGGGCCGATATCGGTGGCCGGGTCGAGCGGGTCGCCCATGCGCAGCGTCGCGGCGGCGCCGGTGATCATGGTGAGGATGCGGTCGGCCACGTCCTCTTGCACGTAAAGGATGCGGCAGGCCGAGCAGCGCTGCCCGGCGGAGCGGAAGGCGGATGCGGTGACGTCGTCGGCCACCTGTTCGGGCAGCGCCGTCGCGTCGGCGATCATCGCGTTGACGCCGCCGGTTTCGGCGATGAGCGGGACGATGGGGCCGTCGGAGGCGGCGAGCGCCCGCTGGATCGCCTTTGCGGTGGCGGTGGAGCCGGTGAAGACGACGCCTGCGGTGTCGGGGTGGCTGGTAAGGGCGGCGCCGGTTTCCGTGCCGCCGGGGACGAGGTGGAGGGCGTCTTTCGGGACGCCTGCCTTGTGCAGGATGTCGATCGCGGCTTTCGCGATGGCGGGGGTCTGGGGCGCCGGTTTGGCGGCGACGGTGTTGCCGGTGGCGAGCGCGGCGGCGACCTGGCCCAGGAAGATCGCCAGCGGGAAGTTCCAGGGGGCGATGGCCACGAAGGGGCCGCGGCCGGTGAGGGTGTGGACGTTTTCCTCTCCGGCGGGGCCGGGGAGGGGGGTGGTGACCATGATCCGGCGCGCCTCGGCCGCGTAGTAGCGCAGGAAATCGGCGGCCTCGCGGATTTCGGCGATGCCGTCGTCGATGGTCTTGCCGGCCTCGCGGGCGAGAATGGACATGAGTTGCGCGCGGTCGTCCTCAAGCGCGTCGGCGGCTGTTTCGAGGATCGCGGCACGGTCTTCGACGGGGGTGTCGCGCCAGGCGGGGAAGGCCTTGGCGAGCGTTTCCATTGCGCGGTTGGCGTCGGCGGGGGTGGCCTCCGGCGGCGCCTGCGGGGCGGGGGCGGCCTGCATGGCGGCGGTGATGGGGTCAAGCTCGGCCCGGTGGCCGAATTCGATGCCCGCGGAGTTCTTGCGGGGGCGGAAGATGTCCTTCGGCAGCGGGATCTGCGGGTGGCGCGGGGCGTGGTCGCGGAGCGCGTCGGAGGGACGTTCGAGGAGTTCGGAAACGGGGATGGCGCGGTCGCCCGCCTGGGCCACGAAGGAGGAGTTGGCGCCGTTTTCGAGGAGGCGCCGGACGAGATAGGCGAGAAGGTCGCGGTGGCCGCCGACCGGGGCGTAGATCCGGCAGGGGATGGGGCCCGCCTCGCCCACGCCCGCGCCTTCGGAGATCTGGTGGTAGAGGTCTTCGCCCATGCCGTGGAGGCGCTGGAATTCGAACCCGCCGCGGTTGTCGCCCGGGCGGGCCTTGGCCATGTCGAGGATCGTGGCGACGGTCAGCGCGTTGTGGGTCGCGAATTGCGGGTAGATCACGTCGCGCCGGTCGAGAAGCGCATCGGCGCAGGCGAGGTAGCTGACATCGGTCGCGGGTTTGCGGGTGAAGACGGGGAAGTCGTGGGCGCCTTCGACCTGGGCGCGCTTGACCTCGGTATCCCAGTAGGCGCCCTTGACGAGGCGGATCATCATGCGGGCGCCCTTGGCGGCGGCGAGATCGGCGCACCAGTTCACCACGTGTAGGGCACGTTTCGCATAGGCCTGGATGGCGAGGCCGAAGCCGTCCCAGCCGCGCAGGGTCGGGTCGGAGAAGACGGCGGCGATGACGTCGAGGGAAAGCTCGAGGCGGTCCTGTTCCTCGGCATCGACGGTGAAGTTCAGGTCGTGGGATTTTGCGGCGCGGGCGAGGTGCAGGACGGTCGGGACAAGCTCGGCCAGGACGGCGTCGCGGTTGCGGGGCTCGTAGCGCGGGTGGAGGGCGGAGAGCTTGACCGAGATGCCCGGGCGGTCGGGCAGGGCGCCCCTGGCGGAGGCGCCGATATGGTCGATGGCGTCGGCATAGGACTGGGCGTAGCGGTCGGCGTCGGCCCGCGTGCGGGCGCCTTCGCCGAGCATATCGTAGGAGAAGCGGTAGCCTTCGGCCTGGAGGGGACGGGCGCGTTTCAGCGCCTCTTCGATGGTGCGGCCGAGGACGAATTGGTGGCCGAGATAGCGCATCGCCTGGCGCACGCCCTGGCGGACGGCGGGGCCGCCGATGCGGCGGACGGTGCTGGAGAGGATGCCTTCGGGCGTTTCGCCGGGCCGGACGATGCGGGTGGAGAGGCCGAGGCCCCAGGTGGCGGCGTTGACGAAGAGCGTGTCGGCGTGGTCAGCATGGGTCCAGTCGCCCGCGCCGATCTTGTCGGCGATGAGCGCGTCCTGGGTGGCGGCGTCGGGCACGCGCAGGAGCGCTTCGGCCATGACCATGAGCGCAAGGCCTTCCTTGGTGGAGAGGCCGTGGTCGCGCAGGAAATCCTCCAAGCCTCCGATGCGGCCCGCGCGGGCGCGGATGCCTTCGATGAGGGCGCGGGCGTCGCGGTCGATCCGCGCCTCTGCCTGATCGTCGCGCTTGACGCGGGCGAGGAGGTCGGGGACGAGGGTCTCGTCGGGCGGCGCAAACGGGGCATCGAATTGCGGCAGGATCGGGTCGGGCGCGTTCATCGGCAATCCTCCTGCACCATGGTCGCGCGGGGGCCGCGGGAAGGCAAGCTGTGGGCGCGGTAGAGATGTTGGCGGTTTCATCAACCCACGGATGAAGCCGGAAAATTCTGGTGCGCGGGAGACACAATGGGCCCGCAAATGGTCGCGTCGGCGGATCGCCGCTCTGGCTTGCAGGGTGCCGGAAGTTTCAACAATAACAGGCAGTAAGCGTGATTTAAGACGTTGAAATAACAGATTAGCATCACGTTTTGGCCAGATTCGGTTGGAACAAACCATGAGATGGCACGAGTGCGTCTAGTTTAGCGGTGATATGATTTCGGAACTGGAATGGTGAGCGCAGAAAGAATCGATAGAAGCGACGGCAAAGACGGATTTGCCGATGAGCTGCCCCCCGGCACCACGTTGATGCATGGGCAGTATACGATTGAGCATTTTCTGAACGCTGGCGGCTTCGGGATTACCTACCTCGCCAAGGACAGCCTCGACCGGAAGATCGTGATCAAGGAATGCTTCCCCAGCACGTTCTGCCGCCGCAGTCGGACGATCGTGCAGGCGCGGTCGCGCGCCCACCAGGCGGAGCTGAAATCGATCGTCGATCTTTTCGTGCAGGAGGCGCGGAGCCTGGCCAAGCTGGCCCATCCGAGCATCGTGGGCGTTCACCAGGTCTTTGAGGACAACAACACCGCCTACATGGCGCTCGACTTCGTCGAAGGCGCGGACCTTCTCGACCGGCTGGAAGGCGAGGGCGAGCCCCTGGAGCCTGCCGTCATCGAGGAGATGGTGCGCAAGCTTCTGGATGCGATCGGGTTCATCCACCGGCAGGGGATGCTGCACCGGGACATCTCGCCCGACAACATCCTGCTGAACAAGAAGGGCAACCCGGTTCTGATCGATTTCGGCGCCGCGCGCGAGCAGGCGACCCGGGCCAGCCGGGTGCTGTCGGCGATGCGCGTGGTGAAGGACGGATACTCTCCCCAAGAGTTCTACATCCAGGGCAGCGAGCAGGGACCGTCGAGCGATCTGTATTCGCTCGCGGCGACCTTTCACCACGTCATCACCGGCGACGTGCCGCCGAACAGCCAGGCGCGCCTGGCGGCGATCGCATCCGGGGCGAAAGATCCGTATACGCCGCTTCTGGGGCGGTTCCCGGATTACAAGGACGGTTTCCTGGCCGCGATCGACACGGCGATGTCGGTGCTGCCGAAAGACCGCCTGAAGTCCGGGCGGGACTGGCTTGCGATGATGGACCGCACGGACGGGGTCGACGGCACCTCTGCCGTGATCCTGTCGATGATCAGCGAACAGGCGGCGGAGGCCGAGGCGGAAGCGCAGGCCGCGCGGATGGCGGAAGAGGCCGCCATGGCAGCAGAGGCCGAGGTGAAGGCCCTCGAGCGGGCCGCCAAGAGGGCCGAGGACGAGGACAGGCCGATCAGCCGCAAGCTGAAGGCGATTTCGGAGGCCGATCCCGATTTCGACCGGCTGGCCGAGGATTTCGACGACGCCGCGGAAGCCGTCAAAGTCGCGCAGGCCGCGCGGTATCCCGACGGCGAGATGCAGGCGACCCCATCAGGTGGGCGGAAGCTGGTGCTTTACGGATCGGTTGCCGCAGCGGCGCTGGTGGCGGTTCTTGGGGTGTCCACCCTGTTGCGC
Organism: Aestuariibius violaceus; assembly: GCF_040779325.2. Taxonomy (NCBI): domain Bacteria; kingdom Pseudomonadati; phylum Pseudomonadota; class Alphaproteobacteria; order Rhodobacterales; family Paracoccaceae; genus Aestuariibius; species Aestuariibius violaceus. Next base: position 140,497 of record NZ_JBFONT020000005.1, read on the forward strand.
GGCGGCGACGACGACCTGTCGGCGCAAAACGAGGTGGCGCTGTCTGCCCCGGAGCAGGTCGCGGCAACGACGAGCGAGGCGCCCGCGGACGCGCCGGACGCATTCGTGGCATCGAACATCGCCGCGGTGTCGAGCACGCCATCGGTATCGTTCGAGCTGGAAGAACCGGCCCCCGAGGCAGAGATCGACGCGGTGGACGCGGCCGTGGCCGAGGCCCTGCGCCAGGGCGGTGTGGTCGAAACGGCGCTGGAGATGCTGCCCGATCCCGCGGACGAGGCAAGGTCATCTTCCGTGATGTCGACCTGGCTGATCGATCTGCCCTTCACCGTTTCGGCAGAGGGCGAGATCAGCGCCGTGGATGCCGGTGCGCCCGACTGGGCGGCGCGCGGGACCGATATCGTGGCGGTGAACGGCGTGTCGTTCACCGGTGCGGAGCCGCTGAGCCGCGTGGCGGTCGATACGCTGAACCTTGACGGTCAGGCCGAGGTCGAGGTTGCCTTCGATCTGGGCGCCGGGGGTGCCGCGGCGCCGGTCGTGGAAAGTGCAGTATTCCAGGTGGTTCGCGAGACGTCACTGTCCAACGGGACACGGTTTGAGACGCGCTATGGCGGCGAGACCTGGGTGACGCGCCTCGTCGCGCTGCCGGAGGATGCGCGAACTGACATTAAGGTTGGTGACGTTCTCATGGTATACATGCCGACAAGCGAGCGGATCGCGGAGAGCGACAGCATCGCCGAAATACTGGATCGCGAGATCGCGGCGGGCATCCGCCAGGTGCCTTTCGCGGTCATGAGAGAGGGTTCGATGTGGGTCGTTTCCCTCGACCTGCCGACAGAGAGCCTCGAGAACTGATACGAAACTGGCCGCGGGGGGACGCGGACCTGACCGGATAGCAGAAGGACCGACGTTATGAAGTTCATTCGCCAACTCATCTCACGGAAGAGCAACAGCTCTGACTTCGACAAGGGGCGGAAAAACGGCCTCGTTGGCGCAGCCGAGCCGAAGCTGACCGACAAGCCCAGCACGATCTCGGTGGGCAGCCAGCGGCCCGTCGCCGATGCCCTGAAGACGTCGGACACGCCGCCGGTTCAGGAAGAGCGGTCGAGCGATCTGCTGAACAAGCTGAGCACGGAAATCGAGCAGAAGACGGCAGCGAAGGCGTCACCGCCCAAAGCGGCAGCTCCGTCGGCCCGGCCAGCGGCGAAACCGGCCAAGCCGGCGGCCAAGAGCGCGCCGATGAATATCTGGGATCTGGAAGGCGATGACCTGGACGCTGGCGAGGCGAAGGCCGAACAGCCCGTCGTGAGCGTGCCGAAGCCCGTCGCGGGGCGCAGCCAGCGCCGGCCTGGCCGGACGAAGACCCGCCTGATCGGGTTTGAGAAGTCGGAAGGCACCGTCGTCGACCTGTTCGACCCGACCGCGACGGTCGTCACCAGCGGCCGGTCGCAGTTTCCGGTCGGCTGGATCGTCGTCACCGACGGCCCGGGCCGGGGCGAGGCATTTGCCCTGAAGGCGGGCATGTCCCAGATCGGCCGCGGCGAAGATCAGACCGTGCAGCTGGATTTCGGCGACATGGCGATCTCGCGCACCAACCACGCCGCGATCGCCTACGATCCGGAGACCCACAAGTTCCTGCTGGGCCATGGCGGCAAGTCGAACATCGTGCGCCTGAACGACAGCCCGGTGATCTCGACCGAAGAGCTCAAGAACGGCGACATGATCCGCATCGGGGAAACCACCCTGCGGTTCGCCCGGCTGTGCGATGAGACATTCAACTGGTCGGACAAACCGAACTCGAAGGAGAGCGACGATGTGGCGATCGCCTGAACCCCGCTTTGACGTCGCCTCGGCGATCGCCCAGGGCGGTCGCGACTACCAGGAAGACGCGATTATCACCGACTTCCCGTTCGGGGCCGAAAGCGGCGTCGCGGTTCTGGCCGACGGCATGGGTGGCCATGCCGCGGGCGACGTGGCGAGCAAGATCGTCGTGACCGAGGTCTTCAGCGAACTGAAGTTCCAGAGCACGGAGATGATGGAGGATGAGCGCATCATCCCCGACGTGATGGCGCGGGCCGCGATGGTGGCCAATGACGTCGTCCGGTCGCATGTGATGGACAACCCCGACACGCGCGGGATGGGGGCGACGATGGTCGCGCTGGTCCTGATCGAGAACCGCCTGTTCTGGATGTCGATCGGCGACTCGCCGCTTTACCATTACCGGAGCGGCAAGCTGCATCAGCTGAACGAAGACCATTCGATGGCGCCGCAGATCGATTACATGGTGCAGGCCGGATTGCTGGACGCCGAAGCGGCCCGCAACCACCCCGACCGCAACTGCCTGACCTCGGTGATCCTGGGTGACCGGATCGCGCGGAGCGATTGCCCGGGCAAGCCGTTCGAGCTGAAGCTGGGCGATATCGTCGTCGTGTCGAGCGACGGGCTGCAATACCTCGAAGAAGAGCGGATCCGGAAGATCCTGCACAAATACCGCCGCCGCCGGAGTGCGGAGATCGCGGGTTATCTTCTGGAAGCGATCGAGGAGCTGGCCGATCCGGATCAGGACAACGTGTCGTTCTCGGTCATCAAGATGAACCACATGAAGGCGATCCAGCGCCCGATCACCCGCAAGCCTGCGGATTACGTGGAATCGATGCCTGCGGCCACGCGGCTTGTCACCGGCGATATCGGCGCCGCGGTCGAACCGGGCGAGGCGGCCCCCGCAGAGGCGGCCGTTGTCCAGGCACCGCCGGTCTTCGCCTCGGCCCAGGCCGAAACGCCGGGCCCGGAGGACGAGGCCGAAGAGGTTGCCGCGACAGAAGAGGCGGTTGAAGAGACGAGCGAAGTGGAGGAAGATGCACCTGCGTTGAAAGTCGCGGGAGGCGCAAGTTAATGCAGAGGCGATCGGATGACGAAATCCGCATCGCCCTTGAAACATCCCTCAAATCAGGAACGCTGCCGGCCAAGCTGAAAGAGCAGTCGCAGCAGGCCTATAACCGGATCACGCAACCGGTGCGCATTGCCGTGATGGGCTTGCCCAAGAGCGGCAAGACGACACTGCTCAACCTGCTGGTCGGCGATACCGTGATCCCGATCGAGGCCGAGTTGCCGAGCTACACGATCAGTCGTGGTGAGACGGAGCGGGCTGTCTGCACCCTGCGCGACGGGTCGGAGAAGGTGTTCGAGACGATCGACATCCCCGAGATCATGGCCGAGGGGCCGGTCTACATCTCGTTCGAGATGGATCTGCCGGCGCTTGAAAAGATCTCGGTGCTGGAAGTCGTGATGGGGCCGGAAGTGGCGCATCGGCGCCGGGCGATGGCCTGGGCGGCGCGGCGCGCGGATATTGCGCTTTGGTGTTCCCAGGACTTCGACGAGGACGAGTTCGGTCTGTGGACCGGGATGCCGGACCGGATCAAGGACCATGCTTTCCTCGTCGTCACCAAGGCGGACCTTTTTGCGGGTGACGGGTCCTTGGAAGAGCGGCTGGGCCGGATGGCGGATGTCGCAAGCGACGATTTCCACGGCATTTTCCCGATCGCGACCTTGCAGGCCCTCGACGCGCGGGCGCCCGACGGGTCGATCGACAAGGCGCGGATGGTGTCGAGCGGGGGGCTGCCGCTGATCTCGGCCATCCTGAAGGTGGTGGAGCTTGGGCGCCAATCGGCGTTCGACAAGGCAGAGATGCTTCTGCGGCAATCGGTCGAGAAGACGACGCCGCCGACCGAATTGCCGAAGGAATTGAAAGAGTTGATCGCCGCCACGTCGAAGCGCAAGCGGGCGGAGCGCGAGGCGGCGGAAGCGGCGGCGCGCGGCGAGGATGCGCCGAAGCTGCCCAAGGCGAAGATCGTTGCCACCGAGGACGCGCCGGCCGCCGAGCCGACCGCCCCCGACGCGCCGAGAGAGGACAAGCTGCGGCCCGAGACGCGCGAGCTGTTCCAGAATGTGGTGTCTCATGTCGCCGAGCGCGGCGCGGAATTGAGCGCGGACGTGCCTGATCTGGGCGATGCGGCAGGCGAGACTTTGCTGAACGAGGCGATCGAGATCGCCCAATGGCTGGCCGACTGTCTGAGCGAGCAGAGCGGGATGGGCGACGATGTGGTCGACAGCGCGACCGACATGGCCCTTGACGCAGCGGACCTTTTGCAGTTGATGCAGCTGGAAGATGGGGGCGACGCAGCGTCCGAAGCGTTGACGGTGCTTTTGCAGTTGAAACGGGATTTACAGTCCCAGCTCGCTGCATAGAATTATTGCGCGATCTTAAATGATCGCCAATCGAGGGACACAATTGCGCCCTCTTTTCGCTTTATCGACTGTCGACAAAGCCAGTTCGGGGGTGAGGTTTGTCGACCGTTTCGCATGCCGGACGAGCCCCGGAGAGACTGATCGAGGATGAGCCAAGGGATGAGAGATCTGAAGGACCAGGACGTCATCGGTAAGCCAGCTGCCCAAACGAACCTGCTGCGGATCGGAATGGAACGGCTCGACGCTTTCGTGAGCGAGATCGAAGACGTCGAGGATTCGCTGAACACGATTGCCGATATTGGCGGGGCCGATATCGAGAAGAAGACGCGCAAGCTGTCGCGCCAGCTGCGGACGATGAAGCCCAGCATCGCGATGATCGGCCAGATCAAGGCCGGTAAGACGTCGCTCGTGAACGCGATGATCGGGAAGCCGGAATTCCTGCCTGCCGACGTCAACCCGTGGACCTCGGTCGTCACCTCGCTGCATATCAACGCGCCCGACGCCGACGAGGCGCCGATGGCGTCGTTCCGCTTCTTCGACCAGAACGAATGGGATCACCTCGTCTCGAATGGCGGGCGGATCGGCGAATTGTCGAGCCGGGCCGGCGCCGATGACGAGCTTGAGAAGGTGCGCGAGCAGATCGCAATGATGCGCGAGAAGACGAAGGAGCGTCTTGGGCGCAAGTTCGAACTGCTTCTCGGCCAGAAGCACGATTACGGCCATGTCGATAAGGAACTGGTCGAGCGCTATGTCTGCCTCGGCGACGATTTCGGCGAGCCCGAAGAGGGCGCGGAGCAGCAGGGCCGCTTTGCCGATATCACCAAATCGGCCGACCTCTATATGGAGCGCCCGGAATATCCGATGTCGCTCTGCATCCGGGATACGCCCGGTGTGAACGACACGTTCATGATCCGCGAGCAGATCACGATCAACGCGCTGCGCGAAAGCCGCATCTGCGTGGTCGTCCTGTCGGCGCACCAGGCGCTGACCTCGATGGATATGGCGCTGATCCGGCTGATCGCGAACGTGAAGTCGCGCGAGGTTCTGATCTTCGTCAACCGGATCGACGAATTGTCCGAACCGGCGACGCAGGTCGAGGAGATCCGCCAGAGCATCCTTGAGACGCTGGCGTCGAACGATGGCCCGGAAAACCCCGAGATCATCTTCGGCAGCGCCTATTGGGCCAACATGGCGATGACCGGCGACCTGCACGAGATCGTCGAGGACAGCGCGGGTGCGATGTTCAACTGGGCCGAGGTGGCCCTGGGCGAGGATGCCGATACGCTGTCCCCGGCCGAGTTGGTCTGGCAATTGTCCGGCATGCCGCATCTGTTGAGCGCGCTGGCCGAACGGGTCATCGAAGGCGATGGCGGCGACGCGCTGAGCGGGATCAAGAAGAGTGCCCTGAACCTCGTGGGCGGCCTGATGACGACGAGCCAGGTCGTGTCCATGCGGCTTGACAGCGGTGAGATCGCCCCGCTCGACAAGGGCGCTCTGGAAGAGCGGCTGAAGGGGATCGAAACGTCGAGCCAGGAGGCTTTGACGCAGCGGCTGGACAAGGTGGTGGCGCAGTTTTCGACCCGGATCGAGCAATCCCATCGCCGGTTCCTGGACCGGGCACTGGAATCGCTGATCACCCATCTGGAGACCAAGGGCGAAAACGAGATGTGGCAGTACAGCCCGAACGGGCTGCGGATGCTGCTGCGGTCGAGCTATCAGGTGCTGCGCCGGAACTACACGACGGCCTGCGAGCAGGCGTTTGCTCAGGCGGCGGAGGATATTGCGGCAACCTATACGGATGTCTGCGGCGTGTCCGTCGACGGCTTCTCGATCACCCCGCCCGATGCGCCCAATGTGCCGGCGCCGGTGTCGCTGGGCCAGACCATCGCTTTGGACCTGCAGACCGCCTGGTGGAAGGGCTGGTGGCAGCGCCGCAAGGGCTACCGCGCCTTCGCGAGCAGCTTTTACGAGCTGATCGAGGCGGAGACCGCGCCGATCATCGAAGAGCTGCGCGGCCAGCAGACCGAAGCGATCCGGGCGAGCGCGATGCAGGTTCTGGGCGAGTTCGTCGCGGAGCAGCGCGATATCCTGACCGGCATCAGCGACAAGGCCGATGTCAGCGTCGAGGAGCTTCAGGGGCTCTTTGGTGTGACGGCCCAGCAAGAGCGTGACAGCCTGCTACGCTTGATCTACGAAGAACTGGGCGGCGCAGAGATGCCGGAGCCCGTCGAGGCGTAAATCGCATGAGTGGGGCAACGATGCACAGGATCGGCGACGGATCCGGCGCGGCGCGCAAACCGCGCATCGCGCTGATGGGCGAATTCAGCGCGGGCAAGAGCACGCTGTCGAACCTTCTTTTGGGCGCGCGGCCCTTGCCGGAAAAGGTGACGGCGACGCGCCTGTCGCCGGTCTGGCTGGCCAAGGGCGACGACCCGGCCTATCGCGAGACGACCGATGGGTCGCTCGAGCATGTGTCCTTGGACCATCTCGAAGGGATTCCGGTGGAAGAGACGCGGGTGATCCGCATCTTCCTGGAGGCGGATATCCTTGATGTCTGCGACCTGATCGACTTTCCCGGCATTTCCGACCCCAATATGTCGTCCGACGTGTGGCAGCGGATGCTGAGCGAGGTGGATGCCGTTCTCTGGTGCACCCACGCGACGCAGGCCTGGCGGCAAAGCGAGGCGGGCGTCTGGTCGGGCATCCCGGAAGAGGTTCGCAAGCGCAGCCTTCTGCTGGTCACCCGGTTCGACAAACTGACCACCGATCGCGACCGCAAGCGCGTTCTGAGCCGTGTGATGCGCGAGACGGAGGGGCTGTTCGCCCATACGTTCCCGATCTCGCTGACCCAGGCCCTGGCCGCAGGCGAGGACGACGCGAAATGGGAGGCGAGCGGCGCGGCGGCGTTTGCCGATCATCTGATCGAGATGGTGGTCGAACTGGCCGCCTTCATCGAGGACAAGCCCGAGAGCATCTATCAATGGGCCGAAGCCGGCGGACCATCGCAACCGTCGAAGCCGAAGTCCCAGGTCAAGCTTCACCGCCCCGCGGCCATGGGCATCGCCCCCAAACGGGTCGAGCCGCAAGGCGAGCGCACGGAACGGCTGTCCGCCGAGGATGCGTCGGGACGGCGCAACTACATCCAGGCGGTCGCGGCAAGGTCTACCGAGGAAGGCGCGACGCCGACCGAGGAAACCGAGAGCTGATTGCCACATCAAGCGCCCCTCGGGGTTGATTGATGATCAGCCGGTGCAACTGGCCTTTCAAAGAGTGTGCAGATGACGTATTCGGTTGGATGACCAACGCCCCCGGCGGAGACAATGAGCCTTTCGGACGAATTGGATAGCCTGCGTGCCTCATTTGCGGCCTGCGAAACCGTTGCGTTCGCAGACCTGTCGTCGCGCATGGTGTTGGTGACGAGCAGCGAGCGGACCCTGCGGCAAGAGGCGCTGGACGCGTTATGCGAAGAGGCCGGGTTGCTCTTCGAGGGGCCGAAGGGCGGCGATCCGATCTTTTCCAGCGAGGATGGCGCCGATACGGCGATCTTTGCGACGCATGACGGTGTGGATGTATTCCTTCGCGCAGCTTCGGAACCGACGGATGTTCTGTGTTGCCGGTGCGGCGCCGATATCGACGTGGCGGCGTTCGTCACCGAAGCGCGGGCACAGCTGGAGAAGATAAGTGGAGGCACCGAGTCCTGACCGCCGGTCGGGACGCGCGCGCAAGGCATCAAGACACCGACATGAAGACCACCGACGACATCGCACGCAAGCTCGCCGCACTCTCCTCGATGGAGGAGGAGTACCTGCCCGGCGGAGCGCGCGTGATTTCGCGCGGGGGTACGCCGGAGCCGCTTCAGGCGATCCTGCGCGAGATTGACGAGACGGTGCTGCAGCGCAAGCTGACCTTCAAGGCGGCGAATGACGCTTCGGTTGCGATGGTCATCGCCGGGCGCCGGATGCAGGGCGTTGCCGATCTGAGTGCCGATCTGGATGGCGGTGCGGTGTCGGACCTGAAGATGCGGGCGCTGACGAAGGACGATGCGTTCCTGCTGGAGGCTTTCTCTGATCTGATGCGCCGGTTCGCCGAGGGCGCAGAGGATCTGTCTGTCACCAGCGAACCGGCCGAGCGGTTGGGCAGTGCCGCGGAGGCCGGCCTTTCCGTCAGCAGCCTGACCGAGATCTGGGCGGTCGACATGTGGGCACCGCCGCCGTCACGTATCGGACGGTTTCTGAAGGCGAGCCGGCCCAGGCTGGACGCCTTCGTACAGACCTCGGGCGAGGAAGAGGTCGGCAAGATCGGAGAAACGACGCGCCTGACCGAGCTTGATGCCTTGCTGAAGGACCGGGCCAAGAGCTATGGCGCCGCCTTGCAGACGCTGCGGCCCGATGCGCCGGAGGTCCGGTTGAGTATTGCCGGTGCCGCCGCCGGGGGGAGCGGGTATGTCGCCCTGGCCGAGGACGGGGACGACCGGGCGGCGCTGGCGTTTCGCCCGGATGCTCTTTCGGACATTTTGAGCGCCTGGGGCAAAGCCGCCGGATAGAATCAGTTAATTCGGTTTATTTTTTGTGTAAATTCGCCTTTACACTTTGTTTTGTCTTTTCATTAATGAATTGAGCCTCGTCTCTATAATTGGTTGCTGATTAATTCCCCATACAATTTTGACGTGCATTTTTCATTAATATAAAATGCCGAATTTGTCCGCGAGTAGTCGACAATCTCTAGTTCGGCTCGTCTTTGCCAGAATTTTTTCACAAATGACTTTCATCTTCCTTTCAAGGTCAGCGAGCTGGGCCTGCAAAAGCGCGAAATTTTAGGGTTTTTCGCGTGGATGCGTTGCAGCCGTTTGTGTTTTGACGAGGAGGCTTCTATGAAAACCCCGACCACTCTCATGAAAAAAGGAACGCTTTCCGCCATCGTCACGGTGGCTGCGGGACTTTTGCCATCCGCCGTTTTGGCGGATGAAGTTGCACTGAAATCGGCGGACGGAACAGTTAATCTCGTGGGTGAATTCATTGAATTCGCGGACGATAATTATGTGATCCGGACGGCGCTGGGCGATCTGCGGATCAGCGCGGCGCGGGTCCGCTGCGAAGGGGCCGCTTGCCCCGATTTTGAAACGGAAGAGGCCGATGTCAGGATCGCCGGTTCCGATACGGTCGGTCTGGGGATGATGCCCCTGCTGCTGTCCGGCTATGCCTCGCATCTGGAAGCGGAAGCCTCGGTCAAAGCGACGAGCACCGAAGGCGAGATCCTGGCCAACTTCGTCAGCGATGGCGGGTTCGGGGACGAGATGGGATCGTTCCTGGTGAATTCGACTACGTCGGGCGACGCGTTCAGAGCATTGATTGACCAGACGGCGCAGGTCGGGATGGCGTCCCGCCGGATCCGGCCGCAGGAAGCGCGCGCCCTGCGCGATGCGGGCGCGGGCAACATGGTGAGCCCGCAGCAGGAGCATATCGTTGCCGTCGACAGTCTGGTCGTGATCGTCCACCCGTCGAACCCGGTGCGCGAGCTTTCCGTGGCCCAGCTGCGGGGGATCTATTCGGGTCAGATCACCGACTGGGCCGAGGTGGGTGGGGAAAACGCACCGATCACCGTCGTGTCGCGCCAGCAAGGGTCGGGCACGCGAGCCGTCTTCGAAGGCCGGATCTTTGGTGACGATGCGGCCGGGTCAGCGCCGAGCGAGGTAATCGTCGAGGACAACAATAACATGGCCTCGACGGTGAACGACGACCCCAATGCGATCGGCTTCGTCGGCTACGCCTTCCAGCGCGGGGCCAAGCCGCTGACGCTGATCAACGAATGCGGCCTGTCGATGACGCCGGACGCGTTTTCCGCCAAGACGGAGGAATATGCGCTGCAGCGGCGGCTGTATCTCTATAATCGGGCGGACAACCTGGATCAGGCGACCTCTGATTTCCTGGACTACGCCCTGTCGGAAGATGCCGATGGCGTGATTGCCAAGGCGGGTTTCATCAACCTGGGCATCCGGCGCAAGGCGCAGAGCATGGACGGCGATCGGGCACGGATGCTGCTTGACCCGAATGTCGACGCCTATGAGGGCGGTATCATGCGGGCGATGCTGTCGGAGATGCTGGAATACGACCGGCTGTCGACGACCTTCCGCTTCCGCACCGGATCGGCGCGGCTGGACGAGCGGGGCCTGATCGACATGCAGCGCCTTGTCGACTTTTTGGGCGATCAGCCCGAAGGCACCAAGGTTCTGTTCGTGGGCTTCACGGACGATGTGGGCGCCTTCGACAGCAACCGCGATCTGTCCGTTGGGCGGGCGCAGCAGGTGCTGACGGAACTGCGCAACTTCGGCGGTGATCGGATTGCGGGGCTTGACCTTGCGGCGACCGGATTCGGTGAGATTGCGCCGTCGACCTGCAACACGACCGAGTTTGGCCGGTCGATCAACCGCCGGGTCGAAGTGTGGATCGAGGCCGGCCAGAACGGCTGAGCCGGCGGGCCCTTCGGGGCCCGTCATTTACGGAATTCCCAGGCGGCCCGTCCGCCTGGCCCTTTCAACGGTCCGTCGCTGGACGGGCTTCAGTAGAGATATGTCTTATGAAAAAAGAGAAAGACAGACGTCTCGTCGCGCCGTCGATGATTGCCCTGACCTGCTCGCTCTTCGGAAGCGAGGCGGCAAGCGAGAGCCTCAATGCATTTCCTGGAGGCGTGACGCCGGCGCAGCTTGTCGACGATATTGGCGCGGCCGAACGGATCGATGCGGCGGATCTTTTGCGGACGATATCGCAGGAGGTGCCCTCTGCGGCTTGCCATCTGCATGAGGGGATCGAGGTTGAGGAGGCGACGCAGCTTCTGGTCGACTCGGTGAAGAAGTTTGACGTCGTCCTCGATGCGCTGCGGAACGGCAATGTGTCGATGAACATCATCGGGGCCGAGACCCGGCGCAAGACGATTGCCGATCTGGATAAGCTGGCCGGGCAATGGGCGCCGATGAAGGCTGCGGCCGAGACCATGCTGGCCGATCCGTCGGATGCGGCGGCGCTGCGGGTGATCCTTGACGGGAACCTGGCGCTTCTGGACACCGCGGCCCATCTGGTGAGCGAGCTGTCGGGCGAGTACTCCAACCCCGCCGAATTGCTGCAGGCCGACGTTCTGATGATCGACATTTCGGGGCGGCAGGCGATGCTGACCCAGAAGATCGCCAAGGAGGCGTGCCAGATTGCCATGGGCGATCCGGACCCGACCTTGCGGGAAACGCTGGCCGGATCGGTGCAGATGTTCGATGTGTCCCAGAACGCGCTTTTGTTCGGGATGGAGCAGGCGGGGATAAAGGCCGCGCCGACGCCCGAGATCGAGACCGAGTTGACGAAGGTCGCGGGCGAGTGGGCGCCGATGAAGGTGCATCTGGATGTGCTGACGGATGGCGGCGACATCGACAACGAGGCGCGGGGCGAGTTGCTGCGCGGTCTGGATGTCGTGATGTTCCATATGAACGAGATCGTGCATCTCTACACGGAATACTCGAAGCACAAATACTGAGAGTGAGTTTGGCGATGCCTCTGCGGGGCGGGCATCGTGGTAAGTGGTCTATCAAGAGTGAGGTGAGTGGTATGTGCAGTGGCAAAGTAAAGCCCCCGCTACGTCTTTTCCCATTAGCGCTGGCAATGAGTGTCGGCGTGTCTGGTCCGGCGCAGGCCGGGCAGCATGATGGCACGATTGATAATCTTGTCGTGCGGGCGCAGCTGGTCGAGGATATCGGCGCCAGCGAGAGGGTGAACTATTCCGGCAAGCTGCGGATGCTGTCGCAGCGGATCGCGGCGGCTTCCTGCATCATGACGGCCGGGATCGAGCCGGAATTGAGTCGCGACGTTCTGGCTGCCGCCGCTGCGGAGTTCGAGAAGATCGCGAACGGACTGCGCAACGGTGATGCGGATCTCAACATGATCGGGGCGGAGGAACGGCGCAAGACGCTGGTCGCGCTCGACACGCTTGATGCGGAATGGGCGCCGATCCGGGCCGCGGTCGACGAGATGCTCGGTGGCGGCGATGTGGCGGAACAGAACGCCATCGTGGCCGAGCGGAACCTGCCCCTTCTTAAGGCGGCGGTGAAGCTGGTGAGCGAGATCTCGGGCGAGTATTCGAACCCCGCCGAGATGATGCAGTCGGACGCGATGGTGATCGATATCTCCGGACGGCAGCGGATGCTGACCCAGAAGATGTCGAAGGAGGCCTGCCAGATCTGGAGCGGGACGGGCAGTGCCGAAACGCCGGACATGCTGCGCAAGACGATGGGCCTGTTCGATACCTCGTTGAATGCGCTGGATCAGGGCATGCCTGCGGCGGGGATCATACCGCCGCCGACAGAGGAGATCGCGGCGGGGCTCACGGCGCTTCTGGAGGACTGGGCGGGCATCAAGGCGGTACTGGAGGAGGTCGCGGCGGGAGCGCAGTTGGACGGTGCCGGGAAAGCGGCCCTGTTCGGAGATCTGAACACCGCCCTGCGGGACATGAATGCGGTGGTCGGGCTTTACACGAGTTTCGCCAAGCACGAGCAGTGACGATCAGCCCTCTGGCGTGAAGACCTCTGCATAGCGGGCACGGAGGGCGGCCTTCTGGACCTTGCCCATCGTGTTGCGCGGCAGTTCGGGGACGATGTCGTAGTGGCGGGGCTGCTTGAACCGGGCGAGGTCTTTGGCGATCGCTGTCTGAATCGCCTCGAGATCCGGCTGACCGTCGCCCTCTGGGACGAGGATCGCGACCGTGCCTTCGCCCAGATCGGGGTGGGGGGCGCCGATGATCGCGGATTCACGGATGCCCGGCTGGGCGTCGAGCACCGCTTCGACCTCGGACGGGTAGATGTTGTAACCACCGGAAATGATGAGGTCTTTGCCCCGGCCGACGATGGTGACGTAGCCGTCTTCGTCGATCCGGCCGAGGTCGCCGGTGATGAAGAAGCCGCCCTCCCGCATCTCTTCGGCCGTCTTCTCGGGCATCTGCCAGTACCCCTGAAAAACATTGGGGCCGCGGACCTCGATCGTGCCGATCTCTCCCTTCGAGAGGGGGGTGCCGGTCTCGTCGGTGACGCGGAGTTCGACATCGGGCAGGGGGAGGCCGACCGTGCCGGCGCGCCTGTCGCCCTCGTAGGGGTTCGAGGTGTTCATGTTGGTTTCCGTCATCCCGTAGCGTTCGAGGATGCGGTGGCCGGTGCGGTCCTCAAAGGTGCGGTGGGTCTCGGCCAGGAGGGGGGCGGAGCCCGAAACGAAGAGGCGCATGTTTTGGGTGAGGGCCCGGTCGAAGCGCGGGGCGTCGAGAAGGCGAGTGTAGAAGGTCGGCACGCCCATCATGGCGGTGGCCTTGGGCAGGGCGTCGAGAACGGCGCCGGTGTCGAATTTCGGCAAGAAGATCATCGCGCCGCCTGCGATCAGCGTGATGTTAGTGGCGACGAAAAGGCCGTGCGTGTGGAAGATGGGCAAGGCGTGGAGGAGGGTGTCGCTTTCGGTGAAGTGCCAGAGATCGGTCAGCGTGCGGGCGTTAGAGAGCAGGTTGCGCTGGCTGAGCATGGCGCCCTTCGACCGGCCCGTCGTGCCGGACGTGTAGAGGAGGGCGGCGAGATCGGCTTCGCTGCGATCGGCGATTGGGGTGGTTCCGGACTGGTCCCTTGCGAGGTCGGCGAAGGTGCCGGTGCCGTCCGGGGCGAGCGTTTCCTGCCGGGCCTGGGCCTTTGCTGCAACGGGGGCGAGCGCGGCGTGGTTGGCCGGGCCGCAGAGCAGGAGCTTGGCGCCGGAATTGCCGAGGAAATAGTCGATCTCGGTCGCCGTATAGGCGGTGTTGAGTGGAAGGAAGACGATGCCGGTGCGGGCGCAGGCAGCGTAGATGGCGAGCGCATCTGGGGATTTCTCGATCTGGACAGCAAGGCGGTCTCCTGCCGTCAGGCCCGCCTGGATGAGCGCATCGGCGTAGCGGGCAGCGCTGGCGAGGAAGGCCCGATAGGTGAGTGTCGTGCCGCCCGGCAGGTGGAGGAATGGACGGTCGCTGGTTTCGTGCCGGCCGAAAAGCGTGTCGTAGAGCGGGTTTGCCATGGAACTCCTCTTACCTGTCCGCAAGGTAATGCGATTTGTCCGGGAGATGCACTGGGGGTGGCGATGCGGAGGCAGGGGATCCGACGATTGCGGTAGCTGACGCGGCAGAGGCGCCGGATTGACGTTGTCTCTGGGGCGGTTAGGAAAGGCTGTCGACGTCAAGGAGCCTTCCCGATGAGCCTCGCCCATGGCCACCATTACCTCGCCATTCCCGGACCGTCGGTGATCCCCGACCGGGTGCAGCGCGCGATGCATCGGGCGTCGCCGAATATCTACGAAGGCGAACTGCACGAGATCACCCGCAGCGTGATCCCCGACCTCAAGCGGGTGGCGCGGACGGAGGCGCAGGTGGCGCTTTATATCGGGAACGGGCATGCGGCGTGGGAGGCGGCTTTGGCCAACGTGACATCGCCCGGCGACCGGGTTCTGGTGCTGGCGACGGGGCGGTTCGGGCATGGCTGGTCCGAGATGGCCAGGACGCTGGGGCTGGAGCCTCAGATCCTCGACTTCGGGGAGGAGAGCGATGTCGATCCCGCGCGGGTGGAAGAGGCTCTGAAGGCCGATCGCGAGGGCCGGATAAAGGCGGTGCTGTCGGTCTTCGTCGACACCTCGACCAGCGTGCTGAGCGATGTGGGTGCCGTGCGGCAAGCGATTGATAATGCGGGCCATTCCGCGCTTCTGATGTGCGATTGCATCGCCTCGCTGGGCTGTGACCGGTTCGAGATGGACGATTGGGGCGTCGATGTCACCGTGACGGGTTGCCAGAAGGGGCTGATGACGCCGCCGGGGATGAGTTTCGTCTTCTTCAACGAAAAGGCCGAGGCCGCCCGGGAGAGTGCGCAGAACGTGACCCATTACTGGGATTGGCAGCGGCGGACGGGAGTGGAGGAGTATTATCAGTACTTCGACGGGACGGCGCCGACGCATCATCTGTACGGGTTGCGGGAAGCGCTGGATATGATCTTTGAAGAGGGGCTGGAGGCGGTCTGGGCCCGGCACCGGCGGCTGGCGGGCGCGATCTGGGCGGCGGGGGAGACGTGGGCGCAAGAGGGGCCTATGCGCTTGAACGTAAAGGATATTTCCCAGCGGTCCTGCGCTGTCACCAGCGTTGGGATTGGTGAAGGAAACGGGGACCGGCTGCGGGCCTTCATGGAGCACGAGATGGGCGTGACGCTGGGGATCGGGCTGGGGCGCGATCCGTCGAGCGCGTGGTTCCGCATCGGGCATATGGGGCATGTGAATGCCCATATGGTGATGGGGCTGCTGGGCTGTATCGAGACCGGATTGAGCGCCTTGCAGATCCCGCATGGGCGGGGGGCGCTGGACGCGGCGGCGGAAGCCTTGGTCTAGATCTTGTGGCGCGCCACGCGGCGTGCCGCAAAATGTGCCCCGCGATCGAAGCCTACGGCACTGAAGATGACCCAGAGGAACCCGAAGAGCGCGGCGACCACGAAGAGGCTCATGAAGACGATGAGGCCCATCATGGCGAGAAAGGCATTGGTGTAATCCGGGGCTTCGCCGGGATGATGGTGTTGCATGGGGTGTGTTCCCTGCGGCTGCGCGGAACAGGATAGAGCGCTTTTTACGGCGGACATCCTAATTCTGTGTGTGCATCCCGTTCGCGGCACGGATGCGCCGGTTTTCGTGCAACAGCGGGGCGTTTTGCCGGACTTGCGGGAAGGGATCGCGCGATCTGGAGGGCTTTGAATGGGATGCGCTACGTGAGGCGGAGCGGGCGGCCGCACATTCATGCCATTGGAAACACTGCGAAATCGCCCCCATAATGTAGGTCGGGCGGCATCGCCGGATGACAGGGCGAAATTTATCTGCCGCCGTCACCCCCTTGTTATGACGACTCGATTTCGTCGAGGCGGTCGCGGGCGTCCTTGAGCTTGGCCTGTTCCTCCTGCCGGGCGCGGAGGTTTTCCTGTGTTTCCTCAACGACTTCCGGGGGCGCGCTTTCGGCGAATTTCGGGTTCTTGAGGCGCCCTTCGAGGCCGCCGATTTCCTTGCCGAGTTTTTGCAGCGCCTTGTCGAGGCGGGCCTTCTCGGCGGCGACGTCGATCAGGTCGGCGACGGGCATCGCGAAGGTGGCGCCGGGGGCCGGGATGGTGATCGCGCCTTTCGGTGCAGGGCCGTCGGTAAGGTCGGCGATCTTGGCCATCCGCTTGATAAGGCTTTCGTTTTGCGCCCAGGCGGCCTGGCCTGCCGGATCGCTTTCGACCCGGACGAGGGGCACGTCGAGCCGGTCGGGGACGTTCAGCTGCTTGCGGGCGGAGCGGATGTTTTCGATCAGGGTGATGACCCAGGAGAGTTCGGTCGCGGCCGTTTCGTCCTTGGTTGCAGCCGGTTGGGGCCAGTCGGTGGTGGCGAGCATTTTGGCGCGGTTGCCGGTCTGGGCCCAGAGCTCTTCGGTAACGAAGGGCATGAAGGGGTGGAGGAGAATCAGGCAGGTTTCCAGAACCTCGGCCATAACTCTTTGGGTTTCCTCGCGTTTTGCCGGGTCGTCACCCTGGAGGAGGGGTTTGGAGAACTCGATATACCAGTCGCAGACGCGGCCCCAGACGAAGCCGTAGAGGTGGTTGGCAGCGTCGTTGAAGCGGTAATCGTTAAGGCACCGGTCGACCTCTTCACGGGCCTCGTCGAGCTCTCCCAAAATCCACTTATTGACGGATTCCGAGGGTGCGGCATCCGGTCGGCTTTTGGTCGGCATTTGGTCGGAGGGGACCGAACGATCGGCGAAGACCTCGTTCATCTCGGCGAATCGGAAGGCGTTCCAGATCTTGGTGGTGAAGTTGCGGTAGCCTTCGATCCGTTTCTCATCGAGGCGGATGGTGCCGGTCTGGGTGGCGATGGCCGCATTGTTGAAGCGGACGGCATCGGCGCCGTATTTGTCGATCAGCTCGATCGGGTCGACGACGTTGCCGAGGGTCTTGGACATCTTCTGCCCCTTGGCGTCGCGGACGAGGCCGTGCAGGTAGACGGTGTCGAAGGGGCGTTCGCCGACGACGGCGTATTGCATCATCATCATCCGCGCGACCCAGAAGAAAAGGATGTCGGAGCCGGTGATGAGGACGGAGGTCGGGAAGTAGGTCTTGTAGGCGGGATCGTCGGTATCCGGCCAGCCGAGGGTGCCGATGGGCCAGAGGCCCGAGGAGAACCAGGTATCGAGGACGTCGGGGTCGCGCCGAACTCGGACAGTGATCGTCGTCACATCATTGGTCGGATCGTTGTCGACCTTCAACTGCCACTTGCGAGATTGCTCCACCCGCTGGTGCTCGTAGAGCGTCTCAAGGCTAGTACCGCGCATCATTTTTCTAAACTTGGCGTAATCCTCTTCCGTGATTGGCCAAGTTGGTTCGGGATCATCAAGAAGCTCTTCTACCAAGATCTCGGCGTTTGGGAAAAGTTCGGAATAAAACTGTGCCGCTTCTTGCTTCGCGTTCTCAAAGTGCGATGCACAAAATTCTCGATCTGGCATTCGATTGAGGTTGCCGTCCGATTGTCTCTCAAAGTTAGGCCCAAACCAAACCGGGATCTGGTGGCCCCACCAGAGCTGGCGGGAGATGGTCCAGGGCTCGATGTTTTCCAGCCAGTGGTAATAGGTCTTCTCTCCGCTTTCGGGGATGATCCTGACCGTGCCGTCGCGGACGGCGTCGAGCGCGGGGCCGACGATCTTTTTCGTGTCGACGAACCATTGGTCGGTCAGCATCGGCTCGATGACGACCTTGGAGCGGTCGCCGAAGGGCTGCATGATCGGTTTGGCCTCGACGAGGGGGAGGAGCTCGCGGGTCTCGCCGCCTTCCTCAGGGGCGATGGGTGAACCCGCGCCTTGCGCGGAACCACCCATCCTACGCCCGAGGCGGGGATCGGTTTCGGGGACCATGACGGCGAGGCCTTCGGAGGTGATCTGGTCGACGACCTTTTCGCGGGCTTCGAAGCGGTCGAGGCCGCGGAGGTCGTCGGGGACGAGGTTGAGGGTGTCGGCCTCGGCCTCGGTCAGGTCACGTTCACCGCGGGCGACGGAGAGGGCGATTTCGGCGGCTTCGGCGTAGGGGGCGCCGTCGTCGCGCATGTGGCCCTTGGTGTCCATCAGGCGGTACATCGGGATGCCGCCGCGCTTGGCGACCTCGTAGTCGTTGAAGTCGTGGGCGCCGGTGATCTTGACGGCGCCCGAGCCGAAATCGGGGTCGGGGTAGTCGTCGGTGATGATGGGGATCAGGCGGCGGTGCTTCTTGGGCCCGACCGGGATCTCGCAGAGCTTGCCGACGATGGGGGCATAGCGCTCGTCCGACGGGTGGACGGCGACGGCGCCGTCGCCGAGCATCGTCTCTGGCCGGGTCGTGGCGATGGAGATGTAGTCGCGGACCTCCTCGAAGAGGGTATTCCCGTCCGCGTCCTTCTCGACATAGGTGTAGGTCTCGCCGCCTGCGAGCGGGTATTTGAAGTGCCACATATGGCCCGCGACTTCCTTGTTCTCGACCTCGAGGTCGGAGATCGCGGTTTCGAAGTGCGGGTCCCAGTTGACGAGGCGCTTGCCGCGGTAGATCAGGCCTTTTTCGTACATGTCGACGAAGACCTTGATGACCGCGTCGTGGAAGTTGGGGCCGTGATCGGGCTCGGGGTCGCCGGGGGCGCCGCGCATGGTGAACGCCTCGCGCGACCAGTCCATCGACGCGCCGAGGCGGCGGTCCTGTTCCACGATGCCGCCGCCGGATGTCGCCTTCCATTCCCAGACCTTGGCGAGGAAATCCTCGCGGCTCATGTCCTGGCGGCGGATGTTGCCCTGTTCCTTGAGCTGGCGTTCGACGACCAGCTGGGTGGCGATGCCCGCATGGTCGAGCCCCGGCTGCCAGAGCGTGTTGTCGCCGCGCATCCGGTGCCAGCGGGTGAGGATGTCCATCAGCGTGTGGTTGAAGGCGTGGCCCGCGTGGAGGAAGCCGGTCACGTTGGGGGGCGGCAGGAGGATGCAGAAAGGATCGGCGCCGGGCTTGGCGTTGGCACCGGCCTTGAAGGCGCCGGCGGCCTCCCAGGCGTCGGCGATGCGCGGTTCGGCCTCTGCGGCGTTGAAGGTCTTTTCGAGCGGCATGTCTGTCCTCCGGGTCGCTCGGTCGCATAGCGAAGGCGGCCCGGGAGGGGAAGAGGGATGCTGCCGGTTGGGGTCAGGCGGTCTTCTTGAGGTCGTCGAAGACGGTGTAGTTGAGGCAGGCGGACGGGGTTTCCGCGGCGCCGTCCAGATGATCGGGCAGCCACTCTTTGCAGCCCTCGGCCCACATGCAGCCGCGGCAGCGTTCGACCATCCCGGCCCAGTCCTGCGAGGACAGCTTGCCCGCCGCGAAGAGACCGATCACGTCTGTGCCGTTCGCGCGGGCCATTCCTGCAACAAGGCGTTGGTGTTCGCGGGGATCTCCGAGGGGTTTCATGGCAAGCCTTTTCTTGCTGGGGGTGGGACGCCTTGGTTTGTGCCCGGCCGGGGCGGTTCGATCCTTGATCTGGATCAAGGCGGGAAGGTTGGAGCCCGCGCCGAGGCCCTTTAGGGTGCTGCTGGTCAAGACAGGGGCAGGACATGCGAGATGGGCCCGAAAAGCACAGCGTGGATCGCCCGAAAAGCGCCTGGGCACTGTGGCGGGAGCAGCCGCCGCGGGGGGCGTTCTTTACGGTGCCGATCCTGATCTACCTCTTCTGCCTCGCGATCTGGGTTTTCGCGGATAGCACCGCCAGCCAGTTCGAGCGGGAGGGGCGCATCGCCGTCGCGGAGGCTGTCGGGTTCGAGCGGTTCGAGAGCCAGGATAGCGAGGGCGAGTGGGAAACCACCTATGTGATGGAGTATTTCTACGAGGTCGACGGGGTGCGCTATGACAAGCGGTCGACCCGGTCGACGCCGTGGCCCCGGCGTGTGGGGGATCAGTTCGAGATCCAATACTTGGCGAGCAGGCCCGAACGTATCGAGGTTTCCATCGGAAGCGCCCGCGCCGCCGAACTGTTTCTCGGCTGGACGTTGTTCGGCTTGTCGCTGTTTATCGGGACGCTGATCCTTGTCCGGGGGAGCGCGGTGATCCGCGCGATCCGGGCCCGCCGGTTGGGGGAAGAGGTCGAAGGGCGGATCGTCTTCATGCAGATATCGGAGCGGACCGAGAACGGGCGATCCGTTCCGGGCAGGGGCATGTTCCGCTGGGTGACGGAGGACGGGATCTATGGATCGCACCGCAATATCCCGCACTATGTCTATGGCCGCTACGAGAAGGGTGACCGGCTGCGATTGTTCCGCCTTGGCCGGAAGACCTGGTGGGAAGGCGATGTCGGGCCGCGGCGGCTGGATGAGAGCAATATTCCGGAGGTCCCGCAGGGTCGGTGACCGCCGCTGTTCACCGGATCGAAAGGCCCTGCGGCTAACCTGCTCTGGACACGCCGGACGCCGCGGATAGGTTGCGCGGGACAGCGTGACGCAAAGGGGCAGCAAGCCATGGAAAAGTTCGGCAAGAGCCAGGCGATCAGACGGGTTGAGGATCTGCGGTTTCTGACCGGGCAGGGGGGCTATGTGGATGATATCGCGCCGGAGGGGGCGCTGTTTGCCTATGTCCTGCGGTCGAGCGAGGCGCATGGGACGATCGCCAGCATCGATGCGGAGGAGGCCCGCGGGATGCCCGGCGTGCATCTGGTGCTGACTGCCGCCGATCTGGCCGGGCACGGGGTGACGCGCGGGATCGGGACCTCGCCGGTCAAGAATATCGACGGATCGAAGGGGGCGACGCCGAAGCGCCCCCTGCTGGCCGAGGATCGGGTGCGCTTCGTGGGCGAGGCGGTGGCCTTCGTCGTCGCCGACACGCTGGCCGAGGCCAAGGACGCGGCCGAGGCGATCATGGTCGATATCGACAGTCTCGACCCGCATGTGGAGCTCGCCGAGGGCGGGCCACTGCTTCACGACGAGGTGCCGGGGAACCTCGCCTTCGACTGGGGCAAGGGCGACAAGGCGGCGGTGGACGCGGCTTTGGACGGCGCGGCGCACCGGGTGCGGCTGGAGGTCGAGGACAACCGGATCATCGTCAACTCGATGGAGCCGCGGGGATGTTTTGCCGAAATGCTCGACGGCGGGCGGCTGCATGTCGCCAATAACGGGCAGGGGGTCTGGGACCCCAAGCGCGATCTGGCCAAGGTGCTGGAGATGGAAGAAGACGCGGTCCGCGTGACCAACCCTGACACCGGCGGCGGGTTCGGCATGAAGTCGATGAGCTATCCCGAGATGTTCCTGACGGCCATCGCGGCCCGCGCGTTGGGCCAGCCGGTGCGCTGGATGGCGGAGCGGACGGAATCGATGCTGTCGGACAATGCGGGGCGGGACCTGATCTCGACAGCCGAGCTGGGCTTTGACGCGGATCACCGGATTGTCGCCTACAAGGTCGAGACGTTGTGCAACCTCGGGGCGCATAACTCGCAGCTGGCGCAATACATCCAGTCGGAGCTGTTCGCGAAGGTGCTGATGGGCTGCTACGATGTGCAGGCGACCTGGTTGGGCGTGAAGGGCGTGTTCACCAACACCACGCCGGTCGACGCCTATCGCGGGGCCGGGCGGCCCGAGGCGATCTATGTGCTGGAGCGGGTCATGGACCATGCCGCACGGCAGCTGGGCGTCGATGCCTGGGAGCTGCGGCGCAAGAACTTCATCCGGGCCGAGCAGTTTCCCTATAAGAGCGCGACCGGCGAGATGTATGATGTGGGCGATTTCGCCCGCGTGCTGGGCCGGGTCGCCGACGAGGCGGATCGGGGCGGGTTCGCCGCGCGCAAGGCGGCGTCGGAAGCGGAGGGGAAGCTGCGCGGCATGGGCCTGTGCTATTACATCGAGTCGATCCTGGGCGATCCGTCCGAAGGCGCGCGGGTCGTCTTCACCGAAGACGGCGCCGAGATCCATGTGGGCACCCAATCGAACGGCCAGGGGCACGAGACGGCCTTCGCCAAGTTCCTGAGCGATCAGAGCGGGATCCCGATGGAGAAGATCACCGTCATCCAGGGGGACAGTGACGTGATCGCCGAAGGCGGCGGCACGGGCGGGTCGCGGTCGGCCACGACGCAGGCCAATGCCACGCTCGCGGTCGTCAGCCAGATGGTCGAGGCGTTCGGCGCCTTCCTCGCCGAGCGGGAGGAGGTTGATCCGGGTGAGGTCAGCTTCGACGACGAACGGTTCCGGATTGCTGGGTCGAACGTGGCCCCGACCATGCTGGAGGCGGCCGGGATGGCGCGCGCGGCGGGGCGGGAGGATCTGCTGAACCACCATGCCAAGGCGACGCTGCCCGGCCGCTCCTACCCGAACGGCGCCCATGTGGCCGAGGTTGAGATCGATCCGGCGACCGGCTGGATGGCCGTCGTGCGCTACACGGTGACCGATGATTTCGGCAACCTGCTGAACCCCCTGCTGGTCGAAGGGCAGATCCATGGCGGCGTGGCCCAGGGGATCGGCCAGGCCTGGAACGAGCGGGTGGTCTATGACGAGAACGGCCAGCTTCTGACCGCGACCTTCATGGATTACGGTGTGCCGCGGGCGAACGACCTGCCGATGATCGCCTTCACCACCGAACCCGTGCCGTCGACAGCCAACCCGATGGGCATGAAGGGCTGCGGCGAGGCGGGGACGGTCGGCGCGCTCGCCGCGGTGGCCAATGCGGTGCAGGATGCGGTCTGGGATCTGGGGATCAAGAAGGTCGACATGCCGTTCACGCCGCTGCGGGTCTGGGAGATGCTGAAAGAGGGTGAGAGTGCCGCTGCGTGACTGGCTTCTCCGCGCCGTCGGCCGGGCGCCGCGCCGGGAAACCGGCAAGCCCACCATCACGCGCGGGCACCACACCCATATCATCATCCTCGACGGCACGATGTCGTCCCTCGACGAGGGGGAGGAAAGCAATGCGGGCCTGCTCTACAAGCTTCTGTCGGAGGAGGGGCCGAAGAAGGGTCTGACGCTGTATTACGAGGCGGGGATCCAGTGGCGCGACTGGTCGCGGACCTGGGACGTGATCACCGGGCGCGGCATCAACCGGCAGATCCAGCGCGCCTATGGCGTGCTTGCCTCGCGCTATCGGGAGGGGGACCGGATTTTCCTCGTGGGCTTCTCCCGCGGGGCCTATGCGGCGCGGTCGTTGGCCGGGGTGATCGACCAGATCGGGCTTCTGAAGAACACCGATGCCACCGAACGGAACATCCGCGAGGTCTATCGCCATTATCGCTATGGCACCGGCAGCGCGGCGGCACAGGTCTTTGCCGAGCGGCACTGCCACCCGGCAGTCGTGATCGAGGCTGTCGCGGTCTGGGACACGGTCAAGGCGCTGGGGCTGCGCCTGCCGCTTCTCTGGCGGCTGCTGCCCCAGAAGCACGAGTTCCATAACCACGCACTGGGTCCCGCGATCCGCAACGGCTTCCACGCTTTGGCGCTGGAGGAGCGGCGGATGGCCTACGCGCCCATCCTCTGGCGCTGCGATCCCGCCTGGGCCGGACGGATGGAGCAGGTCTGGTTCCGCGGCACCCATGGCGATGTGGGCGGCCAGCTTGGCGGGCACGAAGAGGCCCGGCCACTGTCGAACATCCCCTTCGCCTGGATCGTCGGGCGGCTGGAGCTTTGCGGGCTCGACCTTCCGGACAATTGGCGCGCGCGCTACGCCCAGGACGCCGACGCGCCCTCGATCGGGGCCTGGCGGGGCTGGTCGAAGCTGTTCCTGTTCCGGCGCCGCCGCGTCGTGGGCCGCGACCCGTCGGAGCGGCTGCACGAAACCGCGCTGGCCACGCCGGAAATCGGCCTTGTCCTGGCCGATTGATCCTTCATCTGGCCAAGAGTACTCCGGGGTCCGGGGCAGCGCCCCGGCTGGCCCGAAGGGCAGATGACATGCGCCGCAGGCGCTCCGTTTGAGATCACCCCGCTTTGGGTAGGGGCATGATGATGCAGGTCGTGGACCCCGTCGCGTAGAGCTTGCCGGCCGCGTCCCGGATTTCGCCCGAGGCGACGCCGGTACTGCGGCCCACATGCTGGACATTGCCTTCGGCGAAAATCTCCGTCCCCAAGGGGATGCCGCGGGTGATGTTGATCTTGTATTCGAGCGTCGTATAGGTCGCGCCCGCCGGGATCTTCGTCATCACGGCGCAGGCCATGCAGCTGTCGAGGAGCGTGCCGTACCAGCCGCCATGCACCGTGCCCAGGGGGTTGGTGACCTCAAAACCCGGCGTGCCGCGAAAGACGACCCGGCCATCCTCGACCACGTCCAGCGCGTAATTCAGTACCTTCGCGATCGGCGGGGCGGACATGCGGCCGTCGCGAATGCTTTCCATGAACTGGAGACCTGTCATCGCCCGCACCTGTTCCAGGTCGGGTAGATCGGCGGGGCTTTGGGCGTGAAACATCGGGCGGGCCTCCTTCGCGGTGGAGGCTTGCCCGTCAGGCGGCGTTTGACAAGGCCCCGGGCCCGGCCAGTGCGGCGCAGATGTCGGAGACCAGATCGGCGCTGTTCAGCGTGTAGAAATGGAGCCGGTCCATACCGCCCGCGATCAGGTCCGTCGCCAGTTCGGTCGCCTGCGTCAGCGCGAAGAGCCGGGCGCGGTCGTGCCGGTCGGCCGTGTCGAAGGCCTGTTCGAGCTCCAGCGGGATCTCGGCGCCGCATTTGCGGGCGAAGCGGTGGGCCGATGTCCAGTCCTTGACCGGCAGGATCCCGGCAATGATCGGGATCGTCACTCCTGCAGCCACGGCCGCGTCGCGCAGGCGCAGGTACCGGCCCGGTGTAAAGGCGAATTGGGTGATCGCGGCCGAGGCGCCCGCATCCTGCTTGCGCTTGAGCCAGTCGAGCGCGGCGCCGGGATCGGCGGCGTCCGGATGGGGATCGGGGTAGGCCGCGACGGTGACGTCAAAGCCGCGGTCGGCCAGTGCCGCGACCAGCGCGCAGCTGTCGGCGAACCCGTCCGGATGCGGCGCGAAGCCTTTGCTGTCTTTCGCGGGGTCGCCGCGCAGGGCGAGGATGCGGCGCACGCCCGCTTCGCGATAGGCCCCGGCGGCGTCGAGCACCTCTTCCCGGCTTTGCCCGACGCAGGTCAGGTGGCCGATGACAGGCGCGCCGGTCGCCTGCTTTGCGAGGCGGGCCGTTTCCGGGCTGGCGCTGCGGGTCGAACCGCCCGCGCCATAGGTGACGGAGATGAAATCGGCGTCTAGCGGGCGCAGATCGGCAAGGCAGGTGCCGAGCGTCGCGCGGGCGGCGTCGGATTTCGGAGGAAAGATTTCGAACGAGAAGCGGGTCATGGGATCACGGCTTTCTGGCAGGCTTGCTCTTGTCTCATCCGGACGCGCGTGAGACAAACTCATAATCCTCAATTTGAAGATGAGGTTCCCTTGCATATCGAGTTTCGCCATCTGCGGACGATCAAGGCCATCCACGACACCGGCGGGCTGGCCCGGGCGGCGGATGTGCTGGGCCTGACGCAATCGGCCCTGTCCCACCAGGTGAAGAATATCGAGGCCCAGACCGGGGTCGAGTTGTTCGTGCGCCGGTCGAAGCCGTTGAAGCTGTCGCCCGCGGGGATGAAGCTGCTGGCCGCGGCCGAGCAGATCCTGCCGCAGGTTGCGGCCCTGGAGGCGGAATTCGCAGGCATCGAGGCTGGGCGGACCGGGCGGCTGCATATCGCGATCGAGTGCCATGCCTGTTTCGAGTGGCTTTTCCCGGTGCTGGAGGCGTTCCGGAAAAGCTGGCCCGACGTGGATATCGACATCCGCCCCGGGCTTGCCTTCGGGGCGCTGCCGGCCTTGCGGAAGGAAGAGGTGGATCTTGTCGTCTCCTCCGACCCGGAGGATCTGGAGGGCGTCGATTTCACCCCGCTTTTCGACTACGAGCCGGTTTTTATCGCCGCGAAGGGCCACCCTACGGAGGAGAAGGCGTTCGTCGAAGCGGCGGATTTCAGGGGCGAGACGCTGATCACCTATCCGGTGGAACGGTCGCGGCTGGATGTGTTTATCGAGCTTCTCATGCCCGCAGGGGTCGAACCCGCGGCGGTCAGGCAGGTGGAGCTGACGGCGGTGATCCTGCTGCTGGTCGCCTCTGGCCGGGGCGTGTCTGTCCTGCCGGACTGGGTTCTGCGCGAGGTGCGGACGAGCACCGATTACATCACGCGCCCCCTGACGCGGGACGGCGTGACCCGGCGGCTTTTCGCGGCGACGCGGGCGGAAGACACCCGCAAGCCCTTCATGGCGCATCTGATCCGCCTGGCGCGGAGCGAGGCCGTCAAGCTGCAGCGCGGCGCGTCCTAGGGAACCGGATCATCCCCCGGCCGGTTAAGGTTTTTTGGACTGGAGTTTCTTGGATGCGCGACGACGACAAATCGCCGGAGAGGTCGGCTGAGGAAGAGGCCGTCGAGCTGGAAGAGAAAGCCGAAGAGAAATCAGTCGAGGAAGCCGCGAAGCTAAGCTCCAAGCTGGTTTACGAGGTGATCCGGCGGGACGGCGAGGAAGAGCTTGCCCGGCCCTGGCGGTCGCTTGTCTGGTCGGGGATCGGCGCGGGCATCCTGATTTCGTTCTCCGTTCTGGCCGAGGCGATCCTGCGGACCTATCTGCCCGAGGCGCCGTCGAGCTATCTGATTGAGAATATTGGATATACCTTCGGTTTCCTGCTGGTCATCCTGGGGCGGATGCAGCTGTTCACCGAGAACACGATCACGACGGTCCTGCCGGCGATGGTCGATTTCACGCCGCGGATGCTGCTCAGGATTGCGCGGCTTTGGGGGATCGTTCTGGGGGCGAATGTCGTCGGGGCCTTTGCGATCGCGGCTGTCTATGCCTTCACGCCAGCCATTCCGCCCGAGATCATTCCGGCCTTCACCGAACTGTCGTACCACGCGACAGGGATGCCCCCCTTGCAGGGCTTTGCGCGCGGCATTCCGGCGGGCATTCTGGTGGCCGCGATCGTCTGGATGCTGCCGCAGACGGACAACGCGTTCTTTACCATCTTCGCCTTCACCTGGCTGATCGCGGCGGGGGATTTCACCCATATCGTGGCCGGGTCGGTCGAGATGGCGTTCCTGATCTGGATCGGGGAGCTTGGCGCGATCGGCGCGATCTTCGGGTTCTTCATCCCCGTTCTTCTGGGCAACGTCGTGGGTGGAACGGCGATCTTCGCCATGCTCGCCTGGGGGCAGGTCAAGGACGAAATCCGCATCCGCGTGAGCCGCGTCTGAGGAACCCCGAGGCGCCTTTGCGCATTGGGCAGCGCATCTTTGGAAAGCGGAGTGGTGTCATGGGTGACTACAAGGAAGGCGACAAGGTGGAATGGTCCTGGGGCAACGGCACCGGGACGGGCAAGGTCGAGAAGAAGTACACACAGAAGATCACGCTCAAGATCGACGGGACCGAAGTGACCCGGAACGCGAGCGAGGATGAGCCGGCCTACAAGATCAAGCAGGACGACGGCGACGAGGTGCTGAAGTCCGGAAGCGAGCTCTCCAAGGCGTGATGGGGGGCGTCGCGCCATCCAGTCTGGTCTATTATCCCGACGACCGCCCGGGGATCGCCCGGCAGCGACGTGGACGGGGATTTTCCTATCTCGCACCGGATGGCACGCGGATCGACGACCGCAGGGAGCGGGCGCGGATTGAAGCCTTGGCCGTCCCGCCCGCCTATCAGAAGGTCTGGATTTCGCCCCATGCGAACGGGCACCTGCAGGCGACCGGGCGGGACGAGCGGGAGCGCAAGCAATACCGATATCACGAAGAATGGTCGGCGGCGCAGGCGGCGCTGAAGTACCAGGGGCTGGCGGAGTTCGGGGCGTCCCTGCCACGGTTGCGCCGTTGGATCGCCACGCGGCTGGCCGAGCCTGCGGGATCCGAGGAACTGGCACTTGCGTCGATCCTCGCGCTGCTCGACCGGGCGTCCATGCGTTTGGGGCATCCGGATTATACGGCACAGAACGGCTCCTTTGGGGCGACAACGCTTAGGCGGAAGCATGTGAGTTTCGACGGCGCCGAGATACGGCTGGATTATATCGCCAAGGGCGGACGGTCCGTGTCGAAGCGGCTGCATGGCGCGGGGCTGAACCGGGCGCTGCAGCGGATTTCGGATCTGCCGGGGGGCGAGATGATCTCGTGGACGGACGAGAATGGCGCGACGCGAATGGTGCGGTCGGAGCAGGTGAACGACCTGCTGCGGGAGCTGTGCGGAGAGACGGCGACGGCCAAGACGTTCCGGACCTGGAACGGGACGCATGCGGCGTTCCGGCTTGCCCTTGGCGCGGGCGAAGAGGACCGTGTGACCATCAAGGAGATGGCGGAAGCTGCGGCGGAGCGATTGCACAACCGTGCCGCGACGGCGCGGAACAGCTATATCCATCCGGACGTGATCGGACTGGCGGAGCTGGAGCCCAAGGATCGGGCGGCCCGGTTGGCGTCGCTTGATCCGGCGGATGAGAGTGAGCTTCGGGCGGGCGAGGCCGCCCTTCTGGCCTATCTTCAGAGTTAGTCCGCAACCCTCTCCTTCAAGTCCGATGCGGCCTTGGCCGGTCCGGTGACAATACCGGTCTCGGTTTCGATGAGGCCCGTCGCGCGGCCGGTCACGAAAGCCCCCCAGATCGCAAATATGTTGGCGGCGACAGCGGCGGCGAGGATGCCCGGGTAGCCGAAAAGCCAGACCCCGAGCCAGGCGAAGGGCAGGTATATCAGGAAGATGCGGCTGAGGCTGAGCCCCATGGACCAGAGCGCCTTGGACCGCGCGTTCATTGCCGCGTTGGCGGTGACGAGGATGCCGTAGCCCACGAGGCTCCAGCTGACGACGCTGAGATAGAGGGAGGTGTAGCGCGCCGCTTCGTCGTCCGAGGCGATGGCCGAGGAGATCGGACCGGCCAGGAGGGTCAGCAGGAGGGCGATCGAGACGCCGTAGAGGGCGCAGAAGATCCAGGACTGGCGAACGGCCTTGCGGGCGCGGTCGGGCTTGTCGGCGCCCCAGTTCTGGCCAACGACGGGGCCGATGCCCGAGGACAGCGCCAAGAGGGCCACGAGGGCGAGGGATTGCACGCGGGTTGCGGCGCCGAAGCCGCCCACGGCCGCCTCGCCGAGGGTTGCGACAGCCGCGGTGACAGCGGCCATACCAGCCGGATTGATCGCATTCGAGAACGCGGCGGGCAGGCCGACACCGCCGATTTCGCGCACCGAGCGCGGGATGTTCTGGAAGGGGGCGCAGCGGAACTGAAGGAAGCCTTTCCAGATGCCGTAGGCGATAGCGGCCACGGCCGCGACGGCGCGACCGATGAAGGTGGCAAGGCCCGCGCCTTCGGTTTCCAGCCCCGGGATGATCCACCAGCCGAAGATGAGAAGTGGCGTCAGTGCCATGTTCACGACGGCTGAGAAGACCATGATGATGGCGGAGGTCGCTCCGTCGCCATGGGCGCGGAAGACGGCGTTGGTGACCATCATGACGACGAGGAAGGGGAAGGAGAATGCCCACCAGGGGGCGTATTCCGAGATCTCTGCCAGAACCTCCTCTCCCGCGCCCATTACCGAGAAGAGGGCCGGATAGCCGATCCAGAAGATGAGCGCGACGAGCGTTCCGAGGATCCCGCCCAAACCGAAGGCATGAAGAGCGAGCCGCCGGGGGACAGCGGCGTCGTCCTTGCGCCCGAGGGCCTGCGAGACGGCCGTGTTCGCGCCCGCCGAGAGACCGATGGCCAGCGAGGTGATCGCGGTGGCCACCGGATAGAGGAAGCCCACCGCCGCGAGGGGCGCGCCGCCGAGCTGGCCGAGGAAATACGCGTCGACGATGCCGACACTGAGAACGGCGAGGATGCCGAGTGACATGGGCGCCGAGACGGCCGTGAGGGCCCGCCAGACGGGGCCTTGGGTCAGATCACGCTCTGCCATCAGAAAAGCGGCCGGGTGGGGAGGGGCTCGAGCGTCATATCGCCTTCCTGAGCGAGACGGCCGAGATCGTTGATGGTGAGATATCCATCGCTCCACGCCGCGAGCTGGCGGTCGCGCAGGCGGGCCAGGGTCTTGTTGGTGTGAACAAGCGACAGGCCGAGCGCGTCCGCGAGATCCTGTTGCCGGTAGGGCAGCGGCATCCGGTTCTGGTCGACCAGCCCCAGTTCCGTTCCGCGTTGGAAGATGCGCACGAAGGCCCAGATGATCCGCTCGGTCGCGCTGCGTTGGCCGACCGCGGCGAGCGCTTCGCCCAGGAAGTGCTCTTCGATGGCGGCAAGCCAGGTGAGATCGAAGGCGCGTTCGGGGTGATTGCGGAAGAACGACCAGAGCTCCTTCCGGTCGAAGACACAGAGCGTCATGCGGGTGACCGCATCGACCGAATGATACATCTCGTTCATCACGCCGGCCTGCAAGCCGATGAAATCGCCCGGGAAAACGAAGTTCACGACATGTCTTTTGCCATCCTCGAGCGTCTTGTAGCGTATGCCCATTCCGGACAGGGCGGTGTAGAGTTGGGGGCTGTTGGAGCCTTCCATCATCAGCGGTGTTCCGGCATCGATGGTCAGCTCTCCCTTCTTGAATTTCTGGGTGAAGCGGACCTCGTCCGACGTCATTTTCGTGAAGAGAGCGTGTTGTCGCAGAGGGCAGTTCTTACACTTCGTCGACACAAATCACCTGTTATCTGCCTATGTCGTGGTTTAATGCAAAGTGCCGCGGTTCGTTCCACATTAGGACAGTCGGTCGCAGCGGAGATTTGGACGTGTCGCAGAAGTTTCTTATCGTAGAGAGAGATCCGCTGATCTGTCAGGATTTGGCAGAGATGCTGGCAATGTCCCATGATGATGTGGCGATCATCACCTGCCATTCCCTGGAAGAGGCGGAAAGCAAGCTGAGCGATGTGGAGCGGCTGAAGGTCGCTTTTCTGAGTTCGTCGATCGCCAAGATTTCGAAGACGAAACTGCCGATGCGGGTGACCGAAATCGGTGGCCGGATCATCGTCATCAACGGGACGGAAGCTGCTGAGGAAAAGGCGGCGACCGATTGGATCTTCGTGCCGCGGCCGTTCACGACGGCGATGATAGAGGCGGCGCTGCGCGAGGTCTGAGCGCTTGGCCGGCGTTTCGCGATTGCCTGACATGTGTCACGGCGGACCCTGAACGGCCCGCCGTTACCTCATGAAAATCTCAGGCCGAGAGCGTTTCGGTCGAAGCGAAGAACATCGCCTGGCTGACGGCCGAGCGCACCTGATCTTCGACATATGGCTTTGAGATCAGGAATGCGGGTTCGGGCCGTTCGCCGGTCAGCAGCCGCTCGGGATAGGCGGTGATGAAGATCACCGGGATCTCGCCGAAATGGGCAAGGAGATCGTTGACCGCATCGATCCCGGAGGATTTGTCGGCCAGGTGAATATCGGCAAGGATGAGATCGGGTTTCTCGCGCTTGCCAAGTTCGACCGCCTCGTCCCGGGTCTGGGCAAGACCGACGACCTCGTGTCCGATGCTTTTGACGAGCGCTTCGAGATCCATGGCGATGATCGCCTCATCCTCGATGATCAGCACGCGACCGCGGATCGCGTCCGACATCTCCTGTTCGGCGATGTCGAGGAGGTGAGACACCTCGCCGCGGTCGATCATCATGATCTCGCTGATTTCGTCGGTCGAGAAATCCTCGAGCGAGCGGAGGAGAAGCGCCTCTCGCGTGTTCTTGGTGAGGTTCTTCAGATGAGCCTGGGCCTTGGCTTCGAGGCCTTCCGCCTCAACCTCGATCTGGGCGCCGGAGCTGTCCCAGATGGAGTGAAAAACCTTGAAGAGCGCCGTTTTGGTCGAGGCGTCGCCATCGAAAAGGGAGCTGTCTTCGAGGATCGCCTCGAGCGTTGCGGCGGCATAGGCATCACCGCTGGTCTGGCTGCCTGTGAGCGCGCGGCCATACCTGCGAAGAAATGGCAGTTCCTGCCCGATGCGTGTGGTGAGAGAGCTGCCCTCGGTTCGGTCGTTCATTCCTACCCGTCCCATTTTTACAAGTTCTTTGGAACCAAAATGCTTTCTGCGGGTGTTTGTTCCAAGCCCAATGCAATCCTTTTGAAGAGATAACCAAACTACATGAGCAGTGAGTCAGAAAACACGCCGCCGAGCCGTGCACAGATCTCGGAGGGATTGAAGCGCGTATACGAGTCCTACGTAGATCAGGACATGCCGGATCGATTCTCCGGCCTGATGGAACGGCTGCGCGAAAAAGAGCGCGGTATGGAAGAGGATTCTGACAAATG
This sequence comes from Aestuariibius violaceus, assembly GCF_040779325.2. Classification (NCBI taxonomy): domain Bacteria; kingdom Pseudomonadati; phylum Pseudomonadota; class Alphaproteobacteria; order Rhodobacterales; family Paracoccaceae; genus Aestuariibius; species Aestuariibius violaceus. Next base: position 172,978 of record NZ_JBFONT020000005.1, read on the forward strand.
ACCAGCGCGAAAGCGGCTGTGACGGCGCCCAAGATCCCCTCCATTGATCCGCGTGAGGAGATCGTGACGCATCTGAAGCCCATGCGTGCCTTCGCTATGAGCCTTACCAAGGACTGGGCCAAGGCCGACGATATCGTGCAGGACACGATCGTGAAGGCCTGGACGAATATCGACAAATTCGAACCCGGTACCAACATGCGGGCCTGGCTGTTCACCATCCTGCGGAACACCTTCTATTCGAGTTATCGCAAGGTGAAGCGCGAGGTCGCCGACACGGACGGCGTCTTTTCGGGGCGGTTGTCGGAGAAGCCGACCCATGACGGGCGCCTTCAGTTGCGGGATTTCGAGAAGGCCTTGCAGACGCTGCCTATCGAGCAGCGCGAGGCTCTGATCCTTGTCGGCGCATCGGGCTTTTCCTACGAAGAAGCGGCGATGACGTGCGGCGTTGCTGTGGGGACGATCAAAAGCCGGGTCAATCGGGCGCGAAACCATTTGTCAGACCTGTTGGGACTGAAGGACGAGACCGATTTTGAGATGACCGATGAGGCGACGCTGGCCGTCGTTGCGATGAATTCAAACCTGACGCGCTGATGTTTTCGCGGCAGTACGACTGGGCCTGGCACGAAAGCCTCGGGTTTCGCATTCTGGCCATGCTGTCGCTTGTCCTGCTGCCGATCGGGCTGCTTGCGGTCGTGCAGACTGCCGAGGTGACCAAACGGGCCGAAACGCAGGCAAAGGTCGCGCTCGCCGCGCAGACCGGGCGTGTGGCCGCGACACAGCGCGAGACGATCCACGAAGTTCTGGGTGCTGCGGAAGCGATCGGCGTGGTGATCAAGCGTCTGAGGGATGATCCGAGCGAGTGCATAGAGTATCTTGAAAGCCTGATCGACGTGAATCCCATCTATTCGTTCATCGGATTCATCCCCGAGGACGGGCTCATGAGTTGCACATCAAACGGTGAGACTGTCGACGCGACGCGCTATCCGGAATTCGAGCAGGCCATGCTGCTTCAGCGACCTTCGCTGTCTGGCTCTGCCCATGGGGATCAATCTGACACGGCCGTTCTGATCATCTCTCACCCGGTTTTTCAGGAAACCGATTTTCTTGGCTTCGTTACGATCTCACTGCCGCAAGAAAGCTTTGTGAAAGAAGGCCCGCGCGACCTGGATCGCGAGCCTCTTTATACCGTCATTTTCAACGATCAGGGTGAGATCGTTTCAGCGAATGGCGAGGTTCCTGGCGAGGCAGGTTTCCTTCCGGCTTCGACACCACTTGTCGAACTCGTGGATCGACCGGGAGCGGTTTTCACCGCGGCATCGAGTGCGGGAGATCAGTTCACCTACGCCGTTGCCCCGGAAGGGTCCGAAGTCCTCAATGTGTTGGGGGTGTGGGACCCCGATGGTGAGTTGCCCAGCCAGATCGTATTTCCGTTCTCCCCCAGTTTCTTTCCTATCATGATGTGGATTGCGAGCCTGGTCGTGGCTTACTTCGCGCTTAATCGCCTGGTGGTTCGCCAGATCCGGGGCCTTAGTGGAGAGATCAAATCGTTTGCAATTGATCGGCGGGCACCGTCCACCAATGGGGGGCGGATCCAGTCGGGTGAGCTGGCAACGATCGAGCGCGATTTCCGCCGGATGGCAGAGGACGTGATCTATGACGAGGCGAAGCTGGAAGGAGCCATCAAGGAAAAGGATGTTCTTCTGAAAGAGGTTCATCACCGGGTGAAGAACAACCTTCAACTGATTTCGTCGATCATGAACATGCATCTGCGAAAGACGACCAATCCCGAGACCAAGCAGATCCTGTCGCGTCTTCAGGATCGGGTGCAGAGCCTCGCAACGGTGCACCGGCGGCTTTACCAGACGGAAGATCTGGGTGAGCTGGATGTAACCCAGCTGGTGCGGGATCTGGTTCATCAGACAGCGCGGTTCAGCCGCCGGCCGGACGATGATGTCGACCTGTCTTTCGATCTGCGGCCCGTAGTGATGTATCCCGATCAAGCCGTTCCCCTGTCGCTTTTCGTGACCGAGGCGGCCATCAACGCCTTCAAATATGTCTCGGCGCCTGAGGGAGAGGACCCCTGGGTCAAGGTGCGGTTTCAGGACGATGGCCCGGAGCATGTCGTTTTCGAGATCAGCAACTCGCTTGACCCCGCTTCGCCGCCTCAGGCGGAGGGGGGAGAGATGTCGGGCTTTGGTTCCCAACTGATCAAGGCATTCTCGATGCAATTGAGGGCGCGGACCGAGATCCTTCCTCAGGAGGACAGCTACGTCGTGCGGTCGCGCTTTGCCGTGCAGGAGTTCGAGCCGGAATACCACGAGAGCCCCTGATGACAGTCGAAACGACGTCTGATCTGAAGGTCCTGTTGACGGCAGCCGAGGCTTACCCGGCTTTCGAGGCGCTGATGCTTGACGCACGCGAGGAGGTCTCGATGTCGTTTCGGATCTTCGATCCGGCGACCGAGCTGCAATCGGAGCGGGCGCGGGAAATCGGGAGCGATTGGTTCGACCTCGTTGCGGACACCCTGGCGCGCGGTGTCGACCTGCGCATCGTCCTGTCGGATTTCGATCCCGCGGGTCGGCCAGCGCTTCACCGGCAGGCGTGGCGCAGTGCCCGGCGGCTTTTTGCGGCTGCCGAAGCGTCCGGGCGGCCGGAAGGGCTGACATTGCGGGTGGCACTGCACCCGGCGAAGGTTGGCTGGCTGCCGCGTTTCCTTTTTTGGCCCAAATCCCACGCGGAATTGCGCAAGACGGTTCTGCAGATCGAGGCGATGGGCGACGCTGAGCGTGACAGGGCGCTTGCCGAGATGCCCTATATCGCCGCTTTGACGGTTGCGAGAGATGAGGGTCTCCGCCTGCGGCGATGGCCGCCGCCACCGCTGTTTCCGGCGAGCCATCATCAGAAGCTGGCCGTTGTCGACCGGAGGACGCTTTATATCGGCGGGCTGGATCTGGATGATCGGCGGTATGATACGCCGGTTCACAATCGGCCTGCACCGGAGACGTGGCACGACATCCAGCTTATCGTCGATGGTCCGGTCGCCGACGCGGCGGCCCGTCACCTTGATGAGTTTCTGGGCGTTGTGGCCGGACGTGTCCGCCCGTCGCAGCATGGCCGAATTGTGCGGACCCTGTCGTCGCGCCGCGGATCGGCCGCTATCTGGCCGGTTGGGCCAAGGATGGTTCTGGGCGAGATACGGGAGGCCCATGAGCGGCTGATCCAGGACGCTAAGAAACTGATCTATCTGGAGACCCAGTTCCTTCGGGACAGGCGTCTTGCCCGGAGCCTGGCCGAGGCCGCGCGCGCCAATCCGGAGCTGAGGATGATTGCGATGGTGCCTGCGGCACCGGAAGACGTGGCTTTCGAGGGGCAGACATCAAGCGATCAGCGCCTTGGCGAGTACCTTCATTCGGTTTGCGTGGATATCCTGCGGGACGCTTTTGGCCCGCGGTTTTTCATCGGCTCGCCGGCGCAAAGGCGACAACGCCAGGATGACGAAGAAGGCACCCGGCGGCTTGGTGAAGCGCCGATCATCTATGTTCACGCGAAGGTATCAATCTTTGACGATCAGGCCGCCATCGTCTCATCCGCCAACCTTAACGGCCGTAGCCTCGGCTGGGATACGGAGGCAGGGATCGTGCTTGATCGTCACGCGGATGTAGAGCTCCTGCGTCGCCGGTGCTTTGCCCATTGGCTGCCGCCCGGCGCAGGGGACGACTTCTTTGCGCTTGATACGGCACTCGACACCTGGAGGGGGCTGGCGGAGGAGAATGCCGAGCGGGAGCCGGAACGGCGTGCCGGGTTTTTGCTACCGCATCCGGTGGAACCGGCCCGTCGCTTTGGAAGGCCGCTGCCGATCGTGCCAGAGGCGATGGTCTGACGTCAGGCCGCGTTTTGCGCGGGTTCTGCGACAGCTTTGGCGGGCCTCTCGGCCCTTTCCTGGCGCAGTGCCCGGGTCCAGACAAGGATGGGGATCGCGATGATCGCACCAATCGGTCCCCACAGCCAAAGCCAGAAGACGAGACTCATGAAGACCAGAAGCGGGTTGATCTGCATGCTGCGGCCGACGAGCTGCGGTGTGACGAACTGGCCCTCGGTCATGTTCATCAGAAGATATCCAGCGGCCGGAAGGATGGCGTAAAACCCGTCGAATGCCACGATCCCGGCAATCAGCAAGCTGCAGGCCAGAACGATCGGCCCGAGATAGAGAATAAAGTTCAGCAGGAAGGCAAGCCCGCCCCAGAGCAGGGCTGCGGGCATCCCGATGAGGTGTAAGTAGCCGGTCACGATCGTGGCAAAGCAGGCATAGATGATGGTGATCGTCAGAAAGTAGCGTGAGACATCACGCTCGGCGTTGATGAGAATCGACTTGTCGAGCGACGCGAAGATGGCGCAGGCGCTTCCGTAGATGCTTCGACGGCCGAGCAGGAAGAAATAGAGCGTGCCAACAAAGATGAGGAGCTGACCGGCGATGGTCGGCGCGTAGCTGACCAGATCGGTCAGCGTCGGGATTGTCAAAGAGCCTTCGTCACTGCTGCCGTCGCTGCCAACAGCCGCGGCGACGTCTCCCGCAACCTCATCCAGCCCCCGTGCCGCGCGCTGAAACTCCGCGAAGAAAGTCTGCATTTCACGCCAGACATCCGGCGCGCTCTGGATCGCGAGCTGGGCAATCGGGCTGAGGGCTGCGAAGAGCCCGCCAAGCAGGCTGAGGAAGAGGACAAGTGTCAGAAAGGCGCTTGCGGCTTCGGGAATACCGCTGCGCGTCATGCGGCCTGCGAGCGGGGCAATGACGACGCCGACCACGAGAGCGAGCACTGTCGGTGCGAAGATTTCAGACGCAATCCGGAATGCCGAAGCGACAGCTATGGCCGTCAGGATCAGCAGAAGCGTCGGTACGTGGTCTCGCGAGGGCATGGTTGGTCCTTTGCCGCGATAACTGGATCTTCTGCCGCCCAGTTCCGCCTTTTTCGAAACAAACCGTCCCTGCCAGGGGTTCTTTTCCCGGAAACCAAAACCAAGACAGCAAGGAGACAACGTTATGAACTGGGACCAGATTCAAGGCCAGTGGAAGCAGATGAAAGGCAAGGCGCAGGAGCGCTGGGGCGAGTTGACGGACGACGAGCTTGACCAGGCCGAAGGCAATCGCGAACAGATGGAAGGGCTGATTCAGGAGCGGTACGGCAAGACCAAAGAGGAAGCCAAGCGCGAAGTCGACGAGTGGATGGCGCGTATGTAACGCTGCTGTCGTTGAGGCCGGGCGCTTAGGCGTCCGGCTTTTTCCAGTCTGTAGTATCAAACCAGATCGTGACCGGCCCATCATTGGTGAGGCCAACCTTCATATCGGCGCCGAAACGTCCGGTTGCGACCTCGCAGCCTGTCCTGTCCATGGCGCGGGTGAAGTGGCGGTAGAGGGCTTCGCCTTTCTCGGGATCAGCCGCCGCAGAGAAGCCGGGCCGATTGCCGCGTTGGGTGTCGGCGGCAAGGGTGAACTGACTGACCACCAGGGCGGCCCCACCGGTATCGACAAGCGATCTGTTCATCCGCCCGTCGTCATCGCGGAAGATGCGCAACTTGGCGATCTTCGCGGCGAGTTTTTCCGCCTCAGCCTCTCCATCGTCTGCCATGGCGCAGACGAGGATTAGAAGGCCTGGACCGATCTCACCGATGACCGCCCCTCTAATCTCGACGGATGCTTCGCTGACCCGTTGGACCAGGGCCCTCAAAGCTCGGATCTCCACGGCGGGTTGGCCCCGGCGCGGGAGACCGTCACAGCGGCCGCGCGGGCGCCGAGCGACAGGGCCATTGTCAGGGTCTCTTCGGTGAGATTTCCCAGAGCCGGTTCAGTCAGGCAATCAGCCTCGGCCAAGGCAGCGAGGAGGCCTGCGTTGAACGTATCGCCGGCCCCGACAGTGTCGGCGACGGTGACCGGGACGCCTTCGACAGAGGCGCTGCAGGATTTCGTGTAGCCGCTTGCACCTTTGGCCCCCTCCGTCACCGCGATCAGGGACGGCCCGCGGTCGAGCAGCGCTGCGGCCAGGTCTGCGGTCTCGCCAGGGCCGGCGATCCAGCGGAGGTCTTCGTCGGAGACCTTCACGATATCCGATGCCGCCAGCATCCGGGCGAGGCGGGCGCGATAGCTGGCCTCATCCTTGATGAAGCCGGGGCGGATGTTCGGGTCGATCATGGTGACGGCGCTTTCAGCGGCGCGACGCATCATGGCCTCGTAGGCGCTGCCGCAAGGTTCAGTGACGAGGCTGATGCCACCGAAGAAGAACGCCTCTGCCTGGGCTTTTGGTATGTCGGCGACATCCAGCATCCGGCCCGCCGTGTTCTCGTCATAGAAGGCATAGCTGGCCTGTCCATCTTCCAGGCGGACGAAAGCGAGCGTCGTCGGGCGGTCGGATCGCGCGGCGAGGCTGTGATCGACCTTTGACGCGGCCAGGGTCTCTAACAGCAGATCACCGAAGAAATCGGTGCTGATCCCGCTGAAGAAGCCGCAATCCGCGCCGAGGCGTCCCAAGGCGATGGCCGTGTTGAAGACCGAGCCGCCCGCATGGGGCGCGAAAGCGTCCTGTCCGTCTGCGGTCTGCCGGGGCAGCATGTCGATCAGCGCTTCGCCACAACACAGGATCATCGCACACTCCCTTCGCGTTTTGCTTTCAATAGGATGCGGTGTCGTGGTGCTCAACACTGCATTCGTGCACGGCCAGGGCGACGGCAATTCGCGCGAAGGCGATTGCCCAGGGACTTTTCGAGAGCGATTTGATGGTTGGGAGGGCAATGGTCAGAAAGCTCGTTGGCGCGTCGGTCTTCACCTCGGCAATGGCCGGCGGTGTGAAGTCGAGAGAGTGATATCTCACCGACAGGGAGGGAACGCACAATGCGCACAGCCGCAGATCCGCAGCGGCAGGGGGCAACGGCTACTGCGTTGCCCCGTAGATGGCGGCTGCGGCGGCGCCGACAACAAGCGCCAGCAGGATTGCGAAGGCGATCTTCCAGGCCGACCAGGGCCGCTCTCCCTGTACCCGGCCGGTCTGACCATTGACGACGAAGCGGTAGGTCTCGCCGCGATACTTGTAGGCGGCCAGCCAGACCGGGAGGAGGACGTGCTTGAAGGTGATCGCCGAGACGGCCGTGTTGACATCGTGGACGCGCTGGCGGTCGCCGCCGATGTCGAATTTCACGTCGCGCTCGATGATACGGTCCATATAGGCGCGAGCTTCGGTGAAGGCGGGATCGAGGTCGACCTGGTAGCCTTCGGCACGGAAGCCCGCGAGGAATTCCGGGCGGTAAGGTTCGAGCAGGGAGAGATCCCACGGTTCGAGCGCGTCGGTGAAGCGCTTGGGGAGGGAGTGAGAGGCGAGCACAAGAACATCGTCGAAGAACCGCGAGACCCGGCCTGAGGCGCGCCGCCAGCGGGTTTTCCGGACGCGCACGTTCTGCCGCTTTCCGTCGCGCATGACCGTCTTGGTCACGTAGTAATCGGTTCCGCGCTCGCCGTGATAGGACGAGCGGGTCTGCGCGTCGAACGTCCAATACGGCACGTAAATACCTGACATGGAACGGCCTTTTCGGGCGTAGTCCTGCAGGCCGTTCGGCGCGAACCAGAGCCGGCCGAGCCAGTCCGTCATCGCCTTGCGGGCGGTTGCTTCGTCGAGCGCGAAGGGCAGAAGGCCTTGCGGTTTGATGTGGCGATGGGCGCCGGTATCGGTGACGACGGGCGTGGCGCAGAAGGGGCATTCGGTGGCGTGGACGGCGGAGTCGAATTCGACCTCGGCCCCGCAATTGGGGCATTTCGCGACGCGGGTTTCCTCGATTTCCGCGGCGGGAAGCTGGTCGGCGACGGCGGCGCGGAAGTCGAGTTCGGCCAATGCATGGGTGGTGCGGCCGAGCCCCTCGACCTCGGCCGTATTGCCGCAATGGTCGCAGACGAGGCGCCCACGGTCGGGGTCGAAGCGGAAATCGGAGCCGCAATTATCGCAGGGAAAGCGATGCTCTTCGAGCGGCGTCGCGGTGAGCGTGTCGGACATCGCCTGGCTAGCTTTCCGTTTCCAACAAAGGACTTAGGCGCCGGGTGGGGGCGCCCCGGCAGCGCGCAACAAGAGGCAGGCCCCCCGGGCGCGGCGGCGGGGGCGCCCCCCATGACGGTGAAAAGCTGGGCAAGCTCGCGGACGTCTTCTGCTTTTATCCATCCGTCCTGGCCCTGGGTCCAGACGAAGGTTTCGCGCGTGAGGCTGCCGTCGGCGGCCATCTTGCCAAGATCCGCCTTAGAATACGGGCCCTTGGTCTGGCCGCCCTCGGCGATGTGCCAGACATGTTCGACCGGCGGCGGGGGTGGGGCGGGCTGTCTTTGGGGAGCCATCGCCATGTTGCCCATCTGCATTCCAAGCCCGGCGCCAAAGCCCATGCCCATGCTCGAACCAGCGGCGGAGCCGGGTTCGCGGAGGGCTTCGGCGGACTGATATTTCAGGTGGTCATCGAGGTTGCCGGTGATCCCGCGAGAGGTGCGCGTGTCGAGCGCTTTCTCAACTGCGGGCGGCAAGCTGATGTTTTCTATGTACAATTCCGGAAGGGTTACGCCGTATTCTTCGATGGTCGGGCTGATCGCCTCGGCGATGAGCTTGCCCAGATCGCGGGTGTTGGCGGCCATGTCGAGGACGGGAATGCCCGAGGAGGCGATGGCGCGGGAGAATTCCTGGACGATGATGTTGCGGAGCTGGAAGCTGATCTCGTCCATCGTGAATTCGCCATCGGTTCCAACGATTTCCACGAGGAACTTCGCGGCGTCCGTCACGCGGACGGAGTAGGTGCCGAAGGCGCGGATGCGGGTGGGGCCGAATTCGGAATCGCGGACCATGATGGGGTTCTTCGTGCCCCATTTCAGATTGGTGAAGCGGGTCGTGTTGACGAAGTAAATCTCTGATTTGAAAGGAGATTTAAAGCCGTGATCCCAATGCTGGAGGGACGTCATGATCGGCATGTTGTTGGTTTCGAGCATGTAGAGACCCGGCGTGAAGACGTCGGCCAGCTGGCCTTCATGGACGAAAACGGCGGCTTGGCCTTCGCGGACGGTCAGCTTGGCGCCATACTTGATTTCGTGGCCTTCACGCTCGAACCGCCAAACCATTGTGTCCCGCGTATCGTCCGTCCAGTGGATGACGTCGATAAGCTGGCCTTTGAGAAATTCGAAAATCGGCATGAAACGGGTCTCCTGCGGGACGGTCTTACTGAGGGAAGGTGGGCCGGGAGGACCGGGGCCGCAAGGGGTTTCCTCGGCCGAAAATGGCCATGCGGCATCCGGGCGGCAAATGGTCGGCATTTGGTCGGAGTGGTTTAGGGGCTGAACTATACTCGCGGGCGGGTCACCGACGGGTTTTCCAGCGCGTCCAGCAGCACCTCGCGGGCGCGTGCGATGCGTGGGGTGCGGATCGCAGCGTGGACCCAGACCAGATAGAGCGTGTTCCAGATGTCCGGTGCCGCCGCCAGCCGGATCAATCGTCCGGCGGCGAGATCCGCCTCTGCCAGATAGTCGGGCAGGATGGTCCAGCCGGTGCCTTCCGCGACGATGTCCCGGACAAGGCGAAGATCCGGCGCGACGATGGCCGGGCGGAGATCTGCCAGACCGATCCCGAGCGCTTCGGCGACGGAGGTGAAGAGCGAGAGCGTTTCGTCGTAGCTGACTGGTGGGTGGGCGAATACATCGATGACCGACGGGCTGATCTTGTCCGCCCATGCGGGGGAGGCGACCGGCACCAGACGCTCTTTGCCGATGGGTTTGCAGCCGAGTTCCCTGGACCGCGGCATGGAGGCGGTGATGGCGAGGTCGGCCATCCGGGTTTCGAGCGCCTCGTAGATCGTGCTGCGCCCGCCGAGGACGATATGCGCGAAGAGGCCCTGATCGGCCAGCCGGGCGAGCGGGGCTGCGAGGCATGTGCCGATGAATTCGAGCGGTCCGGCCAGCCGGATCGTCCCGGTAGCGGCGCTGCTGCGATTGCGGATCATGGAGAAGGCGGCATCCAGCGCGTCGAGGTTCGGTCCGATCTGCGCGGCGAGTTCATCCGCAGCCTGCGTAGGCCGCACGCCGCGGGAGTGGCGGGTGAACAGGGGGCGGCCGATCTGATCTTCGAGGCTGCGGATATGGCCCGAGGCGGCAGGCTGGGTCATGCCAAGCGCGGTAGCGGCGCGGGATACCGAGCCGGTCCGATAGACTTCGAGGAATGTGCGCAGGAATGCGAGCATCCAGTATATCAAATCATTTATGGCTGATGAGAGAAATGGTTATTTCAGTTTATATCAGAAGTCCCCCATCTGTAGTGCCATCATCAGCATCAGGAGGCCGCAAGATGGCAAATAGCGCACTTATCATACTGACGTCGCACGATCAGATCGGTGAAACCGGCACGGCGACGGGGTTCTATTGGGAAGAGTTGGCGGTGCCCTATTGGGCGTTGCGAGATGCAGGCTATGCCGTCGATATCGCGAGCGTCGCGGGCGGGGCGCCTCCTGCGGATCCGTCGTCGGAAAAGACGGAGGGCCGCCCTGCAGCTGTTCAGCGTTTTCTGGACGATGCGGCTGCGATGACCGCGCTTCGGTCAGCACGGGCCGTGAGCGGGATTGCGGCGGACAGCTATGACGCGGTCTTCCTGCCCGGCGGGCATGGCACGATGTGGGATCTGGCACAGACGCCCGCCGTGGGTCAGGCAGTCGCCCGGGCCTACGAGGCCGGTGCCGTGGTCGGCGCGGTCTGCCACGGGCCTGCCGGTTTGACTGAAGCGCGCCTGTCGGACGGGACGCCTTTGGTCAGCGGAAAGCGGGTCAACGGATTCACCGACGCGGAAGAGGCGGCGGTCGGGCTGACGGATGTCGTACCGTTCCTGCTGGAGACGCGCCTCAAAGAGCGCGGGGCGATCTTCGAGAAGACCGAGGAGAATTTCGCACCCTACGCCGTGCGCGACGGGCGGCTGGTGACAGGGCAGAATCCCAGCTCCTCTGCCCTGGTCGCTGACCTCATGCTGGAGGCATTGGCGGCGGAGGTAAATGCAGCGTGAGGCGCCTTTAGCTCTCTCCCTCGCCCATCACCTCGCGCGCGATGATGCGGGCGAGGGGTTCGGCCTCGGCCACGGTCATGCCGGGCTTGAGGCGGGGGTCGTAGAGCATCTGGAGGAGCAGTTCATCGTGGGTCGTCAGGCGGCCGAATTCCTCGTCGTCGTTGAAGATCGAGGGGCGGGCCTGGGGGCTGTCATTGGCGAGACCCATGCCTTGGGCCAGTTCCTCTTCGATGCAGCCATTCCTCAACAGCGTCGGATGTTCGGCGCGGATCACGGCGATGGCGCGGGAATAGGTGGATTTACCCGGCTGGTCGGTGAAGGCCACGAGGATGCAGAGCGTGGAGCGCGGCATGTTCGTGACCTCGCGGATCAGGCTGTCGCTGATGCCAGGCGCGAGGCGGCGGAGGCGGGGGGCCGCGTTCTGGCGGCTTTCCTCGTCGAGTATGAGGATGTTGAAATTGGCGGCCGCCGGCGCGACCGAGACGGGGTGGCCCGTCAGCCGTTCGAGTTTTGCCGCATAGCGCGAGACGAAGGCGCGGTCGGCTTCGCGCTGGTCGGCGGGGACGCCCGCGCCGAAATCGACGGAGAAGCGCACCGGTTCCTCCCAGCGGCGCAGGCGGCTTTCGGTGGCTTCAGGGATGAGTGCGTCGGCTTCGGTCTTGTATTCATCGAAGAGCGCGATCTGGATGAAGTTGCGGGCCAGCTGGCGGGAATTGAACGGCGTGTCGGGGCCGCCGCCATCCTGACGGAGGAGGCCTTGCGTCAGAAGGCCCTGCTGGAGGCGGGCGTAATAGGTTTGCGTCGCCGGGTCGAGCTTGGCCTGCGGTGGCGGAGGCGGCGGCGGGGCAGGCGTTATGGGGGCGGGGTCGGGCGGCGGCAGCGGCTCCCCCGGAAACTCACAGGCGGCGAGCGCCAGAAGGCCGCCCGCCGCCAGAAGGGTCCTGCGCTTGGCCAAGGATCAGGTGGCCCCCGTCGTGCCGTCTGAGGCGCGGGCCTTGGCGGAGGCGAGCGTGTTCTTCAGTTCGGTCTCCATCTTGACCAGTTCCTCCTCGGCGGCGGCGCGTCGGGCCTTGCCTTGATCGGCGATCTCGAGGCTTTCGTTGATGGTGGCGATGAGGTTCTGGTTGGCTTCCTTGACGGCCTCGATGTCGAAGACACCGCGCTCCATCTCTTCGCGGACCATGCGGTTGCTTTCGCGCAGGTTTTCAGCGTTGGCGGTCAGGAGTTCATTGGTGAGGTCGGTTGCCTCGCGGACGGCCTTGGCGGCCTCGGTCGAGCGCTGGATGGTGACGGCCTGGGCCAGCTGGGTTTCCCAGAGCGGCACGGTGTTGACGAGGGTCGAGTTGATCTTGGTAACGAGCGACTTGTCGTTCTCCTGCACCAGCCGGATCGAGGGGAGCGACTGCATCGTGACCTGGCGGGTGAGCTTGAGGTCGTGGACGCGCCGTTCGAGGTCGTCGCGGGCGGAGCGGAGGTCGCGCAGTTCCTGTGCTTCCATCACGGCCTGCTCTTCGGGGGCGGCTTCCACCTCTTTCTCTTTCGCGGGGATCGTGTCGCTGTCGAGGTTGCCGATCTTGGCTTCGCCCGCGGCGATGTAGAGGGCGAGTTCGTCATAGAAGGCGAGGGTTTTTTCGTAGAGCTGGTCGAGGCTTTCGATGTCCTTGAGCAGCACATGCTCGTGCTTGAGCAGGTCGTCGGTGATCCGGTCGATCTGGCCCTGGACGTCTTCGTATTTGGCCATGAACTCGGCGACGGGGCGGGCCTTGCCGATCAGGCGTTCCCACCAGGAGCGTTTGCGGTTGGGGTCAAGCTCTTCGACCGAGAAGCCGCGGATGGTGGTGACGATATCGCGCAGGGAGTTGCCCGCCGGGCCGACCTCCTTGTTCTTGACGTCGGCGAGCATGGCCTGGCTGATCTGCTGCAGTTCGGCCTGGGCGGCGGAGCCGAAGGAGACGATCGAGTTCGTCTCGGTGATGTTGATCTCGTCCATCCGTTTGCGGATCTCGGCGCTTTCGGCGGGGCCGGCCTGTTCCAAGGGCACAATCTCCTGAGCGGGTTCGGGCAGCGTCACGGCGGCAACCTTGACCACTTCGGCGGTATCGGCTTCGGCCTGTTGGCGGACGGTATCAGACATCTGAACTCTCCTGATTCTGGGCCAGCGCCCCTTCGCGCTGCAACCGGTCGCGCAGCACTTTGATTTCGATATCCATGTCGCTGCGATCGTCCAAGAGCAGCGTTTCGGTTTTCTGGGCAAAGTTGCCCTGAAGATCGTCGAGGAGCGCTTCGTAATCCGCGCGCGCCTCTTCGTCTTTCTTGCGGCTGTAGAGCTGGGCGAACTTGGCCGTCGCGTCGCGGGCGCCCAGAAGGTAGACGCCCAGGAACTTGCGCGCGCCGGTCAGGTCGCGGGGGTCTTCCTCGACCGTGCGGATCATGCGGCGGGCGGTGGCCTGGAAATCAGCGACGCGTTCGGTCAGGCGGCGGTCGCGGAGCGCGTCGATCGTGGCCTGCATCTGGGCGAGATGCGCCTCGGCCTCGTCCACGACCTTGGCGACGCGGTCCTGCTGGAAGGTGTCGACGCCTTCGACGCGCTTGTCGCGGAGCGGGTCGATGCCGAAGGCCGCGATGTGGAGGCCGCCGGCCGCGAGGCCGTAGAGGATCGCGCCGATGAGGCCCGCATCCTTGCTGAAGGCGGCGAGGCCGATGCCTGCGGCGGTGAGCGCCGAGGCGAAGAGCTTGCGCGGGATCGCAGGGCGGCGGGCGACGGCGCGTGCGTTATACTCGGCCTCGGCCCTGAGCCCGTCCCGGATGAGATACGCGCCGAGGGCGAGAAGGCCGCCCGCGGCAAGGCCCGTGACGAGGGTGACAGGGCCGCTGGTGAGCGAGGTGAAGACAACGGCCACCGGCGGCAGGAACATCAGGTTGGCGCGCGCGCCTGCCGGATCGACCCCGCGGGAGAATTGCGGAGAGGACGTTTGATCGCCGCCGGCGCCGGGCGAGTATTTGCCGCCGAAGCGCTTGGCCATCTAGAGCCCCCCGAGCAGGCCGGTCGTGACGCCAAGCATCAGTAGGAGGAGAGCGACATAGGCGATCTTGCGGAACTGGCTCGACATCGGCGCGTCCTTTGGTGCGGCCTGGGCGACGGGGCGCAGGGCCGAGGAAATAATCAAAACGGTCACGGCGACAAGACAGATCGCCAGGATAAGCAGGATTAGCCGTGCCATAAGGCCCCCCTTTGCGCCCAACTTAGGGCGCCCGGGCGCAGTTTGCGAGTGGTTCTGCGATGCGGCGTCAGCGGCGTGGCTTGCGGGCGCGGTGCGGGGTGCGCTGGCCGGGCGCCGGTTTGGGCTTTTCAAGGCCCAGCTGGTCGCGGAGGACACTGGGGCGGACCTCGATCACTTCGCCCGGCTTCAGGGTGCCGAGTTGGAACGGACCATAGCTGACGCGGATCAGGCGGTTGACGGTGGTGCCGAGCGCCTCCATCGCGCGGCGGATTTCGCGGTTTTTCCCCTCGCGCAGGCCGATGGTGAGCCAGGCATTGGCCCCTTGCTGGCGGTCGAAAGCGGCCTGCATCGGCTGGTAGGCGGTGCCGTCGACGGTGATGCCCTTGCGGAGTTCATCGAGCTTGGCTTCGCTGAGGGCGCCGTGGATGCGGACGCGGTACTTGCGGAGCCAGCCGGTGGACGGCAGTTCGAGGCGGCGTTTGATGCCGCCGTCGTTGGTGAGGAGCAGCAGACCCTCGGAGTTCAGGTCGAGGCGGCCCACCGTCATGACGCGGGGCATGTCGTCCGGGAGGGCGTCGAAGATCGTCTTGCGACCCTGTTCGTCTTTCGCCGTGGTGACCAGGCCTTGCGGCTTGTGGAAGAGCCAGAGGCGGGGTGGCTCGGGGGCTGCGATCGGTTTGCCGTCGACGGTGATCCTGTCCTTGTCGGTCACGTTGAGCGCCGGGCTGTCGATGACCTTGCCGTTCACGGCGACGCGGCCGCCCGCGACCATGCGCTCGGCCTCGCGGCGGGACGCGATGCCTGCGCGGGAGAGGACCTTGGCGATGCGGTCGCCGGGAGGGGTCTGGTCGGCCATGGGGCGGGGGTAGTGGGCGGCGCGGCCGGGTGCAATGGGGTTGTCAGCCTTTGCCGGAGGGGTCACCAAGCGGGCCATGGTGTTTCGAAGCGATATGGATCTGGCGCTGGAGGAGGCGCGAGCGGCTGCGGCGCGGGGTGAGGTGCCCGTGGGCGCGGTGATCGCGGATGCTTCGGGGCGGGTCGTGGCGCGGGCGGGAAACCGGACGCGGGAGTTGAACGATCCGACAGCCCATGCGGAGATGCTGGTGATCCGGGAGGCCTGTGCCTTGGCGGGGCGCGAGCGGCTGACGGGGTATACCCTGACGGTGACGCTGGAGCCCTGCGCGATGTGCGCGGCCGCAATCGCGGCGGCCCGGATCGGGCGGCTGGTCTACGGCGCGGCGGACCCGAAATCGGGCGGTGTGGCCCACGGGGCGCGGGTGTTCTCGCATCCACAGGCGCATCATGCGCCGGAGGTGATTGATGGGGTCGGGGAAGAGGAAGCGGCGGCGTTGCTGCGGGAATTCTTTGGGGAACGGCGTTAGGCCTCTATCCCTGCGAGGACGATCTTGCGCAGGACGAGGGTCGGGTTCAGCCATTGGTCGTCGGTGTTGTAGTTGCCGGAGAAGGTGACGGCGGTGAGGTTCAGGTCGGGGATGACGTAGAGGCGTTGGCCTCCGTTGCCCTGGGCGAAGAGCGTTTGTTTCCAGTCGCCCGTTGCCGGGACCGGCTGGCGGCCGAGATACCATTGGTGGCTGTAACCGAGGCCGAAGCTGGTTTGGGTTTGCGGAGTCATGCAGCGGTCAAGCCAGCTTTGCGGGAGGATGTCGTTGCCGGTGCGGACAGCTTCCCCGATCCGGGCGAGGCCGGGAGCGGTCAGGCGGAGGCCGGAGGCGGCGGAGATGGTGCCGTCCGGGCCGGCGTTCCAGTCGAAGGTGTCGATGCCGAGCGGAGTGAAGAGGGCTTGCTGGGCGAAGGCGTCCAGCCTTTGGCCGGTGCCTTGTTCGATCAGGTAGCCGAGGAGGGCGGTGCAGCCGCCGTTGTAGGTCCAGGCGGTGCCGGGCTCGGTGACAATGGGACGGTCGAGGATGAAGCGGTAGCGGTCGGGGGCCTGCTCCATCGCGATCTCGCTGTTGGCGGGGTCTGTGTAGGGCAGGTCTTCGTTCCACTCGGTCCCTAGGGTCATGTTGAGCGCGTGGGCGATGGTCCAGCTGGCCCGGGCGGGGTCCTCAGTGAGATCTGGGTATTGCGGAAAGGCGTCGAGGAGGGGGGCCTCGGGTGGCGGGACGTCCCCGTTTGCAAGGGCGATGCCGTAGAGCAGGCTGGTGATGCTCTTGCTGACGGAGCGGAGGTCGTGGAGCGTTTCCGGGCCATGATCGACGGTGCCGAGGGGGCGGCCCCAGTTTTCGTCGGTACCCGGGAAGTAGGCTTCGAGCGCCGTTTCGCCGTTCTGGAGGACAAGGACGGAATGGAGGCCGTCGAGGAGCCCGGCTTGATGGCCGAGCGTCAGGCGCTCGGCGACATCGGGGGCAAGGGTCTGCGTCAGGCTGGGGGTGGGCAAAAGGGTGGCTCCGGCTGTGAGGAGGAGGGTGCGGCGGGTGAGAGGCATGGCGTCGATCCTGCAGGGCTGAGGCAAGCGTAGGGGGAACTGTGTCACCTGCCAAGAAGAGTGAGGGCCTTCGGCCCGGGGTCACAGTAGAACCGGCGAAGCTTTGCGCGGGGGCAAATAAGCGTTGGCCTGAGCGCGGTTCATGGGCTATGCAACACGAATAGACCCCGCAAAGGGGCGGAACGAGGCATGAGCGGTACTCCATGACGGAAATGGTCTATGGGGCGGTCCCGCATACGAGCGGTGATCCGGTACTCCCAAGATGGTGGCGGACTGTCGACCGGTGGTCGATCGGGTTCGTTCTGGCGTTGTTTGCGATCGGGTTGCTGCTGGGGTTCGCAGCCTCGCCGCCGCTCGCGGAGCGCAACGGGCTGGGGCCATTTCACTATGTGACCCGGCAGGCGGCATTCGGGATGATGGCGCTGGTCGTCATGGCGGTGATGTCGATGATGTCGCCGGTGCTGGTGCGGCGTCTGGCGGTGCTGGGCTTCCTGGTGTCCTTCGTGGCGCTGGCTTTCTTGCCCGTCTTCGGGACGGATTTCGGCAAGGGCGCGACGCGGTGGTATTCGCTGGGCTTTGCCAGCGTGCAGCCCTCGGAATTCCTGAAGCCCGGGTTCATCGTCGTGACGGGCTGGCTGATGGCGGCGTCGAGCGAGATCGGCGGGCCGCCCGGCAAGAGCTATTCGTTTGGGTTGGCTCTTATCATTTGCACCCTGCTCGCCCTGCAGCCGGATTTCGGACAGGCGTGCCTCGTGCTGTTTGCCTGGGGCGTGATGTATTTCGTGGCGGGGGCGCCGATCGCTTTGCTTGTGGGCGTGGGAATCCTGGTCGTGCTGGCGGGCATGTTCGCCTATGGCGGGTCGGAGCATTTCGCGCGCCGGATCGATGGGTTCTTGGCGCCGGATGTCGATCCGACGACGCAGCTGGGCTACGCGACGAACGCGATCCGCGAGGGCGGGTACTTTGGCGTTGGTGTCGGCGAGGGGCAGGTGAAATGGTCGCTGCCCGATGCGCATACGGATTTCATCATCGCTGTGGCGGCCGAGGAATACGGGTTGGTCTGCGTGCTGGTCATCATCGTCCTTTACGCGGCAATCGTCGGGCGGTCGCTGGTGCGACTGATGAAGGAGCGGGATCCGTTCATCCGGCTGGCGGGCGCGGGGCTGGCTTGTGCGTTCGGCGTGCAGGCGATGATCAATATGGGCGTCGCTGTGCGGCTCTTGCCTGCCAAGGGGATGACGCTGCCGTTCGTGAGCTATGGCGGGTCGTCGATCATCGCGGGCGGGATCGCGATGGGGATGCTGTTGGCCTTCACGCGGTCGCGGCCGCAGGGGGAGATCGCCGACGTATTGGGCCGGGGCCGGTGAGACCGCTGGCCGTCATCGCGGCGGGCGGAACCGGGGGGCATATGTTCCCAGCGCAAGCCTTGGCCGAAGCGCTGCTGGCGAAGGGCTGGCGGGTGAAGCTGTCGACCGATCCGCGCGGGGCGCGGTATGTGGGCGGCTTTCCGAAAGAGGTTGAGATCGGTGTCGTGAAGAGCGCGACCTTTGCCCGGGGTGGGCTAGTCGAGAAGGCTATTGCACCGTGGCGGATCGCCTCCGGCTCTCTGGCGGCCTGGCGCGAGATGAAGGCGGAGCCGCCCGCTGTCGTCGTGGGGTTCGGGGGATATCCGTCGATCCCCGCGCTGGCGGCGGCCGTGATGCTGAAGCGGCCGCGGATGATCCACGAACAGAACGGTGTGCTGGGACGGGTGAACCAGCTGTTCGCCAAGCGCGTCGATGTCGTGGCCTGTGGAACGTGGCCGACGGAATTGCCCGAAGGCGTCGAGGGCGTCCATGTGGGCAACCCTGTGCGCGCGGCGATCATGGCGCGGGAAGGCGCGCCGTATATCCCGCCCGGCGATTATCCGATGCAGTTTCTGGTGCTTGGCGGCTCGCAGGGCGCGCGGATCCTGTCGGACGTGGTACCGGGCGCGGTTGCGCGGTTGCCCGGCGGGATCAAGCGGCATCTGCGGGTGAGCCATCAGGCGCGGCCCGAAGATATCGAGCGGGTCGAGGCGTTTTACTCTGAGGCCGGGATCGAGGCGGAGGTGAAGGCCTTCTTCGACGACGTGCCGATGCGGATGGCGGAGGCTCAGCTGGTGGTGAGCCGGGCGGGGGCCTCGACCATTGCCGATCTGGGCGTGATCGGGCGGCCGTCGGTTCTGGTACCGCTCGCGTCGGCGATCCGCGATGAGCAGACGGCCAATGCGCGCCAGCTGGTCGATGGCGGCGCGGCGATCCTGATCCCGGAATCGAAGCTGAGCGAGGAAACGTTATCGGATCAGATGGCGTTGGTGCTGTCGAACCCGGACGGGGCTATGAAGATGGCCCATGCGGCGATGGCCGCCGGGCGGCCCGACGCGACGGTGCGGCTGGTGGATCTGGTGGAACAGCTCGCAGGAGCCTATGGAGTGCGAAACGGATGATGGACGGAACCCTGATGGCAGCCGCAACGAAACTTCCCCTCGACGTGGGGCCGATACACTTCGTCGGGATCGGCGGCATCGGGATGTCGGGGATTGCCGAGGTGCTGCTGGAGCATGGCTATACCGTGCAGGGGTCGGACCTGAAATCGACCAAGATCACCGAGCGGCTGGCTTCGCTGGGGGCGACCATCTTTGAGGGGCAGGTGGCCGAAAACCTCGAGGGCGCCGAAGTGATCGTGGTGTCGACCGCGATCAAGCCGGGGAATGCGGAACTGGACGAGGCGCGTAGGCGCGGGCTGCCCGTCGTACGTCGGGCGGAGATGCTGGCGGAACTGATGCGGCTGCGGTCGAATATCGCCGTGGCGGGCACGCACGGGAAAACGACGACGACGACGATGGTGTCGGCTTTGCTTGACGCAGGCGGGTTGGACCCGACGGTCATCAATGGCGGCATCATCCACGCCTATGGCTCGAACGCGCGGGTGGGGCGCGGGGAATGGATGGTTGTCGAGGCGGACGAAAGCGACGGGACGTTCAACCGGTTGCCGGCGACGATCGCGATCGTGACGAATATCGACCCCGAGCATATGGATCACTGGGGCGATTTCGACACGTTGCGGCAGGGGTTCTATGACTTCGTGTCGAATATCCCGTTCTACGGGCTGGCCGTCTGCTGCACGGATCATCCGGAAGTGCAGGCCCTGGTCGGCAAGATCACGGACCGGCGGGTGGTGACGTTCGGCTTCAACCGGCAAGCGGATGTGCGGGCGGTCAACCTGACCTACGAGAAGGGCGTGGCCTGTTTCGACGTGGAGCTGCGCGACGGTGTCGTGATCGAGGAGTGCCGGTTGCCGATGCCGGGGGACCACAATGTCTCGAACGCGCTGTCGGCGATTGCGGTGGCCCGGCATCTTGGGATGAAGGCCGAGCAGATCCGGGAGGCGCTGGCGAATTTCGGCGGGGTGAACCGGCGGTTCACCAAGGTCGGCGAAGTGAACGGGGTGACGATCATCGATGATTACGGGCACCACCCGGTGGAGATTGCGGCCGTCCTGAAGGCGGCACGGCAGGCGACGGAAGGACGGGTGATCGCGGTGCATCAGCCGCATCGATATTCGCGGCTGTCGTCCCTGTTCGAAGAGTTCTGCAACTGCTTCAACGACGCGGATGTCGCCGGGATCGCCGAGGTGTTCGCCGCTGGGGAAGAGCCGATCGAAGGGGCCGGCCGGGACGACCTGGTTGCCGGAATGATCCGCCACGGGCATCGCCATGCACGGGCCGTCACGGGGGAAGATGACCTTGTCCGGCTGGTGAAGGAGCAGGCGCGGGCGGGAGACATGGTTGTCTGCCTTGGGGCCGGCACGATCTCGGCCTGGGCGAACGCGCTGCCGGAGCGGCTGGCCGGGTAACCTGCCAGCGGATTGCCAATGCTCTGCCGCTGTTTTGCCGCGAATTCCCGGTATTGTCCGGCGGATAGAGACAATGGCGCGGGGCCGGATTACATGAGTTGGGCATTGGGTGTCGGGGCGGCTTGGGTTCTGGCGGCGACCGCGGTCGCGATGCTGCCGATGCGGCGGCAATATGTGCCGGGCGTGATACTGCTGATCGCGGCGCCGGTGCTGATTGCCTGGGTTTGGGCGACCCATGGCTGGCTCTACGGCGGAGCGGCCTTGTTCGCCTTCGTGTCTATGTTCCGAAACCCCCTGATCTACTTCGGAAAGCGCGCGCTGGGGCAGCGGCCGGAGGTGCCAAAATGAGCTGGTCGATCTGGTTCGTCTTCCTGTGGTTCATCACCGCCATCGTGGGGGCGATGCTGCCCACGAAGGATGCCCATTGGACGCTGGCCTATTGGCTGATCGGGCTTGGGTTGCCGTTGCTGGGGTGGTTCGTTTGGGAGAACGGGCTTTGGCTCGGACTGCTGGTGCTGGCGGGCGCGATGTCGATCCTGCGCTGGCCGGTACGGTATCTGGTGCGGTGGGTGCTGCGGAAGACGGGGCTGCGGCGGGAACAAGTTTAAGGCCATTTTGACTTGCGTTTTCGGGGTGGGCGCAGTCTCTGCCCCGCAAAAGGCGAGAGGGCGGGCATTTGAATATCTCCGGGATCGAGACACGGGGGGCGCTGACGGCGAAACGGCCCTTGGCCGATCTGACCTGGCTACGGGTGGGTGGACCGGCGGAGTGGTTTTTCCAGCCTGCGGATCAGGAGGATCTGCGCGCGTTTCTGGCGGGGCTGGATCCGGAGACTTCCGTCTTTCCGATGGGCGTCGGGTCGAACCTGATCGTTCGGGACGGGGGGGTGCGCGGCGTGGTGATCCGGCTGGGTCGGGGATTCAACGGGATTTCAATTGAGGGTCGGCGGGTGCGCGCGGGGGCGGCGGCGCTGGATGCGCTTGTGGCGCGGAAGGCGGCGGAGGCGGGGGTCGATCTGACGTTCCTGCGGACCATTCCGGGGAGCATCGGCGGGGCGGTGCGGATGAACGCGGGATGTTATGGCGCGTATGTGAAGGACAGGCTGGTCGAGGTGACGGCGGTTCTGCGGGACGGCTCGGTCACCGTGATCCCGGCAGAGGCGTTGCAGCTGGCCTACCGGTCGAGCGTGTTGCCGGAGGGGGCGGTGGTCGTCGAGGCTCTGTTCGAAGGGCCAGAGGGTGAGCCCGAGGCGCTGGCCGCCCGGATGGAGGATCAACTGGCGAAGCGGGATGCGACGCAGCCGACGAAGGATCGGACCGCGGGCAGCACGTTTCGCAATCCGGCGGGGTTTTCCTCGACCGGGCAGGCGGATGACAGCCATGACCTGAAAGCCTGGAAGGTCATTGACGACGCCGGGATGCGCGGCGCCCGGCGGGGTGGTGCCGTGATGAATGAAAAGCATCCGAACTTTCTGACCAATGCGGGCGGCGCGACCGCCGCAGACCTGGAAGGATTGGGCGAAGAGGTGCGGAAAAAGGTTTACGATTCCAGCGGATTGACTTTAGAGTGGGAAATCATGCGGGTCGGAGAACCAGCGCGCGATTAAAGCCCCGTCAGAGGGCATAAGGGCCGGATAACAGGCCCGTATAGAGGCAGATTGGGTATGTCGAGCAGGACAGACCCCAAGGTAGCTGTGATACTGGGTGGACTTTCCGCGGAGCGGGAGGTGTCGCTCAGCACGGGGCGTGGATGCGCGGCGGCCTTGGTGGAAGCGGGATGCGACGTTGTCGAGGTCGATGCCGGCCGCGACTTGCCGCGCGTGCTTGCCGAGATTTCTCCGGATGTGGTGTTCAACGCGCTTCACGGGCGGTGGGGTGAGGATGGCTGCGTCCAGGGCCTGCTGGAGTGGATGGGTCTTCCGTACACGCATTCCGGTGTGCTGGCCTCGGCCCTGGCTTTGGACAAGCAGAAGACGAAGGACGTTTATCGCGCCGCCAGGTTGCCGGTCGTGGAAAGCGTTCTGGTGCCGAAAGCGGAGGCGGCTGGGCGGCATGTGTTGGAGCCGCCTTACGTCATCAAGCCGAACAACGAAGGCTCTTCGGTCGGGGTCTATATCGTGCCTGAAGGCGCGAACCGGCCGCCGGAATTGTCGGCGGAGATGCCCGAGACGGTGATGGTCGAGGCGTTCGCGCCGGGTCGCGAACTGACGACGACGGTGCTGGGCGACCGGTCGCTGACGGTCACCGATATCCTGACGGACGGCTGGTACGACTATGACGCGAAGTATGTCGAGGGCGGCTCGCGGCACGTCGTGCCGGCGGAGGTGCCCGCGGAGATCTTCGATGCCTGCATGGACTATGCGCTGCGGGCGCATGAGGCGCTGGGGTGCCGGGGTATCTCGCGGACGGATTTCCGGTGGGATGAGGCGCGGAGCCTCGATGGGCTGGTGCTGCTCGAGACCAATACGCAGCCGGGCATGACGCCGACATCGCTGACGCCGGAGCAGGCGGAGGCCTGCGGGATCTCTTTCCCCGAGCTGTGCAAATGGCTGGTGGAGGATGCGTCATGCGGGAGGTGACGATCCCTCCGCTGGCGCGCGGAGGCGCGGTGCGCGGCGCGCGGCAGGAGCCGCCGCTGAAGCGCGATCCGGCGCCGTCGCGGCTGAGCTACCGGATGGACCGGTTGTGGCTGACGCCATTCTTTCGGATGCTGGTGCGTCGCGGGCTGCCGCTCGCCTTTGTTGCCGGGATGGTCGGGGCCTGGGTCGGGCAGGAGGACAACCGCGCGATGGTCGCCGAGGCGGTTGCAGAGATGCGGGCCGAGATCGAGGGGCGGCCGGAATTTCAGGTGAAGCTGATGGCGATCGACGGGGCCGAAGGGACTCTGGCGGATCAGATCCGCGCGGTGCTGCCGGTCGATTTTCCTGTGTCGTCCTTCGATCTGGATCTGGAAGAGATGCGGCGGACGGTCGTGGCGCTCGACCCCGTGAAGGAGGCGTCACTGCGCGTGCGGCCGGGCGGGATTCTGCAGGTCGATATCGCGCGCCGGGTGCCGGTCGCGGTCTGGCGATCGCGGGACGGGCTTGCCCTGCTCGACGGGGAGAGCGCTTTCGTGGGTCCGCTGGAGAGCCGGATGGAACGGCCGGATCTGCCGCTGCTCGCAGGGCAGGGCGCGGCGGACCACCTGCCGGAGGCGCTTGCACTGTTTGCCGCGGCGCGGCCCATCGCGGGACGCGTACGTGGCCTCGTGCGGATGGGTGAGCGGCGGTGGGACCTCGTTCTCGACCGCGGGCAGCGGGTGATGCTGCCGAGCGATGGCGCGCTTGCCGCATTGGAGCGCGTGATTGCCCTGCACGAGGCGCAGGATGTCCTCGAAAGAGACGTAATCGCAGTGGATTTGAGAAACCCCAGGCGTCTGACGATCCGGATGTCCCCGGCGGCAGCCGAGACGCTGAGGGAGACGCGGGCAGTGGAAAGGATAGCAGAGCGATGATGGAGGTCAGGGGCGGGCTGTATCATGCGCAGCGGGCGATGCGGCATATGCGTCGGGCGGCGATGCAGCGGGGTTTGGTGGCGATCCTCGATATCGGCACGTCGAAGATCGCGTGCCTGATCCTGCGGTTCGACGGGCCGGATAACTTCCGCGGCGATGGCGTGGGCTCGATGGCGGGGCAATCGTCGTTCCGGGTGATCGGGGCGGCGACGACGCGGTCGCGGGGCGTGCGGTTTGGCGAGATCGACGCGATGGTTGAGACGGAGCGGGCGATCCGGACGGCCGTGCAGGCGGCGCAGAAGATGGCGGGCGTACGGGTCGATCATGTGATCGCCTGCCTCGCCGGGGCAAGGCCGCGGTCCTACGGGCTCGCCGGTCATGTGGAGCTCGAGGAAGGAGAGGTTCGCGAGGCCGATATCGGGCGCGTGCTCGCCTCCTGCGAGGTGCCGGATGTGGGCGAGGGGCGCGAGGTGCTGCACGCGCAGCCGGTGAACTTCGCCTTGGATCACCGGACCGGGTTGAACGATCCGCGCGGGCAGATGGGCAATGTGCTGGCGACCGACATGCATCTGCTGACGGTCGAAGAGACGGCGGTGCGGAACATCCTGCACTGCATCAAGCGGTGTGATTTGGAGCTCGCGGGCGTCGCGTCTTCAGCCTATGTGGCGGGCGTGTCGTCGCTCGTCGAGGACGAACAGGAGCTTGGGGCGGCCTGCATCGATCTGGGCGGCGGGTCGACGGGGCTGTCGATCTTCGTGAAGAAGCACATGATCTACGCCGATGCGGTGCGCATGGGTGGAGAACATGTGACGTCGGATATCTCGATGGGCCTGCAGGTCCCGATGGCGACGGCGGAGCGGATCAAGACGTTCTATGGCGGCGTCGTGGCGACCGGCATGGACGACCGCGAGATGATCGAGATCGGCGGGAATACCGGCGATTGGGAACATGACCGGCGGGCTGTGTCCCGGTCTGAGCTGATCGGGATCATGCGGCCGCGGGTCGAGGAAATCCTGGAAGAGGTGCGCGCGCGGCTGGATGCGGCGGGGTTCGAACACCTGCCGTCGCAGTCGATCGTGCTGACGGGTGGGGGGAGCCAGATCCCGGGGCTGGACGGGCTTGCCTCTAAGATCCTGGGCCAGCAGGTGCGTCTCGGGAGGCCTCTTCGAGTGCAGGGGCTGCCGCAGGCCGCGACGGGATCGGCCTTTGCATCCGCTGTCGGCCTATGCCTTTTCGCGGCGCATCCGCAGGACGAATGGTGGGATTTTGAGATTCCGGTGGAGGGATACTCGTCCCGGTCGTTGCGGCGTGCGGTGCGGTGGTTGAAGGAGAATTGGTAGCCTGATCCCGCCGCGTTCTTGATATCGCGCAAGGCGCTGCCTGATCCCATGTGAGATTTGGGATCGACGGGTGGCCTTGAAGCACGGAACGTTGTCTCAATCGTGAATGACCCTGAGTCCGCCCGTTTGAGTGGTCCGACACGGCAAGGACGCGCGGGGGAAGATGTTTGGGAATTCAGTCAAGATCGCGACGCTTGCGGGCTTTGATATCAAGGTCAGCGCCAGCTGGTTGCTCATCGCGGGGCTGATCGTCTGGAGCCTGTCCACGGGCTACTTTCCGATGCTCTTTCCAGAGGCTGAACTGGGTTTGCTTCTGGTGCTCTCAGTCATCTCGATGCTTGGCCTGTTTGGGTCGCTCATCCTGCACGAGTTGTCCCATTCACTGGTCGCACGGCGCTACGGCGTCGGCATCACGGGGATAACGCTGTTCATCTTCGGCGGCGTCGCGGAGCTGGAGAGTGAGCCGAAGAGCGCGACCTCGGAATTCTGGATCGCAGTTGCGGGGCCGGCGATGAGCTTTGCCCTGGCTTTCGGATTCTGGGTCCTGGCCGGCTTTGCGGCGGGAATGCAGTTGGGCGATCCGTTGGTGGCCGTGCTGGGATATCTCGCCACGATTAACCTGGTGCTTGCGGTCTTCAACCTGCTGCCGGCCTTTCCGCTTGATGGAGGACGGGTGTTCCGGGCGATGCTCTGGCGGCGGTCAGGCGACATGGTCGAGGCGACGCGGAAAGCGGCGGCGGTGTCGGGCGTCATCGCCTATATGCTGATCGGCTTTGGGTTGCTTGTGCTCTTTACTGCGAACGCGGCAAGCGGGCTGTGGCCGATCCTGATTGGCTTTTTTATTCTTGCGACCTCCCAGGCGGCCTATCAGCAGCTGGCGACGGGGGCCGCTCTGGGAGGCCGGACGGTCGGGGCGTTGATGAGCCGGGATGTTCACACGGCGGATCCCGGGATGACGCTGAGCGATCTCGTCGAGGATGTCTTTCTGCACCATACGGTGAGCTTTGTGCCAGTGGTCGCTGACGGGATGGTGCTGGGGGCGATCGACACGGCGGCCTTGCGGTCGGTCCCGCGTGCCGAGTGGCCGGTGACGCGGGTGGGGGATGTCTTCGTGCCGCTGAGTGATGAGATGACGGTGGCAGAGGAAATGCCGGCGAAGGCGCTGCTTGACCGGATCGGACGAACCGGACGGCGGAAGTACCTCGTGATGGAGGGGCGGCAGCTGATTGGCGTGGTCACGCTGACCGACGTCGCCGGGCATTTGAACGTGGTGCGTGAGACTGGCGGGTGACCGAGACAGGTCTTGCTGGCTTGGTGGATTGTGGATAAGCAGTGGATAACGGCGACGATAACGCCGAGATGGTGGCGCGAGCAGTGCCCCCAAATGAAATTGATTGGGCCTTGGACAAGGTGTGTCGGGTGGCGTTTGGGCACCCGTTAGGTGCGCTTGTCGTGTAGTTTCCCAGATGTAGTGATTTGCGCGACATGCCGCCGGAACCTGTCAAGGCTTCCGCAATATTTTGTGGCGAATCTGCGGTTTGGGCGTGACGACTCGGGGTTGGGGCGTTATTGTCAGGCAAAACAGGCAGATCCGATGGGGCGCAAAGACCCCGCGGGAACAATAAACAGGCGGAGCAGACATGACCCTGAATCTCAGCATGCCCGGGCAGGATGACCTGCGGCCACGGATCACCGTGTTCGGTGTCGGCGGGGCGGGCGGCAATGCCGTCAACAACATGATCGAAAAGCAGCTTGAAGGAACGGAGTTCGTGGTGGCGAACACCGATGCCCAGGCGCTGCAAAGTGCCAAGAGCTCGGCCCGGGTGCAGCTGGGGACGAAGGTCACCGAAGGGCTGGGTGCCGGGGCACGGCCAAGCGTGGGCGCGGCGGCGGCCGAGGAGAGCATCGAGCAGATCGTCGATCACCTGGCAGGTGCACATATGTGCTTCATCACCGCCGGGATGGGCGGCGGCACCGGGACCGGGGCCGCGCCGATCATCGCGCAGGCGGCGCGGGAGCTGGGCGTTCTGACGGTTGGCGTTGTGACCAAGCCGTTCCAGTTCGAGGGCGGCAAGCGGATGCGGCAGGCCGAGGAGGGCGTCGAGGCGCTTCAGAAGGTCGTTGATACGCTGATCATCATTCCGAACCAGAACCTGTTCCGGCTCGCGAATGAGCGGACGACCTTCACCGAAGCCTTCGCGATGGCGGATGACGTCCTTTATCAGGGCGTGAAGGGCGTGACCGATCTGATGGTCCGGCCCGGCCTGATCAACCTCGACTTCGCGGACGTCCGCGCGGTGATGGACGAGATGGGCAAGGCGATGATGGGCACGGGAGAGGCCGAAGGCGAGAACCGGGCCATCGAGGCCGCCGAGAAGGCGATCGCCAACCCGTTGCTCGACGAGATTTCGCTGAACGGCGCCAAGGGTGTGCTGATCAACATCACAGGCGGCTACGATCTGACCTTGTTCGAGCTGGACGAGGCGGCGAACAAGATCCGCGAGAAGGTCGATCCGGACGCGAACATCATCGTCGGCTCGACCCTCGACGATAAGATGGAAGGCCAGATGCGGGTGAGCGTGGTTGCCACGGGGATCGACGCCGCAGAGAGCCATGCCGAGACGCCGCTGCCGCGCCGCAGCCTTTCGGGGCCGCCGCTGACCGAGAGGGTTTCGCTTGAGGCTGAGGCACCCGAGCCGGTTGCCGAGCCGGAGCCGGTGGTGGCCCAGGTTGCGCCGGAGGTCGAAGAGGACGAGCCGGAACTGTTTCCGGGCTTCGCGCCCGAGCCGGTTGCCGAGGTAGAGCCCGAGCCGGTGGCGGAGGTCGCCGAGGACGACATGCCGCTGCCTGCCTACCGCCCGCGCCCGGCACCGGAAGAGACGGTGGCGCCCGAAACCTTCGTCGCGCCGCGCCCGCAGGCGCCCGCGGCACAGCAACCGATGCAGCGGCTTCAGAACCCTGTTCCACCCGCGCCCGAAGAGGCGCCAGAGAAGGGGCGGTTCGGGATCAATTCGCTGATCAACCGCATGACCGGACAGCAGGGCGAGGGCGCCGCACCGGCCCGTGCGCAGCCGCCAGTGGCCCGGTTTGAGCCGCAGCGGAGCGTCGAGCCGGAGCCTGATCCGGAGCAGGAACGCATCGAAATCCCCGCCTTTTTGCGGCGGCAAGCCAACTAGACCGGTCACGAAATCCAACGGAAAAGCCGCCCCCGAGGCGGCTTTTTTCGTTTAGTGTCAGAGAGTTGATATGGGCCCGGCGAAAACCCGCTGAGGCTCGCTGAGGTCGTGTTTCATGTCGTTGCAAAGAGTGAATTGAGCTGCGCGATGGGCTTCATTAGCTCACGATTAACGATTTACGACTAAAGCAGAACAGGTTTCGAGCAGGTGCAGACCACTCTCACAAGATCGGTTTCATTTACGGGCGTCGGCCTCCACGGCGGGCGGCCCGTTCGCATGGTCGTCCGACCTGCGCCGGCCGATCACGGGATCTGGTTCGTGCGGACCGATCTGGACGTGCGGATCCCGGCATTGTGGGATGCGGTGGCGCAGGTGCCGCTTTGCACGCGGCTCGACGGGCCGGACGGCGTAACCGTTTCGACCATCGAGCACATCATGGCGGCTTTGGCAGGCTGCGGGATCGGCAATGTCGATATCGAGTTGGATGGGCCGGAAGTGCCGATCCTCGATGGCAGCGCGGCCGAGTTCGTACGCGGGTTCCTTGACGCCGGTCTGACGCATCTGGATGCGCCCGCCTATGCGCTTGAGGTTCTTCGGAAGGTCGAGGTCAAGGCAGGTCTTGCCCGGGCGGCGATTTACCCTGCTGACGGGCTGATCATTGACTTTGCGATCGATTTTCCGGATCCGGCGATCGGACATCAGCGGCATGTCCTCGACATGCGCAATGGTGCCTTTGTGCGCGAGCTTTGCGACAGCCGGACCTTCTGCCGGAAGGCGGATGTGGAGGCGATGCATGCGCAGGGACTGGCCCTTGGCGGATCGCTGGACAATGCGGTGGTCGTCGATGGCGCGCGGGTACTGAGCCCCGGCGGCCTGCGGCACGCGGATGAGGCGGTGCGGCACAAGATGCTTGACGCATTGGGCGATCTGGCAACGGCCGGTGCGCCGATCCTTGGGCACTACGAAGGGGTGCGGGCCGGGCATGCGCTGACGAATGCGCTTCTTAGGGCGCTTTTCGCAACGCCGGGCGCTGTGCGTCTGGTCGAGTGCGGGCCGGGTCAGTTGCGGCGCCTGCCCGGATCGGGGCTGGTGGCCGAGGATCTGAGGCTCGTTGCCTGAACCGAACTGTTCGAAATCCGGGCGCAAAGGCATTTTGCCCCGGATTTTTTCATGTTAGATCGGCTTCTGGCGGCAAAGGCTGCAGTGAAGATCAGGGGACGAGGCAAAGCATGACAGCGCGACGTGCGTGGGGACGAGGTTTGGCCATGCTGGCGCTTGTTGCAGGAGTCTCAGCCTGTGGCGGCGGCCGAGCTCCTGACGCGACGCAGGATCAGCTTGAGTCGTTTTCTGCCCAACAGATCTACGAACGAGGTGAGTTCGAGCTTGCCGATGGTCAGCCTGACGACGCGGCCTTTTACTTTGGTGAGGTCGAACGACTTTATCCCTACAGCGAACTGGCGAAGCGGGCGCTCATTATGCAGGCGTTTGCTTATCATCAGGACCGGGACTACCCAAACAGCCGGGCCACGGCGCAGCGGTTTATCGACTTCTACCCGGCGGATGAAGATGCGGCCTATGCGCAATATCTGCTGGCGCTTTCTTACTATGATCAGATTGACGAAGTGGGTCGGGATCAGGGGCTGACATTTCAGGCCCTGCAGGCGCTTCGGACGGTCATTGAGCGCTATCCGGAGAGCGAATATGCCCGGTCGTCGATCCTGAAATTCGACCTCGCCTTCGATCACCTCGCTGGCAAGGAGATGGAAATCGGGCGCTACTATCTGCGCGATCGGCACTACGCTGCGGCGATCAACCGGTTCCGAGTGGTTGTCGAGGATTTCCAGACCACGTCGCACACACCGGAAGCCTTGCATCGGTTGGTGGAGTCCTACCTCTCGCTGGGGCTTGATGCCGAAGCGCAGACCGCAGGCGCGATCCTTGGCTACAACTACCAGGGGACCGATTGGTACGAAGACAGCTATGCGCTTCTGACGGGGCGGGGCCTGCGGCCCGAGCCTGTCGGGAACAGCTGGCTTGCGCAGGTTTACCGGCAGGTGGTGCGGGGCGAGTGGTTGTGACGGGAGGTGCGTGCGGGCACGCACCCTACGGCTGACATGCTACGCGGGCTCGATATCCGGGACATGCTGATCATCGACCGGCTGGAACTAGAGTTTCAGCCCGGGCTGAACGTGCTGACCGGAGAGACGGGGGCAGGGAAGTCCATCCTCCTTGATGCGTTGGGATTTGTGCTGGGTTGGCGCGGGCGCGCAGAACTGGTGCGGAGCGGTGCCGCGCAGGGTGAAGTGACGGCCTGGTTCGATCTGACACCCGATCATCCCGCTTGGTCGGTTCTCGAGGAGGCCGGGATCGCGTTCGAGGGAGAACTAATCCTGCGGCGCGTGAACTCGGCCGATGGGCGCAAGA
This sequence comes from Aestuariibius violaceus, assembly GCF_040779325.2. NCBI lineage: Bacteria > Pseudomonadati > Pseudomonadota > Alphaproteobacteria > Rhodobacterales > Paracoccaceae > Aestuariibius > Aestuariibius violaceus. The sequence goes on from NZ_JBFONT020000005.1 coordinate 204,001, forward strand.
CGGCATGGGTGAATGACCGCCGCGTGTCTGGTGAGGTGCTGCGCGCGCTTTCGGAGCGATTGGTCGAGTTGCATGGGCAGCATGACGATCGGGGTCTTCTGAACCCGCGCGGACATCGCGCGTTGCTTGATCAGTTTGCTGGTGTGTCTGGGGAGGTCGACGCCGTGCGGTCGGCCTGGCGGGCGTGGCGGCAGGCAGAGCAGGCTTTGCAGGCGGCGGCGGCCGCACTTGCTGAGGTTCAGGCGGAAGAGGAGTTCCTGAGGCACGCGCTATCGGAACTCGAGGCATTGGCGCCGGAGGCGGGTGAAGAGGCGGAGCTGGATGCGCGGCGTCGGTTGATGCAAGCGGCCGAGCGCATTCGGGAGGACATTGCGCGCGCGGCGGCGGCGCTTGGTCTGCAAGGCGCGGAAGGCCAGATGACGGACGGGCTGCGCTGGCTTGACGGCGTGGCCGACAAGGCGGAAGGCCAGCTGGACGGCGCTTTGACGGCCTTGGAACGCGCGCTGGTTGAGCTTGGGGAGGCGCAGCAAGGCGTCGAAGGGGCGCTCGAGGCGCTGGATTTCGATGCTGGAGAGTTGGAGCGGGTCGAAGAGCGGCTCTTCGCGATCCGGGGGCTTGCGCGGAAGCATGGTGTGGCGCCGGATGATCTGGGAGCCTTTGGCGAAGAGGTTGCGCGGAAGGTTGCAGCGCTCGACGGCGGGGCGGAGGATGTGGAGGCGTTGCGTGCGAAGGTCGCGGAGGCCGAGAACGCTTATCGGGCGGCTGCTGAAGCGCTGCGCACAGCCCGGATGGCGGCTGCCGGGCGGCTTGATCAGGCGATGGCCGAGGAGTTGGCGCCGCTGAAGATGGAGCGGGCTGCATTCTCAACTGAGATCGGACCTGCAGATCCGGGGCCGGATGGGGCAGACGAGGTGGCATTCGTTGTCGCGACCAACCCAGGCGCACCTGCTGGCCCTTTGGCCAAGATCGCCTCGGGCGGAGAGCTGTCGCGCTTTCTACTGGCGCTGAAGGTGTGTCTGACCGGAACATCGTCCGGCCTCACGCTGATCTTTGACGAGATCGATCGTGGCGTCGGAGGCGCGACGGCGGATGCGGTGGGGCGCCGCTTGGCAGCCTTGGCGCGAGACGGACAGGTTCTGGTGGTCACCCACTCCCCTCAGGTTGCAGCGCAAGCGGCGCATCACTGGCGGGTTGAAAAACGGCAGGAGGCGGACACCACTCTCTCTACGGTTGTTCCGTTGGCGGATGCGGATCGGGTGGATGAGATTGCGCGGATGATTTCCGGAGATCGGGTGACGGATGCGGCACGAGATGCGGCACGGGCGCTGATCCATGCCGGATAGCGGCCAAAAACACATAAAATCCTAGGCTTATAAAGGAAGAGGCGGGACAGGCGCTAATGCCTCTCCCGCCGAATGAGAAAAATGAAGCGCGTTGCTAAGGCCACTCAACCCGTGCAAAGCGCATGGTCTGAAATGTTCGATGGACGTCACATCCCCTAGGCGTGTGGAGCATCCCTACAAGCAAAAGCCTACCCAAAGGTGAGGGGTCATCTCAACCCCCCCACCCCGGGGGATGCGAAAAGTGTGGCCGTGTCATCAAAGTGTGACACTGAATGTGCAGGGCATTTCGGTTTCGGCCCATGATGCCTTGGAGGCCGTAAGCCCTTGTTCTAGCATCGGTGAAGGCGGTTCGGGTGGGCCGGCCGTGACGGACAGGGCGCGATCTGCGCCCGCCGAGAAGAGCGAACCAGTGACGCAGCCGGATCCGACGCCGCTTCCCAAGGCTCTGCGCGAAGGCGCTTTGCAGGTCGTTCAGGTTTGCAAAAACGGGATTCGCGTAATCCGGCACAAGGGGCCGTCGCAGATCCAGTTCTGGTTCATCGCTTTGATGATCGGGATTGCGGCCGGGTTCGCTGCGCTTTTGTTCCGGAAGGGGATCGAGAGCCTGCAGGCGTTTATCTACGGCACGGACGATGTGAACCTGCTGGCGAGCTTCGCGGCGACCCTGGCGTGGTACTGGGTCTTGCTGATCCCAATCGCTGGGGGGCTGACTGTCGGGCTGTTGCTGCATTTCTTCACCGATGACGGACGGGTGCGCGGCATTGCAGAAGTGATCGAGGGAGCCGCTTTGAAAGACGGCCGGGTGCAGCGGCGGCGTGGGCTTGTGTCGACGCTGGCTTCTTTCATCACGCTGTCGACCGGGGGCTCGACCGGGCGGGAGGGGCCGGTGGTTCACCTTGCCGCGGTCATATCCACCTATGTGTCGAACGCGATCCGGGCGGACGGGATCACCGGGCGGGACCTTCTTGGCTGTGCCGTCGCGGCAGCGGTCTCAGCCTCGTTCAACGCACCGATCGCCGGAGCTTTGTTTGCGCTGGAGGTGATCCTGCGGCACTTCGCTGTCCACGCCTTTGCGCCGATCGTGATCGCGTCGGTTGCGGGAACGGTCATCAACCGACTGGAATTCGGGGGGCTGACGGAGTTCGTCTTGCCCGAGCCCAATGAGTTGGTCTTCTATGTCGAGCTTCCGGCCTTCCTCTTGCTTGGGCTGCTTTGCGGGGTTGTCGCGACCCTGCAGATGAAGGCGATCTTCTGGGCTGACGACTTTGCCAATGGAGTTCAGAGGAGGACCGGGCTGCCGCGCTGGCTGAGGCCCGCCGGGGCCGGGGTGCTTCTGGGGATCCTCGCGATCTGGTTTCCGCATATCATCGGGGTCGGTTACGAGACCACGACGCTGGCGCTGATGGGCGGGGTCGTCTTTCACGAGGCGGTGGTTTTTGTCGTTCTGAAAGTGGTCGCGGTGGCGATCACGATGGGGGGCCGGATGGGGGGAGGGGTGTTTTCACCATCGCTGATGGTGGGCGCGCTGACTGGGCTGGCCTTCGGGATCGTGGCAACGGGCATCTTTCCGGAGACGTCGGGATCGGTGACGCTTTACGCGTTGGCCGGGATGGGGGCCGTGTCGGCGGCGGTTCTGGGTGCCCCGATCTCCACCACGCTGATCGTGTTCGAACTGACGGGAGATTGGCAAACCGGGATAGCCGTCATGACGAGCGTATCGCTTTCGACCGCATTGTCTTCGAAGCTGGTGGACCGGTCGTTCTTCCTGACCCAGCTTGAGCGGCGCGGAGTGCACTTGGCGGCGGGACCGCAGGCTTACCTTCTGGCCGTCTTTCGGGTGGCAAGCGTAATGCGTGCACCGGACCACCCCCGGGCAGCGAGCGAAGAGCAGTGTCGCGATATGATCGCGCAGGGCGTCATGTTGCAGGCCGATGCGACGCTGGAAGAGGCGATGCCGATGTTCGAGGCCGGGAACTATGCTTTCATACCGGTCGTGAAATCCGCCGGGGAGGGCCCCCCGGAATTGTGGGGGGCGCTGTTCCAAGTGGACGCGCTGAAGGCGTTCAACCGCGCGCTGGCAGCGACGGCGGCTGAAGAACACTCCTGAAACTATTGATTTCTAAAGTTGTTCGACCGCGACACGGTCGGTGTAAAAAGCCAGGTGGTCCTTGATCTGGGCCACGCCGTCCTTGGGGTTTTCGTAGGTCCACACCGCATCGGGGATCGTGCCGGATTTGGCTACGATCGAGAAGTAAGCCGCATCCCCCTTATGAGGACAATAAGACGTTCTGTCAGAGGGTTCGAGGAAGGTCATCGCGATGTCGTCGCGAGGGAAGTAGATGACTGGGGGATAGTCGCCTTCTGTCAGTTCAAGGGCGTTGGCACTTTCACCAAGGACGGCCCCACCCGCGCGAACGGCCCACGTTCCTTCGGCTTTTCGGATCTTGATGTGGTCTGCCATGGTGTCCTCCCTCTGATGGAGGGACGATGGCGGCTCAGGCGGGGTCTGTCAAAGGGCGGGTCGCCTTTTCGAGCCAGGCGCGAGCCTCGTCTGAGGCGAGGCGGGGCATAACTTTTCCTTTGGTTTCAGCGTGGTACGCGTCGATCCAGTCTCGCTCGAACGGGGCGAGGATGGCGGTGTCGATGAGGCGGCGGTCGAAGGGGACGAAGGTGAGCGTTTCGAAAGCGAGCCAGTCGTCCTGGCTGTCCGGCGTGACGGCGACAAGGTTTTCAAGGCGGATGCCGTAGGCGCCTTCCTCGTAGTAGCCCGGTTCGTTCGAGAGGATCATGCCCTTCTCCAGCGCGATGCCCGAGGTACTGGCGATACGTTGGGGGCCTTCGTGGACCGAGAGGTATACGCCGACGCCGTGGCCGGTGCCGTGGCCGTAATCCTTGCCCATGCGGCGAAGCGCGGCGCGGGCGAGGGGGTCGAGGTCGCGGCCTGCAGTTCCTTGCGGGAAGCGGGCGAGAGAGATCGCGATGACGCCTTGGAGCACGGCTGTGTAGGTCTTTCGCTTGTCGTCGGAGGGGGCGCCGATGGGGATCGTGCGTGTGATGTCGGTCGTGCCGTCGATGTACTGGCCGCCTGAATCCACGAGCAGGAGGTCGCCGTCGGCCGTCTGGCGGTTGGTCTCTTCCGTCACGCGATAATGGACGATAGCGCCGTTGGGGCCGGTGCCGGCTATCGTCTCGAAAGAGATATCGAGGAGCTGACCTGAGGCGCGGCGGCGCTGTTCGAGCTCTTTGACGGCGGTGATCTCGTCGATGCTGCCGATGGGTTGCGCGTCGAGCCAGGCGAGGAAGGCGGTGACAGCTGCGGCGTCGCGCAGATGGGCCTCGCGGGTGTTCTGGAGTTCTGTGGGGTTCTTCTTTGCTTTGGGGAGGAGGACAGGATCTGGCGCCTCTTCGATAGAAACCCCCGCTTTTTCAACGGATTGGAAGAGGATCTTCGGAGCGCTGTCTGGATCGATGCGGAGAGGGCCGTCGAGCGTTTTGAGGTGGTTGATCAGGGCGCCCGGGTCATGGACGGCAACGTCCGGACCCAGATGGCTGGCGATTTCCGTCGTCTTTGAATGGGTTGCGAAGAGATCAACGGCACCGTTGTCATGCAGGATGGCCATCGCGTGGGGAACGGGATTGCGGGGGATGTCGCTGCCACGGATATTAAGAAGCCAGGCGATGGAGTCCGGGAGCGTGATAAGAGCCTGCTTTTGTCCGGCGTCTCGAAGAGCTTCGGTGATCTCGGCACGTTTGTCGTCATGGCTCTTCCCCGCGAGATTGGCCGGGTAGGCAGAGAAGCGGGCGTCGGGAGCGTCGGGTTGATCAGGCCATATGCGGTCGATCAGATTGTCGATTTCGAGGAGAGAAAGGCCAGTATCTTCAAAAGCTTCGTTGAGCTTCCTTATCTGACTTTCGGTGTGAAGCCATGGATCATAGGCGATCTTTCCGCGGCCGATCTCATCCTTCAGCCAATCTGATAGCTGGGTCTTGGGCCAAGGCAGGATCGTGATCTCACCGGGGGTCTGTGCGTCGGCTTGGAGCGTGTAGCGGCTGTCGACGAAGAGGGCCGTGACCTTGCCGGAGACGACGGCAAACCCCGCGGAACCTGTGAAACCTGTGAGCCAGGCAAGCCGGTCGTCGCACGGGGCGACATATTCGCCCTGAAACCGGTCGGCGCGAGGAACGAGAAAGGCATCAACGCCTTCCTTCTTTAGCTCGTCCCGAAGTGCGGCAAGGCGCGGCGGGGACTGGTCGGGGGAGGTGCTTGGCGTGAAGGTCTGAAACATGGGGGCTCGCGGACAAGGGTCGTACAATTGCTGCCCCGATGTGGCCCGGTTGTCGAGTGTCAGACGGCAGCTTTAGGCCGGAAGCCACCGTGCCTCGTTCGCTTCGATTGCCGCGATTCGGTCCGCGGTCTTAGGATGGCTCAGAAGCCAGGCGGGCATGGCGCCGCGGTGGCCCGTCAGTGTCTCGAGCTTGCGGAAGAGGGTCTTTTGTGGCTCCGACCCGATCCCCGACTTCATGAGAAGGGCAGTAGCGTAGGCGTCGGCCTCATATTCGTCGGATCGGGAAAGACGGGCTGCAAGAAGGGAGGTCAGCGCGTTGGCGATCCAGACGCCAAGGCCAGGCAGAAATCGGGAGAGCAGCATCGCGAGTGCGGTGCGCAGTGCGTTCTGGCCCGAAAAATCGATCATCCGCCGCCGGGCGTGGCCGAGGGCGACGTGGCCGAGTTCGTGGGCGATGACTGAGGCCATCTCTTCGGCCGAGACCTCTCCGTCACGGTACTTCCGGTAAAAGCCGCGAGTAATGAAGATCCGGCCGTCTGGCGCGGCAAGACCGTTGACCGGATCGATCTCGTAGATGTGGACACGGATACGCGACAGGTCGAGAGAGGCCGCCATGCGATCGGTCAGGCGCTTGAGGCCGGGATCGGCGAGCTCCGTTGATTTCTCGTCGAGCTCACGCCGGGTGCGCCAGGCCGAGAAATGATAGAGGACGACCGCGTAGCCGATGGCCAGGAGAATGGGCAGAACCTTGATCATGAGGATGATATGGGTTCGCAGGGCCTCTGCGGAAAGAGGAACTTTCGCCGCGCCCCGGGGCTTGGCGGAAGAAAGGATCCTGCATGCCCGTTCCTGTCAGCGCCCTCGTCGATGCGGTCGTCATTATTGCGGCGCTTGTGGTCCTCACGCGGCTGGCCGGATTGCGATCGTTTTCCAAGATGTCGGGCTTCGACTTCGCGATCACAGTTGCCATGGGATCGGTTCTGGCAAGCGTCGTCGTGTCGCCCGATACAGGCATCCTGGCGGGCCTGTCTGCGTTGACCGCGCTCTTTCTGGTGCAGGCCGTGGTGGCACGGGCTCGAGTGGCCTCCTCCAGAACCCAGGAGGTGCTGGATAATGCCCCGCTGCTGATCATGGACGGGCCGACCATGCTAGAGGGCAACATGCAGGCGGCCAAGATCAGCCGGGCGGACCTTCTGGGCAAGCTGCGGGAGGCGAATGTCACCCAGTTGAGCCAGGTGCAGGCGGTGGTGTTCGAAGCGACCGGCGATGTGAGTGTCCTTCATCGAGGGGACGGTGAGATCGATGCGGTTCTTCTGGAGGATGTGGTGCGTGAGGCGTGATGGATTGGAAACACTTAAAATTGAAACCATTTTCTTCGGAACCAGGGGTTTTCCCCCTGGTTGAGAGGCTGATCGAGACGTCAGAGGCTCGACGCCAATGATGAGGCAAGCGGCATGAAAGAAGCAGCAGATCTATCGGATATCGATGATGTTCTCCGTCAGGCCTACCCGGCCGCGGAGGACAAGAATCGTGAGATCGAGCGGTTGATGATCCGGCTTGCGGCACGGGAAGCCTGCCGGAAGAGGACATCTGAGGCGGCTTGATCCGTACTCGTGCGGCGCGGGCTTCAGTTGGCTGGTTGCTGCGCTACTACCGGCCGAGCAGCCGCATCCCCCGATCGAGGCCCTCCAGCGTCATGGGCACCATGCGATCCGCACCAATGATCTCCTGGATCATCCCGATGGAGGGTGTGTAGCGCCAATGGCGCTCTTCTAGCGGATTGATCCAGAGGCAACCGGGCCATTTCTGGACTGCGCGTTCGAGCCAGACGCGGCCCGCCTCTTCATTCCAGTATTCATTGGCACCGCCGGGCATCGCGATCTCATAAGGTGACATGGAAGCGTCGCCGACAAAGATGCATTTATAGTCGGAACCGTAGGTGCGAAGGATCTCGGTTGTCGGTGTCTGGGCGTTCCAGCGCCGGCGGTTATCGCGCCAGACGCCTTCGTAGAGACAGTTGTGAAAGTAGAAGTGGTCGAAGTGTTTGAATTCAGCCTTGGCGGCGGAGAAAAGCTCTGAGGCGACCTTGGCGTGGGGATCCATGGAGCCGCCGACATCGAGGAAGAGAAGGACCTTCACTGCGTTGCGCCGTTCCGGTCGGGTCTGCACGTCCAGATAGCCGTGTTCGGCCGTGGCACGGATCGTGCCGTTGAGGTCGAGTTCTTCATTCGCGCCGTCGCGCGCCCAACGGCGGAGGCGTTTGAGCGCCACCTTGATGTTGCGGGTGCCAAGTTCGACCGTGTCGTCGAGATTGCGGAACTCGCGTTTGTCCCAAACTTTCACAGCGCGCTGGTGGCGGCTTTCCTTCTGGCCTATGCGGACGCCTTCGGGATTGAAGCCATAGGCACCGAAAGGCGAGGTTCCGGCGGTGCCGATCCACTTGCTGCCGCCTTGGTGGCGGCCCTGTTGTTCCTTGAGGCGCTCGTGCAGGGTTTCCATCAACTTTTCGAAGCCGCCTAGGGCTTCGATCTCGGCCTTTTCGGCGTCGCTGAGGTGTTTCTCGGCCATCTTCTCCAGCCAATCTCTCGGCAGGTCGACAGCGTTCAGGACCTGATCGACAGTAATCTGCTCAAGGCCCTCGAAAGCGGTGGCAAAAGCGCGGTCGAACTTGTCGATATTGCGCTCGTCCTTAACGAGGCAGGTCCGGGCGAGATGGTAGAAAGCGTCGATGTCGTATGTGGCCAGCCCCCTCGACATCGCTTCGAGGAACGTCAGGTGCTCGCGCAGCGAGACAGGGACGCCGGTGTCCCGCAAGGTCTGGAAGAAGGGCAGAAACATCGCGCCTCAGACGTAGAAGACGCGGTCCACCAAGATCAAGAGGAAGAGGCCCGCGAGGCCAAAGATGATGGCATAGACGAGTGCATATTGCGCGATGTCAGCCCTTTTGCCGCCACGCTTTCGCGCAACGAATGCGCCTGCCAGGGCGCCTAGAAAAAGGCCGGATAAGGGAAAGATCATAGGGCCGTCCGGATCTCTCGCGCGGGGTTCAGGTCGCGCACTTCTTGCAGGCGGGCGCGCACCTCCCGCGCGTCGCCGAAGCCGTATCGCGCCCAGGCGAGGCTGTCCAGACGGACGGCGCGGGCTTCCTCCGCCTGGCCGGTCAGGTCGAGTGCCTCGGCGCGGAACATCAGGAGCGTAGCGAGAAGAGCGGCGTTTTCGGCGTCCCGGGCGGCAGGGATGGCCTCGCCCGTGATGGCGAGCGTGGCGGCGCCGTCGCCTGAACTGAGCGCGTAGGCCGCCAGTTGAACGGCGACATGGGCGGCGTGCAGCTTGGTCAGCGACGACCCGTTGTAGACGTCAAAGGATTCGCGGAACGACAGGATGGCGCGCCCGGGCTGAGTGATGAGCTGAAGCCGCCCCAGAACATAGAGCGAGAAGCCGCGGCGTGGGCCGGTCCAGCCATAGCTGCGGGCGATGTCGACAGCGCGGGCGGCGGAACGGCGGCGGGCGTCGAAGGACGAGCCGTTCTTGAGGGCCGTTTCGATCGCATTGGTCCACCGGTCAGTTGTCACGGTCTGATAGCTGCGACCGCCGTTTGCGCCGCGCGGGTTGAGGCGGTTCAAAAGCGCAGGCAGGCGCGCCGCAACCTGCTCACGCGACATGCCGCTGCGCAGTTCAGGTGCGTAGGTCGCGCGCAGGATCAGCATATCAAAGCCGGTCAGGACAGCGTGGATGTTGTCGTCGTTGAAAACGCTGTCGGGCAGTCGGTAGAGGTCGTTAAGCGGGCCGAGAGCTTGCGCGAGTTCCTCATGCAGGCAGTCGCGGACATCCTGCGGGGCGGTGTCGGACGGCAGGAAGACGGCGGCGCGGGTCCGCTCGGTCAGGGTCGTCCAATCCACGGCGGGCGTGCGACGGACGGCGCGGAAATTCTCCCAACTCGACACGCGGGGGACGACGAAACAGGCGGCGTTGGGCACAGCGCGCTGGAGGCGGCCGCGTGGGACGGCCTCGATCGTGATCGAGGCATCGCCGGAGTTTACGCGACTGATGTCGATCCCGGCTTCGCTCCTGAGGCGTCGGAGGAGCCGGTCGAGGTCGGGGACGAGACTGGCCGGGGCATTTCCGATAACGCGCACGGTCACGGGCCCTTCAAAGCGGTTGAAGATTGGGATCTTGCGGCCGCTTTCCATCTCGAAAGACAGGTCGAGGAAGTCCTGTGCGATCTCGGCATTTGACCTGATCGGGCGGCTTGCCGGCGCGGTCGCAAAGCTTTTCATCGCTGGGAGATCCGTTGTGCCGACACCGGCCGCGCGGTCAGGTGGCGCACTGACCGGCGCGCAGGAGGCCAGCAGAAGTGCGATGGCAAGGGCAGATCGCTTCATACTCCGCCCCGCTGGTACTTGATGAAGGGGGTCAGCTCGGCCACCCGATCATAAAGGCGCCGGGCCGTTTCGTTGAAATATTGGGTCGTCCAGTAGACAGATGGCGCGCCTGCTGCGTCCGCCCTGGCATAGACGTCCTCGATCAAGGCACGTCCAATGCCCTGACCACGATAGTCGGGGTCAGCGTAGAGATCCTGCAGATAGCAGACATTCTCGATCTGCCAGCAATGGCGGTGAAAGACATAATGCGCCAGACCGACCGGCCGACCGTCGGCGGTCGCGAGTAGGGCGGAATAGTCTTGCGGGTCATCACCGATCAGCCGCGCGAAGGTCGTGTCGTAGATCTCCGACGGCAAGCTCGTCTCATAAAACGCGAGATAGGCGCCCCAGAGCCGATCCCAATCAGATCGGTCGCGGGCCTCCAACGGGCGAATGTCTACCGGCATGGCAGGCAGTTATCCTCAATCGTCATCCTTCCGGCAGCGCAGCTATCAGCGCATGAATGGTCCCGATTGGCGAGCAAAAAACCGTCGATGTCTCCGGCTTCGGCCGAAATCGTTGCGCAAACGAATCAGCGGGCAGAAGCCCGCCCAAAGAGTTCACGCCGCCGAAACGATATTTCGGAAATGTGACGGGATGAGAGGTCAATTAGATCTACTTTAGGTTGGGTCGCTCGCCCGGGGGAGGTGAGCTTTTCGCAGAGAACATCCTGCAAGTCGCCGGTCGGCAAGGGCATGCCGCACCGGTTGCGGAGGAGTCGTCTCGATGGTGAAGGTGGACAAGATCGAAGAAACGGGAGGGGAACGACGGGACGTCGTGATCCGGTATCTGCCACGGGCGGGTGCCGATCTCGCCCTGCATGCGACGCCGACGGAGCGCAGCTATATTCACAACGCACTTAGCTTCTCGCCACACGGGCGGAAGGACATCACGGACGGATCTTTCCGGGTGCGTCGGATCGGCCTCCTCGATGTCGTCTTCGCCCTGTCTGAGGAGGCTGAGCGGACGCTTGTCGTTGTCCATGCTGTGCGGCCCTACGAGCCGCCGGACTTCCGGGACCGGCTGCGCCGGACCCTGGAATGGATAAGGCTTGTTCGGGGGGCTGCGGGGCTCTAGCCACCGCGACGGGCAAGGAAGGCGAGCCGTTCGAAGAGGTGAACGTCCTGCTCGTTCTTCAGAAGCGCGCCATGGAGCTTCGGCAGGGCAGAGGCCGCGTCGCCCTTGAGGTCCGCTGGTGTGAGATCCTCGGCTAAGAGCAGCTTCAGCCAATCCAAAACCTCGGAGGTCGAGGGTTTTTTCTTGAGGCCCGGTGTCTCGCGGACCTCGTAGAACTGGGTAAGCGCGGTCGTCAGCAACGCTTCCTTGATCCCCGGATGGTGGACCTCGACGATACGCTTCAGCGTCTCGATCTCGGGGAAGCGAATGTAATGAAAGAAGCAGCTGCGCAGGAACGCGTCGGGCAGCTCCTTCTCGTTGTTCGAGGTGATGATGACGATCGGGCGATGTTTCGCGGCAACAGTCTCGCCGGTCTCGTAGACATGGAACTCCATCCGGTCGAGCTCCTGCAGGAGGTCATTCGGGAACTCGATATCAGCCTTGTCGATCTCGTCGATCAGCAAGACGGTCTTGGTGTCCGCCTCGAAGGCCTGCCAGAGCTTGCCGCGTTTGATGTAGTTCGCCACGTCTTCCACGCGCGGGTCGCCAAGCTGGCTGTCGCGCAGGCGGCTGACGGCATCGTATTCGTAAAGGCCCTGTTGTGCCTTGGTTGTCGACTTGATGTGCCACTCGATCATCGGAAGGCCCAGGGACTCGGCGACCTGCCGGGCAAGCTCGGTCTTGCCAGTGCCGGGCTCGCCTTTGACGAGAAGTGGACGTTCGAGCATCACCGCAGCGTTGACAGCAACGGAGAGGTCCTCGGTAGCAATATATTTATCAGTTGAGCGGAAGGTCATCGAAGGCTCCGGGTGGGCAGCTTTTCGCGGCACCCTAGCAGAGCGCGGCACTGCTTCAACTCCCCGCGAGCGTTAAGGATTTGGGGGCGTGACACGCCCTGGAAATGGGACTAAACGGGCGCCAGTTTCGGAAGGGGAGCGAATGTCTGACACTGCAAGAAGATCGGACGTCGCATCAGCCAAGGGATCGAGAATGAAAGCTGAGGTGTTTCTGCCGGACGACTATCGTCCGGCCGAGAGCGAGCCGTTCATGAACGAGCGACAGCTCGAATACTTCCGCCGAAAGCTGCTGAATTGGAAGGCGGAACTTCTGTCAGACAGCCGGGATACGATCAGCGGATTGCAGGAGAGCACACGCAACATTCCCGACGTCGCCGACCGTGCGAGTGAAGAAACCGACCGCGCGCTCGAGTTGCGGACCCGGGATCGCCAGCGCAAGTTGGTTGCCAAGATCGATGCGGCCCTGCGCCGGATCGAGGAAGGCGAATACGGCTATTGCGACATGACCGGAGAGCCGATTTCACTTAAGCGGCTGGATGCGCGTCCAATCGCGACGCTGAGCCTGGAAGCCCAGGAGCGTCATGAGCGGCGCGAAAAGGTTCATCGCGACGATTAAACAAAAGGGCGCCTCCGGGCGCCCTTTTCGATTTGGAGATGCCGTCGCTTAGAAGAGAGAGCGGCGGTGTCCGACGTGGCCGACAATGGCATGGGTCGACCAATCGACGCGGTATATCTCTTCATCGATTTCCATGTAGACCCAACCGTCGCGCACAGGCTCTAGCCCGTAGTAATCGACGTTCATCAGCAGGTTATGTTTGCCGCGTTCCAGAACGAGACCGTTTTCAAGCGGCGGCTTTCGGCTAGAGACCGGTACAGTCACGCAACCAGCGCCCGTTCTGCTGGTGAGGCAGGCCATTTCCTCTTCTTCATCGATGACGAAACGCTCTGATGCGACGGGCTGAAGGGTCCGCGGGGCCATCATACACGCAGCCCCGGCAGCGCGGGTTGCGCAGCCCGTGCCGAAATCAATCTCAGGAACGGCAGCGATCGAGGCAGAAGTATCGATCAAAGCGCTTTGCGCAACCTCACACCCGGCGCCCGTCGCATTCGTGGAGCAAAGCGTGGCGGCAGCCGGCCCTCCCAGTGAAGCGATACCGGCAAAAGCGATGGCGGCAAGGCGCATGATCGGGTCTCCTTCCTCTGACAACATCCGGGTAACGGTGCGGTGGCGCCAGAAGTTCCTTGACCCGATACTAACGCAAGTCAGGCCGCCAGGTCGACCCAGACGGGCACATGGTCCGACGGTTTCTCTTTCGCGCGCACTTCGGCCTCGATCCCACAGTCCCGCATCAAATCGGCACATTGGGGTGTCATCAGCACATGGTCGATGCGGATCCCGTCGTTCCGATCGAACGCATTCGCTTGATAATCCCAGAACGAATAAAGGCCCGGCTGCGGATGGCGGGCGCGGATCGCCTCGGTGAAACCGAGGTTCACAATGCGACGATAAGCGTTTCGGCTTTCGAGCCGGAAGAGCGCGTCATCGCGCCAGGCATCGGGACGTGCGGCATCCTCTGCCTGCGGGATGATATTGTAGTCACCCGCCATCAGCGCCGGGGTCTCATCAGACAGGAGATCCTGCGCGCGGGTGAGGAGACGTTCCATCCAGGCGAGCTTGTAATCGTATTTCGGCCCCGGCGATGGATTACCGTTGGGCAGATAGAGGCCGCAGAGGCGGATCGCCGCCTCGCCGACGACCGTGGCCTCGATCCAGCGCGCCTGCTCGTCGCTGTCGTCACCTGGCAGACCGCGCGCGACATCTTCGAGCGGGAGCTTGGAGAGGATCGCGACGCCGTTGAACCCTTTCTGCCCGTGGGTTTCGACGTTGTAGCCGCGATCTTCGAACGGCTCACGGGGGAACGCTTCGTCGACCGACTTGATTTCCTGTAGCAGGGCGACGTCCGGCGCGCTCTCATCCAGCCAGTCAAGGACAGCGGGCAGGCGAGCCTTCACACCGTTGATGTTGAATGTCGCGATCTTCATCACCTTTACCTGCCCGAGCAGAAAGCCTGGCGCAAGCAGCGATCATACTGGCATGTTCTCGAACGGATCGCGGCGCAGATAGGCGCGGGCGTCATCCTCTTCTTCGGCCGAGAACACCCGCATGTCGATGCCAGGAACGATCGCCTCTTCGATGCGTGCCGCCGCAAGAAGCCAGTCCTGATTTGCAACGACAGCGATGCGGGCAAAGTTGTCGAGGGTTCCGAGCAGAGGCACCACCCGGTTCAGTTCCGCGGCAAGGGCCCCCATGCTTGGCATTTCGACGTCGATATATCTCAGGAGAAGGCCGGCATCCTCTAGCGTCTCAGCCTTGGCGATAAACGCATCGAGCGCTCCAGCCATCTCTTCGGTCTCGACCCGGCCCGAGATATCAACTGTCAGAATGTTGTCTTCGACGTCTCTCAGTTCGAACATATGTCAGCATACCGCCAGAAGGGCAGGGCTGGCCAGATCTTACATTGAAAAGCTGGTTCCGCAGCCGCAGCTTGAGGTGGCGTTGGGATTTTCGATGACGAAACGAGCACCAATCAGTTCGTCGGCGAAGTCGATCTGAGCATCCTGAAGGAATGGCAGCGAGACGCTGTCGATCACGACCTTCTCGCCCGCGCCTTCAAGGATCAGATCATCCTCCTTCGGTGCGTCGAGCGTGATCTCATATTGAAAGCCCGAGCATCCACCGCCTTCCACGGCAACGCGCAAGGCCTTGCCTTCGGCGGACGCGCCGATTTCGGACAGGCGTTCGAAGGCGCGATCGGTCACTTTCGGGGGCAGGGTCAGCATGGGTCGGACCTTGGGATTTCCTCTGAGCTGCAATATAGGAGGAGCCGAAGTGGCCCACAAGACGAGGCGCGCCATGCCAGCCCCCTATGCCTGCGATCCGAGCGTGAGCCGGGGGCGGCTCTATCCCGAACCCGAAAGCAGCTTTCGGTCGTGCTTTCAACGGGATCGCGACCGGATCATCCATTCGAGCGCCTTCCGGCGGCTCAAGCACAAGACGCAGGTCTTCGTAGAGCATGAGGGGGACTACTTCCGCACCCGCTTGACCCATTCGATCGAGGTGGCTCAGGTGGCGCGAACGATTTCCGGCGCCTTGGGATTGAACGAGGAACTGACCGAGGCGGTGGCTCTGGCCCATGATCTTGGTCACACCCCGTTTGGCCACACGGGTGAGGACGCGCTGCACGCCTTGATGGCGCCCTATGGCGGGTTCGACCATAACGCGCAGGCGATCCGGATCGTGACCGCGCTGGAGCGGCACTACGCGGAGTTTGACGGGTTGAATCTCACCTGGGAAACCCTTGAAGGGATTGCAAAACACAATGGTCCGGTCAAACCGCCGCTGCCCGCTGCGCTGGCGGAATATGCGACGCGGCACGATCTGGAACTGGCGACCCATGCCAGCGCGGAGGCGCAGGTCGCGGCCTTGTCGGATGATGTCGCTTACAACAATCACGACCTGCATGACGGCCTTCGGGCGGGCCTCTTTACCGACGACGATATCTGCGGCTTGCCCATCGTCGGTCCGGCTTATGCGGAGGTCGACCGCACCTATCCGGGGCTGGAGCCCCGCAGGCGGCGGCATGAAGCGCTGAGGCGTGTCTTCGGCGCGATGGTCAGCGATGTGATCAAAGTCTCACGGGCGGCGCTTGAGACCTCTGGTGCGCAAACCGCGGACGATATCCGCACCCTCGGGCGGCAGGTGATCCGTTTCTCCGACGGTATGTGGGCTGAGATCCAGGGGATCCGAGCCTTCCTGTTCGAGCGCATGTACCGCGCGCCCGACGTCAAGCGGATGCGCGCAGATGTCACGCGCGTGGTCGAGGACCTCTTCCCGCTTTTTATGTCCGACCCCACTCAATTGCCCTCCGACTGGCGCACCGATGTGCTGGAGGCGGAGGATGAGGAGGCGCTGGCTCGGATCGTCGCCGACTACATCGCCGGGATGACGGACCGTTTCGCGCTAGAGACCCATCAGAGGCTGATCGGATAGGCGCTGGCATCCGCCGCGCCGCCGCGCTAAGCGCACGCCCATGAACATCTTTGCCGATATCCGCGCCCTTGTCGTCGAGACGCTTGAAAGCCTGGCAGCCGACGGAAAGCTGCCCGAAGGGCTGAGTTACGACAACGTCACCGTCGAGCCGCCGCGTGATGCAGGACACGGCGACATGGCGACGAACGCAGCGATGGTGCTGGCCAAGCCTGCGGGCATGAAGCCGCGCGACATCGCTGAGGTACTAGCGGAGCGGCTGACGGGCGATGACCGGATCGCCGAAGCACAGGTGGCGGGGCCGGGGTTCCTCAACATGAGGCTGACGCCCGCCGTCTGGCAGGCCGTGGTGCGGTCTGCGCTGGCTGATCCAGGTTACGGCCAGTCGGCGGTGGGCGCCGGGCAGAAGGTCAATGTCGAATACGTCTCGGCCAATCCGACCGGGCCGCTCCATGTGGGTCATACGCGGGGGGCGGTGTTCGGGGATGCGCTGGCCTCTTTGCTGGGTTTCGCAGGCTACGACGTCACCCGGGAATACTACATCAATGATGGCGGCGCGCAGGTCGATACGCTCGCCCGGTCGGTCTACCTTCGCTACCTCGAAGCGCATGGGGAGGATGTCGAGTTCCCGGACGGGACGTATCCGGGCGACTACCTCGTCGCGGTCGGCGAGGCGCTGAAGGAGAAGGTTGGCGACCAGTTCGTCGGCAAGGGCGAACAGTACTGGCTGGCCGAGGTGCGGGATTTTGCGTCGGATGCGATGATGGACCTGATCCGCGAGGATCTGGCGGCAATCGGCGTCGAGATGGATGTCTTCTTCTCCGAGAAATCGCTCTACGGCACGGGCCGGATCGAGGCGGCGATCGACAGCCTGCGCGACAAGGATCTGATCTATCGCGGTACGCTGGAGCCGCCCAAGGGCAAGGTACCCGAGGATTGGGAGCCGCGGGAGCAGACGCTTTTCCGCTCGACCGCCCATGGCGACGACGTGGACCGGCCGATCCAGAAATCCGACGGCTCCTGGACCTACTTTGCCCCCGACATCGCCTATCACTACGACAAGATCGAGCGGGGCTTCGATCAGTTGATCGATGTCTTCGGCGCCGACCATGGCGGTTATGTCAAGCGGATGAAGGCGGCGGTCTCGGCCTTGTCGGACGGCAAGGTCCCGGTCGATATCAAGCTCTGCCAGCTTGTCCGGCTCTTCAAGAAAGGCGAGCCATTCAAGATGTCGAAGCGGGCAGGGACGTTCATTACCTTGCGCGATGTCGTCGACGAGGTCGGTCCGGACGTGACGCGGTTCACGATGCTGACCCGCAAGAACGACGCGCCGCTCGATTTCGACTTCGACAAGGTGGTCGAGCAGTCGAAGGACAACCCGGTTTTCTATGTCCAGTACGCCCATGCGCGGGTCAAATCAGTGTTGCGGAAGGCAGAGATCGATGTGAGCGACGAGGCGCTGGCCGAGGCGGACCTTTCGGTGCTGGACCACGATGCGCAACTCGATGTCGCGCGGAAGATTGCCGAATGGCCACGCCTGGTCGAGATCGCGGCGCGCACGAACGAACCGCACAGGATCGCCTTCTATCTCTATGATTTGGCAAGTGTTTTCCATTCTCTCTGGAATCGCGGCAACGACGATCCGTCGCTCAGGTTCCTGCAGGAGGGCGATGAGGCCACAAGTCGGTCGAAAATCGCCCTTGCCCGGGCGGTTGCGGTTGTTTTGGCGACCGGTCTGGGTATCCTCGGCGTCACTCCTGCGGAAGAGATGCGCTAAAGCGCACGCGGCCCGCAGGGGTGGGCAGTATTGAAAAGAGACGGCGGGATATACCTGCCGCAGCGAGGCGATATGGCAGTCAACGGGTTCGAGGACAGCTCCCCGGCGCATACCAGTGCGGCGGGCACAGGGCGTTTGGTCAATCTGGCAGGGGCGGCGATGTCGCTGGCGCTGATGGCGGGCATCGGCGTCTGGGGCTACAAGCTGGTCGTGCGTGACGTGAGCGGCATCCCTGTGGTGCGTGCGCTTGAGGGGCCCATGCGCGCCGCACCTGAGGATCCAGGCGGCGTGGTGGCGGTTCATCAGGGGCTTGCGGTCAACGAGGTGGCCGCGGTTGGAACGGCCGGCGGGCCGGAAGACCGGCTTGTACTGGCGCCACAGGAGATCGATTTGACCGACGAAGACGAACCCGTGCTCGCCGGTGGAGAACTGGCTCTGGTCGAGGGCGATGATGCCCCCCTGATCCCGGCTGAACTGTTCGAAGAGCCGCCCGCCTACGAACGCGCCATCATGGCGGCGGAAGGTCTGGCCCGTATCGACGCACCAGCCCAAGAAGGTGAGGCCGAACTTGTTCTGGCCGCGGCGCCCGGTCCGCAAACCCCCGTCCGAGAGGCTGCGCCCGAAGTCGACGCCGTTCAGGCGGTTCTGGAAGCCGTCGTCGCTGGAGCGGATATTCCGCAGTTCGAGGTCATCCCGGCGAGCGTTCCCGGCGTGATCCGGTCCGAACGTCCGCGCCTGCGCCCCGAAGGCTCTGGCCTCGTGGCGCCGATCCCGGCGGCTTCGTTTCAGGCGACGCTGGCCGCGGACGAGATCGCAGAAGGAACGCAGCTCGTCCAACTCGGCGCGTTCGACAGCCCGGAGATCGCCCGTTCCGAATGGACGCGCCTGACCGGCAGCTTCGATGATTATTTCGTAGAGAAGGCGCGCATCGTCCAACAGACGGAGCGCAACGGCCGCACGTTCTATCGTCTGCGGGCCCATGGCTTCGAAGATCTGAGCGACGCGCGCCGGTTCTGCGCTGCGCTGACCGCCAAGC
Source organism: Aestuariibius violaceus (assembly GCF_040779325.2). Classification (NCBI taxonomy): domain Bacteria; kingdom Pseudomonadati; phylum Pseudomonadota; class Alphaproteobacteria; order Rhodobacterales; family Paracoccaceae; genus Aestuariibius; species Aestuariibius violaceus. The sequence goes on from NZ_JBFONT020000005.1 coordinate 222,825, forward strand.
GGGCAGAGTGCATTCCGGTGACCGCCCGCTAGGATGGGGCAGGGCGCCTTTATCACCGGCTGCGCAGGCCGCGCTGTCACCAAGGCGGAAAAGGCGCTCTTTCGCGAGGCCGATCCTTGGGGATTCATCCTCTTTGCCCGAAATATCGAGACTCCTGCCCAGACACGCCGGTTGGTCGCCGATCTGCGGGAAAGTGTCGGGCGTGATGCCCCCGTCCTGATCGACCAGGAGGGTGGGCGGGTTCAACGCCTGAAACCGCCGATCTGGCGGGCCTACCCCCCGGCGCTTGATCAGGTCCGTGCGACCGCCGGATCGGTGCGGGCGATGTATCTGCGCCAGCGCCTGATTTCCGCGGAGTTGCATGATATTGGCATCGATGTGAACTGCGTGCCGTGCCTCGACCTGCTGACCGATGAAACCCATCCGATGCTCGCCAACCGTCTTCTCGGCGCCGAAACCGACGAGATCGTTCCCCTCGCCCAAGCGATCATCGATGGCGGCCGCGACGGTGGCGTGCGGTCGGTCATCAAGCACTTGCCGGGCTATGGCCGCGCCAGCCTCGACAGCCACAAAGCACTGCCGCGCGTCGACACGCCACTGGCCGAGCTGACCGAGACCGATTTCGAGCCGTTCCGGCCCTTCGCGGACGAGGCAATGGGGATGACGGCCCATATCCTTTTCACCGATGTCGATCCCGACCGGCCCGTCACCCAGTCCCCGGACGGCATCCGCCTGATCCGGGAACAGATCGGGTTCGATGGCCTTTTGATGACAGACGATATCTCGATGGAGGCGCTTTCGGGCAGCATCACGGAGCGGTCGAGGGCATCGCTTGCCGCAGGGTGCGACCTCGTCCTGCATTGCAACGGCGCGTTTGACGAGATCCAGATCGTCGCCGAAACCTGCGGCGCGATGACTGAGGCGTCACAGGCCCGCGCGGATCGTGCCGTTACCGCGACGCTCACGCCCATCGAGGATGACATCCCTGCGCTTTTGGCAGAGTATGAGGCCCTGTTGAAAGGGGCCTGACCCATGTCCGAGCCGGAGCGCTCTGAAAGCAACGTGATTTCCGTCAGCGACCGGCTTGCCGCCGAGGCGCTGATCGTGGACGTCGACGGCTTCGAGGGGCCGCTCGACCTGCTTTTGTCGCTGGGGCGGACGCAGAAGGTCGACTTGCGCCAGATCAGTATCCTGGCGCTGGCCGAACAGTACCTTGCCTTTATCGAAAAGGCCCGCGACCTGCGGATCGAGCTGGCTGCCGACTACCTCGTGATGGCCGCCTGGCTTGCCTTTCTGAAATCTCGCCTGCTGCTGCCCCCCGATCCCGCCGAGGAAGGCCCGACGGGGGAGGAATTGGCCGCCCATCTCGCTTTCCAGCTGGAACGGCTCCAAGCGATGCGGGAACATGCGGCCAAGCTGATGGCGCGCGACCAACTGGGCCGTGACTTCTTCGCCCGTGGCATCACCGAGGACGTGGCCCGGGTCCGTCGGGTGACCTACACCGCGACGCTTCTCGATCTGATGCAGGGCTATGCCCGGATCCGCACCAAGGACGAGTTCCGCCCCTTCGTGATGGACCGTGACGCGGTGCTGACGATGGAGGAGGCGCTGGCCCGGATGCGGCCGCTGATCGGCTTTGCTGGCGAGTGGACCGACATCTCGTCCTACATGCCCGAGGGGTGGGAGACCGACCCGGCAAAGCGGCGCTCTGCCACGGCGGCGACATTTGCGGCATCTCTTGAACTTGCCAAGGAAGGCAAGATCGAGATCCGCCAGGGCGACACCTTCGCCCCGATCCAGATCCGGAGAAAAGATGCCTGAAGATCAGCAGGATACGGAAGAAAGCCTGTTCGAAGCCCCGCCCATGGGTGAGCAGGAACGGATGGTGGAGGCGATTCTTTTCGCGTCCGCCGAACCTGTGTCGATCCGCGAGCTGACGGGCCGGATGCCGCACGGCTCGGAACCGGCGAAGGCCCTCGAGCACCTGCGCAAGCGGTATGAGGGGCGGGGTGTCGCGCTGAGCAAGATCGACGATGCCTGGGCGTTCCGCACGGCGCCGGATCTTGGATTTCTCATGCAGAAGGAGACGGTTGAGACCCGCAAGCTGTCCCGCGCCGCGATTGAGACGCTGGCCATCGTTGCCTACCACCAGCCAGTCACCCGCGCCGAGATCGAAGAGATCCGGGGTGTCAGCGTCAGCCGCGGCACGATCGACCAGTTGATCGAGCTGGAGTGGATCCGGTTCGGCCGCCGCCGGATGACCCCGGGGCGGCCCGTGACGTTCGTTGTAACCGAGAGCTTCCTGGATCATTTCGGCCTTGAAAGTGCGCGTGATCTGCCGGGGCTTAAGGAGCTTCGGGCCGCGGGTCTGCTGGAAAATCGACCGCCGCCGGGCACAGCGCTCGAAGATGAGGCATCCGAGGGTGAGGATGACGAGGATCAGTCGGAAATGTTCGAGGACGAGGCGTGATACGGCTTGCGATGGCGCACCATGCCCCTACCTCTGAAGAGCTATCGGGAGGCCAGAGATGAACACGAACCGATTGATCAACATGATGCTGCGGCGGGTGGTGTTTCAGGGAATCAATCGTGCGGCAGCCTACATCTCGCGCAGAACTGCGCCGAAGGGCGGGTCTGAAACCAAAGGCGGATCGCACGGCAAGGCCACGAAAAAGCTGGGAAAAACGGCCGCGCGATCCCTGCGTCTGGGCGGGCGCTTTATGCGCTGACCGCCGTTACGGGTTCCGGAAGTGCTTTGACAGCTTCAGGCCCTGTCCCTGGTAGTTTGACGCAATGCCGGAGCCGTAGAGCTGCTCTGGCGCCTCCGCCATCGCCTCATAGATCAGCCGCCCGACGATCTGGCCGTGTTCCAGTGCGAAGGGCGCCTCGTGACACCGCACCTCCAGCACGCCACGGGAGCCTTGACCGCCCGCCGCGCCGTGACCAAAGCCGGGGTCGAAGAACCCGGCATAATGCACCCGGAATTCACCGACCATGGCAAGATATGGCGCCATTTCAGCGGCATAGCCGGGTGGGATCGTCACGGCTTCACGGCTGACGAGGATGTAGAACGCGCCGGGATCGAGGATGATGCGACCGTCCTTTGCGGCGACGGGTTCCCAGAATTCGGCGGGGTCATAGTGACCGATCTTGTCGAGGTCGATCACCCCGGTATGGGGCTTTGCGCGATACCCGGCGGGGGTGCTGGTTCTGAGATCGACCGAGAAGCCGAGGCCGTCGTCGATCACCGGGTCGGTGTCGACAAGCCGCTGATCTTCATGAAGATTTCGCAGTTCTTTGTCACCCAGGACGGCCTCGCCTTCGCGGAAGCGGACCTGATTGAGCCGCTGCCCGGGCCGGACGAGGACGGAGAAGGAACGGGGGCAGATCTCGGCATAGAGCGGGCCGGTATAGCCCGGTGCGATGCGATCGAATTCCTCTCCGCCATCGGTGATGGCCCGGGTCAGAAGGTCGAGGCGCCCGGTCGAGCTTTTGGCGTTGGCGACGGCCTGAATGCCCTCCGGAAGGGTCAGTCGTTCCATGAGCGGGACGAGGTAGACACAGCCTTTTTCCAAGACGGCACCGCCACTTAGGTCGATCCGGTGCATCTCGAATTCCGGGAGGCGGTCGGCGATGGATTTGCCTTTTCCCGCAAGGAAGGAGGCGCGGACGCGGTAGGCGGTGGTGCCGAGGCGCAGGTCGAGGGAGGCAGGCTGGATCTGTTCGGGCAGGATGGTGTCGTCGGCGGCGATGGCGCCGGCATCGATCAGGCGCCGGATGGCGCGGTCTGGCAGGACGCCTGGCATGGATCGAACTCTCCTCTCCCCGGGATTTCGGTCTTCTAACCCATTGGAAAGCAGAAGAATACCGGGATCATGAGGATCAGGTCAGTCGGTGATTTGGTCGGGCTAGCAGGACTTGAACCTGCGACCTTCCGTCCCCCAGACGGACGCGCTACCAGGCTGCGCCATAGCCCGACTAGCGGCCTTCTTACCGGTTTCGGCGGCGGGGGCAAGCCCCGGTGCGGCGTCACTCCCGGGCGAGGCGATCGGACAGGGCGCGGAGCGATGTCAGGTGAGGCGCGATCTTCGCTGCGCCGGCGCGGAGGGCCGTCCGATCGGCCCTGGCGAGGGCGGTCAGCAGGGCTGGCTTGCCCGGGATGTCTTTGGGATCGGCTGGTAGGTCCTTGCCCAGCGGGGATTTTTTCGCAGGCGCCGCAGGTTCCGCCGGGCGATTGCGGCTGGCGAAGAGCGGCCCGAGATCGTCGATCTCTTCCGATGGGGTCGGGTCTGGCTTTGCGGCGGGTGGCGCGTCTGCCACAGGCTCTGCCACCACATCTTGTGGTGTGTCCTGAACGCTACGGGGGTCTTCTCCGAAGTCGGCGACGTGGCGGATGCCCTGTTCCTTGAGGAGCTGCTGCACCTCCTTGATCGCCATCCCCTCGTCGTGGAGGAGCGTTCGGATGCCGCTGAGCAGCGCCATATCGTCGGGCCGGTAGTAGCGCCGCCCGCCGGCGCGCTTGACCGGCTTGATCTGAGAAAACTTGGATTCCCAGAACCTTAGCACGTGTGCCGGCGTCCCGAGCCATTCGGACACTTCACCGATGGTGCGGAAGGCGTCGGGGGACTTGCTCACTTCCGGCGATTTCCGTCCGCGACCTTGTCCTTCATCAGATGGGACGGGCGAAAGGTCAGGACGCGGCGGGGATGGATCGGCACCTCTTCCCCCGTCTTGGGGTTCCGGCCCACGCGGGCCGCCTTATCTCGTACCGAGAAGGTGCCGAAGGACGAGATCTTGACGCTTTCGCCGGAGACGAGGGCGTCGGACATGTGGTTGAGGACGCTTTCGACCAGTTGGGAACTGTCGTTCCGCGACAGGCCGACTTCGTTGAAGACCGCTTCGCTGAGATCCATGCGGGTAAGCGTGCGGTTAGCCATGGTACCGTCCTCCCTAATAAGGCCCGCAGGATGGGCCGGGCGGTTTTCCGAGTCAATCTCAACGGGTTAGCTGCCGGGGTTTATGTGCCGGTCCCTGCCGAGAACGGGCCGGACAATGGGTTTTGCCATAGATCTGAACGGATCGTGCGGGGTCCGGGCGGCTGTTCTAGAGGCCGCAACGGGCCCGAAGGCCGAATCAGCGGTCTTTTTACTGGTTAACAAGGGAAAACCCGGTGTCGGCATCCCGTCGGCATCCCGTCAGCATTCTGTCGGACATCCGCGTCCGGCCGGGCGGTGTTAAAGATGCGCGCGGAGTCTTCCGGGCGCAACGGCTGGAAGCAGTCAGGGTCTATCTCGCCCCATTGTCCCAAATGTGCTGGGTGTACGGCCTGCTCTGGACGCCGGAAATGTCTGCTCAATACGCGCTCGTACATTTGGAAACAGAGGTTACTTTAAGACATTACTGTTTTCAATTGGGCTACGATGCTGACAGATCCAGACCTGCGCCGATCACAGCGAGAGCGGCTTCTGTATCCGCTTTGAGGACCCGCCCTGACCTTCGCGCCAAGGGCAGCGTCGCCTGTGAGCGCAACCTGCCCGCAATCCATGAACATCGCGCGCGCCCTAGTTCTGCGTTCTGCTCGCGTGATGTCGCAGGTAGTCTGCCAGCTTCTCCAACCCCTCGCGCAGCACCTGCGGCGCGTTCGCGAAGCCGAGGCGAACGTAGCCTTCCATTTCAAAGGCATCGCCGGGCGTCAGCATCACCCCCGTTTGCTCAAGCAGATCGATGCAGAAAGCGCGCGAGGTCATGGGTGTGTCGATCCGCAGCATCGCAGTTGTCCCGGCCCGCGGTTTGACCCAGGAGACACTTGGTTGCGCCTTAACCCAGTCGTCCAGACAGGCGAGGTTACCGCGCGTGATCCGGTGGCTGCGCGACAGCAAGGCGTCCTTGTTTTCAAGTGCAAGCGCCGCGAAATGGTCGTTTATCATTCCCACGGAGATCGTGTCGTAGTCGCGGTGGATCAGGACCGCCTCGGTCACATCCGCCGGTGCAACCAGCCAGCCGACCCGCAGACCTGCCAGCGAAAACACTTTCGATGTGCTCGCCGTGCTGATCCCCTTCTCGTAGATCTCGACGATGGACGGAGACATCCCGTCCCCGATCTGGCCGGTTCCGCGATAGACCTCGTCACACAGGATGTAGGCGCCGACAGAGCGCGCGATCTCGGCGATCTCTTCCAGCATCGGGCGTTCGATGAGGGCGCCGGTCGGGTTGTTGGGGTTGGTCAGGGCGATCAGTTTCGTGTCCGGCGTGACCATCGCGCGCAGAAGGTCGAGGTTCGGCAGAAACCCATCCTCGGCGCGCAGAGGCAGCTGCTGAACGTCCGCCTCGATGCTGTCGGGGATCGAGTAATGTTGCTGGTAGGTCGGCACGATCGAGACGACGCGGTCCCCGCGCGAGACGATGGCCTTGTGCACCAGCATGTTGGCGGCGATCGTGCCATGGGTCACGGTGATCCGGTCGATATCCTGATCGCCATAGAGCGCCGAAATTGCCGTGCGCAGCCGGGCCGAGCCCTTGATCGCGCCGTAGGTCATCTTCATCGGCAGAAGCTCGGACAGGTCCGTGTGATTGCGCCCCGCCACATGGAGCAGCTCTTCGATGGTGATGCTGGCCACGCAGGTTTCGGCGAGGTTGTAGGTGCAGCGCGTCTCCCACTCGTTCATCCAGATCTCGACTTTGAAGGGTTCGATATACATGGATGGCTTCCTAGGACTTGACGTGGTGACGTTGGGTGCTTGCTCCTGTCCTCCTAACGCGAAAGCCGAAATTCCCGCCAGTCCGGACGGCGCGACCCGGGGGGCAGATAAAGGGCTTGCCGTCGGACGATCTGGTTCGGGACTGGATTTCATTTGATCGCCGCGTCAGGCGGGTTCGCCCTTATCGTTCGGGATCATCTCGTCATCCGCCTTGTAGAGCGGCCCTTTCGGCGGTGTCGCGAGCAGGGGGAGGACGTCGAGCCGGGTCGCTACCAGCGCAGGACGACGGAGCCCCAGGCGAGGCCGCCGCCGATCGCCTCGGTGACGAGGAGGTCGCCCCGCTTGATCCGGCCATCGCTTGCGGCGACGGAGAGGGCGAGCGGGATGGAGGCGGCCGAGGTGTTGCCGTGGTCGGCGACGGTCGTGACGACGCGGTCCATCGGCAGGCCGAGCTTTTTCGCGGTCGCGGTGATGATGCGGATATTGGCCTGGTGGGGGACCATCCAGGTGACGTCGTCATGGGTGAGGCCCGCCTTTTCAAGCGAGGCATCGGCGGTTGCGGCGAGCTTTTCGACGGCGTGGCGGAAGACCTCTTTTCCCTGCATCCGCAGGTGCCCGGTCGACTGGGTCGAGACGCCGCCATCGACATAGAGGAGGTTGCGGTAGCGGCCGTCGGAATGGAGGTCGGTGGCGAGGATGCCGCGGTCCTGCGGGGTGCCGGCGGTTTCCTGGCCTTCCAGGATCAGCGCGCCCGCACCGTCGCCGAAGAGGACGCAGGTGGTGCGGTCGGTCCAGTCCATGATGCGGGAAAAAGTCTCGGCCCCGATGACGAGGACGCGGGCCGCCTGGCCGGAGCGGATGAACGCGTCGGCCTGGGAGAGCGCGTAGACGAAGCCCGCGCAGACGGCCTGGACGTCGAAGGCGAAGCCGGTTTCCATGCCGAGCGCGTCCTGCACCATGGTCGCGGCGGAGGGGAAGGTGAGGTCGGGGGTGGAGGTGGCGACGATGATCGTGTCGATATCGGCGGGTGTCAGGCCGGCATCGGCGAGGGCGGCGTTTGCCGCGTGGGTCGCCATCTGGGACGTCGTCTCGCCCTCGGCCGCGAAGTGGCGACGCTCGATGCCGGACCGGGCGCGGATCCATTCGTCGGATGTGTCGAGGAAATCCTCGAAATGGCTGTTGGGCACGATGCGGTCGGGCAGGTAGTGCCCGATGCCGACGGGGATGGCTCGGATCATTGGGCGGCCTCTGTCGGGTCGTCTTCGAGGGCGGCGTTGGCCTGGGCGATGCGCGCGGCCAGACGGTCGGAAAAGCCGGACTGGGCGAGACGCCAGGCGAGGTAGACGGCGGAGCCGACACCGGTCGCGTCGGCCGAGCCGTGGCTTTTGACCACGGTGCCGTTGAGGCCGAGGAACACGCCGCCATTGACCCGGCGCGGGTCGATCCGCTTTTTCAGGCGCTGCAGCGAGGTATAGGCGAGCAGCGCCGCGATGCGGGACAGCGGCGTCTTCTTGAACGCCTCCTTCAGGAGATCGCCGATGATGTTCGCCGTGCCTTCGCCGGTCTTGAGCGCGACGTTGCCGGTAAAGCCGTCGGTGACGATCACGTCGACCTTGGCCGAGGGGATGTCGCCGCCTTCGACGAAGCCGACATAGTCAAACTCGCCCTTGGGGGCGGCGTCCGCGATCATGTCATGGGCGAGCTTGAGTTCGGCGCGGCCCTTGTGCTCTTCGGTGCCTACGTTGAGCAGACCGACGCGCGGCCGGTCGAGGCCGAGGCCGTTGCGGGCATAGCTCGCGCCCATCAGCGCGAAGGTCAGCAGGTCGTCCTGGTCGGCGCGGATGTCGGCGCCGACATCGAGCATGATGTTGAAGCCGCCCGGATTGCGGGAGGGCCAGAGGCAGGCGATGGCCGGACGGTTCACGCCTTCGGCCTTGCGCAGGCGCATCATCGAGACGGCCATCAGCGCGCCGGTATTGCCGCAGGACACGCAGACCGAGGCCTCGCCGCCGCGCACCGCCTCGATCGCGGACCACATGGAGGTGCCCTTGCCGTGGCGCATGACCTGCGCGGGCTTGTCGGTCATCGTGACGACGCCCTCGGCGTGGCGGATCGTGACGTTGTCGCCGATCTTGCGCTTGGCGACGAGCGGCGCCAGTTCGGCCTCGTCCCCGTGGAGGAGGACATGCGCCTGCGGGTTGCGCTTGAGAAAGCGGGCGATGCCGGCAACCACCGGCGCCGGGCCCTTGTCGCCGCCCATCGCATCGACCGAGATCGTCTGGACCGGGCCGCTGGCGAATGCGGTCGGGGAACTCTTGGGATTGGCGGGGGCCGATGTCATCCTGAACGTTCTACCGGACCCCTAGCGCCGGGCACGCCGGTTCAGGCCGCGTCTTCGTCGAGATCGATCTCGTCGGCCTGGGCGATCACCTCGCGATCGGCGTAGTGGCCGCAGGACGGGCAGACGTGGTGCGGGCGCTTCAGCTCACCGCAATTGTCGCATTCGCCGGGGTTTCCGGCGGAGAGCGCATGGTGGGACCGGCGCCAGTTGCGGCGGGCCTTGGAGACTTTGTTCTGAGGGACAGCCATGTCACAACCTCGGGTATGAGCGGGACACGCACATGGCCCCGGCGTTACAATTCTGGTCCCGACCGGACGAGCGGAAGAAGGGGACGGTGCCGCCCCCCTGTTCGGGAGACCGCCTAAATAACGAGTTTGCCGTGTGGCGCAAGGGGGAATTCGCCGGTTTTCCGATTGGACGGGGCTGTCGCGGCGAGGGCACAGGGCGGCGCCTGCGGGACGCGGTGTTATTGGATTGCGGGGCGGCGTGTCGTAACGGAAAGCGGGGCGCTGCTGGGACGACGACGATCGGCATCGCGAGATCACAGTTCGGAGAGACGATCCGCCGGGACCGGCGCGCCCTGGCGCAGCCGACGCGGGGCTTCCGTGTGCGTGACCTGATCCTGCCGATCTTCGAACATGGGGTGCCGGGCGTGCTGTGGCTGATCGCCGGGTATTGGGTGCTGCAGCGCTTTGACGACAGTGCCCTGGGCTTTGTCGGCATTCTGATGATGCTGTGGGGCGGGTTCGTGAAGCTGGGGATCGTCGTGCTGATCTACGGGTTCGTCCTTTATGCCGCGGCCTTTCGGCGCCAGACATTCGTCTATGTGAACGAGCGGCGCCATATCGCCCGGGTCAACGGGCGGATCGACCGTGATCTGGAGGCCGGGCAGATCGGCCGCGCGATGGACCGGCTGCACGGGCTGCTCTGCGCCTATCCCGACAACCTGATGCTGCGCTGGCGGCTGGCGATGTTTCTGCAGGCCGAGGGGCGGCTGGTCGAGGCGGGGCGGCATCTGGCGCTGATGCCCGATCCGGGACCGGAGGAGCAGGTGGCGATCGCGGCCTTCTGCAAGGCGAACGGGCATGACCCGTTCCAGATCATGCGCAAGGCCGTTCGCGGCTTCTATGGCCCGGACCTGCCGCGCGGCAGCCAGGCGCGGCTGCGGGATCTGCACCGCGCCATCGACCGGCCGCAGGACAAGGCGTCGTGGCTCTATCACGCGGTTGGCCGGTATATCGACTGGTCCTTTCGGAGCCGGCCACGCGAGGCGCTGAAGCGTTATTCCGGGGCGCTGATCGAGCTGGGCGTTCTGGCCGGGCTTCTTGTGGTTTTCACTTTGATCTGAGGGAGGCTGCGGCGATGCCGGGACTGGAGATCTGGATCAATGTCGTATGGATCGCGGGGGTGCTCGTGATCGCCTTCGTGTTGCAGCGGCGGAACTGGCGGGCTGAAAAGGCGGAAGAGGCCGCGGCGACCGAACGGGCGCGCGCGCGTCACACCAAGCTGGGCAAGGCGCTGGAGAGCTATAGGAAGCAATACATGCCCACGCCGCAGCACGGTGGCTTTCCGCAGGCCGATCGCGACGGGTTCGAGCTGCTCGACCTGGCTTTGCTGGCGACCGAGGAGATCCCCGATCCGCCGCTGCCGCGCCTGTCGGAAAAGCGGAAGATCGGAGCGGGCGATCTGGTGCGGCTGGCGGCGCTGGTGCCCGAGGATGACGATCCTCTCGATCTGTGGGTAGCGGTCGAGGACCGGGAGGGGGATCATTTCGGCGGGTCCGTTCACGCGGTGGGGGAGGCAGAGTTCGCAGCCTTCAAGGGGCACAGGATCGCGTTTCACACCAACCATATCGGCGAGATCGTGATCCCGCCGACAGGGGCCGTGCATTAGGGCCGTGCATTAGGGCCGGGCCGCGTTCGGCGTGGCGCCGAGGGCGTCTTCGATCAGCGCGTCCCGCTCTTCCGACGAGAGCGTTTCGATATTGTCGGGCAGGGCGTCGAGATCCTGCCGGGCCGCCTGCGCCTCTTCCTCGAGCTCCTGCAGGAGGCGGTAGGAGACGTAGTATTTGAAGATGTTGCGGACATAGATCGCGGGTTCGCGGCTGACCGCCGCCTGGATCGCGATCTCGACATTTTCGAACCAGACATTGGGGTCGAGCCCCATCTCGACCGCGCGCTGGCGGCCGCGCGCCACGCCGCCCGGCCCCGCATTATAGGCGGCGAAGGCGAGCAGCGTCTGGTTGAGCGGCGTGATCTCGGGGTCGTCGAAGAAGGTGTCGCGCAGCCAGCGCATGTAGCGCACGCCCGCATGGACGTTGTTTTCCAGGTTGCCGGGCCCCGCGATGTCGGGGATGCCGACGACGGGATCGGCGGCGGTTGTCGGCATCACCTGCATGACGCCGATCGCGCCCACATGGCTGCGGCTTGACTGGTCGAGGCGGGATTCCTGGTAGGCCTGGGCGAGGATCAGGTCGGGTTCGAACCCGTATTCCTCGGAATAGCGGCGGATGACGGGGCCGACCTGGTCGATACGGGTGCGCGCGGTGTCGGTGCCGAGGTTTTCGATCCAGTCGGCGGACGACGCATAGCGGTCGAGGATGACGTTGCCGAGGAGCGTGCCCTCTCTGGCGATCTCGGCAAAGCCGTCGAGCGCCTGCTGAAGCTGCGGGTTCTCGGCGCGGACGGCCCAGGCGATGCGGCCGTCCTGGGTCAGCGGCAGGTCGGTGCGGACAACGACGCCGGTATAGATCGTGTTCCAGAAATTCGCCTTGAAGTCGGTGGCGATGGTGGCCTGGATCAGGCCGATCTCGACCATCTCGATCAGGTCGAAATCGTCGAGCGCGGGATCGACGTAGCGGATCGTCAGCGGCTCTTTCCCCGCGGCGATACGGGTGTCGTTGAGGCGTTCGGCATTGGCGGCGTAGCGGCTGTTTTCCGACAGGTAGATCGGGATGCCGACCAGATCGTCGATGCTGGAGACGTCCAGGTCGGGGCCGAGGACGGGGACATCGTTCACATCGGTGATGAGGGCTTGCGTGTAGTCGAGCGCGTCGATCTCTTCCACGCGGGTGATGGTGAGCGTCGTGAAGTCGCCGCGGCCGGTTTTGATGCCGTCCGCGATCTGGGCCCGAGGCATCGGCGTGGGGACGACGACGGTGGGGGTGGCGGGCGCGCCGGGGAGGCCTGCGAGGTACTTTTCCATCTCCTGGGCGAGCGCGATGGCGGCGCCCACGGCCTCTTCCCCGTCGAAGGCGATCATCAGGGGATCGGGCGCTATGGCCATCCTGAGAAAGCCCCGGTCCTGTGCGACATCGAGCCCGCCGGTTTCGGGTTCCAGCACCGCGGCGATCAGCGGATCGCCGTTGGTCGTCTCGATTGCGGATGGCCCACCGGCGAGGATCTGTTCGGCCAGTTCGGTCAGGTTGACGGGCTCGGGATAGCTTTCGGCAAAGGGCGGGGTGGCTGCAAATATCAGGCCGATGGCCAGTCCGCGGCTGAAATCGCACAGTCCAGACATACAGATCTCCTTGGTCGCGCCGCGCGTCGGGAGCCTGCGTCAACGCCTTGAATTCGCCCGACAACGCGGCGTGTGGCCGAATGGCTCCAAGAAAGATCAACCGCCGGAATGCGCCGTATCTGTCTTGCGTATGATCGTTCGGCGCCTCTAAGGACCGAAGCGTATTCAAAAGGACGATCACATGACGCCAAGATTTTCTTTGGGTTTTTTCGCCGTGGCTTTGGCCTCCGCATCGGTTGTGGGCGCCTTGTCCGAGGAGCCGGTCGGGATCTTGCTGCAGACCCCGTTCGAGGGATCTTATGGCGGCAGTTTCGGCGCCGCGCTTGCCATCGCAGAGGGCCGCGTTCTGATCGGCGCACCGTCAGCCAATCCGGAAGAGGCCGGCGCCGCCGCGCTTTACGACGGCCGGACGGGCGAGATGCTGACGACCTTCGCGAACCCCGATCCCGCGGACGGGGAAATCTATGGCCAAACGGTGGCCTTGAACGGATCGCACGCGGTGATCGGCAATTACGCCGACGGGCTGACGACGATCGACCGTGTTGTCGGAACGGCCTATTCGTATGATCTTGCGGCGGGCGGAGCGCCAGCGCAGATCGCCGTTCCGCCGGAGCTGGAGGGGCGCTTCGGGGTCGCCATCGCGATGTCGGAGACGCAGGTGCTGATCGGCGCGTCGGGTGCGGGCGAGGCGGGCCGGGCCGGGTTGTTCGATCTGGCGTCCGGTGCGCTGGTCCGGATCTTCGAGGCCCCCGATCCCGGGACGGTCAGGGGGTTCGGATCCGGCGCCGCCTTGAGTGACCGATATGCGGTGATCGCCTCGTCCGATGACATGCAGAGGGGCGCCGTTCACGTGTTCGACGCGGCATCGGGGGATCTTCTGCGCACGATCCAGGACGCGACGCCGGAGCCCTTTTCGGGATTTGGACGAGCCTTCGCGCTGGAGGGCGAGATGCTGTTGATCGGTGTGACGGGGGATGCGGATTACCCCGGGGGTGCCGCGCTTCTCTACGAGATGGGGGAGGCGGCGCCGGTTGCGGTCTTCACGCATCCGGAGACCGGTGCCGAGGTGAATTTCGGCATCTCGGTCGCGATGGCGGAGGGGCGTATGGCCGTCGCCGCGGCTGATTACGGCACGATCGAACTGGGCAAGCCCCGCCCGCCGCAAAAGGCGGAGGTCTTCGTCTTCGACATGGCCGGGGCGATGATCGACCGGCATGGCTTTGAGAACCAAAGCCATTTCGGGGGCGGATATGACATTTCCGTTGCCTTGGGCGAGGATGTTCTGGCGGTCGCGATCGAGGGAAGCGACGTGTCCGGCGCCGGGACCGGGGCAGGGTTTCTGTTCGACGTTCCGGCAGGCGAGGCGGGGGGCGACTAGTCGCTGCCGCCCATCTTCGCCTTGAGATCGGCCAGTCCCGCAAAGGGTTTGACGTCGTCGTCGGTGAGCGGGGTGGCGCCGGGTTTGGTGAAGACGGCCTCGCCCGTTTCGGCGCCGTCCTTGCGGGGATAGGCGGGGATGGAGAGCGCCAGCGCCTCTTCCATGATGGCGGCGAGGTCGATCGTCTCGGTGAGGGGTTCGAGCGTGTCGTCCTCAGGCATCTCGACTTCGGCCCCGGCGGCGTCGGGCAGGTCGGGCATGTGGGGGGTGTAGGTGCGGGTGACGGGTTCGTCGATGCGGGTCGTCACGGGGTCGAGCGTGACGACGCAGGGCTGCACGATGGTCGCGCCGAGTGTCGCCTCGAGCCGCCAATCGGCGCTATTCAGGGGGCTGAGCGTGCCGGTGAAAGAGAGCTTGCGGATCGCCGAGACGTCGAGCGATCTGGCCAGTTTCTCAAGGTCTTCGGCGGTAGGCTTCAGCGCGAACTCCGTCGGTCGTCTGGTCGACAGGTCGGCGATGCGCAGGGTTGAGGGGCGGGGCATGGCTGTGCTCCTTCTTGAACAGGCGGGCACGCTTGATATAGGGCAGATAGACAGTGCGGAATGGCAAGGCAAGCGGGACGGGTATGGGCAGGTTGGGACAGGTGTTTCGCGGGGTTTTTGTGGCCCTGGCGGCCCTCGCGCTGGCGGGATGCGTGGCGCAGTTCCGCAACCACGGCTATGCGCCGAGCGACAGCGAACTGGCCGAGGTGCTTGTCGGCCTCGATACGCGCGACAGCGTGATCGAGACCTTCGGGCCGCCGACGACGGGCGGCGTGCTGGAGCAAGGTGCTGTTTATTATGTGGAATCCCGCTGGCGGCTCTACGGCGCGCTCGAGCCGCAGATCATCGACCGGCAGCTTGTCGCGATCTCGTTCGACCCCGAAGGCGTCGTGTCGAACGTGGAGCGGTTCACGCTGGAGGACGGGCGGGTCATCACTTTGTCGCGGCGTGTGACGGACGACAATGTGCGCAATACCACCTTCATCCGTCAGCTTCTGGGCAACCTGGGACGGATCGACAACGCGGACTTCCTGGGAATCTGACGGGTCGGCATCGCGTCGGCATCCGGTCGGACTTCCGTCGGACAGGTTTTGGCGCGCCCGTTCCCCGGATCCTCAAGGAAACAAGGGGGAAGGGAGTTTCCCCCCGCCCGGACCAATCGCCTGCCGCCTATGGGTCGGGGCGATCCATAGGCGGTGGCTGATGGATCAGCCGGCGCGGACCCATTCGCTGGCCATGCTGCCCTCCTCCTCCGGCGTGATGGTCAGCCGGTCGGGGGTGCAGGCGTAGGGGCCCGCGGCGCGGCCGAAGGGCATGTCGCTGTCGGAGACCGGGAAGCTGCCCAGATCCATCGTGCTGCCGCCGATCGTGACCGAGGCGCGGGTCTGGTAGGCGAAGGTGCCCCCTTCGGCGGTGAAGGTGCCGCCCGCGGCCCCCCAGTCGAAGCTGCTGTCGCCGGTGATGCCGACATCGGCCCGCGCCCCGTCGGGGGTGAGGATCGCGACGGTCAGATCCACGTCATAGCGCCCCGCGCCCCCGTCCGAGAGGGTCATGGTGGTGGTGCCGCCGACCGACTGGACCTCTTGCCCCATCATGGCGGACATCTGGGCGGCCAGCGCCGCGTTGTCGGCCTGCCAGGTGCCGATCAGACAGGGATCTGCGGCGGCGGGGGCGGCGGCGAGGATCAGGAGGAAGGCGCGGGTCATCGGGAAATCCTTTGGCTGGAATATCGCGGCAGGGTAGCGGGGATTTTTGGTTGGGGGAAGGGCGGGGGGTGGTGCGCTGAAGCGCACCCTAGGCGGTGTGGGGACGGGATTTTCGGGTGG